>HF990390.1:5988-24916 GCA_000432775.1 Alistipes sp. CAG:831
CGCGGCGGCCGCCCGGCGGCCGGCACCCATGGCCAGAATCACAGTCGCGGCACCCGTCACGGCATCGCCTCCGGCAAATACCATCGGACGGGTAGTGGCCCCGTCCTCGTCGGCGACGAGGCAGCCCCGGCGGTTGGTCTCCAGTCCCGGGGTTGAGCGGGCTATCATAGGATTCGGAGAAGTTCCGAGGGACATGATGACGGTGTCGGTCTCAATTTCAAACTCGGATCCCGGTACCGGCACGGGGGAGCGGCGTCCCGACTCGTCAGGCTCACCCAGCTCCATGCGGATACAGCGGATGCCGCGCACCCAGCCTTTCTCATCGCCGAGAATCTCCACAGGATTGGTCAGGAGACGGAACTCTATTCCCTCCTCCTTGGCATGGTGGACCTCCTCCACCCTGGCGGGCAGCTCCTTCTCGGTACGGCGGTAGACCACTGTCACCTGAGAGCCGAGACGCAGGGCGGTCCGGGCAGCATCCATAGCCACATTGCCGCCGCCGACCACCACCGCACGGCGGCCGGAGAAGACAGGCGTATCGTACGTAGGATCGTATCCGTGCATCAGATTGTTGCGGGTGAGGAACTCGTTGGCCGAGAATACTCCGTTGAGGTTCTCCCCGGGGATGCCCATGAACTTGGGCAGACCGGCTCCCGAGCCGATAAACACGGCCTTGAAGCCCTCTTTATCGAAGAGGTCATCCACAGTCACGGTCCTTCCCACCACCACGTCCGTCTCTATCTTCACTCCGAGACGACGGACATTCTCCACCTCGTACTCCACGACCTCCTCCTTGGGCAGACGGAACTCCGGAATACCGTACTGCAGCACGCCTCCGGCCTTGTGCAGCACCTCGAAGATCGTGACGTCGTAACCCCAGCGGGCCAGGTCCGAGGCACAGGCCAGACCGGCAGGACCGCTGCCTACCACAGCTACCCTGATGCCGTTGGCAGGAGCCTTGTCCGCGAAACGGACTCCATTCTGACGGCTCCAGTCAGCCACAAAACGCTCGAGCTTGCCGATGGCTACCGGCTCGCCCTTTACGCCGAGAATACAGGACCCCTCGCACTGGGTCTCCTGGGGGCAGACACGGCCGCAGACTGCGGGCAGGGAACTATCCTGCGAAATAATGCGGGCAGCCTCCTTGAAATCTCCGGCTGCAACCTTTGATATAAATGCGGGAATCTGAATGGATACGGGGCATGCCTCCACGCAGCGGGGTTTCTTACAGTTGAGGCAGCGGGAAGCCTCGAGGGCGGCCTCCTGCTCATTGTATCCGTAGCATACTTCCTCGAAATTGTGTGCCCTGACATGGGGATCCTGCTCGCGTACAGGGACTCTTGGTATCTTGTTTGCCATTGTTATATCCTCCTGATGTGTTTATTGATGCAGACCTATATGACACTGATGGTCCTTTTCCTTCTCTATATCGCGGTACATGCCCTGACGGCGCATTGCCTCCTCGAAATCCACGTCGTAGGCGTTGAACTCCGGGCCGTCCACACAGGCGAAACGGGTCTTGCCGGCGATGGTCACACGGCAGGCCCCGCACATTCCCGTACCGTCCACCATGAGTGTATTGAGGCTGACAACCAAAGGAATACCATACTGACGTCCCTTGAGTGTGACGAATTTCATCATGACCATGGGGCCTATGGCCACAGCCTGGTCATACTTCTCACCGGAGTCCAGCAGACGGCCCATGATGTCCGTCACCAGCCCCTTCTCTCCGTACGAGCCGTCGTCAGTACATATATAAAGGTGGTCGCAGACAGCACGCATCTCCTCCTCCATTATCACCAGGTCCCTGTTGCGGGCGCCGATTATCACATCCACCTTGGCTCCGGCCTTGTGAAGATACTTCACCTGCGGATACACCGGAGCCGTACCGAGACCGCCTGCGATGAAAAGATACCGGCTGCGGGACAGCTCCTCCGGACTCTTGTGTATGAACTCGGAAGGCTGACCGAGCGGCCCGACCACATCGGCGAATGACTGCCCGGCCTCATAACTGCATATCACACGGGTGGAGGCTCCTACGAGCTGGGTGACAATAGTCACACTACCCTCCTCACGGTTATAGTCACAGATAGTCAGGGGGATTCTCTCATTCTTCTCCCCTGCCCTCACTATCAGGAACTGACCCGGCTGCGCAGACTGCGCCACCCGGGGTGCAAGCACGTCCATCATACAGATGGCCGGCGTCAGAAACTTCTTCCTTAATATTTTATACATGGTTTTGATTTATTGTGTTTTACTCTTCCAATAGCGGCAACAAAGTTAACAATTTACCGGACAACCGGAAGTTTTTATCATTATTTTCGCTCCCGTTTAATCGGAAAGGGAACCATGGGAAAAAATATATTCTCAAAAGAAGCGGTGCTGATACTGGCCGCCTGTTTCTGCTTCATGTCCTGCCATACGATGATAATTCCCATACTGGCAGGATTTACGGGCAGCCTTGGCGGGAGCGGCCTTCTTATGGGCACCGTGGTGGGCATTACCAACCTCGTATCCATCGGATTCAGGATAGTCTCAGGACCGATGGTGGACAGAGTGACCAAGAGACAGCTCTCGCAATGGGGCGCCGCGCTTATGCTGGCCGGCTGCCTCGGATGCGCACTGACCCTTAACACATGGCTGCTGCTGGCCGTGGCCCCTTCTCTGGGCATCAACCTGGAAAGGGTCATGGGCTTCCGCCCGGTATTCTGGGGCGCAGTCATATCCGCGGCCCTGATTATTGTCCTGACTATGGGCGTAGGGCACAAAGGAGAACGGACAGATGCCGCACGCACGGCCGGACAACGGGGCCGGTTCAGGCTTTTGGAGACAAGTGTCATACCTATCGCACTGATAGTAACTCTTTTTACCATTCCGTACACAGCCACCCAGTCCTTCCTCGTGCAGATAGTAAGACTGACTGGAGCGGCCATGCATCCGGAACTGTTCTTCGCAGCCTATGCCATCGCGCTGGTATGTATGCGGGTAGGATTCCGCAACTATTTCGACCGCGTACCCTACCGGCGCTTTCTGACCCTATGCACCATAAGCGCGACAGTGTCCATGCTGCTGCTCGGCACCGGCGGCAACAACCTGAGCCTGATAGCGGCAGCCGTGTGCATGGCCGGAGGTTTCGGCATCATGTGCTCGGAGTCCCAGGCTACAGCCATGACCATGGTGGACAACTCCAAAAGGGGACTGGCCAACAACACCTACCTTATCGGCCTGGACTGCGGTATGGCACTCGGCCCCATGACAGGAGGGCTGCTGTACAGCCATGCCCAGGTACAGTATTTCTACCCGTGGCTCATGATTACCGCAGTACTTGGAATTGCCGTCTATCTAATAGGCAGAAAAAGGCTCAGCAGGCTGTAGCCCGGTCCTATTCCTTCACCTCGCCCAGCACCTCGTAACCGAGCTTCTCGATAGCGGCCGCCAGCTTCTCCTTCGTCGTTTTGCCGGAGTCGTACTTCACCCACACCGTCTTCTCGTCCAGAGACACCTTCAAGTCCTTGACTCCCTTCTCAAAAGGGATATTCTCCTGAACTTTCTTCACACAGTTCTCACAGTGAAGATTGACAGAAAATACGACTTCCTGCAGCGGAGCCTTCTTTTTCTGGGCGTATGAGGTTACCGCAATAAGTGACACAGCCAGTACGGCGATAATGGTTTTTAGAAAAAATCCCGATGTTTTCATCTTTTTTAAATTTTTAAAAGTTTATAAAATCATTTCCATAAAGTGAATCTTACTCCGGCATAAACAGTTATACCGGTTATGGGACCCCAGACAACCGAAGCGTTGAAGTCGGAAGACCATGGGTCCCCAGCCTCCAGAATAGGATGCTTCTGTCTGTAGTTGGTCAGGTTCTCGGCTCCGATGTAGACGTCCACCCCCTTGAACTTGCGGGTAATCTGGGCAAAGAGCACCGGATACACCGGACTGAAGCCGCTCTCCCCCGGAGCTACGGCAAAATCCGGAAGACGCGAAGGCCCGTTGAGCTGGGCTGTGAAGTCGAATGTCCTTGAGCCGCATGACGTGAATATTGTGTCCTGTAAACCGGAACAAAAATACAGGTTTTCAGACAACCCGCAATGTAAATGAGAGGTCAGAATTTGCATTGCTGTCCGTTTCGTATTATATTTGTAGAATAAACTTTAATTCTGACTACAATGAAATTTCTGAAAAGCCTTCTTGCGGCCATTCTTGGCTCGTTTATCGCACTCGGGCTACTGTTCCTTCTGACCATCGGCATGATAGGGGCGCTGATGCCCGCTGAAGAGACAGTCACGGTTGCCCCTTCATCCATACTGAAGATAGACCTCGGCGCATCCATCGGCGAGCAGACTGTCTCCGACCCTCTTGACTTCAGTTCCTTCGTGCCATATGCCGGAAGCACATCCAGCATAGGCATCCTGGATGCGGTCAAGGCCATAGACTACGCAGCCACCGACCCCGCCATCAAATTCATATACCTGACCAACTGCGGAGCCTCCAACAGCATAGCCTACCGGGAAGAGCTCCGGAGCGCCCTGGAAAGATTCCGCACATCGGGCAAGCCGGTCATAGCATACGGGGACAATTTCTCATTCGGAAGCTATTACCTGGCATCCGTCGCCGACAAGATATACGCCGATGAGTTCGCCATGAACAACATCCTCGGCGTATCCACCACCATCATCTTCCTGAAGGACATCCTGGACCGTTTCGGTGTCGAGATGCAGCTCATCCGCCACGGCAAGTACAAATCAGCCGGCGAGCAGTTCATCGCCAGCGATATCAGCGATGCCAACAGGGAGCAGAACCAGGCCATGGTCGATGCCCTCTGGGATGCGGCAGCCGTCAGCATCTGCAAATCCCGCGAGATATCCCCCGAAGATCTGGACAGGATGGTCAACAATCTGGAGCTCAACACGGCACAGGACATGGTTGACGCCGGACTGGTGGACGGACTTCTAACTGTCAACGGCATAGAGCAGGAGCTGGTTACACTCTCCGGGGCAAAAAACCTCAAGGACGTGAAGATGATCACCCTGGACAAATATATCAAGGCCCGCATCAGGACCAATTTCAAGGCCAAGGACAAAATCGCGATAATCTACGCTGACGGACAGATCAACCCTAACGGCAGCGACGGCATCACCGAGGAAGTATTCCAGCCCATCATCCGCGACCTCCGCGCAGACAGCACGGTGAAGGCTGTTGTCCTCAGGGTCAATTCCCCCGGCGGCTCGGTACAGCCGGCTGAGATTATCCGCACCGAACTGGAGCTGCTGCAGCAGGAGAAGCCCCTGATAGTCTCCTATGGCACAATGGCAGCCTCCGGAGGTTACTGGATATCGGCCGGAGCCGACAAGATATACTCCAACAGCACCACACTCACCGGCAGCATCGGAGTGTTCAGCATGCTGCCTTCCCTGGAAAAGACTTTCAAGGACATAGCTCATGTCAACCCCGTGACTGTCCGCTCCCACCGCCACGCCGATATGGGCTCAATGACCAGAAAACTGGACCGTCAGGAAGTTGCCGCATTCCAGGAGCAGGTGGAAATGATATATGACCACTTCATCAACATAGTGGCCGAGGGCCGTGGACTGACTCCTGAAAGAGTGGACGAGATAGCTCAGGGACGTGTATGGTGCGGAAGCGAGGCCCTCGGAATCGACCTTGTCAACGAGATCGGAGGCCTGAAGGACGCCGTAGACTATGCTGCCGTATCCGCCGGCCTGGAAGACTACCGTATAGAAGCATGGCCCAAGGCCAAGAACAGCCTGGACAAACTGATGGAAGGGCTGAACACCGCCGGCGCGGCAGTAGAGACATTCTCCGACCCCGAGCAGCTCATGGAGAGTCTCTTCCAGTCAGTCAAGGCCGAAAAAGGAATTTACGCCAGAGTTCCCTACATCTACTATTTCGAATAGCAATCTATCAGGGAAGAATCGAGACCCCGGCGACTACGGTTGTCGGGGTTTTTATTCTGAAACGGTCATCGATACGGAGTCCGGGCAGACAGACTATCTGTCCTGAAGCATCCGTTATGACCGGCTGGGCCAGCTTCTGGATACGGTCCAGCTTGAGGTCTGTATAGAAATCACTCAGCTTCTTGGATCCTCTCTTCATGCCGAAGGGACGGAAGCGGTCAGCCGGCCGCCATCCCCTGCAAGTCAGCGGCATAAGGAGATTGTCGGCTGCCAGGTAGAGTACAGAGCCGTCCGATCTGGGATTGAAGGCGGCCGGACGGGGAAAAAAGTCGAGCCGCAAACGGGTCCCCTTGAAGTCGTATACACCGGGACGGTCCATGCACAGCTCCGCATCCTCCTCACAGTTCAGCGGATACACCCTCATCCTGTCCGCACCGAAGACCAGCTCATGGCTTCCGGAACGGAAGACCCTGCCGCTCTGTCCCGAGATCATGCACCTCTCTATGTCGGCAACCTGACCGCTGTTGAAGCCGTATTCCCGGAGCATCATATTCAGCCAATACCCGCAGTGTCCCTCCTGCAGCAGAGCCTGAATGCCTATATTCAGCATCCCATCCTTGGAGGTACTGCACACCCTGGAGCAGACCCCGGCGTAGACCCCGTCGATAATATCGGATGCCTCCCGGAAATACTCCGCATCCCGGCGGACGGTATTGAGGAAGGATGGATTGATCTTGCGGAATTCCGGGAAAATGATGTTCCTCACCCTGTTACGGGCATAATGGGACTCGAAGTTGGTCCTGTCGTCCCGGTAGGACACTCCGTTCGCCTCCACATACTCCCGGATCTGCGCCCTGGAAACTCCCATCAGGGGGCGGATGATACGTCCGTTGCGCACCGGAATTCCGGACAGTCCCTTGAGTCCGGTTCCACGGGCAATATTGAGGAATATCGTCTCAATGCTGTCGTCCAGGTTATGGGCTATTGCAAGAAAATCAAAACCCTCTGAATCCATAAGTTCCTTGAAGAAACCGTAGCGCAGCTCCCTGGCGGCCATCTGGGTGGAAATGGAGTTTTCGGCGGAATAGGCATGGGTGTCAAAGGTACGGGTGAAGACCTGTATCCCATTGGCATTCCCCCACTCCACGACCGAGTCCATGTCTCCGTCACTCTCCTCTCCCCGGAGCGAGAAATTGACATGTGCTATGGCAAAATCAGGATGCAGCTCCGAATGCAGAAAAAGGGTGGCCATGCACATCGAGTCAATGCCCCCGCTTACCCCCAGCAGGTAGCGGCGGCCCTCCACCTTCCCGTCGGAAAGGGAAAGCAGGTCCCTGTCAAATAGCTGTTCTGTCGTCATTCCGGTTTGATATATTGTCCGAATGTCCAAGTCAGACCCAGGCTGACAATCTCCTTGAACTGAACCCTAGGAGCGGCCACTCCCAGATCATCCTCAATCAATATGTTCTTGTCGTAGATGAGGTTGGTGCGGGCGGTGAGCGTAAGCACCTTCGTCAGGGCCAGCGAGGCATCCACGTCCCAAGTGACCTGGATATTGTCAGGCCGGTAAAGATAGTTGGAGAAGAGCGTAAGCGCCGAACTGATCTTGAATATCTTGTAGGTATAGTTGATATCCATCTTTATCTGAGCACCGAACTCAGCTCTCACCGCCTGGTCGGGATCGTTGCCATAAGTCTCCCGAAGGAGCTCGTCGGTAACGACAACCAGATTGCCCGTCGCCGGCGAGATATTTAAAGACAGGAAGTTGAAAGGCCGGTAATTGACACCGATACCGAGGGACAGGTAACCCGGGGCCATGAAATTGGACTGGGTGTTGCGGGTGACCATTCCGACATCATCGGTAACATACTCATACGTCGGAGAAATCTGGGTCCTGAAATTGAGAAGAGCAGAGAAATACAGCTTGTCCAGCAGCATCCATCCCCACTTGCTGTCCAGCTGGATACGGTCATCGCTCTTGCTGAACTGCTGGTTGAGCGGTGTCGACTTGTCAAAGGACTGTACGAAGCCATAGGATATCTTCAGACGGTTCTCAAATATCATTTTGTCCTTTGCATAGTTGGCGTTGGCGTCGATCAGGCCGTTCAGGGAAATATTGGCGGAACCTCCCTCTGCCCAGTTCGTAAGGGAGACCTGTGAGAAGCCTACCTGTGTCAGCACCCCATTGGTCCAGTACTTGGGTTCCTCCTTGCTGGCGGTATCGACCGCAGCCTCGTCAATCGACGAGACTATGTCGAAACATACTTTCTGAGCCGGTGCCAAGGCTGACGTATCCGCCTCCACTTTCTTTATCTCCTTGTAATTTATGTCAGGATTGTTCTTTTTTCTGCCGGAGGCTCCGGTTTCTGCGGAAGCCACCCCCGCTGCGGCGAGGATTACGGCCGCAGCTACGATCCATCTATACATGTTCTCCCGTATTAAGCACATCATCAGAATTATACTTGAATCCCAGACGCTTGCCTGTCCTCATACGGGACGATTCTATCTTGGTGTTCATCTCTCCCACCGTCGCCTCCTTCACCATATCGTATGGAGGAACCAGAAGGTCGAAGGAAAGGGAATAGTTGATTGCGGACTCGACGAAGGCCACCAGATCGTCGCGGGTAAGCGTACTCTTGCCGAACAGATCGGTTATCTGCCTCTTCTGGCGCTTGCCCTCTACGAAAAAAGCCTTGTCCTTGTTGATGAACATACGGGCCACCAGGTAGCCGAGGTCATCGTTGCGGTTGTACTTCATGGAGTCGTACAGAAAGTTATAGACACTTATCACTCCGCAATAGCCGTTGTACGGACTGTTCTTCACATAGGGGTTCTTCCACACAGGATGGTCCCTGTCGAACTGGAATATATCGGTATGCAGACTGAATATCAGCACGTCATCGGCGAACTTCAACTCGGCCTCGAACTTTCCCCTGTCCCTGTACTCCAGACGGACACGGCGCGAGCCGTTGTTCTCGAGCATCTCGTTCAAGTCATTGCTCATCTCGCTCAGCACATCCTTGAGCACGTTGAACACCTCCAGGCACTGGTCGAATATCTGCGACTTGAGTACAGACTTGACATTAAGAAGACTGATTATTCTCTCCCGGGGGCTGGCATCATCGCTGTTCATTGCTGTATAGTGTTAGTATGATCTTGCAAATACCACCCTGCGCTGCGAAGGACGTCCGGAGTACACACATTTGCCCGGTTCCTCACACACGCAGGTGTCAATGGGGATGCACCTAATGGTGGCCTTGGTCTCCTCCTGAATCCTCATTTCGGTCTCGGGAGTACCGTCCCAGTGACAGAGCAGGAAACCGCCGTCCTCGATACGCTCCTTGAACTCATCCCAGGTATCCACCTTGACGAGCCTGGACTCACGGAAGGCAAGGGCCTTATTGTAGATATTGGCCTGAATATCATCGAGAAGTCCCTTGATATGCTCTGCAAGTCCCTCGCGGGAAGCCGCGGATTTCTCCAGAGTGTCCCTGCGGCAGATCTCCACCTCACCTCTCTCAAGGTCACGGGGGCCAATTACTATCCTTACAGGCACTCCCTTGAGCTCCCACTCGGCAAACTTGAAGCCGGAGCGGACATTGTCGCGGTCGTCGATCTTCGTGGATATGCCGGCTTTCTCAAGCTCCGCTGCGATCTCCTTCATGTACGCCACCATGCGGTCGAGTTCCTCCTGACCTTTATATATAGGTACGAACACCACCTGTATCGGGGCGATGGCGGGAGGCAGGACAAGCCCGTTGTTGTCTCCGTGAGCCATGATGAGGGCGCCCATCAGACGGGTGGACACACCCCATGAAGTAGCCCATACGTAATCGAGCTTGCCGTCCTTGTCGGCGAACTTGACATCGAAGGCCTTGGCGAAATTCTGTCCCAGGAAGTGGGATGTGCCGGCCTGCAGGGCCTTGCCGTCCTGCATCATGGCCTCTATCGTAAATGTGTCCAGTGCTCCTGCGAAACGCTCGTGCTCGGACTTGTGTCCCACAATCACAGGCAGAGCCATATGGTTACGGGCAAAATCCGCGTACACGTGAACCATCCTCTCCGCCTCCTCTATGGCCTCCTGTGCCGTAGCATGTGCGGTATGTCCCTCCTGCCACAGGAATTCGGCGGTGCGGAGAAACAGGCGGGTACGCATCTCCCAGCGCACGACGTTGGCCCACTGGTTGATCAGTATGGGCAGATCCCTGTAGGACTTGACCCAGTTCTTATAGCTGTTCCAGATTATAGTCTCCGATGTGGGTCTCACGATCAGCTCTTCCTCGAGCCTGGCACTGGGATCGACCACTACGCCGGGACCGTCAGGATTGGCCATGAGACGGTGATGCGTGACCACCGCGCACTCCTTGGCAAATCCTTCCACATGCTCGGCCTCGCGGCTGAGGAAAGATTTCGGTATGAAAAGGGGAAAATATGCGTTCTGATGACCTGTGGCCTTGAACATCCTGTCAAGCTGTCCCTGCATCTTCTCCCAGATGGCATAGCCGTAGGGCTTGATGACCATGCAGCCGCGGACGGCTGAATTCTCGGCGAGATCCGCCTTGACTACCAGATTATTGTACCACTGGGAATAATTCTCTTCTTTGCTAGTAACCTCTTTTGCCATTATGTCTTGTTTATATGGAATGATTTTTGTTAATTTGTGTTGCAAAAGTAGTAATTATTGACAAAAAAGGAGGTTAGGTATGAAAAAAAGTTTGATTTTGCTTTCGATCTGTTCCGCGGTCCTGTTGACCTCCTGCGGAACATCCTCTTACTATGCATCTTCCGCATTTGAAGACGGCATATATTACAGACCTTCCGGCAATGCCCGCGAAGAAGCCAGGGCAGACAGCAGGGAAGTTCAGGAACTCATAAGCCGCACCCGTCAGGAGGCAGCCCGCTTCTCGGACACCATAGTCATTGCCAGTGCCAACAGCACCGTGGACGTGCCATACGTTCCCGACACACAGTACACCCTGATGTTCGACAACCAGCTGGACTCCCTGGGTCAGGTCAACCTCAACTTCGATTTCGATTTCTACGACTGGTATCCGGGATACGGTTACCGCGACTACTATTCCTACTGGGACTGGAGATACTGGGACGTGTTCGGTCCTTCATGGTACAGATGGGGCATGTACAGTCCCTGGTACGGCTGGGGATGGTATGATCCCTGGTACTGCGGCTGGGGCTTCGGCTTCGGTTTCGCATGGGATCCCTGGTACGGTCCCTGGGGAGGATGGTATGCAGGATGGTACGGTCCGGGATACTGGGGATGGTATGATCCATGGTACTGGGGCTACCCTGTTGCCTCATTCTACCCCACTTACGCCTACTACGGAAAGAGAAATACAGGACTGCGCACAGGCAGCGGAGTAACAGGCGGCAGGACACTGGCTTCGGCCGGCGGATCCTCCCTGCGCTCCGGCGGCAGGACATCCACACCTTCCATGTCGGTAGTCAGAGGCTCGGCCTCCTCCGGCAGGAACACCGCTTCGGGCAGGACATTCCAGGCCAGACCCACAGGAGCCGGCAGCAGTGTCAATATGGGAGAGCGCTATGTCAGCCGGGGCAGCCTCAGGGCCAACGCCACATCCTACAGAACCACCGCGGCAGACGGCAGGACCGCCTATAACAGCGGCAGCGCCTTCCGCAGGCCCTCGACCGGTAGCGCCTCAACATACAGGAGGCCCGCGACATCCAGGTCAGAAAGTTTCCGCAGCCCGTTTGAAAACCGCACCTCATTCAACGTCAGCACCGGCAGGGACAATACCGGATTCAGCCGCGGCACCACCTATAACTCCCGCTCGTCCATCAGCCGCAGCAGTTACGGCAATACAACCACCCGCTCATCCTTCAGCACCGGCAGTTACTCCCGCTCATCCATGGGCGGCGGCAGAAGCTACGGAGGCGGCGGAGGCCGCAGCGGTGGCGGTGGCGGACGCAGGTAATGTATAATCCTCAATCAGACAGACAAGACATGCGCAGAAAAATATCACTTCTGATCACGGCACTGATAATAGGAGCCCTGCAGGCTCATGCCCAGTTGACTCCTCAGTACACCTTCAATGCCCTCCAGTTCTCCAGCCAGTACTACGACGGTACGGCCAGGAGCCTGGCCATGGGCAATGCCATGACGGCCCTGGGCGGGGACATGGGAGCACTCTCCTATAATCCTGCGGCATCCGGAGTGTACCGCTACTCCGAATTCACCCTGACTCCATCCCTCTACTCCGGCATCACCTCCACCAGTTTTCTGGGAAGTTCCTTCAAGGACAGCCGCACCCGCTTCGCCCTCTCCAACGTGGGCTGGACAGGCAGCTTCGATACCGGAAGAACCAGAGGACTCCTCAATATCAATCTGGCTGTTACCGCTAACCAGACCAACAACTTCGCATTCCGCAGCTCCGGATCAGGTGTCCAGAACGGTTCGTCCTACCTCGGAAGTCTGGCGGCATCCATACCGCAGGGAGTCACGGGATACGACCTGGACATGTACAATGACTACGACGATTATCCGTTCTACAACTCAGGAGCATCCTGGACTCATGTCCTGGCCTGGAACGCAGGTCTGCTGGATACCCTGAGCACGGATCCCACATTTTTCCTCGGTGCTACCGAGAATATAGGCCAGGACGGACAGGGCAACCCCGTAATATCCATCCCCGGGACCCTCAACCAGAGCTTCCGCCGCGAGAAGACCGGATACGTTCAGGATGTGGTGATCAACGCCTCAGGCAACATTGACAACATATTCTTCTTCGGTATAAGCCTGACACTGCAGAGTATCTGGGCCAGCGAGTACACCTCGATATCGGAGACTGCCGCCAACTCCGCCCTGTTCCAGACCGGGTTCTCAGGATTTACCCGCGAATACACTCTTACCACTTCCGGAATGGGCGTGGACGTATCCGCCGGATTCATCGTGAGACCCGTTGCAGGCCTTACGATAGGAGGCTCCATTTCCACTCCTAACTGGATGTTCCTCAACGAGAGCTGGCAGGAGTCCGTGAATGCCGAGACCGGCACTTTCGGGACCGCAAAAATCAATTCCCCCACAGGCTCATACTCCTACCGGCTGACGGCTCCCTTCAAATGGAACCTTGGAATAGGCTACACCCTGGGCAGCTTAATGGCCATCGGCGTAGACTATGAGCGGACCGATTACAGCGATATCAGACTGGCCTCATCAGGAGGCGACCAGAGCGCCTTCGCCGCTGACAACGAATACATGGCCGCCTATTATCAGGCTGTAAACAATGTCAGGGCCGGCCTCGAAGTATGGCCCCACAAGCAGCTGGCCGTCCGCCTTGGATACAACTGGTACAGCTCATCAGAACGTGAGTTCGACAACTCCCGCCACTATGCCTCGGCCGGCATCGGCTTCCGCACAGCCGGAGGGTTCTTCATCGATGCGGCATACCAGCAGTTGTGCAACACTGTCGACAATCTCTACTCCCTGTACGACAGTTACGCGGAGGGTTCTCCCGCCCCTCTGGTAAAAGAGAAGGGCCGCAACTGGAAAGTGCTGCTGACTCTCGGCTGGAGATTCTAAAGAAGGTATGACACGGCATCCGGTCCCTCGTTGAAAAGCAGGTCGAGGACACTAAGTCCGGGAATAAAGCCGTATTTATCTGAAAATACTTGATAATAAGGTTTGAAGCGGTCTCTGAATATTTCGGGGACCGCTTTTTTTGGATGAATCGACTCCCGCAGGTCCAGAAAGCCAGGAGGATAGGCAGGAAGATACTCCCGGGTGAGGGATATCTCGCAGCGGACGCCCAGCAGAGCCATAAGACGGCTGATAAGACTGATATTGAGCTCGGCAAGCAGATGAGGCCTGGAATCCAGAATGGGGAAAATATCATCCTGGTAATACTCGAAGAAAGCGGAGGTCCGGTACGCCGATATTATGGCCCTTTCATGCTGCTGAAGCCAGGGCTTGGAATAATCTATGACTGCCCCGCCTATCTCTTTGGAACCGAAGGGCAGCGAGACAGGTACGGTCAGAGACAGAACACCGTCGCAGGCATAGATCCTGCAACGGTTTCTGTAAGTCTGCTTGATGTATGAATCGTGAGCCTCGATCAGGAGTCTTCCGGCAGATGCTGCCGCCATGAAATACTCCACCGGAGGAAAATATGCCGTCGAGACGACGGCGCAGTCCGGCCTACTCATCTACCGAAAGGTCGGTAAACTTGATGATACCCCTCTTGGAGGCGCGGATGAAGTTGAGAATGTTGTCCCTCTCGATGCAGGGAGGAACCTCGCGCTCTACTTCCAGGCAGGCATCGCTGCGGTTGAGTCCGCTGTTGTAGATGATACGGTATATCTCGCGGATGCGGTCTATCTGCTCGTTGGAGAAGCCGCGACGGCGCAGGCCCACATTGTTGAGTCCGCAGAAGGACAGGGGATGGCGTCCGGCCAGAGCGTAGGGAGGTACGTCCTTGGTAATACGGGAGCCGCCCTGTATCATGGCATGTACTCCTATGTGGCAGAACTGATGGGCCAGGGAACCGCCTCCGATAATTGCCCAGTCATCCACGTCAGTCTCTCCGGCGAGGCCCACATAACTGGTCTGGATCACGTGATTGCCCAAATGGCAGTCATGGGCGACATGAGCGTAGGACATAATCAGACAGTTGTCACCTATCTTGGTAAGAAGCTTGCCGCTGGCTGCCGTACCGCGGTTGACGGTGGCGCACTCGCGTATGACGGTATTGTCACCTATCTCCACCCAGCTCACCTCTCCGGCGAACTTCATATCCTGAGGAATGGCTCCTACCACGGCTCCTGGGAATATCTTGCAGTTTTTACCTATTTTCACATAATCCAGAATCGTTGCGTGGGGACCAATAACGCATCCCTCACCTATCTCCACATGCTCCGCAATGTAGCAGTAAGGGCTGATGTCTACGTTCGCGGCGATCTTGGCGTTGGGGTGTACCGTTGAGAATTGCATACTTAATCTATCTATTTATTTATTATTCTTTATCATATCTCTCACAATCCGTGCCATATCCGTATTGATCCGGTGGCCGGACTTAAGCGCAGTCACTCTGCCCCGGATACGGGTACCTATCAGGGAAAAATCCCCGAGCAGGTCCAGCAGCTTGTGACGGGCGCACTCGTTGGGGAAGTGCAGACGCACATTGTCCAGATAGCCGCTGGGCAGCACTCCCACCTTCTCTACGTTGAAAAGCGCGGCCATGCGGGAGAGAACCTCATCCGGAACAGGCTTCTCGACTATGACGAGAGCGTTCTCGAGGTCACCTCCCTTTATAAGGTTGTTGTTGAACAGGAATTCCAGTTCGTGGAAAAATACAAAGGTACGGCACGGAGCCACCTCAGAGGCATAATCCACCGTTCCGTCATAGTGCATTTCCTGTACTCCCAGCACATGGGAGTTGAAATCTATGGTGAGGTCTACGGAGAAATCCTCCGCAGGCAGAATGGTAATCTGCGCCCCGGAGACAGGGTCCTCGACAGTTACCTTTTCCTTGACGGAATAATAGGTGCGGGGGGCATCCTGCTCCTGCAGGCCGTCTGCCGCAAAAGCCCTGACATACGGAAGCGCGCTTCCGTCCAGGATCGGTACCTCCAGAGAATTGAGCCTCACCAGGGCATTGTCCACGCCCATCCCGGCAAATGCCGAGAGCAGATGTTCTGCGGTAGAAACCCGTATCTCTCCCTTTTCCATGGTAGTGCCCCTCTGAGTAGTGGTAACGTAGTCCGCTACCGCCTCCATCACCGCATCCGGTCCCAGATCCTCCCTGAGGAAAATAATACCGCTGCCGGTCGGAGCCGGAGACAGCGTCATTTTTACCTTTTTACCGGAATGAAGTCCCTTTCCTTCGAATATATATTCTTTCCTGAGTGTTCTCTGATTGTCCTGCATAAACCTGAATTTGGTTCTTAAGTGTTACTGTTTCCTGCCGTTGCGGCGGAAGACCGCATAGGCCCTCATGAAGTCCTTGTGGTCCATTGCCGGGCTTCCCAGCAGCGTCCTGCCCTCTTCCTTGATGTCGGACATGAGTCCGGCCTGCGCCCCTATCATAGTCCGGTCGGCGATGGTGATGTGCCCGGCGAAACCCACCTGGCCCCCTATCATGCACGAACGGCCTATCTTGGTCGAGCCGGCTATACCGGCCTGGGCCGCTATGACGGTGTTGGAACCTATGACCACATTGTGCGCCACCTGGATAAGATTGTCCAGCTTGACTCCCTTCTCGATAAGGGTGGTGCCCATGGTGGAACGGTCGATGACGGTATTTGCCCCTATCTCGCAGTCGTCCTCGATGGTGACTATTCCGGTCTGGGGGATTTTCTTATACGTACCGTCTGCCGTAGGTGCGAAACCGAAACCGTCCGAGCCTATGACAGCATTGGAATGAATGATGCAGTTGTTGCCTATCCGACAGCCCTTGTAGATCCGCACCCCGGGGTAGATGATGCAGTCCCTGCCCACCGTCACTCCGTCACCTATATACACCTGCGGATATATCTGGGTGCCGTCGCCGATACGGGATTTCTTCCCGATATAGGCATGAGGACCGACATAGACCTTACGGCCCAGCCTGGCGGACCAGGCGACATGGGCCGACAGAGCCCTGCCCCGGCGTTTGTCGGACTTAAGTGCATTGAGCAGGTCCAGAAGCGAGGCCACGGCCTCGTATGCATTGTCCACCTTGACCAGAGTGGCGCTGACGGCCTCCTTGGGTTCGAAGGATTTATTTATGAGGATGATACTTGCCTTGCAGGTATACAGATAATGCTCATACTTAGGATTGGCCAGAAAACACAGGGTTCCCGGCTTTCCGGACTCAATGCGGGCCACTGACGACACCTTTGCTTCAGGGTCGCCGACAATCTCCCCTCCGAGATGCTCTGCTATGAGTTTTGCACTTACCTCCATGGTACGGTTCTTTGATGTCGGTTTTAAAATAATTTTGCAAAGAAAGCACTTTTTTTTGGATTATATACACAAAACCCTTATTTTTGTGCGGATTTGGAAGAGGAAAGGGACGGCAAGTCCCTTTCGTTTTATCTGTAACTCACGAAAAACATTTGTCCGCATGATAGAAAAAAGCACTATAGAACAGATCGCAGCCCCCTACATGGAAGAACACAACCTGACCCTGGTAGACGTAAAGGTCAACAAGGCCAATAATATAAAGGTATACTTCCGTGCCCCGGGCCGCCCGGCCTGCATAGATGACTGCGTAGCCCTAAGCCGGTGGATAGAAGGACATCTGGACAGGGACAAGGAGGATTTCTCCCTGATGGTGAGCTCAGCCGGAGATGCCGACAGCAGTACCGCCGGTGACGAGGACGAAACAAATAATAATTAAATATACAACAACCGACATGGAAGTAAACCTGATCAGTACGTTTGCCGAGTTCAAGGAACTGAAGAACATCGACAGACCTACCATGATGAGTGTGCTGGAAAACATCTTCCGCACCCAGCTGGAAAAAATGTACGGCTCAGCCGACAATTTTGACATCATCATCAATATCGACAAGGGTGACCTCGAGATATGGAGGAACCGCGAGGTGGTGGAGAAGGTCGAGGACCCCAACACCCAGATATCCCTCGAGGAGGTACACAAGATAGACCCCTCCTATGAGGTCGGCGAGGACTTCCCCGAAGAAGTGAAGCTCTCCGACTTCGGCCGCAGGGGCATTCTCAACCTGCGCCAGAACCTGCAGGGCCGCATCGCCGATATCGAGAAGGCCAACCTGTACAACAAGTACAAGGACAGGATCCATGAGATTCTCGTGGGCGAGGTCTACCAGGTATGGAAGAAAGAAGTGCTCGTAATGGACGAGGACGGCAACGAACTGGTACTTCCCAAGTCCGAACAGATACCCTCCGACTACTTCAAGAAGGGCGAGACAGTCAAGGCCGTCATCGAGAGCGTAGAGATGAAGAACAATACACCCGTAATCACCCTCTCGCGTACATCCCCGGCCTTCCTGGAGAGACTCTTCGAGCAGGAGGTGCCCGAGATCTTCGACGGTCTGATCACCATCAAGAAGGTGGTCCGGATTCCCGGCGACAGGGCCAAGGTAGCGGTGGAGTCCTACGACGAGCGCATCGACCCCGTAGGAGCATGCGTCGGTGTCAAGGGCTCGCGTATCCACAGCATAGTCCGTGAGCTGCGCAACGAGAACATCGACATCATCAACTGGACCTCCAATACCCAGCTGCTCATTCAGAGGGCACTCAGCCCCGCGAAGATATCCTCCATGTCGATTGACGAGGAGACCAAGCACATACGTGTCAACCTCAGTCCTTCAGAAGTATCCCTTGCCATCGGTAAGGGAGGCAGCAATATCAAGCTGGCCGGTCAGCTGGCAGGTTATGAGATCGATGTCTTCCGTGAGAACGAAGCCGGCGAGGACGAGGAGGACGTAATGCTCGACGAGTTCAATGACGAGATCGAGCAGTGGGTCATCGACGCTCTCAAGGGCATCGGCTGCGACACGGCCAAGAGCGTACTCGCTCTTCCCGTTGACGAGATATGCCACAGGGCCGACCTCGAGGAGGAGACGGTGCAGGAGGTTCAGAAGATACTCCGCGCGGAGTTCGAATAATCAGAGAATACGAGTTATTAACTAAATTGACAATATATGGCGGGACAAGAAAAAATCAGAATCAACAAAGTACTCAAAGAATTCAACATCGGATTAGGGACATTGGTGGAATTTCTCAGCAAGAAGGGCTATGAAGTGGAGTCCAATCCAGGAGCCCAGATAAGCGGGGAGGAATACGAGCTGGTCAGGAAAGAATACGCGAAGGAGCAGCTCATCAAGGAAGAATCCAGGAAAATAGCCATCAAGGTCAAGGAAATAACCAAGAAAGAGAGTTCCAGGACGGAACCCGAGGAAGAGCAGTTCGGAGACGAGGTAATCATCAAGACGACGACTATCGACCACCCCTCCACACCTGAGCCCGCCAATGTGGAGGCAAAACCCGAAAGTCCTCAGACTGATGACAGACCGG
>HF990390.1:24961-38815 GCA_000432775.1 Alistipes sp. CAG:831
CAGGAGCCCGTCAACAAACAGGAACCGGCACCGGAAGCCGCTGCAACACAATCCGTACCTAAGGAGCAGAAGCCCGCTGCGGCATCAGTGCAGGAAGAACCGGCCAAAAAATCCGAAATTTCCGGTTCCGGCAAGGAGCACGGAAAAGACCGTCCCCAGGACCATTCCGGACTTAAAATCCTGGGCAAGATAGACCTCAACAAGAAGCCCGCCGCGCCCAGACAGCAGGCTCCGGCCAAGACAGCGGCCCCTGCCCCGGCTCCAGCTCCCAAGCAGACAGTCCAGGATGCCCCCGCGGAGCAGCCGCAGCCGCACCGCGAGACAGTGGAGCACATCGAGACCAGAGTGGAGAAACTGGCAGGTCCGGTAATCAGCGGCAAGATTGACCTTTCTGCCTTCGAGAAAAAGCACGGCCCTTCCGAGAAGAGCGGCCACCGCAAGCGCGAGCGCATAGTCAAGGGCGAGAAAGTGGACATCACCAAGGCAGATGCAGCCTCAGGCTCAGGCCAGAAAAAGGGTGGAAAGAAAGACTCCGACACCTCCCGCAGCAAGAAGAACCGAAACAAGGAGAAACCAAAACCCGTACGCGTCGAGATAGATGAGGACCTGATCCAGAAGCAGATCAAGGAGACCTACGCCCGCATGACCGAGGGCAAGGGCAAGACCAAGAGTTCCAAGCACAAGAGAGAGAAACGCGAACTCATCTCCCAGAAGATGGAGGAGGCACGCGAGATGGAGCAGATGGAGAGCAGAATTCTCAAGATGACCGAGTTCGTTACTGTGAACGAACTGGCTGTCATGATGAATCTCCCCGTCACAAAAGTCATCGAGGCCTGCATGAACCTGGGCCTGATGGTTTCCATCAACCAGCGCCTGGACGCCGATGCACTCGTGCTCGTAGCCGAGGAGTTCGGTTATGAGGTTCAGTTCGTTACGGCAGATGATGAGAACGAGATACAGGAAGAGGTGGACGACCCCGCCGATCTGGTGGAACGCCCCCCTATCATCACCGTGATGGGTCACGTCGACCACGGAAAGACCTCCCTGCTGGACTACATCCGCAAGTCCAACGTCATAGCCGGTGAGGCCGGAGGCATCACCCAGCACATCGGAGCCTACAACGTAAAGCTCCCCGACGGCCGGCGCATCACATTCCTCGACACCCCCGGTCACGAGGCCTTCACCGCCATGCGTGCCCGCGGAGCCAAGATTACCGACCTTGTCATCATCATCATCGCCGCAGATGACGCCATCATGCCCCAGACAGTGGAAGCCATCAACCACGCCCAGGCGGCAGGTGTGCCCATGATATTTGCCATCAACAAGATTGACAAGCCCGGAGCCAATCCCGACCGCATCCGCGAGCAGCTTGCCAACATGAACATCCTCGTAGAGGACTGGGGCGGCAAATACCAGTGCCAGGAGATATCGGCCAAGAAGGGAATCAACGTGGACAAGCTTCTCGAGAAAGTCCTCCTGGAGGCCGATCTGCTCGAGCTCAAGGCCAATCCGAAACGCCGCGCCAAGGGTACCGTCATAGAGTCCTCCCTCGACAAGGGCCGCGGCTACCTGGCAACAGTCCTCGTGCAGAACGGCACCCTCCGCATAGGAGACATCATGCTCAGCGGCAGTTTCTACGGCAGGGTCAAGGCCATGTTCAACGAGCGAGGCCAGAAAGTAGACGAGGCAGATCCCTCCACACCTGTATCAGTACTCGGACTCAACGGAGCCCCGACCGCCGGCGAGGTATTCAACGTCATGGAGGACGAACGTGAGGCCAAGGACCTGGCCAACAAGCGCGAGCAACTGCTCCGCATCCAGGGACTCAGGACCCAGAAGCACATCACCCTCGAGGAAATCGGACGCCGCATCGCGATAGGCAACTTCCAGGAACTCAACATCATCGTCAAAGGAGACGTGGACGGTTCCATCGAGGCTCTCTCCGACTCCCTCATCAAGCTCTCCACCGACGAGATTCACGTAGACGTCATTCACAAGGCCGTGGGAGCCATCTCCGAGTCCGATGTCCTGCTGGCTGCCGCATCCAACGCCATCATCATCGGTTTCCAGGTAAGGCCTTCGGCCAATGCCCGACGTCTGGCTGAGAAGGAGGAAATCGAAATCCGTCTCTACTCCGTCATCTACGACGCCATCAACGAGGTCAAGAGCGGTATCGAGGGTATGCTTGCACCCGAGGAGAAAGAGGAAGTCACTGCCACAGCCGAAGTCCGCGAGACCTTCAAGATATCCAAGGTCGGCACCATCGCCGGATGTATGGTCAAGGAGGGCAAGATTACCCGCAGCTCCAAAGTCCGCGTCATCCGCGACGGCATCGTGGTATACACCGGAGTCCTCGGCTCACTCAAGAGATTCAAGGACGATGTCAAGGAAGTCGCCGCCGGTCTGGACTGCGGTCTGAACATCGACGGATACAACGACATCAAGGTAGGAGATACCATAGAGGCATACCAGATAGTGGAAATCAAGCGCAAGCTCTGATCCTTCCTCCATCTTTGTGACTGGACGGTGTGCAGAACAGGCAATCTGACGCGCCTTAAAGGGATTGTAGAAAAATTTGCATTTTGATACAATCCCTTTTTACTATCTTTGCAACTCTTTTGTTAACTAACTGCTAAAACCAAACACTTATGAATCATGTTACGTATCTGGACCCGAAAGCGTACATTTCTTTCAGGAGAGTTTTCGGGCAGAATCCTGAACTGTTGACAAGCCTACTTAACGCGATGCTTCCATTCAGACAGATGGAAGACCGCATCGTAGAAATCCTGAAGGATCCATTACCCGAATTTCATCAGTTTCCATTCTCTACTGCCATCAGGGTACATTGCATGAACGGCAGAGGCAGCAGGTATATCATCGACACACGCATTGTATACACCTGGACAAGCCGGAAACAGATACTGACTGAGACTCTAGGAGCCTTTGATCCGCAGGCTACAGTATATTCGCTGAACATCGTGGATGACTGTATTCCGGAAAGTTGGGAATACTACCACGACATGGAACTCGTCTCCCGCAACGGTTCATGCGGCGATAGTACGGCAGACGGACTACATCTGATAATCATAGAGCTGCCACGTTTCAAAAAGACAGAAGTTCCTTTCAGCAAGACAGAAGGACTGTGGCTGCAATTCCTTAAAGGAACAGATGGAGACAACGTCACGGAGATTGATCCGGAACTGCTTGCCCATCCGGAAGTAGGCAGGGCTGTCAGCCTGCTGGACAGATCCGCGTACACTGACGAGGAACTGCGGGAATACAACACGTCAGTACAGTCCGCAAGAGCAGTCAGGGCTGCAGTCCGAGGCCTCATTCATGAGAACTATGAACGCGGACGGCACAAAGGATTCGAGGAAGGATTTGCACGCTGGTACAAGGAAGGTGTCAATACCGGCATCATCGCCGGAATCCAACAACAGCAGAGAGACAGTGCCCGCCGCATGATGACCTCCGGAGTCTCCATCGAGGATATCCTCAGATGGACAGGTATCAGGAAATACGAAATCGACATCCTCTGACATCCGGTTAAGCCCCGGTGCGCAAGTGAACCAGTATCCCGTTTTCCGGTTCACTTGCGGCAGCGGATGGCCGGAATGATTTGGTTATTCAGAATATTTGGCCCAACTTCGCGCTGCTAAATGGATAATATTGATTTATGCAGCGCGATGCCATTGATTTTGGGACAGTAAACATTCCGTCCCTGTTCGGTAAATACTTCATTACCACTCTTCTTGGGATGGTAAGCATGTCGGCGGTCACGGCCATCGACGGAATATTCATAGGTCACGGAGTAGGCAGCGACGGCATAGCCGCCGTCAATATCTGCGTACCGGTATGGATGATATTCACAGGACTAGGACTGATGGCCGGAGCCGGAAGCTCGGTGGTGGCTTCCATACACCTGGCGCGGGGCAAGATAAAGGCCGCACGGCTCAATGTCACTCAGGCAATTCTCTTTGTCACAGTCATTGCTGTTATGGTTGCCGGCCTTATCATGGCTTTTCCGGAAAAGACTGCCCTCATCCTCGGATCTTCAGAGCACCTTAAACCACTGGTACTGGACTACCTGCTGTGGATAGTCCCGGCCCTACCCTTCCAGATGTGGCTGTCCGTATCGCTCTTCATTATCCGCCTGGACGGTGCGCCACAGTACGCCATGTGGTGCTCGGTCATCACTGCGATAATCAATACCATACTCGACTGGCTGTTCATCTTCCCGCTCGACATGGGCGTAAAGGGTGCGGCCATAGCCACCGGCATCAGCATAGTCGTAGGAGGCTGCATGGGTATAGGATACCTCCTGCTGCGGGCAAGGACTGTCCGTCTCATCAGGCTCAAATTCAGCCGTAAGAGCATGCGGCTGAGCCTGCGCAACATCGGATACCAGTGCAAGATCGGTTCCCCGGCCCTGCTGGGTGAGGCCACCATCGCCGTACTCATGTTCATGGGCAACCAGGTCTTCATGCGCTACCTCGGTGACGACGGTGTAGGTGCATTCGGCGTAGCCTGCTACTACACCCCCTTCGTATTCATGTTCGGCAACGCCGTGGCCCAGTCGGCCCAGCCGATAGTCAGCTTCAACTACGGAGCCGGCAAGATGGACCGCGTATTCTCTGTAAGCCGCCTGTCAATAATCACCGCCGTACTCTGCGGCTTCGTCGGCATGATGCTCTTCGTACTCCTGCCCGGTCCTCTCGTAGGACTGTTCATCGGCCAGGAAGGCAACGCCGCCCGCATAGCCATCGAGGGCCTGCCCCTCTTCGCCCTCGGCTACATATTCTACGTCACCAACGTGGCCTCCATCGGCCTCCTGCAGAGCCTCGAAAAGATGAAGCCCGCCATGCTCTTCGCCTGCCTCAGAGGACTGATATTCCTCGTCCCCAGCTTCATCATCATGCCCCGTCTCCTCGGCAACGCCGGCATCTGGCTCGCCATGGCCGTCTCGGAGCTGCTGACCACTGCCTCCATCGCCATCTACTATCTCTGCCGCCGCTGATAGACAAATTTGATCTTGAGAAATGCAATTTCAAACCATTTTGTCCAAACACCGCTCCGCTACCAGAGGACTACCTCCAATACAGCGAGGACACCGGAATGACGGCACGTATCGGAAACATCAGGGACGGCATCGTGCACCATCCGGCAATATTCTGCCGCTGTGGTGGTTCGGCCTAAACTACCGATGACATGAAGAATTGTTTCCTAACCATAATAGGCGCCGTATCGCTGGGCCTGGGTGTGGCCGGAATGTTCCTGCCCGTACTGCCGACCACCCCGTTCCTGCTGCTGTCCGCATGGTGCTGGATGAAAGGTTCGCCGCGGCTGCACTCCTGGCTGATGTCGCATCCCAAGTTCGGGCCCTATATCAAGGACTTCCAGGAGCACAAATGTATCTCCCGCAGAGTCAAGGTCATCTCGATTGTGACCCTTTGGCTGACCATATCCTTGAGCATCATCCTGGTACACCCTATATGGCTCCGCATCCTGCTGACAGCCATAGCGGTCGGGGTGACAGTCCACATACTGTCCTTCAAGACCAGATAAGTTTAATCAACTTGTTCACATGTACCATGGCATAGGGCAAATAAAAAGGGCAGGTCCAGCGACGGGCCTACCCTATTCTATTCTCAATATGATTTCTCCGAGAAGACTACTTGAGGGCAGTCTTGAAGAAGTCGTTGCCCTTGTCATCCACGAGGATGAAGGCGGGGAAGTCGACTACCTCGATCTTCCAGATAGCCTCCATTCCGAGCTCGGGATACTCGAGGAGCTCTACTTTCTTGATATTGTTCTGGGCCAGGATGGCTGCAGGGCCGCCTATGCTGCCGAGGTAGAAGCCGCCGTGCTTCTTGCAGGCATCGGTCACCTGCTGGCTGCGGTTGCCCTTGGCAATCATAATCATGCTGCCGCCGTTCTCCTGGAAGAGATCCACGTAGCTGTCCATACGGCCGGCCGTAGTGGGTCCGAAACTGCCGGAAGGCATTCCGTCAGGGGTCTTGGCGGGACCTGCATAGTAGATCGGATGCTCCTTCATGTACTGGGGCAGACCTTCGCCACGCTCGATGCGCTCTTTCAGTTTTGCATGGGCGATGTCGCGGCCCACGATGATCGTACCGTCGAGCAGGAGGAAGGTCGATACCGGATACTTGGACAGATCGGCCAGAACTTCCTTCATCGGACGGTTCAGGTTGATGCGCACACCGTTGGAATGCTTGGCGAAACCGTCACGGAGGTTCTCGGGTACGAGACGGATAGGATTGTTGTCCAGAGTTTCGAGCCAGATACCGTCCTTATTGATCTTACCCTTGATGTTGCGGTCCGCGCTGCAGGATACTCCGAGGCCGACAGGGCAGGACGCACCGTGACGGGGCAGACGGATCACGCGGATGTCATGGGCGAAGTACTTGCCGCCGAACTGGGCTCCGAGCCCGATGTTGCAGGCTGCCTTGAAGAGCTTCTGCTCCAGCTCGATGTCGCGGAATGCGCGGCCGAGCTCGTCACCGGTGGTAGGCAGGTTGTCGTAATACTTGGCAGAGGCGAGCTTTACGGTCTTGAGATTGGTCTCAGCCGAGGAGCCGCCTATGACGAATGCGATATGATAGGGAGGGCAGGCCGCAGTACCGAGGGTCTTCATCTTCTCGATCAGGAAACTCTCGAGTTTCTCGGGGTTGAGCAGGGCCTTGGTCTCCTGGAAGAGGAAGGTCTTGTTGGCAGAACCGCCGCCCTTGGCTATGAACAGGAACTTGTACTCTCCGCCCTCGGTGGCATAGATGTCCACCTGTGCAGGGAGGTTGTTGCCGGAGTTCTTCTCCTTGTACATGTCCAGGGGAATGGTCTGGGAATAACGGAGATTGTCAGTGGTATAGGTATCGTAGACTCCGTGCTGGAGAGCCTCCTCGTCGCTGATGCGGGAGCCGTCGGCGGTCTTGTCCACCCACACCTTGCGGCCTTTCTTGGCCACCACGATAGCGGTGCCGGTATCCTGGCAGAAAGGCAGTTTCTGATTCTTGGCCACGTCGGCATTGAGCAGCATGGTCAGGGCAACCGACTTGTCATTGGTGCTTGCCTCGGGATCGTTGAGAATCTTGGCAACCATCTCGTTGTGCTCGGGACGGAGCATGAAGGCCACGTCGTGGAAAGCCTGGCGGGCAATGAGGCGCAGACCCTCGGGATCGACTTTCAGAATCTCCTCACCCTCAAACTGGGCGGTGGACACATAGTCCTTGGTGACAAGATGATACTTGGTATTATCCTCACCCATCTGGAAAAGTTCCTCGTATTTGAATTCCATATCTGTTGTTATTTATTGTTTCGTGATGGCAAAGATAGTAATTTTGCGCACGCGATTAACCGACTGCACACACGAAATGACTACTGCCAAAGAAAAAATGCTGAGCGGCGAATGGTACGACGCCGTGGGCAACCCCGAACTGACGGCGGAGCTGATGGCCTGCCGCGACAAGATCTATGAGCTCAACCGGCTGCATCCCAGGGATACAGCCACCCGCGACATCCTGCTCCGCTCGCTCATCGGCCACATGGGCCGCAATGTCGTCATCCTCTCCCCCTTCTTCTGCGACTACGGCACCCAGATATCCATAGGTGACGATACCTATATCAATTTCAACCTGACCGTACTCGACGAGGCCCCCGTCACCATCGGCTCCCACGTCTTCATCGGTCCGGGCTGCAGCCTGCTCACCGCCGTCCACCCTCTCGACGCGCAGGAGCGCAACAAGGGCATCGAGAAGGCCCTCCCCATCACCATCGGGGACAATGTCTGGCTCGGCGGCAATGTCACCGTCCTCCCCGGCGTCTCCATCGGCGAAGGCTCGGTCATCGGAGCCGGCAGCGTCGTCACCCGCGATGTCCCTCCTCACGCCGTTGCCGCCGGCAATCCCGCGCGTATCCTCCGCTGGCTGTAAAATACATCAGTCCTCCTTGCGCAGCGCAATGACCGGAGGAGTATTGATGGCCACGATACTCTGGTAGAGGATGGTGAGGAAGGCGATGCCGCAGGAGAGCACTCCGGAGGCGAGGATAAGGACCCACTGGAGCCAGGCACCCGCGCTGTATGAGAACTGGCTGAGCCATGCGTCGGTGAGCAGCCAGCTGACGGGAACGGAGACGACGAAGGCAATCAGCGAGAGCAGCAGGTAGGACGAGGCGATCTGCCGCAGGATGAGGCCCTTGTCGGCGCCGAAGACCTTCTCCACGGCGATGTTGCGGTTGCGGGCCCGGATGTAGTAGGTGCTCATGGCGAACAGGCCGAGGGACGAGACGAATATCGCTATCACAGTGAAGATGATGATGATCTTCTGCAGCTGCGTGTACTTGGAGAAGGTATCGGCTATCTGGTCCTCGATAAAGGAGGCGTCGAAAGCCCCGTCGGGATGGAGGCGGCTGTAGACCCCGGCTATGCGGTCGAAGGCCGCGGCATGGTCTCCGGTAATCTTGATCAGGATGTTCCAGGGAGTACGGTTCCCCGGATACACATCGTACCTGTAGATCAGAGCCGCCGACTGGTCGTAGAGCAGAGGCCGGATCTTGAAGTCGTAGTAGACTCCCGCTATCGGGTCCGTATAGTAGCCGACTTTTTCGTTTCCGAAGGTACATTCCGTAGCAGTCTCGGGCAGACCGGCCTCCTTGAAGGCGTATTCGTTCCAGTACCATGCCGACTTGTCCGCTAAGTGATTGTCCGACTTCAGCCTCAGACCCAGAATGTCGAAATACTCCGCATCGCCGCGTATCAGCTGAAAACCGAGCAGACCGCCTTGATAGTAACGGGTAGAGTTATTGGTGCCGTACAGCGGAGTACCCTCTCCGAAACCCACGGCCTCCACGAAGGGCAGGGCCTCCACGGCATCCCGGAACTCCCTTATCTGCGCCCCTGAAGTAAAGACCTCGCTGGACACATCGAGGATGTCCTCGGTATTGTACCCCAGCGGAGCGTGGATCATCGCCCTTATCTGGAAAAACATCATCAGGGACACGGCTATCATTGCCACCGCCACCACCTGCTGGATGACTATCAGCGCCTTGCCGAACCACGAGCGGATCTGCAGGTTGAACGAGCCGCGCACGATGTCGATAGGCTTTGCCCTGGAAATCGTCAGCGCGGGGATGATGCCCGAGAGGAAGCCTATGAGAGCTATTCCTATGACAATCAGCAGTGCGATGGGCAGGGTAATCTCCGCCAGCACGGAAAAATCATATCCTAACAGCCGCGAGGCGTAGGGCGCCAGGGCCTCGGCTATCAGCACCGCAAGCACCGTCGATACGGCTGCAAATACAGTGGCCTCCGCTATCATCCTCCATATCACCCCTGCCCTGCTCTCTCCGAGCAGCCGGCGGGTGGCCATCTCCTTGGCGCGGCGTCCCGACTGGGCCACGGTCAGGTTGATATAGTTGAGCACGGCGAACAGCATCAGGATGATGCAGGCGGCCAGCAGAATCCTTACCAGCTGACTGTCGCCATGATTGATATTGCCCGTAAAGGACTGGGACTCATCGAAGAAATATACGTCCCTGAGGGGAATGAAGAAGACCTTGTCCACCATATTCTCCGAGTAAGCCCACCACACTTCTCCTAAGTAGTCCCTGATCTCCGGTATCTTAGCCTGTATATCGGAGTTCGGCCAGGTCATGATGAAGGTGTCGAACATACCCGTGTTGCTCATCTCCTCGTCGTTGGCACTGTTGAGTTCCGTCATGAAATCGGCCCGGCACATCACGTCGCAGTACTTGATGACCGAATGGTCGATATCCTCCATCACCGCCGCTATCGTAAACGTGTATCCCTCATCCTCGCCCAGGACATTGTAGGTCAACGTCTGACCGACCGGGTCCCTGCCGGGAAAATGCGCGTCGGCAAAGCTCCGGCTGATGACCGCGCTTCGGTCCGATGCCTTCCACGCCTCGACGGAGCCGCTGAGCAGAGGGAATGAGAACATATCGAAGAAGGAACTGTCGGCGTATGAGGTCTGAGCCGTCACAGCCGTGGTGCTGCCCGCGACAGTCAGTTCTCCGAGGCCGGACATACCGGAGGCCGAGAGATAGGAGGTAGCCTTCTCCACCTCAGGAAAATGGTCCAGCATGTGCTTCTGGAAATAGTACGCGCTGCCGATAAAATTCTCATTGGCATAGAGATAGATGCGGTCCGCATTCTCCTGGAAGGAGTCGGTGGTCAGCTGCCGGCTCACGAACACCGCCAATAGCAGCACGAAGGCCAGTGACACGGTCAGACCGAAGAGATTGATAAACGCATAGAGTCCGTTTTTCCGGATAAAGTTAAGGAACGATTTCATTTTGTATGATGTCTTTTGTTTTTTCTGCCGTCATGACTTTCCAAAATCATGCCATTAATTTTAATTTATTATAAATCAATTATTTATGCAAGCATATCCACTTTGCTCGTTGTATGATTTTTATACACATGGTGTATGATTTTTTGAATTTGTCAAAAATTCATACAATCTTTCTCGCCATACATGATTAACTAAAATTTTAGTTGCATATTTAAAAATTTAGTTATAGCTTTGCTGTCAGAATCAGAAAATACAGTGAATATGGCAAAAATCATCAAGGAAGGAAGACAGGAACTCACACGCGCCGAGCTTGAAATCATGCAGGTAATCTGGAAGAAAGGAAAGGTACTGATACACGACATCCTGCAGGAAATGCCCGAGCCCAGACCCGCGTACAATACAGTATCGACCATCGTGCGGATACTGGAAAGCAAGGGATTTGTCTCGCACAAGGCCTACGGCCGGACCTACGAATATTTCCCCACAGTAGCAAAGGAAGAATACACCGGCTCGTACATGCGTACGGTCCTGGACAATTTCTTTGACGGCTCGGTAAGCCGGATGGTCAACTTCTTCTCCTCACGGAAATCCATATCGGTGGAGGAGACCGACGAGATATTGAGGATCCTCAAATCCGGTAAATAACCTCCTGCGAAAGCCCGGGGCAAACAACGGCAAACGATATGAACATAGTCGGATACATAATAGAAGTGCTGATATCCAGCGGTCTCTTCCTGGCGCTGTACAGGTGGCTGCTGGCAGGAAAGGTCCGCTTCAGGATATGCAGGGCCTACATAGTCGGGGCAATGCTGCTTGCGGCGGTCATCCCTTTGCTCGACGTACCGATGTACTCCCCGCCCCCGGTTCCCGCAGCTGTGGAAAGGGCATTGGTCCTGGTGCCGGAGGCAATGCCGGAAAGCGGAATTGTCCCCGGGGAAGGAGCTGCCGACGAAATTCCCGCAGCCCCGGCCGCCACAGAAGCCATTGTCCTGAAAATCCTTGCTGCCGCCTATATTCTCATCTCCGCATCCTCCATTGCTCTAATTGTCTTCAATACCATAAAGATACGCCGTTTGCGCCGGGAAGCCCACCTCACCCGCATCGAGGACTGGACCCTTGCCGAGAGCGAGAAAATCCAGACCCCATTCTCATTCCTGCGGACGGTATACATGGGCTTCAACTACAGTTCCTCCGAGCGCCGGATGATTCTCTCACACGAGGCCAGCCACGTCCGGCACCGGCATTCATACGAGAGGCTAGCCCTATCCGTCCTGCGCAGTATCCTGTGGTTCAACCCTTTCCTGTGGATAGCCGAAAAAGACCTGAGGGAAGTGCAGGAATGGGAGGCCGACCGCGACGTCCTTAAAGAAGGAAATGACCTGACTCTATATAGAACAGCCATCTTCAAGCAGCTCTTCGGATATAATCCGGAAATATCCAGCGGGCTGAATCATTCACTCACCAAAAAACGATTTATTATGATGACAAAGACACGACCCGGCCGCTACGCCACACTCAGGCTGGCCGCCGCCCTCCCGCTTATCACCGCCACCTTCCTCGCATTCGGCTGCGGAATCAGGGAACAGACACAGCAGACCGCCGCCCCCGCTACGGCGGCTGAGACCGGCATCAGTTCTCATAACGCCGCCCCAGCCTCACAGGACAGCGTACTGACCATCACCATCTCGGGAACAGGAGACACGCACAGACTGACAGTCGACGGCCAGGAATGCAGGATCGGAGACCTCGACAAAGTCATTGAAGACAAACTGGCCTCCGGAAAAATAACCGTCGCGGCAATTGAAATCATCGGCGACACCGAGATAGGCATACTGACCGATGTGAAACAAAGCCTCAGACTGGCCGGACTCCTGAAAGTCTTCTATATCTCCATCGGAGATCTGGAAGGCGCTACAACAAAAACAGAAGTGGAACGCAGACTGCCCCCTGCCATCAGCGAGGTCGAGGGACTTACAACGGCCATTCCCATCACCCCCGCCAACAGGGAGTACTTCCACGAAATCAAGGTAAACAGCAATGACTTGATAATGATGGACGGATATCAGCTGGCTCTGGAGGAACTTCCGGAGAAAGCCGCCGGAATAATCGCGGAACAGGGTATCCGCACAGATGAGAACTCATTCCTGTGCATATTCAGCATCGGATGCGACACAGCCTCTTCCTCGGAACTCTACGTCCAGATTCAAAACGCACTGGACAAGGCCTACAGCACCGTCAGGGACGACTACTCCCGGAAGAAATTCAGCAAACCGCTCAACACCCTCAGTCCCGAAGAACTGGACGAAGTCCTCTCCGCCATACCCAAGAGAATATCCGAACCAGAGCAGATGTAAACAGACTCCCGTCCTGTCTTCCACACCTCAACATGGTATTCCCCAAGCCAAGTGAGGCTGTACAAACCTGAAACGATTGCGGGCACCCCATTCCGTAACCGCCCCCTCAGATAATTTTGCTGGTTTGGAAATAATTCCTATCTTTGCCGCCCGATTCAGAAATGAGAAATGGAGGTGTGGCCGAGTGGTCGATGGCGGCAGTCTTGAAAACTGTTGAACGGCAACGTTCCGGGGGTTCGAATCCCTCCGCCTCCGCACGATAGGGTGTAAATCAAGGTTACATGATTTGCACCCTATTTTTTTGGTGAAACAACTGCATGCTGTGCAGCACCTTCTCGACGGACGATAACGGACGACACTCAGATTGACCGCAACGGCACAGAATCCCGTCGCCCATATTATACTCACAACAACAGCTTGAGCAATTCTTCGTGGACTTGTCCGTTCGTTCCGCACACCTGACTTCCCTGAGCCGGGTCGAGTGCATTCCCTTTCCAGTCAGTAACTTTTCCTCCGGCCTCCTGTACCAGAAGCATCCCCGCCGCATAATCCCACGGATTCAGATATACCTCGAAATATCCGCCTTGTCTGCCGCATGCCGTATATGCCAATTCCAGAGCAGCAGAGCCGAGTCTTCTGATATACTGTGAATTCTCATAGACTTTGAGAAACCTGGCGAAGTTCTCTTCCGCCAGCTCTCTTTTGGCCGTACCGACACCTATTATGGTTTCCGGGAGCTTTTGGGCGGAAGAGACATGTATGGGCTTGCCGTTCAGGAAACTGCCTTCACCTTTGACTGCCGAGAAAAGTTCGTCATGAAACGGATCATAGACAATACCCCAAACAATCTCTTTTCCGCGGCACAGAGCCAACGACACCACACTATGCTGATAGTCGTGCATGAGGTTGGTCGTGCCGTCAACGGGATCAAGAATCCAGTAGCAGTCTGCATTCATCCGCTGCAAGCCGGTTTCCTCCCCGAGAAACTGGATGTCCGGTGCGAGCATCCTGATAGGCGGCAAGGTATATTTTACCCACTGGGCTCCGTCAAAGGCACATGCCAGCCACCTGCAGATTTCCTCTCCGGCAGCCATCGACGCTGAAATCGCCGAAGCCCGCAAGTCCCTGGAGTCTGGCGCCGAACTGTTCATAGGCGGTCACGGCGGGGCTGC
>HF990390.1:38836-39708 GCA_000432775.1 Alistipes sp. CAG:831
CTGCGGAAGCCGATGCCGTACAGTTCAAGATCGACTATCTGAAGAAAATGAAAGAGGTACTTGGCAACAGCAGGACAGTACAGGACTTCGTGGACGGCATGAAGAAAGCCTTCCCCGGCCTGCCCGGTGAAGCAGGACTGGAAGACCTCGGCAAAGCTCTCTGCAAATAGCCAGCTGCAGCATTGAACATCAAGACTTCGGACGGTAAGGAGCGTACCCGCAACACCGTCCGGAGTTTTCATCACGAAGGGAAATTTTCAATTATGGAAAAGGCATTTGAGTTTCTTAGCGGTCACAAGGATGTGGCATTTGCCACCGTAGAACAGGACAGGCCCAAAATACGGATATTCCAGATCATGAAACAGGAGGGACACACCCTCTATTTTGCCACTGCCCGGCACAAGGAAGTCTACCGGCAACTGATGGAGAACCCCCACGTCGAACTGCTTGCCATGGAGGGAAACATATCCGTCCGCATCGCAGGCGAAGCGATATTCGATGTGGACGATGCGACAGCACAGGAAATCTACGCCGCCAACCCCGTACTGCCGAGACTTTACAAGTCCTATACGGGCTTGGTCTATTTCCGCCTGCCGGCCGTGAGTCTCGACTACTATGACCTGACCCCCGATCCGCCTCTGCTGGAGCACTACGAATATGGACAGAAGTGAGAACCTGCGCTACATCCTCCGGACGCTGCTCGACGAGCGGGCGGAATATGCCGGTGCGCAGATTCCGGACTCCCTGACTGAGCTGCAGAGGCTGATGCGCGCCCTGCAGAACGTCCGTCCTCCCGCTCCGGTAAGCCGGGAGTTTCTCGAAGCACAGGACGCGGAACTGCGGATGCGGCGGCGTGCGGCCCTGACCATTGC
>HF990391.1 GCA_000432775.1 Alistipes sp. CAG:831
TTATAACCGATTATAGCCGTTTCAAGACTGGTTATTCTTCCTTGGAATGCGTATCTTTGTCCCGTCAACCCGAGTATGAACTTAAAAAGAGAGGAGAGAATGTATGAAAAAGTATCTTGACCCGAAGGCCGACCTGACCTTCAAGAAGGTGTTCGGCGAGCACAAGGATCTGGTGATCAGCTTTATGAATGCCCTGCTGCCTTTCGAGAGTCCGGAGGAAGAGATTATTGGCGTGGAGTACCTCAATCCGGAACTGGTTCCGATGAACCCTCTGCGCAAGGACAGCATAGTGGATGTGCGCTGCGTGGACGGGCGCGGACGTCAGTTCCTGGTGGAGATGCAGATGATGTGGACCCCGGAGTACAAGCAGCGCGTGCTGTTCAACGCCTCCAAGGCGTACGTGAGCCAGCTGGACAAGAGCCGTCCCTACGAGCTCCTTCAGCCTGTGTATTCCCTCAACCTGGTCAACGATACGTTCTCGGAGAGCCCGGACTACTATCATGACTACCGTATAGTGGAGGTTGCGGAGACGAAGGAGGTGATCGAGGGCCTTCGCTTCATCTTCATCGAGCTTCCGAAGTTCACCCCGAGGAGCTACAGCGAGCGTAGGATGCAGGTGCTGTGGCTGCGCTACCTGACGGAGATAGACGGGAAGACCCGCGAGGTGCCGGAGGAGCTTTTGTCAGTTCCGGAGATCAATAAGGCAGTGGAGGAGGTGGAGGAGTCGGCGTTCACGGAGCAGGAGCTGCTGACCTACGAGCATTTCTGGGACATGATAGGTGCGTCGCGCCTCCTGATGGTGGGAGCGGAGCGCCGTGGCCTGGAGAAAGGTATGGCTAAAGGTATGGAGAGGGGTATG
>HF990392.1:0-2343 GCA_000432775.1 Alistipes sp. CAG:831
GGCGGCACCCCGGCCAGCCTCGCCACATGGATACCGAAGCTGTGGGCAACCCCGCCTTCGCAAAGTTTCCTCAAAAATAGGATTTTTCCGTCAGATTCCTTCACTGCGATGTGAAAGTTTTTTACCCTTTTGTAATTTTCCTCCAGCTCGTTCAGCTCGTGGTAGTGCGTCGCGAAGAGGGTCTTGGCCCCGCCGCCCCGCTCGTGGATGTACTCTACGATGGCCCAGGCTATGGACATGCCGTCGAATGTGCTGGTGCCGCGGCCGATCTCGTCGAGCAGAATCAGGGAGCGCGGAGTCATGTTGTTGAGGATGGCGGCGGTCTCGAGCATCTCGACCATGAAGGTGGACTCGCCGCGGGAGATGTTGTCGGAGGCGCCGACACGGGTAAATATCTTGTCGAACAGGCTGATGTGTGCGGACTTGGCGGGCACGAAAGAGCCTATCTGAGCCATCACGGCTATCAGGGCGGTCTGCCTCAGAAGGGCGGACTTACCGGACATGTTCGGGCCGGTGAGGATGATAATCTGCTGCTTCTCGCTGTCGAGATACAGGTCGTTGGCCACGTACTCCTCCCCGGCGGGCATCATCCGCTCGATGACCGGGTGGCGGCCCTGCTCTATCTTCAGGATATCGCCCTCGTCCACCAACGGACGGCAGTAGCCGTAATCGGAGGCGGCCTGGGCGAAGGACAGCAGGCAGTCCAGGCGGGCAATCAGGGCCGCGTCCTTCTGTACGGCCGGAATGGCTGCCTGTATCCGGCTGATGAGCCCGTTGAATATGCGGGACTCGATGGCGTATATCTTCTCCTCGGCCCCGCCTATCTTCTCCTCGTACTCCTTCAGTTCGGGGGTGATGTAGCGCTCGGCCGAGACAAGGGTCTGCTTGCGGATCCATTCGGGGGGCACCTTGTCCTTGTGGGCGTTGCGCACCTCGAGGTAGTAGCCGAAGACGTTGTTGTAGCTGATTCTTAAAGACGTGATGCCGGTGCGCTCTATCTCGCGCTGCTGGATGCCGGCGATGATGTCCTTGCCGTGGGTCACGATGCCGCGCAGCTCATCCAGCTCAGCGTCGACCCCCTGCGCTATCACCTCGCCCTTGCCTATCTGGGCTGCAGGGTCCTGGCTGAGAGTGCGGGACAGCACCTCCTTCAGCTCCTGACACTCGTCGATATCCTTGGCAAGCCGGGCCAACGGGCCTTTCCTGTCGGTTTTTTCCGTGAGCAGCACCTTGAGAGGCAGAAACTGGTCAATACCGCGCCTGAGCTGCATCACCTCGCGGGGAGAGACGCGGCCCGAAGCAGCCCGGGAAAGGATACGCTCGAGGTCGCCCATCGCCGCTATCCTCTTCGAAAGCTCCGAGGCCAGTTCCCTGTCTCCTAACAGAGCCTCGACACTGTCCTGCCGTACGGATATCTCCTGGAGGTCTCTCGACGGCATGGTCAGCCACGAGCGGAGCAGACGGGCACCCATAGGGGAAGATGTCCTGTCGATGACCTCCAGCAATGTAACGCCTCCCGGTGCGGCAGGTTCCACCAACTCCAGGTTACGGACGGTGAAGCGGTCCAGCCAGACGAAACCTCCCTCGTCGATGCGGGATATGGTGTTTATCTGGGCCAATGTCCGGCCCGGTATGTATTCGGTGTCCTCCAGGCGGTTCGACTCTAAGTAGAACAGCAGGGCCCCGGCAGCAGTCACGCCCAGTCTCAGGCTCTCCACCCCGAACCCCTTCAGGGAGTCCGTCTTGAAATGCTTGATCAGCTTGCGGTACCCCGACTCGAAAACGAAGGCCCAGCCCTCCATCGTGGAGATGTAGATATTCGAGGCCGGGTTGGTGAACCTCTCCTTTACACCCTTCTCGAAACCCTTCTGGACCAGCAGTTCCTTGGGCGCGAAATCGGCTATCAGCAGGTCGAGGTAGTCCAGGTCGCCCTCCGCCACCTTGAACTCTCCGGTGGACACGTCCAGGAATGCAATACCGCCCCGGTCCTTCGAGAAACACAGCGCGGCGATATAGTTGTTCTCCTTCTGGGTCAGCACCTGGTCGCTGTAGACCACGCCCGGCGTGACAATCTCGGTGACCCCCCTCTTGACCAGCTTCTTGGCCAGCTTCGGATCCTCCAGCTGGTCGCACACAGCCACCTTATACCCGGCCCTCACCAGCTTGGGCATGTAGCTCGGAAGCGAATGGTGCGGAAACCCCGCCAGCTCGATATAGCCCTGGTCTCCGTTCGACTTGCGGGTCTGCACGATGCCCAGCACCTTGCTGGTAGTCACCGCATCCTCCCCGTACGTCTCATAGAAGTCCCCCACCCGCATCAGCAGCAGGGCCTCCGGACAAGCC
>HF990392.1:2365-2596 GCA_000432775.1 Alistipes sp. CAG:831
CAAGCCGCCTTGAACTTGTAGTACTGCTTTATCAGCGGCGTATCCTCCTTTCCCTTTTTTTCCTTGTTTGCCATTTCGAGTCACTTCCGATTAAAGAGAGGCAAAAATACTAAAATCCGCGTAATCGCGATAGATGTTTTACGACAAAGCGCATCCGGCCTTTTCAAAATGGTTGCATCTGCTGCACCTGAAACTGCGCACCTTCGGAAGGTGAGACGAAAACGCGGGAAT
>HF990393.1 GCA_000432775.1 Alistipes sp. CAG:831
CGCAGTTCCTCTTCGGTAGGCATGTATGCCATATATTTGGCCGCAAAAAGCTGCTCGCTGCCATTAAGTACAGAATACTTTGCCATTACCTTATCGGTCTCAGTGCAGAGCAATATACCTATAGTCGGATTGTCACTATCGTCTTTTACAAGGTCATCGTACATCCTGACATACATATCCAGTTGTCCCACATCCGCATGTGTCAGAGGATGTGTTTTCAATTCAAACAACACATAACGCTTTAGCTTGATGTTATAAAACACAAGGTCAATATAAAAGTCTCCGGTCTCCGTTGTGATGTGTTTCTGCCTGTCAACAAAGGCGAAACCACGTCCCAATTCCATGATGAATTGTTGCAGATGATCTATCAATGCTTGTTCCAGCTGGCTCTCATCATATTTACTGTCCTTGTGAAAACCCAAAAACTCAGCAACCACCGGACTTTTTATATACTCCAAAGGGTCATTGGCTTCAATATATGGAGACGGTAAAGCCAATCCTTCCCTTACGCAAGCCATACGGCGGCCATAATATTGAGTGCCGATGTTCCTGTCTAACGTACGGATGCTCCACATTTCCCGTGAGGCTTCCTCTGCATACCACCTTCTGGCATCAGTGCCGGGCACTGCCATAATGCGGCGGAAATGAGTCCATGTGAGATTTGGCACTCGCGAGTGCCAAATCGGCAAATCATTAAAACACAAGTAGAACTGTCTATAATCCCGTAACCTCCGCTCGCTGTAGTTCGTCCCGAATTCGGTTGATAACCGCTCTGCTATTGTTTTAATAAGCCGGGTGCCATATTGAGCACGGGCAGCTCCATGCTGTTCTTCTTCCACTATGCGGCATCCGATGTTCCAGTAAGTCATAACAGCAATTTGTCCGACTGCAGCATATGCCTGTCTTTGTCCTTGTTCTATAATCTCCCGAATATCGGCAATAAGTTTTTCGGGAGACATATCCTTTTGTAGTCTATTCTTTTCCATATCCCAAAATTTTGA
>HF990394.1 GCA_000432775.1 Alistipes sp. CAG:831
GGAACAGCATGGAAAAGAGGAGGTGTGATATGGGAGGCAATAATGTAAAATGGGTTCGACTCGGGGATTATATATCTCAAAGGCGAGAAAACAACTCTTCATTAAAATATGGTGTTGATCTTATCGAAGGAGTGAATAGCGATGGTGAATTTCAACCGACAAAGGCGATTACTGATAATATCAATCTAAAGCCATATAAGGTTGTTAGACATGGTGATATTGTTTATAACCCATCAAGGTTAAATATAGGCTCATTGGCCTATAGAACAGGTGGTATGTGTATTGTCTCTCACTTGTATCAAGTGTTTCATATAAAAGAAAAATATCAGTCTATATTATCTGCAGAATTTTTAACCCTTTATCTTAGGCGAAGTGAATTCTACAGATATGTGGATTATGATAATTTTGCCAGTCAGAGAGCGGAATACAATCTACGGAAATTAGGAGAATTACTTATTCCGCTACCATCCCCTGCCGAACAGCAGAAAGTGGTGAACGCATGGCGAGCATTCCGGGAAATTAAAGTGCAAAACGAGGCTAAAGCAGCCCCGCTTATGCAACTCTGTCAAAGCTATATCCAGGAATTGAAGCACAAATATCCGATGCAGGAAATCGGGCCATATATTCAGGAATGTGATGAGCGTAATACCGATTTAAATATTAAATTATCTCAAGGTATTGCGAATACTAAGGTTTTTCAAAGCCCCAAACAAGTTGCATTAAATTCAAAATCTGATAAGATAGTCAGAACGGGACAATTCGGTTATAATCGTGCAACGACAAGGAATGGAGAGAAAATATCTATAGCCTATAGATTAGGAGCAGACTGTACCGTTTCATCGGCATACTGTGTGTTTAAAATAACACATGAAGAAATTTTAGACCCATATTTTTTATGGATGTGGGTAGCTCGTCCTGAATTTGATAGATATGCACGTTATATGTCTAAGGGCAGTGCGCATGAATTCTTTGAATTTGATGAAATGTGTCGAGTTAAAATACCTCTTCCTCCCATTGAAGTTCAGCAGGCTATTGTCAATATCTATAAGTGCGCCAATGAGGCTAAACTGATAGTCGAAGAAGCCGACAGGCTTTCGCGTGAAGTGTGTCCGGCATTGCTTCAACATGTCATACATTCTTAAATTGTAGCGATTATTATGGCAGGTAAAGGAAAATATTATGAAAGTCAGTTTGAGGAGGCGACCATCGAACTCCTCCGCGAGTCGCATTGGCAATATACATTCGGCGATGACATTCACCGGAAATATACCGACCCGCTTATTGAAGAAGACCTGCGGACATTTCTTGCCACTCAGTACAAGGACAAAAGACTGACCACTTCCGAAGTGGATGGCATTGTCGCCAATCTGCGGAACACGGGAGGTCAGAACGATTATTATGCCCTGCAAAACACCTTCCTGCTCTATCGGGACGGATACGATTTTACATACAGTGATGGCAGGGATAATCCGTTCCGCTTGCAATACATCGACTTCGAGCATCCCGACCATAATATTTTCCGTTGCGTCAATCAGTTCGTCATGGAACAAGGCCGCGAAAATCGTCGGCCCGACATCCTGCTTTTCGTCAATGGCATACCGGTCTGCATCATCGAACTGAAAAATCCGACCAAGCAGAATGCCACCATACGCGATGCACATACGCAGATTTGTACCCGTTATATGCGGGATATACCGGCCTTGCTGAAATATTGTGCACTGGCAGTTATCAGCGACGGAGCGAAGAACGAATTGGGAACGACCTACACGCCATTCGAGTTTTTCTATGAATGGAAGAAAATCGATAATGAGGACAAGGCGGGAAAAGGACTGGACACGCTGCGTACATTGATTCGCGGGGCACTCTCACCCGAACGCATCTTGGAGATTTTGAGGGACTATATCTATTTCCCTGACCCGTCAAAAGAAGACGACACGACTGAGATTGTATGCCGCTATCCGCAATTCTTTGCAACGCGCAAGTTGCGGGACCATATCCTCAGCCATTTGCGTTCTGTTGGTGGCGATGGTAAGGGCGGTACTTATTTCGGCGCTACTGGGTGTGGGAAGACTTATACGATGTTGTTCCTCGCCCGCCAGTTAGCACTTCGTTGCAGAAAGCAGTTGGGCAGTCCCACCATTCTCATCATTGTTGACCGGGAAGATTTGGAGACACAAAGCGGAAAACAGTTCTGTCGCTCGAAGCGCTTCCTTGAGGATGAGGCCGTCAAAGTGTTTGAAACCCGAAAAGAATTAGCTGAAGAGATGAGCACCCGGCAAACGGGAGGAGTCTATATCACTACGATACAGAAGTTCGCCGAGTCCACCGGACTGCTGACAGAACGTTCAAACGTCATCTGCATGAGCGACGAGGCACACCGCTCACAAAATAATCTCGGTTCAAAACTTTCCATTCAGGTCGATGGCGAAGCCGACAAAATAGGTGCACGGATTACATATGGATTCGCCAAATACCTCCGAGACGCATTACCCAACGCGACATACGTCGGCTTCACTGGGACACCTATCGATGAGACCATCCATGTGTTCGGGGATATCGTCGATCAATATACGATGAAGGAATCGGAGGATGACGGTATCACCGTCCCCATCAAATACGATCCCCGCCTGGCACGTGTTTTCCTGAACAAGGAGCAGGCAGATAAGGTAGAAGAATACTATCGACTCTGTGCGGATGAAGGGGCTACGCCTGAAGATATTGCCAAGAGTAAAGCCGCCATGTCGAGCATGGAGGTGATAATCGGCGATGAAGATGTGCTGCGCCGGGTGGCCAAGGATATTATCGACGACTACAAGCGCCGAACAGAGACAACCGACCGTCTGCAAAAGGCGATGATTACCTGCGCCGACCGCACAATCGCGTTCCGATTGTATAAAATCATGCGGGAGCTGCAACCTGACTGGTTCGAGAAGAAAAAGGCTTTGAATGAACTTGTATTAACGGCAGATGAAAAGGACAAACTCAATGACATCGCTTTTGTCAATATGGTCATGACCCGCGACAAGGACGATGAAAAGGAGTTATACAATTTGCTTGGAGACAAGGAATATCGCAAATTTCTTGATGCCGAGTTCAAATCAGAGAAATCCAATTTTCATATCTCCATCAATGTTGATATGTGGATTACAGGATTCGATGTGCCTTGCCTGACCATGCTTTACAACGACAAGCCTCTGTCGAAACACACATTGATACAGACCATATCGCGAGTGAACCGTCGATACGGCACTAAGGAATTTGGCTTCATCATCGACTACATCGGTATCCGCGAGGAGATGAAGAAGGCAATGAAGAAATACGGAGGTGAGGTAGGACCACAAGAGGATTTGGATACAGCCCATGAGATACTGAAAAACGAATTGCAACTTTTACAGGAGAGATTGTCAGGCCTTTCATTCAAACGCTTCTTCGGAGACAATGACCTTGCGCGGCTTCAGTTCATTCAGGAGGCGGCCGAATATATCCTTGCCAACAGCGTGGAACGGAAAGGAGAAGTGTCATTCCTCAAACTTTTTAAGGAACATGTCAAAAGACTCCGCTCGGCCTACAACATCTGCAATCCGGCTGGAATCCTGACCGATGAGGAGATAGCATGGAGCCAGTGTTTCATGGGAATCTGTTCATACGTCAACAAAATGACCGCTACCGAGCATGATACGGAAAGTATGAACCGACATGTGGAACAGATGGTCCAAGAGGCTATCCTCGCCAGTGGTGTGGAGAGGGTTATGAACGATGGTGTTGAAGAAAACATTTTTAGCGACTCGTTTTCCAAAGAAGTGGAAGAGATAAAGATGCCGTTCACCAAGTTCCAGATTCTTTGTAAACTTGTAGCCAAAGCGATCAGAGCATACAGTCGGACAAACAAGATACAGGCCGAACATTTTCAGAAGATGCTCGAGGAAACGATTGACGCATATAATACCCGTGATAAGCTGACATTCACCAATGATGTGACCCAGAATGTTGTAAATGATGTTTATGACATTGTTTCATACAAAATCAACGGACTTTCTAACAAACTAATGACTATCCTGAAAGAACTTAAAACTGACAGTGAAAAGTTCAAGGTATTGGGCATCACATTCGAAGAAAAGGCATTCTTTGATGTACTTGTTGAAGTCCGTGACAAACATGGCTTTGAATATGCGGATGACCGTTGCATCGAACTGGCTAAGAAAATCAAAGCACTGATAGACGACACTGCCATTTATGCAGATTGGCTGAATAACGATAACCTCAAAAGCAAACTTGCCAGTCAGCTTACTTTCCTTCTGTACAAAGAGGGTTACCCGCCCCAGTGGGACGAGGAAGTCTTCCAGAAAGTTTTGGAACAGGTGGAGAATTATAAGAAATACAAATAATATAATAATTAGGATTATCAAAAATGGAAAAGAAAACAATTATACGATGCTTTATTGCATCTCCAGGAGATACTGCAGAAGAACGCGATATTTGTGAAAAGGTATTTTCTGAAATTAATGCAGGGATTGGAACAGCTTATGGATTTGTTCTTAAATCTCTTCGATGGGAGAATGATGTCCATCCTGGATTAGGAAATGGAGGACAGGATGTAATTAATTCTCAAATCAAAGATAAATACGATTTATTCATAGGTATCATGTATACAAAATTTGGAACACCAACAGAACATGCGGAGTCTGGGACTGAAGAAGAATTTTATATAGCATATGAGCGTGCATTACAACAAAAGAATATGGAAATCATGTTCTATTTTAATGATGCGGCTTTAAACCCTAGTAAATTAGATCTTGAGCAATATCAAAAGGTCACAAATTTTAGGACTAATGTTGTTCAACAAAAATGTATGTATTCTATGTATAATGGAATCCAAGATTTTGAAAATAAACTTCGAAACCATTTAAACTTATATTTCAATAGCCATTATTTAAGTTCAGATAAAGATACTGCAGAAAAAATGACTCGTACTTCGTTCATATTAGAAGAACGATTAAATTCTGCTTTACAACTTTTTAGTGGACAACCTAGAATATGGATAGAGCCAATAATTAGTTCAAAACAGGAAATATCAATACATCCTGACGAAAATTACGACGGCCGAGTAGATGTAAATACGATAATTAATAAACCGTATTCTCTTATCATTTCTGCTCCTCCTCAATTTGGTTTAACCTGTCTATCTCATTATATGGTACTTGAAGCTTGGAAAAAACATAAACTATGGATATATATAGACGCAAAAAAAATAAAAGCTCATAATGTTACTACATATGTAAATAATGAGTTTACCCAATTAGGAATTGATGCTCAAACTGATATTGAATGTATAATTTTAGACGAATGGCACTCTTCAGAAAATGGGGCGTTAAAGAAATTAAAAGCCATATGCGATGTGTATTCTGAAATTCCTATAATATTAATGAGGACATTAGAAGAATCTAAATTTCTTAGAGAGAGACAAGAAGATATAAAGATAAATAGGGAGTTTAAAACCTTGTTTTTACTTCCAATGACTCGTAATCAAATACGTACAATTGTGACAGAATATAATCAAGAAATACAAATTGCAGATGACGAGGTTTTATTAGATAAAGTTGTAAATGATTTAACGACACTTAATATTCACCGCACACCTCACAATTGTTTAACTCTTCTTAAAGTAGATGAGAAGAAATTTGATAATAATCCTGTTAATCGTTCTCAAATGCTTGAAGATGTTCTTTATGTGCTTTTTGAATTTACGGATTTGCCTCGTTATGATTCTAAGCCTGATGTGAAAGATTGTCAATTCATATTAGGTTGTTTCTGCGAGATTCTTATTAAAGAGAATCGGTTCTACTTTTCCAAAGATGATTTTCTCAAGCGAACGCGAGAGTGTAGCACATCAAATATGATTGATATAGATGTTAAGGTTGTTTTTGATATCTTATTTCAGAATAATATAATAACAGAAACAGAAAATCAACTTACCTTTAAGTCAGCCTTTTGGTTGTTATATTTCGCTGCTAGGCGTATGCATGGAAATCCCGATTTTGCTGAATACATATTTAAATCAAAGAAATATCTTGACTATCCAGAAATCATTGAATTTTATACTGGAATAGACAGGAATAGGAACGATGCTTTGAATATTCTTTTAAAGGATATTCACGAAACTTGTGATGTTGTATTTACACGCATATTAATACCGGACACTATCAATCCATATAGATTGGCTCGTTGGCATCCAGATATTAAACATATCGAGAAAATGCAACAAGAATTAAGTGATACAGTAATGAACTCGGGGCTTCCGGACGCTATCAAAGATAAATATCAAGATCGTGGTTATAACCAACTTACCCCATATAATCAGGATGTTGTAATACATAATTTTTTTGAAGAATACTATGTATACAATCTTATGCAGGAGATAAAATCCTCATCTAGAGCTCTCAGAAATAGTGATTATGCAGATGTTAGTATAAAAAAACAGTTACTTGGAGAGATTTTGCGTGGATGGTTACAAATCTCGAAAGTGCTGTTTGCATTAATTCCTGTTCTGGCAACTAAAGGCCAAGCTGAATATGGAGGTGCTGGATTTCTTCTTTCTGACAACTTTGGTGAAACAGAGGAAGAAAGGGCTAGAAATATTCTTTTTGTGATACTTACTAATGTAGTAGGATTCTTCAAGGATGATATATATTCCTCTAAAATATCACCCTTACTGTATGATGCTTTTGAGCACCCTGCAAGTCCGCTTATAAAACAGCAATTAGCATTGTTGCTTATAATTTGTAGGCCTAAAAGCTGGTATACTTATATTGAGAAGTATATTGTTTCACTATCCAAAGATTCTTTCTTCCTTTTTGAAGTTCTTAATGAAATGAGGGCACAATATAAATTTGGCTTTATTGAAGAAAACGATATGCAAATATTGTCAACTCTTATAAGGAAGAGTCTTGCTAAGCATATGTTGGGCATAAATAATCCTTCACCTGGACAAATGCGACAAATACCTAATTCATATATGCCAAAAAGAGATGAGGATAGCACCCAAAATGCAGAAAAGTAGAGAAGTACGATGATATACACTATTCTACTCATCTTTATCTTTGTCGTTTGTTTTTCTGTTCTCTCCACGGAAGATCGGAAGACGGA
>HF990395.1:0-17005 GCA_000432775.1 Alistipes sp. CAG:831
TAGCAAGTTTGTGTTTGGGGCAGACCAAAACCGCTTGCTATCCTCAGTTGGTTGAAACGTCATTTTATTTGTGCCCGAATCCTACTCAAACTTGCCTGTGTGATGCCTAAATAGGTGGCGATACTTCCTAACGGCAACCGCTGTAACAAATCAGGCTCTTTCTCCAACAACTCGTGATACCGTTCCGAGGCGACGGCTGACAACATGGAAATCAGCCGTTCCTCGGCAGCAAGCAGTTCCATTTCCGCATAACGCCGTCCCCAATTGGCTATGTGCAAATCCTTCAAGAATAACTCTTTCAGTTTTTTCCTTTCCAATACATATAAGACAGAATTTTCCATCAGCTCCATTGTTTCATACCCCGGTTCGTCATTCACATATCCTTTCATGGAAACAATAGTCGCCCCTTCCTTGCCGACCCAAAAGGTAATTTCTTTCCCCTCTACCGAAGTATAGGCGCGGACAATGCCTTTCTTGATGAAAAAGATGTCTTTTTCTATCTTGCCATATTCCAACACTTGGAATCCTTTTGGGTATGAGACTTCCGTCAGGCATTGCCGCAACTTGTCCAAAGACGCATCCGGCATGGCATATCTTTGGTTGATGATTTCCTTTATATCCATTGTCTATCGCTGTTACCGGGTGCAAAATTATAAAATAGCAAACGGAAACGGGAATGAACGATTGTTTTTTGTCAAATGCAAAATCAGTTTTTGCCAAATGTAAAAAGCGGTTAGAAATAACCTGCTTACTTTTGCGTCCGAATTTAATAAATCAATAGGTATGAATTGGATAATCTTATTATTGGCAGGATTGTTTGAGGTGAGCCTTACATTCTGCTTGGGGAAAACGAAAGCGGCGTCAGGACTTGCGTTTTATCTGTGGGGTAGCGGCTTTCTGGCTTCCACCGTATTGAGCATGACTTTGCTTGCCAAAGCGGTGCAAACGTTGCCTTTGGGGACTGCATACGCCATCTGGACAGGCATCGGAGCTGTCGGCACGGTCTTGATTGGGATATTCGTTTTCAAAGAGCCGGCCACTCCCATCCGGCTTTTCTTCCTGTTCACGCTCATTGCTTCCTTGATAGGATTGAAAGTTGTGTCATACTGAAAGGAGGAATAAATGATGAAATATGAATTGAGAGAAAACCACGGCATTCCGGCACCTCTGCTGGCTCTGATGGCAGTCGCTACCGGGCTTTCCGTTGCCAACTGCTACTACAACCAGCCTTTGTTGGGCAGCATGGCAAAGGATTTTGGGGTAAGCGACTTTTCTGCCAGCATGGTAGCGACATTGACCCAGATAGGCTATGTGACCGGACTTGTATTTGTCATCCCGCTTGGTGATCTGGTTTCACGAAAGAAGCTGATATTGACCAATTATATCGTTTCTGCGTGTGCCTTGCTTGCCATAGCCCTTGCCCCGAACATCTATTGGGTGTGGGGCGCATCCTTGCTTGCCGGTGCGACATTGACCCAGATAGGTTATGTAGTCGGACTTGTGTTTGTCATTCCGCTTGGCGATTTGGTTTCACGAAAGCAGCTGATATTGACCAATTATATCATTTCATCGTGCGCATTGCTTGCCATAGCACTTGCCCCTAACATCTATTGGGTGTGGGGCGCATCCTTGCTTGCCGGCGCATCTTCGGTCATGCCGCAGTTCTTCATCCCGTTGGTGTCTTTCCATTCAGCACCAGCACACAAGGTACGCAACGTGGGGATTATACAGTCCTGTCTGCTCATAGGCATTCTTGGCTCACGGGTGTTAAGTGGTTTCCTGGCTGATATGTGGGGATGGCGTTCCGTCTATTTTGTGGCTTGTGTGTTTATGCTCGGATGCTTTCTTATGATTTACAAGATGCTTCCCGTTCTGCCTGCTCGTTCACGTGAAAATTATGCGGGTCTGATGAAATCCTTGTTGCGTCTGCTTGCCAAATACCCGTACTTGCGTATCGCTTCGTTGAGGGCGGCATTGGCTTATGGCTCGTTCTTTGCGTTGTGGAGTTGCCTTGCTTTCCGGATGAAGCAAGAGCCATTCTTTGCGGATGACGATATTATCGGGGCACTCGGTTTGTGCGGATTGGCAGGTGCGTCTACGGTTGTATTCATTAGCGGCTATATCCAGAAGTACGGCGTAAAGTTCTTCTCCATTGTCGGGGGATGTGTTATCTTGGCTGCATGGTTGTTGGCATTTTTTGGAAATGACAGCTACTTGTGGATGATAATCGCCATCCTTTTGATTGATGCAGGAATGCAATGCATCCATTTGTCAAATCAGACCAGCGTGGTCTCCCTTGACGCATCCGCCATCAACCGAGTCAATACCGTTTATATGACCATCTACTTTCTGGGCGGTTCTGCTGGTACGTTCGTTTCAGGTCTGTTTTGGCAACATTACGGATGGGCAGGCGTGGTAGGAGTAGGAGTTGCCTTTACCGTGGCTTCCTTGTTCGTTAATTGCTTCCAACCAAGACTGCATAAGGATGAATGCTCAATATTCTGACTAAAATAATTTTTGGAATGATCCTTTCAGTCTGAATATTTTTCATACCTTTGTACCGTAAGAGTTTCCCAAACAAGCAAAGCGATGCAGACCACGGCAATCAGGACGGTTGCCAACTCATTACCTGAAAACGAAGTAATTCTTCTAACTCTCTTGATTTCAAAGAGGTATATTCCTTATGCAGATTTACTAAAATTTTATGACAATGCGCGATTTTCCGCTGGAATTCGGCCATCTTCTCCGGTACAACTCCCGTGCACATCGTTTTGCGGGCATGTTCTACGATACAGCATCTCCATCAACGCCCCGACCCAATAAGGATTGCTGATTGGGTCTTTTACAGGTCGCGTACAATTCCCATGAATAGGACCGGACCGGACTCGCGCCCGCGTATCAGGAACACGAAGGGGCGGTCAGCCTTGAACTCAAACGGATCGGGGGCAAGGGATGTCCGCATGATGCCTACAGAGGTGACGGCTGCCGCCTCCGAGCCTTCCTCATTGACCTCGATGAATGTCTTCTGCTTTACTTCGCTGATCATCAGAGGCTCCCTGGCTATTCCGGAGAAATCGGCCGCAGGAGTGAAGGCAGTCCGCATTCCGAGGCGCTGCAGTGTGGCGATGAGGGAGGTCTCATACTCGGCCTTGAATTTGGGAATGCTCACCTTTATGCGGTCAGTCTGAAGCAGGCCGGTCAGAGTGCTCAGGGCCTCACCGTCCAGACCTGACACGAATTCCTCGGCACTCGTTCCTTCAGCAGGCAGAAAGATATCCATCACGAATGAGCCGTCTCCGTAGGGAAGCTCCAGCACCGAGCCTTCAGGACCGGTGTAGTAGGGAAAACTTGCGGTATTGTGCATGAACTCGACCTTGGAGCTCCGGTTATTGCCGTGGAAAATATCCTCACGTGTTCTGGCAGCATCAAAGGGACAGGACCACATTCCCTTGAAATACAAAGCATTCAACAGATACATCTGAGTAGCTGGGTCGATGCTTTCAATCATCTTGCTGATACGTCCGTTGGTATTTTCCGAGCACCAGTTGTTAATGACCGAAGGAGAAGTGGGGTCTGAGAAATCCAGATTGCTTACCGAGGCATCGTAATACCTGACGGCCGTCTTGCAGAAACGGGACCTGACCGGAAAAAGGTCTGAAACCCAGATAGAGTTGGCCACATTAAGTTCTATGCCCACAGGTCCGGAGGCCAGAAAGTCCATCACACTGCGGTTGTACTCATTGAGTTCCTTTATGGAAACATCCTGACCGAGAACGGACAGCATTTCAGCCAAAGTGGCCTCTTCTGCCCCGTTTGCAGTCATAGACAGTGCCATCGATGCACTCAGCGGGGATATGAAGACTACATCGGAGCCGTCGTACGAGACAGCATCCTGGAAAAGTCCGAAGGCAAAAGAGGAACCGGACGCCTCCGCGCCGGTCCCTCTTTTAAGAACATCCTCCGTCTGCGCTGAAACCATGAAAGGCAGCAGGACAAACATCAATGTTAAGATACGCCTCATTACTTCTGCATCTCTTTACGTAATCTCTCGGCCAGCAGGGGAACTATCTTGTTCACATCCCCTACTATACCGATATCCGAAACATTGAAGATGGGCGCGAACTTGTCTTTGTTCACGGCTACGATATAGCCGGACTCCTCCATTCCTGCCAGATGCTGGATGGCTCCGGATATACCGAGAGCGAGATAGAGGTCGGGGCGGACGGTCTTGCCGGTCTGGCCCACCTGACGGTCATGCGGCATGATGCCGGCATCGACCATTGCCCTGGATGCGGATACCTCCGCTCCGAGTACGTCGGCCAGCTCCTGGAGCTTTGCGAAACCCTCCTTGCAGCCTACTCCGCGACCGCCGGAGACGAGGATCTTGGCCTCGGTGATATCCACCTTGTTCTTCTCCTCACGCACCTCCTCGATGAGGCGGACCCTGATCTTGGAGTGGTCAAACTTGGTCTCGAAACGGACGATTGAACCGGTACGGCCGGGCTCGGGGTCACGCTTGGGCATCACACCGGGACGTACTGTGGACATCTGGGGACGGTGCTCGGTACACATGATGGTGGCCATCAGATTGCCTCCGAAGGCCGGACGGGTCATCATCAGCTGCTTGTCCTCCGATATCTCCAGCTTAGTGCAGTCCGCGGTAAGTCCTGTTGACAGACGGGCGGAGAGCCTGGGGGCAAGGTCACGGCCGATGGTCGTGGCTCCGAAAAGCACTATGTTGGGCCGCATGGCTGTGATGATCTGATATACGGACTGGGCATACTGCTCAGTCAGGTAGTCCTTGAGTTCTATATGGTCGGTGACCACTACCTCGTCGGCGCCATACTCGAAAAGTGTGGGGATGAGCCCTTCCACATTGTAGCCGGCCAGGATGGCAACCACCTTCTCTCCCAGTGCTTCCGCAAGGTCACGGGCCTTGCCTATAAGCTCCAGTGCGACAGGCTGGATAACACCGCCTCTCTGTTCTGCGAACACATATACGTTCTTGTAGTCGTTCTTGTTGATCATAATCTATGATGTATTACGGTGTTACTATATGATGAATTTTTCCTTGAGACGGGAAACTATCAGGCCTACAGCCTCCTCGGCGTCCACCTCGAATATCTCTCCCGGAGCTTTCAGACCCTTTGTGAAGGCCTTCAGCACCTTGGTCGGAGAGCCTTTCAGACCGAGCTTGCTTTCGTCCACATCGATCTTGTCCGCCCCCCATACCTCTACCTGCTTATTGTACGCCTGGACGATGCCGGGAGCACTCATGTACCTCGGCTTCACGGCAGACGACAGTACTGTCAGCAGACAAGGCATCTGAGCCTCGAGAATCTGCATTCCCTCTTCGGTCTCCTTATTGACACGCAGGGTCTTGCCTCCTTTCTCCACCTCCAGGTCGCATACATACGATACCTGAGGCACGTCCAGGTGCTCGGCAATCTGGGGACCCACCTGGGCGGTATCTCCGTCGATGGCCTGACGGCCGGTAATTACCAGATCCCATTCCAGAGTCCTGAGGGCCCCGGCAAGAGCATTGGATGTAGCGAGAGTGTCGGCTCCGGCAAATTTCCTGTCGGTCAGGAGTATCGCCCTGTCCACACCCATGGCGTAGGCTTCCCTGAGGATCAGGTCCGCCTGAGGAGGTCCCATGGTGATGACCGTGACATGGGCCCCGTACTTGTCCTTCAGACGCAGAGCCATTTCAAGTCCGCCCTTGTCGTCGGGGTTCATGATGCTGGGCACTCCGTCCCTGATGAGGGTTCCGGTAACAGGATTGATCTTTATCTCGGTGGTATCGGGTACCTGCTTGATACAAACTACTATATTCATACTTTCCTGATTTTACTTTTTAAACATACTGGCTGCTATCACCATTCTCTGTACCTCAGATGTACCCTCGTAGATCTCGGTGATCTTGGCATCGCGCATCATCCTCTCCACGGGATACTCGCGGGTGTAGCCGTAGCCTCCGTGGAACTGCACTGCCTTGGTGGTCACTTCCATAGCGGTCTCTGCAACGAACAGCTTGGCCATGGCGGCATCGGCCGAATAAGGCTCCTTGCAGTCCTTCTTGAAGGCTGCGGAGCGGACGAGCAGACGGGATGCCTCGACCTTGGTCTTCAGGTCGGCCATCTGGAACTGGGTGTTCTGGAACTGGGAGATGGACTTGCCGAACTGCTTGCGTTCCATGGTGTACTTGACGGTCTCGTCGAGGGCTCCCTGGGCTATTCCAAGGGCCTGCGAGGCAATACCTATGCGGCCTCCGTCGAGGGTCTTCATGGCTATAGCGAAGCCCCCTCCCACCTTGCCGAGCAGATTGGCCTTGGGGATACGGCAGTCGGAGAAGATAAGCTCAGCGGTGGCGGATCCCCTGATACCGAGCTTCAGCTCCTTCTTGCCCACCTCGAAGCCGGGAGTGCCGTCCTCTACGATGAAGGCGGAAATACCCTTGTTCTTCAAGGATTTGTCAGTCATTGCAAATATTACGTAGACATGGGCATGGCCGGCATTTGTGATGAATATCTTGTTGCCGTTCAGTACCCACTCGTCCCCGTCGAGGACTGCGGTGGTTTGCTGTGCCGAGGCGTCCGTACCTGCATTGGGTTCGGTCAGACCGAATGCTCCGAGCCATTCGCCGGAAGCCAGTTTGGGCAGATACTTGCGCTTCTGCTCCTCAGTGCCGTGCTCGAATATAGGGGCAAGGCAGAGGGAGGTATGTGCGGAAAGCACGACTCCTGTCGTGGCGCATACCCTCGAAAGTTCCTCCACTGCGATGGTGTACATGATGTTGTCCCCGCCTGCCCCGCCGTATTCAACGGGGAGGGGTATGCCGAAGAGTCCGAGCGGAGCCATCTTCTGGACCGTCTCTATGGGGAATCTCTCCTGTTCGTCGATCTCGGCTGCCAGGGGCTTCACTTCCTTTTCCGCGAATTCCCGGATCATCTGCCTGAAAAGCGACTGTGTCGGTGTGAGTTTGAAATTCATTTTCTACAATGCTTTAAATTAATACTTGTAAAATCCTTCTCCTGTCTTTCTTCCGAGCAGACCGGCCCGCACCATCTTCCTGAGCAGAGGATGAGGACGGTACTTGTCGTCCCCGAACTCACGGTGCAGTACCTCCATGATGGCCAGGCATACGTCCAGACCGATCAGGTCGGCCAGGGCGAGGGGACCCATCGGATGGTTGGCTCCGAGCTTCATGGCCGCGTCGATATCGTCACGGGAGGCCACTCCGTCGGCGAGGATGCCCACAGCCTCATTGACCATAGGTATCAGGATGCGGTTGACCACGAAACCGGGGGCTTCGTTGACTGCTACGGGGGTCTTGCCGATCTCCTGGCAGAGGGCGAACACGGCGTCGAACACCTCCTGGGAGGTCCTCTGTCCCTTGATGATCTCCACGAGCTTCATCACGGTGGCGGGGTTGAAGAAGTGCATGCCTATCACGTGGCAGGGCCTGGAGATAGCGGCGGCTATGCCGGTGATGGACAGCGAGGAAGTGTTGGTGGCGATGATGGTCTCAGGCTTGCATAGACCGTCCAGCATCTTGAAGAGCTCGATCTTCAGGTCCATCTCCTCCACTGCGGCCTCGATGATCAGGTCGGAATCGGCGATGTCCTTATAGTCGGTGGTAACGGTGATATTCGCCAGAGCAGCGTCCATGGCGGCCTGCTCCATCTTGCCTTTCTCGACGAGCTTGCCGAGGGATTTGGTGATACGGCCCATGGCCTTGGTGTTGGAAGCCTCGCTGCGGCTCTTCATGGTCACTTTCCGGCCGGCCTGAGCCAGAGCCTGTACGATACCGGAGCCCATGGTTCCGGTGCCGATTACGGATATTTTGTCTATTGTCATAACAGTTTGTGTTTTATCTTTCTATATTGTGTCATCTCTATTTGTTCCTGAACACAGGAGCGGTCTTGCCTAGGAATGCCTGCATACCGGTCTTCTGGTCCTCTGTGGCAAAGCACTCGGAAAATGCCCGGTTCTCGGCGGCCAGGGCCGTGGTCTCGTCCATGTCGTAGCAGGAGTTGATGCAGGCCTTCGCCTTGCGTACCGCTATCGGAGCGTTGGCACGGATGTCGCGGGCCAGGCCCAGGACATAGTCCATCAGTTCCTCCGGGGGCAATACGTGATTGACCAGTCCGATGCGCAGGGCCTCGGCAGCATCAATCACCCTTCCGGAGTATATCATCTCCTTGGCATAGCCCTGTCCCACCAATTTGGGAAGGCGGTAGGTGCCTGAGAATCCGGGAATAATGCCGAGTTTCACCTCCGGCTGGCCGAACTTGGCCTTTTCAGAGGCAATGCGGATGTCGCAGGCCATGGCCAGCTCGCACCCTCCTCCGAGGGCATACCCGTTCACGGCGGCTATCACCGGTATCGACAGCTCTTCTATCCTGCGGAATACCTCGGCTCCGAAACGGCCGAAGTCCAGTCCCTGCTCTGCGTCGAATCCCGCCATCTGGGAAATGTCGGCGCCGGCCACGAAAGACTTCGGGCCGTCCCCGCGGATTATCAGCACGGCGGTACCTTCGGGAATGTCCGTCACGAAGCGGTACATCTCCTCCAGTACAGGGCGACTCAGGGAGTTGAGCGACTGGGGGTGGGATATCGTCAGGATGCAGATACCCTCCTCGGGAGTCTCTATTTTAAGAAAATTCCAGTCCATTTTCCGGTAAAATTACTGACGCATGGGTTTCAGGTCCGGGTCGATGATGAGCTGAGCCTCTGTAGCGGCCTGTACCTGCTCTACCGTGAACTCGGGATGAATCTCGCGCAGGACGATACCCTTGTCGGTGATGTCCATCACGCCCATCTCGGTGATGATCATATTGACCTGACCGGCGGCTGTCAGGGGCAGACGGCATTTCTTGAGGATCTTGGGATTGCCCTTGGCAGTGTGCTCCATGGTCAGGATGACATTGCGGGCACCCACTAAAAGGTCCATGGCTCCGCCCATTCCGGGTACCTTCTTGCCGGGGATGATCCAGTTGGCCAGGTCTCCGTGCTCGTCCACCTCGAGGGCTCCGAGGAAGGTCACGTCCACGTGGCCGCCGCGGATAATCTCAAACGAAGCGAGGGAGCTGCAGGCATAGGCTCCGGGCACGGCCGTGATGTATCCGCCGCCGGAGTTGATGAGGTCCGGATTCTCCTCTCCTGGTTTTGGGGTAGGTCCCATACCTACCAGTCCGTTCTCGCTCTGGAGGATAACTGATACTCCTTCAGGGAGATAATCGGGAATCATGGTCGGAAGTCCGATTCCGAGGTTCACCACGTCCCCGTCTTTGAGCTCGAGGGCAGCCCTGCGGGCTATCACCTCTCTTATCTGATTCTTGTCCATTGTAATAATGTATTTAGTGATTATTTTCCGTTGTGTCTGCGTACATATTCCTCGGCGATGAACGAGGCTACGTCATCTGCGTAGGTATTCATACCGAAGCCGGCATCGTAGCCCAGCTCCTTGGCCAGCTCGTGGGTGATGCGGGGACCGCCGCAGGCCAGTATTACCTTGTCGCGGAGCCCCTCTGCCTCGAGCAGTTCCACCAGTTCGGTCAGGTTCTTGATATGGATATCCTTCTGCGTCACTGTCTGGGACACTATCAGGGCATCTGCATGCAGCTCAACCGCCTTGGCGATGAAATCCTCGTTAGGCACCTGGCTGCCGAGATTGTAGGCATCTATCATGTCATAGCGCTCCAGACCGTAGTGCCCGGCATAGCCCTTCATGTTCATGATAGCGTCGATACCCACGGTATGCGCATCAGTTCCCGTGCTGGCACCCACCACTACGAGCTTGCGTCCGATATTCTCCCTTATGTACTCGTCGGTCTGCGGCATATCCATCACGGTAGACTCGACCTTGGGCACGTGGATTGCCGTAAAGTCCACCGTATGGGTGGCGGAGCCGTAGCAGTTGAAGAATGTAAAGCCCGGTGTAAGCTCCTTGTAGAAGACCACCTGGGGGTTGTCCAGTCCCATGCCTTTCAGAAACTGCTTGGCAGCCTCCACGGCCTCTTCGCCGACAGGTACGGGAAGCGTGAAGCTCAACTGTACCTTACCGTCGTTCATGGTGTCTCCGTAAGGTTTTATAGCCTTGAGGTTCAGATTCTTGTCGTAATCCTTCTCCTCCATCGAATAAAGTCCGCCGCTCATGTTATTTTCCTCCTATCATTAATTTAACAAAGGGATTCATGTAATTGCTGCCTTTCGGAGTAACTCCGTCGAGGCCCTTGCCCCCGTTGCGGGGACGCTTGACATCCGCGAAGATGCCTTTCTCCAGAGCCGAGAAGAGTCCCTCCTCGCGGAGTTTCTCCAGCAGCTCTATGGCCTTGTCCAGCACCTCCTTGGCGCGGGTACGCACTATGCCGCCTTCCTTGAACTCCACCTCGTCGCCGATGCTCTTCATGTTGTTGAAGATGTATTTGGCATTCTCTATCGACAGGAAGCGGTCCGACATAAAGGGGGTGTGGATAGCCTCTGTAGGCATACCGAGAAGCTGTATGCCCTGATTGGTCCAGATACCTATCATGTTGAAGAGGGCATCCTGGATATGGCCGCGGAAGATGTTGCCGGTCATGAACTTTGTGGGAGGCATGTACTTCAGCGGAGCCTTGGGGAATATCTCGCGGGCCATCTGGGCCTGTGCCAGTTCCAGCAGGAAACCGTTCTCGAGCATCGGGTCCATCTCGAAGGCGTGTCCGAGTCCCATCTGCTCCTCCGGCAGACCGGCGATGAGGGCCAGCTGCTCGTTGATGATATCGGAGGCAAGCACGGTATGTGCAGCTTCGACAGCATCGGCTGTGGTCAGGTAGTTGTCCTCGCCGGTATTGATGATGACTCCGGCAAATCCGTTGATTACCCTCGAGAAGAACTGGTCGATGAGGGTCCTCTGCATGTTGATGTCCCTGAAGAGGATACCGTAGAGAGCATCGTTGAGCATCACGTCGAGTCCCTCGAACGCGCCCATGACGGCTATCTCAGGCATGCAGAGACCGGAACAGTAGTTGCACAGGCGGATGTAGCGTCCGACCTCCTCGCCCACCTTGTCCAGGGCCTGCCGCATGATGCGGAAGTTCTCCTGGGTGGCGTAAGTGCCGCCGAAGCCCTCGGTAGTGGCTCCGTAAGGCACATAGTCCAGCAGGGACTGGCCGGTGGTACGGATGACCGCGATGATGTCGGCGCCCTGACGTGCGGCTGCCTCGGCCTGCACCACGTCCTCGTAGATGTTGCCGGTAGCCACTATCACATAGAGGTAGGGCTTCGGCCCCTCGCCGATCTCGCGAAGGTATTTCTCGCGGCGGGCGCGGCGGGCCCGAATCCTCTCTATCGAGGTCTTTATCGGCTCTTCAAGAGCTTTCTGTATCTCGGGTAAAGGTTTAATTTCGAGTTTGGTAATATCTAATGTTCCGGCAGATATGCGCTCTGCTATCTCCATCGGAGTCAGGCCGAGAACGGCCATTGCGTTGCCCACGTAGAACAGGGCGCCCTCGCTCAGGACTCCGGCGGCCTTGAGGCTGTCCACCACAACATTGGGCAGCGGCACGGAGTTGGCGTCCACCCCGTCGATTCCGAGCAGACGGCAGAGTGTCCTCTCCACCGCCACGGTGGTATATCCGTCCACGAAATTCTGGACGTCTGCGGCAATGCCGGCTGCAAGCTGCCTGGCATACGCCACTTTTTTCGAATCTAATCCTAATTTGCTATTCATATTCTAACAGTTTTTTTGCCTTTCCCGTCCATTCCGGGGAAATATTCAGGGACTCCGCCACTTTGAGAGCCTCGTGAGGCACGTCGCCCTCCGGTGCGGGGCAGAGCCGGTAATTCATCTTTCCGTCCTCCATTCCCCTTACCCTCAGGCGGATACAATGGGATGAAGGGATGTTGTAATGCGTCGTCAGCAGCAGGGCCACTTCCCTCTGTCCGAGGATATCCACCAGGGCCTCGACCAGGGCCGTACCCTCAATGGGGTTGGTACTGCGGGCGGGCTCGTCTATCATGGCAGCTATGCAGCTGCCGGCCGGGGCTTCCGCGGAGGCCCGTACGACTCCGTCTATCGCCTTCATCTCGGCGGCGAATGAAGAAAGGCCCGCTCCCATATCCTGGGCATCCCCGGAAATGAAGAATACCCGTTCCCTCGGAGCAATGAGAGCCTCCTCTGCGGGAATACCCATCCCGAAGCAGAAGAGCCACTGGCAGAGGGCGGCGGTCTTGAGCACCACCGTCTTGCCTCCCATATTGGCCCCTATGATCACTACAGGCCCGTCTCCGAAACTCAGGTCAATGGGAGTGAACTCCCCTCCTGCCCTCTCCACAACCTCCTTGACGTATGGATTGTACATCCCCTTATAGGTAGTAACGCCTGAAGTGGAGATCTCCGGAATACAGAGCCGCATCCTCAGCATCTGGACGGCCTTGGCCAGGTCAATGTCCAGCCGGGCGAGCTCCTCCTGCAGCTTCCGCAGTGCGGGAACGGAAGGACGCAGGGTCCGGCAAAGTTCCTCGCGGATTCCGGCCTCCAGGGCCTGTTCCCTGTCCATCAGGTCGGTCCTGCGGTCAGCATCCGCCTCCCTGCGGATATCGGCCCTGAGGGCCGCCAGCTCGGGAGAATAGGAGTCGTAAATGTAGAATGAGGCTATCTCCGTCCCGTCCGGGTCCAGGACCTTCAGGGCATCCTCCAGATCGCCGGTATGCGGCGCTATGGACGTCTGTGAGGCCTTTTCCAGGACAGCCGACACCCTCCGTCCGAGCAGAATCAGGGCCTTGACCTCGAAGAGCTCAATGTCATCGACGGTGTTTCCTGCCTCTATCCGGCTAAGAGTGTGGGAGATATCCTTCAGACTGCACAGTATGGAATGAAGCATGGACACCAGGTTCCCGTCCCCGGCGGCAGACAGATGCTCCCGCATGCGCGAATATGCGGCGGCTATATCCTCCTGGGCAGTAAGCGCCTCAGTATCCATCAGATACCTGAGGGAATAGCCCGAAGCCAGCGGCAGTGAATCTATCACATACCGCAGCCCGCAGGGAGAGTCTATGATGTCTCTAAGCTTCATCTTCACATTGTCGTCTTATATCGTAAACCGGCAGTTGGATCTTATCGGAAAGCGTCCTGCAAAGCAGGTCCGAGTCAAATCGGTAACCGTTGGGAGCCAAGGGATTGACACATACGGCCAGCAGTGCTGTCCGCCTGTGTACCCGGAGCCGTCCGCCTGCACGGACAAAACGCCTCCAGTTCTCCGGAGAGATGAAGATCCGGGTAAAATCCGCGACCGTCACCTCTATCTCCGGCAGCCTCCGCTCCGTCAGCAGACGGGCCAGAAGCCTGTCGGTCAATGCTCCGGACACCTCTACCCGCCTCACCTCCGGGGCAAGCTCAACCTCCTGAGCCATCGAGGAGACCGTAAGGGTCTGCTCCTCGGGAATTTTCTGCTCCTCCACCTCCGGAAGCCGGATCATCTCCACGCAGAACGCGGTTCTGTCCACCAATGCGGGCATGCTGCACGATAGAGCGGCGCCGGTAGCCAGCACCATTGCCTCGCTTACAGCCGGAGACGCGCTGCTCTTGCGCGAGAGAGCTCCGTCGATTACCGTCAGTCCGATTCCAAAGCCGGAGATGCTGTCCATCCATCTTTTCAGGGATAACGTCGAAGAGGGCCCCGAGAGGATTACCTTCCCCTCGAGGGCCACCTTCGCTGTTATCAGCCTGCCCAAAGCTGTCGTCTCGCCGGAGACGTCCACTATCTCAGAGACCAGGCGGCGGGAGCGGTAGTGTGTCTCGGATGTGGCGAAGAACATTCCGCTGCGGAGGATTATCTCCGGCTTCGCGGTGCCTGTCACCTGGTCCGTCCTCTCCCCGTCCAGTCCTATCGAAGTTACGCAGACTCCCGGGCCGTCGGAAGGCAGGCGGCGGAGAATGTAGTTGAGACACTCGGTCTTACCGCAGTTCTTCTCCATGCCCACTACGGCCACGCTCCGGTACTTCAACAACTCATGGACAAACGGCATCTGTACTGTTTCAAATAACTATTTGCTGTGGTGTCTTTCCCTGCGCTTGAGCTCAGTGGGCTCGATGGTCATCCTGACACCCTCGAGCAGGGTTGCCACACCCTCGGACTTCTCGCCCTTGTGACGGCAGTCCTCGCAGTGGCATTCGTTGTGATACTCAGGCGGTTCTGTATAGGTCGTAATGACACCTTCGAAGTTGCGGAGCACCACCTTGCCGGGCGACTGAGAGATGACATACTGGGGCATGACCGGTGTCTTGCCGCCTCCGCCCGGAGCGTCCACCACGAAGGTAGGCACTGCGAAGCCGGAGGTATGTCCCCTGAGGCCCTCGATGATCTCGATACCCTTCGAAACGGGGGTACGGAAATGCTCGAGACCCATCGACAGGTCGCACTGGTAGATATAGTAAGGTCTCACCCTCATCTTGACCAGCTCGTGCACCAGATGCTTCATCACATGCACGCAGTCGTTGACTCCGCGCAGGAGGACGGACTGGTTGCCGAGGGGTATTCCGGCGTCGGCGAGCCTTGCGCAGGCAGCGGCTGACTCTGGAGTCACCTCGTTGGGATGGTTGAAATGGGTGTTGAGCCAGATCGGGTGGTACTTCTTGAGCATGTTGCACAGGTCGTCGGTAATCCTCTGAGGGCATACGACGGGAGTACGGGAGCCGATGCGGATAATCTCCACATGGGGGATGGCCCGCAGCCTCTTGATGATGTACTCCAGCTTTGCGTCGCTGACCATCAGCGCATCACCTCCGGAGAGAAGCACGTCGCGGACTACGGGAGTCTTCTCGACGTACTCTATGCACTTCTCTATCCTGTCGTTGGGCGACTCGGCGTCCTTCTGTCCGGCGAAACGGCGGCGGGTGCAGTGACGGCAGTACATCGAGCACATGTCGGTGATGAGCATCAGCACTCTGTCGGGATATCTGTGCGTCAGGCCCGGTGTCGGGGAATCCTCATCCTCATGCAGGGGGTCCAGCAGGTCCTCGGGAGCCTGGAAAGTCTCGGCGGCCGTAGGTATGGCCTGCCTGCGGATAGGACAATAAGGGTCATCCGGGTCAATCAGGGACAGATAGTAAGGAGTGATGGCCATCCTGAGGGTGGAGAGAGTCTTGCGGACTCCCTCCTCTTCCTCGGGCGTGAGCTTTATGTATTTCTTGAGCTGGTCGAGAGTCTCTATACGGTTCTTGACCTGCCATTTCCAGTCATTCCACTGCTCGTCGGTCACTTCCGGGAACAGGGCTTTCCTACGGGATACGTTTACCATAACAGGTAGGATTAGGCATACAGCTCGGTGAAAATCTTTCTCAGTTTCTCGCTCTCACGGAGTTCCTGGAGAGTAATCTCGGCATGGCCCTTAGTGTATCCGTTGCCTACGAGCATGGTTACGTCGCTGCCGACACCCTCTGCTCCGAGAGCCGCCTTGGTGAAGCTGGTGGCCATGGAGAAGAAGTAAACCAGACCTGTATCCTTGGTGCAGAGAATCGAAGTCATCTCGGTGTCGGGGATGTTGACGTTGTTGATGGTGATGTCGCACATCTGACTGCCAGTGAGCTCCTCTATCTTCTCGAGTACGGGAACGGGCTGGGTGGCGTCAGCGGAGAATACATAGTCGCAGAATCCGAGATCCTGCAGTCTCTTGGTGCTCTTCTTGCTGTGGCACAGGCCGATTACCTTACCGGTCACACCGGCGCGTTTCTTGGCCTCATAGCAGCAGAGCATTCCGGACTTGCCGCCGGCACCGATGATCAGGACGGTGTCTCCGGGCTTTACAAGCTTGGCAGTCTGGGCGGGAGCACCGGCTACGTCGAGTGCGGAGAGAGCGAGCTTCTCGGGCAGGTCTGCAGGAATCTTGGCGTAGATACCGCTCTCGAAGAGGATGGCCTTGCCGTCGATGTCCACCTGGTCCACATCAGCGCGGATCTCCTTGATCTTATCGATGCGCAGGGGAGTCAGGGACAGGGATACGAGGGTGGCGATCTTGTCACCGGGCTTGAGGTCGATCTTGTCCTTGAGGGCATCGCCGATCTTCTCTACTGTACCGAGGAGCATTCCGCCTGAACCTGTCCAGGGGTTGCGGTGCTTGCCCTGCTTGGCCACGATGTCGAACATGATTTCCTTGATCTTCTCGGGATCGCCGCCTGCCCTGTTGGATATATCGGTGAAGGAAGCAGAGTCGATGTTGAGAGTCTGTACATCGATGAGGATCTCGTTGTCATAGATCTCATCCATGTTGTTGTCCAGCTTGTTTGCGGGCTGAGGGAGGACTCCCTTGGGTTCGAGTACTCTGTGAATTCCGTATTTGTTTCCGTGTTTCTGTGCCATAAATTTGTGATTTTAAGATAGTTGATTAATTCGTATTAAATTTTTACTGTAGAGGTTTGAGAGACAGTATCTGACGTGCCTCGGCCGGGGTGGCGATGTCGCGTCCGAACTCGCGGGCGATGCGGACCACCTTCTCCACCAGCTCTCCGTTGGAGCGGGCCAGGACTCCCTTGCTCAGGTAAACATTGTCCTCGAAACCTACCCTCACGTGACCGCCGTCGATGATGGCTGCTGCGGCCAGAGGGAACTCGTAGCGGCCTATGCCCGCTACCGTATAGGTGGCGTCAGAGGGAATGCTGCCGCGCAGGAAAACGAAGTCGCGGAGCTCGCCGCCGATACCTCCGTTGACACCCATGACGAAGTCAAAGTGCATGGGGGCCTGGATGAATCCCTTGCGGTGCAGCCTGAGGGCCATGTCGATCATAGACTTGTCGAAGACTTCGAGCTCAGGTTTGATACCGCGCTCTATCATCCTCTGCCCGAAATACTTGATGGTGTTCTCCGTGTTCTCGAAGATGTCGTCTCCGCCGAAGTTCAGAGTACCGCAGTCGAGGGTGGCCATCTCGGGCAGCAGCTCGGTGGGCTGCAGCCTCTCGTCGTTGGTCATGCCCACGGCTCCTCCTGTAGAGGGCTGGATGATGACATCGGGACACTCTTTCCTG
>HF990395.1:17012-119273 GCA_000432775.1 Alistipes sp. CAG:831
CGGGACGCTCTTTCCTGATAGCGTCGATGATGACTTTGAAACGGTCCTTGCTCTGAGTGGGGGTACCGTCGTCCTCACGCACATGAAGGTGGATGAGGGAGGCGCCGGCATTATAGGCCGACTTGGCCTCGCGTACACACTCCTCTACGGTGTAAGGTACCGCGGGATTGTGCTCCTTGAGCACTTCCGCACCGCATATCGCGGCCGTGATTATCAATTTTTCCATAAGATAGTGATGAATTGTCCGTCAAATTACTGCTTTCTCTGGCATTTCTTGGGCACCACGCAGGTACCGCTGGCGCGGCAGACCACTATCGGCTCAGCGAGCACGTCAGCCGCTGAGTCGGATATGTCAGGTCTGGGAGCTATCACCTTGCGGGCCTCGAAGACCATCTTGCGGGAAGTGTTGCCCACCGATACGATCTCACCCTCGGCCTCGATATAGTCCCCGGCATACACCGGAGCCATGAACTCCACGTTGTCGTAAGCCTTGAAGAGACCTTCGTCGCCATCATTGATTATGAGCAGCTCTGTAGCCACGTCCCCGAAAAGCTGAAGCATCTTGGCTCCATCCACGAGATTGCCGCCGTAGTGAGCATCATGGCAGCTCATGCGCATGCGGATAAGAGATTTCACGCCCATGACTACCTCCTTTTATAGATATAGTTCACGAATATGCCGGGGGTGTGCACGGCCTCCGGCGATATCTCCCCTACAGGCACCACTTTCTCGGCCTCTACGATCACGAGGTCGGCGGCCATGGCCATCACGGGGTTGAAGTTCTGGGTCGTACCCTTGTACACAAGATTACCGGACTCATCGGCAATGGAGGCTCCCAGAAGCGCGATATCGGCACCAAGAGGCTTCTCCAGCAGATAGTCCTTGCCGTCCACATTGACCACAGGTTTGCCCTCGGCTACGAGAGTGCCCATTCCGGTAGTGGTAAGGACTCCGCCGAGACCCGCGCCCTTGGCCCTGATCCTCTCCGCCAGGGTGCCCTGGGGCGAGAACTCGACCTCGAGCTCACCGGCGTTCATCTGATTGCCGGTCTCGGGATTGGTTCCGACATGGGATACAATGAGTTTTTTGATCTGTTTGTTTACTACCAGCTTTCCCAGAGACTTGTCGGGGAATGCAGTGTCATTGCAGATGACAGTCAGGTTCTTGACTCCGCTCTCTGCGAGGGCGTCCATGATCTGCAGAGGGGCTCCGACGCCCAGAAATCCGCCGACCATGACGGTCATGCCGTCCTTAACATAGGAAACGGCCTGCTCCAGTGTTATTTCCTTTTTCATCAAAGATAGTTTTAGTAAAATTCTAATTAGCAAATGTAATAAAAGTTAAGTAAATTTGCCAATAAAATTACAATTATTAATCACAAACAGCTACCACTATGTTGCCGCAAATAGACATCAAGCCAGACCCGTCAGATACACTGGCCATGGAAATCAGCGAAGTAATCCATAAAGTCTCTACCATGAGCGGTCACGAAATATGGACATCCGTGGCCGACACTGTCATCAAATGGGGCCTGAAAGTTCTTGCCGCCCTTCTTATCTACCTGGCAGGAGCCTGGCTGATACGCAGGATCAGGAAAATGCTCCGCAAGGTCTTCACCCGACGCAAAGTCGAGCCTTCCCTGACATCCTTCATTATCAGCTTCGTGAACATATCCCTGACCGTACTGCTGTTTGTTGTGGTCGTCACCATCCTCGGAGTACCCGCCAGCACCTTCGCCGCCCTGCTGGCTGCCGGAGGTCTTGCCGTAGGCATGGCACTCAGCGGCACCCTCCAGAATTTTGCCGGAGGCGTGATGATACTGCTGTTCAAGCCGTTCAAGGTGGGAGACTATATCGAGGCAGGCGGCTACAGCGGCACCGTGGATGCCATAAACATCACCTCCACCCAGATTCATACTCCTGACAACAAGATTGTGTTCCTGCCCAACGGCAACCTGGCCAACAACAGCATCCAGAACAACACCGCCTCCGATATCCGCCGCGTGGAATGGAATATAGGAATATCCTATGGGGACGATGTCGGAAAGGGCATTGAACTGCTTCAGAAATATCTTGGAGAGGATTCGAGGGTATTGAAGGGACCGGAAGCTCCGGATGCACCGTTCGCCGCATTGTCACAACTTGGGGACAGCGCCATAGTCCTGACTGCAAGAGCCTGGACCCACGGTACTGACTACTGGGGACTTTTCTACGACATCAACCGGAAAATATACGAGGACTTCCCTAAGCAGGGTCTGAGCTTCCCGTTCCCGCAGCTTGATGTACACGTGCGGAACGTACAGGATTAGCATAGATTGAGAGGAATATCTCCCTCAGCTCATCCTTATCCATATCAGGGTCTTTCTCCACTATGGCGGAAAGGCCCTTTTCCATGCGTCCTATGAAAGCCTCCCTTGCCTCCGGAGCATAACGGTCCTCACCGGCCGTATTTCCCTCCAGGATGTCCAGAGCGATGTAGTTGGTGTCCCAGAGCCTGTAATTGGAGCATATACGACTGTCAATCAAGGACGCCAGAGCCCTAAACCGGTCATTCTTGCCCTGAGCTGCACAGGAAGCAATGTCGCCCTCTGTCAGCGCCGGGCAGAAGCAGAAGGCTATTCCGCCCTTGTCCTGGGTCACACCCGTAATGATGCTGTGAGTGTCCTCTCCGGGCTTCTTGACGTACTGTCCGCGCCGGGTGATATACAGCTCCCTGGCTTTAAGGAAGTCGCAGGGCTCCAACTGGTACGATATGACGAAAGGCAGTACCGATATCTCAAGGAAATCTTTGACAAAGTCCCCTGCCCCGCTCATGTCCAGCATCTTAAGCACACCCTGACTGGTTGCGTCGCATCCGTCTTTGGAGCGTCCGTTTCTCTGGGCAATCCACACCGAACAACGGCCCGAGGATATATTCTCCCGCATGTAGGAGGACAGCAGGGCCGAGGCCATGTACTTCTCCCTGGGATTGCCCCCGCGGACTACCTTGATCATCCGGTTGGAGCGGAAGATGTCCTCTATCAGGGAGTTGGCTATGAGATTGTCCCCCACTGCAATCTCTGTCGTGGAGACCTTGTGGTCGAAGAGTATCAGCTGCATGATGGCCGGGTCGAGGATGATATCGCGGTGATTGGACATCAGGACATGCTTACGGCCGTCCTCCACATACTCCAGTCCCTTGACTTCCAGAGAAGTGGATGTCTTCTGCAGAATGGAGCGTATGACTCCGGCCATTACCCGGGCCTGAAACCCGTCTATGGTGTCTATCGAGCGGATAAGAGCTCTGAGACTCTCTTCACGGTCCTCACCGGGGCCGAAGAGAAATGTGGAAAAAGCACTCAGCTCAGGAGCGTCCGCCACTCTTTTCAGGGCAATAGAGGTCTCCTGGTCAGTATAGGGTCTGATGCTGTCGTAATCCTGGTTCATCGTCTTTGATTCATAAAGCACCTCAGCAGCGAGGCAGTCAATACAGTGTATAGGAATGCTAGGAATATCACCACGCCCAGCGCCCCCGCCGTCAATGCAGTATAGACATTATACAGGAAAGGCAGGAAGGCCATCTCCGCCAGCAGCAGGAGCGGCAGGGACATGATGTTCAGGTACAATATCACGTGGAGGATGAGTCCGGTCAGGGCACATGCGGCTGGGAATATCAGGAAGAAATTCTCCCCTGTGGTGAACAGCAGCACTCCGGACAGGACGAGCATCAGCAGGATCAGGCCCATAAGATGCTCGAAGACAAAATTTTCCGACTTGCGGGACTTGCGCAGGAAAAATACAAGATAAGCTACGAACATTACGGCTATAAGCCCCAAAGCCAGAGCCCAGTCCCACGAAAGGAACTTCAAGGCCGTGAATGAGAAAGGTACGCCGGCAATCTTGGCGGCAGCCCAGACCGCACCTTCAGCCGCTCCTCCGGCAAGTACCCCTGTCAGCAATATCCATAAGGAGTTGAGCAGTACCTTCCCGGGCCTAACCCTGCCCAAGCCCCTGTACAATATCATAGCCAGGCAGAACATAAGCAGGACAGCGGCGTTCAATATCCAGTTCTCCGTCCGCGTGAGACAGAAGGTCTTGATTCCAGGCACAGTAAACACCACCCTGTCCTCTTGGGAACGGAAATAGTCTGTATCAGCATACGTCTTGTCTGTCAAATACTTGTGCAGCACAGGCTCCAACTGCACGCCATAGTGTGCGACGGACTCGGGGTGAATATTGGAGAAATTGTCCCTTTCGTTATGATAGTAATGGAGGTTGTCTATGACAGAAAAATTGTATCCGGGGAAAAGCCGTTTGGCCGGGGTAAAATCGGTGAAATTGGGCATATATCTGTATATCACCGATGTAAGTGAATAGGTATAAGGCATCCGGGCATTCTCTACATAGAAATCCATCAGAGCGGCATTGCCCCGGGATGTCTCGAACAGCAGGGCCGGTCCCTTCACTCCACGGGCCTCCAGGTTTATCAGAAGTCCCACCCTGTCAAAGAGCCTGTTATCCCTCTCCAGGGCATAACGCATCCCGTCCAGTTCGTGCTCTTCCGAGTCCGTGATGAGGATCTTCAGTCCCTGGTTCCACTCCCGCGCATAGGTCAGCGCACCGCGCGTCAGTTCCAGTATCGCGGCCAGTCCGTATCCGTCATCGGCAGCACCGTAGGAAAGTGTCTCACCGTCAGGGGTCTGCTCGGCGAATCTGGAATCCAGATGAGCGACCAGCATCAGGTAGGATTCCGAGGTGTCCCTGCCCTGAGGCTCGAACTTGCAGTAAAGATTGGCGATGTTGAGGGTTCCTCCGAACTTGCAGGGAATGGAGTCGTAGGGGAAAATCTGCGGCTTACCGCCCATATCCTCCAGTCTGTCATGAAGATACCACCTTACACGAGCCCTTTCCACAGGATGAGATATAGAGTGTGGACGGGCGGATATAAAACGGATATCCTCTACTGCACGGTCCGTGGAGAAAAGGATATTTTTCTGATTATCAGCATTTCTGTAAGTGAAAAAGCCCATAGCCGCAAAGGCTGCGGCAACTATCAGTGCGAGAGCTGTAAGGAACTGGACTTTCTTCATTTCTGCGGAAAACTGGGTTTTGCTCCGCAAATTTAATAAAATATTTGAACTTGGCAAGTCTATTTAACGGGGAATCAGCAGCGAAGAGTCTCCGTAACTTAGGAAACGGAACCCATGGCCCAGGGCATAGTCATACACTTTTTTCCAGTCCTCCCCGATCAGTGCGGCTATAAGCAGCAGCAGAGTACTCTTGGGCTGGTGGAAATTGGTTATAAGCCAGTCAACTATGCGGAAACGGTAAGTAGGAACGATGATAATGCGGGTGCGGCAGGTAATACTCTCCAGATTCCGGCTGCTGGCATAGGCCTGAAGGGCTTCCAGAGCCTCTTTGAGCGGGACTTTTCCAAGTTCTGTGGTATAAGGCACCCATTGCTCCACCGGTGACGGATTCCAGTGTTCCGGTCCTTTTATGGCACATTCCGCTCCCAACCAGTACAGAGACTCAAGCGTACGCACACTTGTTGTTCCCACTGCGACAACAGGCTTATTACTTTTTATTTGGAGGATCCTATCGAGCACATCGGTTGAGATGGAGAATGGCTCCGAATGCATGGTGTGCCCCTCTATGAGGTCGCTCTTGACCGGAAGGAAGGTTCCGGCCCCCACATGCAGGCAGACATTCTCGCAGTCCAGACCCTTCTCCCTGAGCCTGGAAAGAACCTCCGAGGTAAAATGCAGTCCGGCCGTAGGCGCTGCGACTGAGCCCCGGTATGAGGCATATAGTGTCTGATACCGCTCACTGTCAATACTTTCCGACTCACGGTGGAGATACGGGGGAATCGGCACTCGACCGCACATCTCCATCACCCGGGAAAAAGGCTCTCCGCCATCCCAGGTAAAACGAACGAGAATATTGCCCTCCGAGCCATCCTCCAGGGTCGCCTGCAGATTCAGACGTTCAAGTTCCGTATTGTGATTCTCAGGCAGATATAGATGTATCGGTTCTCCTTTCCACTTCTTCCGGTTACCTACTATCGTCTTCCAGACACAGGTGGAAACAGCTGCAAAAGAAAGATTATAATCCTCAGGATCTGACGGTTCCAGACAGAAAATCTCTATCATGGCCCCAGTTTCTCTCCGGAAGATAAGCCTTGCAGGCACGACCTTAGTATTGTTGAAGACCATGAGTGCTCCTTCGGGCAGATAGTCGGGAAGGGAAGAGAAGACAGAATGGGAAATATCACCTTTATTATATAGGAGCAGTTTGGAGGCATCGCGCCTCTCGGTGGGATAGGATGCGATCCGTCCGTCAGGCAGATCGTAGGTATAGTCGGAAATGTTGATCTGAGGTATTGCCATATTTTAACGTTTTCAGGCGATTTTACGCACTTACGGCGGCAAATCTATACAATATCCCGCTGAAGTCAAAATAATCGTTTTTTGAGAAATGTTTACAAAAGTTAATTACAGAAACAGCAGTTAGTTTATTTGGTTTTGTAAACAAAATCTTCAACCTGACACAAAAGTATATCATCGGTGTGGAATTGTGTAATAAACAATGTTTATATTATTGATTATCCTCTCTTAAATATGGCTTTATCAGTTAATTATATTGATTATATAAAGTTTATATTGGTAGTTTTGGATGTACTGTACGCAAATTTGCGCATATTCCATGTCACAAAGCAAATAATTCATAGATTATAGCGCTCTTAATGAGTGTTTTATATAGTTTACATATGATATGACTTAAGATAGAGGATAATCTATATTTGTTTGATTATCAAGAATATTTTAAATTACTGCCAAAGTGTTTACATTTGTCTCTTTTCAAAAGTGTGATTTTGTAAACACAATTTTATGTACATTTGTAAAAATTTAAATTCACAATAATGAATCGCCGTTTACAACAATTTTTGGAGCTCGAACAACTCAAGCCGGCCCAGTTCGCAGACATAATGGGCATCCAGCGTTCCAATGTCTCCCACATTCTGTCGGGACGTAACAAACCAGGCTTCGACTTTATCCAGAAATTTCTGTTGAAATTTCCCTCCGTCAATCCTGACTGGCTTCTCCTTGGACGAGGAAAGCCACTGAGGGCACAGAACACCCCTGCCCCTCAGGACAGAGACTCCTCTCCCGGCCTGTTCACTCCTGTCATAGAACTGGAGCAGAATGATGAGAGCACGGCCTTCGAATCCACGGCACCGGCAGAGAACGATATCCAGGATATTCAGGAGGATGACGGTACCGGGGAGAATGCCTGCCGGCTGCAGAAAGTACCTGCACGGGACGTACGGCGCATCACCCTTTTCTATTCGGACGGAACATTTCAGGAATTTTATCCGCCCAAATAGTTTTTGGAGTATCTTTGCCTGCGGAACAACCCTTAAACACCATGTACAGACTTTTCATCCGCCGCATACTTTTCTCATTCTCGGCCGAAACGGCCCATCATATCACCTTCCGCCTGCTGCAGTTACTGCACTACATTCCATTCTCACAGAGCATCATGAGGGCTCTTTTCCGTGTCAGGGACAAGGAAGGAGAGCTGCGCCGCGAGGTATTCGGCCTGACATTCAGGAATCCTGTGGGCCTGGCGGCCGGCCTGGACAAGAACGGAGAGTTCTACAACGACATGGGCAACTTCGGATTCAGCTTCGTCGAGATAGGCTCCCTTACTCCGGAGGCTCAGCCGGGCAATCCCAAGCCCCGCTGTTTCAGGCTTATAGAGGACCGGGCCATCATCAACCGCATGGGCATCAACAATAAAGGTGTCAAGTATGCGGTCGCCCAGCTCCAGAAACGTGCTCCGAACGTCATCGTCGGCGGAAACATCGCCAAGGCCTCGAAAACCCCCAACGAAGAGGCTTACAAGGATTACGAGCGCTCCTTCTCCCTGCTGTACGACTACGTGGACTATTTCACCGTCAACGTATCCTGTCCCAATGTAAAGGATCTCACCGTACTGCAGGATGTAGGCTATCTCTCCGGCATTGTGGACCACCTGCTCACGCTCAGGAGATATTACGATGACTACCGTCCCATCCTGCTCAAGATATCACCTGATATCCCTTACGAACATGTGGACCGCATAATAGACCTTGCACTCAGTTCCGGTCTGGACGGCATAATCGCCACAAATACAACCAATTCCCGCGAAGGACTCTCTACTGACTCCGAAAAGGTGAAGGCCATAGGCAACGGCGGCCTGAGCGGCCAGCCCCTGTACGAAAAGAGCCTGGCCATGGTACGCCATATCCATGAGAAAACCGGCGGCATCCTGCCTATAATAGGTGTAGGCGGCATCATGACCCCGGAGCAGGCCAAGGAAATGCTGGACGCCGGCGCCTCCCTGATTCAGATATACTCCGGCTTCATCTACAACGGTCCAGGAGCAGTCCGTAAGATTCTGAAATACCTTAAATCCCATAAATAATGAAACGGGCAGCCGTATGCACCATAGGCGACGAGATCCTCATCGGACAGATCGTCGACACCAATTCTTCAGTCATAGCACGGGAACTGAACGCCATAGGCGTAAAAGTACTCCGCATGGTATCCATAAGCGATGACAACACGGACATAAAGCAGAGCTTGAAATCATTGCTGCAGGAGAACGATATTGTGATAGTTACAGGTGGCCTTGGCCCTACAAAGGACGACATCACCAAGAAGGCTTTAGGGGAGCTCTCCGGCAGCCGGGGTACCGTCTTCCATCAGGGACAGATGGAGGTGATAGAGAAGATTCTGGCCCACAGGGGCATCGAGATATCGGACATCAACCGCGACCAGGCCGTGGTGCCCGATACCTGCGAGGTCATGGTCAACCGGAAAGGCACGGCCCCCGGAATGATATTCCGCTTTCCGGCTGGAAGTTTCGCCCATTGTCCCGTGCTGTATTCCCTACCAGGAGTACCGTACGAGGCCATTGGTCTGCTGCCGGATGTAATGGAAGACATCCGCAGCCATTTCGCCCTGGACAGCATACACCACAAGACCATAGTCACATACGGCATAGCAGAGTCTACCCTGGCCAAGATGATAGAGCCCTGGGAGGATGCCCTGCCCGCCGACATGCACCTGGCCTACCTTCCCAACCCCTTGACCGGAGTAAGGCTGCGCCTTTCCATATACGGCGGGGAGCGCGAGGATGAGATACGCCGCATAGATGACGAATTCGCCAGACTGAAGCCGGTTCTCGGAGATGCGGTCTACGGGGAGGGCGAAGACACACTCCAGTCTGTTATTGCACGCAGGCTGACTGCCGCAGGACAGACCCTGGCAGTAGCCGAGTCCTGCACTGGAGGACGCATAGCCTCGCTTCTGACCTCTCTTCCCGGAGCATCCAGATACTTTTACGGTTCTGTAACCTCATACGACAACTCCGTAAAGGAGAACGTACTGCATGTCCCGAGCTCGATCATTGGCTCAAAGGGAGCCGTCAGCCAGGAATGCGCTGAAGCCATGGCCCTCGGAGTGCGTGAAGCTCTCGGCACTGATTTCGCCCTCTCGACCACCGGCATTGCAGGTCCGGACGGCGGTACCCCAGACAAGCCGGTCGGCACAGTCTGGACCGCAGTGGCATACCCCGATAAGAAAAGTCCGGGCAAGACCGAAGTCCTGTCCCGGATGTTCCGTTTCAACAACGACCGCAGCACCAATATCGACCGCTTTGCCGGCAGCGCCCTCAATCTGCTGAGGACTGTGCTGCTTTCTGAGCCCGGTGCATGACCCGGAGGAAGTTTCCTCCCATGATGCCGCGGATCTCGCTGCTGCCGTACCCTCTTTCGCGGAGCTCGGCAGCTATATTTCCGTACATGGATATGTCCCTGAGCCTCTGAGGAGCCACTTCTATCCCGTCAAAATCCGAACCGAGCCCCACATGCGCGGCTCCGGCCACCTCCACTGCATGGTCGATGTGGTCTACGACCCTTTTTACGGACGGCGTGGGGTATACCGCAAGCTCATCCATTATCCTCCAGTAGTTGTCCCGGTACTCTATATTGTACAGATCGGATCGGTAGAGTTCCTGCCAATGCTCCCCTTCTTCGCTGAGTTTCAAGAACTTTTCGTCCTGGGCAAAATCTGAGTCGATGAATTTAGGATAAAAATTGATCTGAATCACTCCGCCTGCGGCACCCAGATCCCGCAGCATGGTATCGGACATATTCCGCGGATGGTCGCACAGGGCCCGGCAAGAGGAATGTGAGGCCACTATCGGAGTGCTGGAATGCTCTAAAAGATCGTAGAATGTCTCGTCCGAAGCATGGGAACAGTCCAGAAGGATGCCCAGACGGTTGCACTCCGCCACCACTTCTTTGCCGAACCGGGAGAGTCCGCCCCATTCCGCATCGAGAGGCATGCAGGAGTCGCATATCTGGTTGTGCCTGTTGTGGCAAAGCGTGAGGTAACGCACTCCAAAACGGTAGTAAAGACGTAGATATGCAAGATCCTGCTGTATGGGAGTACCGTTTTCCATTCCCAGAAAGATGGAAATCAGGCCGCGTTTCTTATTCTCGAAAGCGTCTTCCGGAGAAACGGCCAATGCCGCGACAGCGCTGTTGCTGTCAACGGCATCGTAGCATTTGGATATGAGCCTTACCGCATGTACTGTGGCCTCGGCGTCAGTAAGCTCCGGCGGGGAGTAAATCGCGAAGAACATCCCGTCCACCCCTCCTTCCCGTGCTCTTACGAAGTCCACATGTCCCCTCGGCTGTCTTTTCCCGAGGTCTATCTCCTCGAGCAGCATCGTCGGGGTGTCGCAGTGCGAGTCCAGCACGAAATCCTTGTCTGAATGTATCCAGGACATCTTCTCTTATCTGCGGTTTCTGACGCTGGATGCTTTGGATACATCCACTAGATCCATATCCTTGGCATTTACAGTTACACTTGAAGCACCACTGGCTTCTACCCTGGCTCTCTTGGCTATAAGAGAGGATGCCTTGCAGCTGGAGGCTCCGCTTACATCCACGTCCAGATAGTCAGCCGTTCCGTTGACATAGAAATTGGACGCACCTGAAAGACTGATGCGGAGGTTCTTCATCCTGACCTCCTCCATATCCACGTCGGAGGCTCCGGAATTATCTACTACGCAGTCAGTGTAATTGCCGCCTATGATGTATACATTCGAGGCACCGCTGCATTCAATATCGGAATTGTCAATGCAGCCTGACAGATCCATTTCAACGTGTGAAGCACCTGATGCCACAATTCTGAGGTCACCCACTGTATTGAAAACCGCTTTCTTGAGGGATGAGGCTCCGCTGGTGCGGATATCGAGCGACTGAGTGTCAAACCGGTCCAGAATACTCATATTTGCTGCACCTGATAGGCGTACGCTCTCTATCCCGGGGCAGCTGACCTTGGCGTAGAGCTTCCAGTCCCCGCTGTTGAACTCGCGGCGGATGTCCCTGGGAGCCTTTTCGAGATCAAGTGTGAGAACCAGTACGCCCGACTGTACTTCGGCCGTTACATACTCCTCCAGTTCTGCAGGGAATGTGAGTTCCAATGCATGTTTAGAGGCTTTCTCCACGTCCACCTCAAAGCGGTTTCCGGCCCTGATGCCGTTGAAATTACGGACTTTTACCTCTTTGGTAATCTCGTCGTAAGACCTTGCCTGTGCGCATACCGGTACCATCAATGCCAGTATGGCTGCCATTGTAATTAATCTTTTCATATCTGCGTTGATTTAAAATGTTTTATTCTGTCTCATTCAGCCCCCTTATGGTTCCTACCACATGGTCCAGGGCAGCTATCTGCCTGGCCGAGTACTCCTGCAGAATTTCCCTCTGGCGCTGCGTGTCAACTCCTTCCAGCTGGTCAATCAGGGGCACCGGTTCCCGGACGATATCGTCCACCACAGCCATGGCCTCCTCCGCCCAGTCCTCCGGCATATAGGCCGTCAGGACTGCGACCTCGACGGTAATATCGGCCACCGTGCGGCAGTACTGCTGATAGATGTACCCGGGAGACAATGTATCCTGCTCCTCTGAAAATGACTTCTCTTTCGCTATCTGCACCCGGGGTTCCTCTTCCCGGATGTACGGATTCATCAGGGCCCGTACGCCGAAAATAAGGGCTAAGGAAGCTACAAGGGGGAAGGCAATGACCTTCCACAGGGGTTTCTTGCGGCGCTTGAGGTTCGAGCGGAAGTGTATGCGGTTGTGGCTGGAGTACTCCCAGCGTTGCTCGAAGCGGGACTCGTCTCCTTCGGGGATGAGTTCATCTGATTCCTTGATGGAACTGCTTTTCTGTCTGAAGTATTGCTGTAAGTTATCCATTGTCCTGTTATTTTTCATTTTTAATCATTTCCACCAGTTTGCGCTTGCCCCTGAGATACTGCGACCGGACCGTGCTTTCCTCCACCCCCAGTATCTGCGAGGCTTCTGAGTAATCGTACCCCTCGAAGAGCAGCAGGGAGAGCACCGCCCTGTATCCGTCGGGCATCAGGAGCATCTGCCGCTTTATCCTCCCTATCATCTCCTGCGGGCTCTGACTCTGCAGGAGACTGTCCCACTGCTGCGACGAGTCCTCCTCCGGGTCTTCCTCCGCATATTTCTCGAGCTTCACCTTCAGTCCCCTGCGCATGCGGAGCATGTCTATCGAGGCTCTGGTACAGGCTTTTGTGAGCCAGGCCGAGGTCTGTGCCTCGGACAGTTTAGCGGTATTGGTCCTCAGATACTTGATAATAGTGTCCTGGACTATCTCCTCGGCGTCGAAACTGTCGCCGGTTATCCGCAGCGACGTGTTGTAGAGCCTCGTCTTGTATCTGTTGTAGAACGCTGTAATCTCTTTAGGTATCATCTTTTGTTTTTTCCACTTATATAACGTACGGGCAGGGCCGTCTGTTGCATCTGCCGCGTATTATTTTCTTACTATTTTTTCCAGGACCTCCGTGGTCTCCAGTTTCAGGTTCCTGTCATAGGTGTCGTGCCGGACCATACCGACGCCGCGGGCATACCAGGTGCGGGCAGTGGTGACACGGTTGCGCATCATCCCCTTCTCGACCTTGTGCTCGGAAACTATCACGCAGGGGAATGTACCGGCCGGGGTAGTCAGGGTGTCAGTACCGAGGACCCGGCGCTCCGTCACGGTGACGTTCATCGTCATGCCTAATGCTCTGACCTTGCCGGCCGCACTCTGCAGGGTATCGCCGGGCGTCAGGACGGAAGGCAGCAGGGTCAGGCCGCCCTCCGCGGTGATCCGGGCATTTTTCCAGAGTATTCCTTTGAGAACGGAGACCAGGCTGGCGGCAATGTCGAGGGTCACGCTCCCGTCCCGGCTTATCAGGGCCGTCATCACGGCCGGATTCTCCATATTCTCCAGTCCCTTGCCGTCCACTGTCCGGATAAAGGAGGAATAAGTCACTGTGAGAGAAGAGTCTGCGGAATCGAGAGCAGTCTCAAGAATACTCATGGTATGGTTCCACTTGATCGAGCCGTCCTCTGCATAATACCTGGTGTAGACCAGCTCCGTACCCTCATCCGTACAGAACCATGCCTGGGCCCGGAGGCATACAGGGCAGCAGATGAGGAGGATGGACAGAAAGAGGTATCTCATATAGCACAATAATATCCTACAAACATACGGAAAAATGAAAAATTTTGCTAATTTGGCTCCGCAAATACTCGAGCAGAATACACTATGACAAGACCTACAGTAGCCCTCATCTACGACTTCGACGGCACCCTTTCCCCTGCCAACATGCAGGAATTCGGACTGATACAGACCTTCGGCAAGGACCCTGCCCTCTTCTGGAGCAGAAGCAACCAGCTGTCACAGGACAACGATGCCAGCGAGATTCTCTGCTACATGAAGACAATGATAGATGAGGCCCGCGCTTCCGGAGTCCACCTTACCAGGGAGAATTTCCGACGGTTCGGCTCTATGGTAAAGCTTTATCCCGGCGTGCGGGAATGGTTCGGGAAAATCAATGATTACGGCTGCAGCAGAGGTCTTCAGATAGAGCATTACATCAACTCATCCGGACTGACCGAAATGATTGAGGGCACGGAAATATACCATGAGTTCAAGAATGTCTATGCCTGTTCCTTCCTCTACGAGAACGGAGAGGCGGTCTGGCCTGCCGTGGCTGTGGATTATACGGCCAAAACCCAGTTCCTGTTCAAGATCAACAAGGGAGTGATGAGCATCCGGGACCATACCCTCGTAAACAGATATCTACCTGAAAAAGAGAGACCTGTCCCCTTTTCCCGCATGATTTACTTCGGAGACGGAGCCACTGACATACCATGTATGAAACTAGTCAAGCAGTTCGGAGGCCATTCCATAGCAGTGTACAACCCGGACGGCCACGAACGCGAGAAGTCCGAGCGCCTTCTCAGCGAACAGCGGGTACACTTCGTATGTCCTGCGGACTATTCCGAAGGGCAGCGTATCTACAGGGTAGTTACCGCAATCATTGACAAGATAAAGGCAGATCTGGAAATAGAGGCGCTAAAGGGCTGAAAGGACCTCATCGGCCAACATGGCTACCCTCTCCCTGGTCTCACGCACCGCCGCCACCTGAGAATCTGAGTCAAATTCTCCCCTGACATGCCTGAAGTCCGCGAGAATCTCATCCCTGTCTGTTACGTCCAGACCGAAGCCGGTCATCCCCCCCTCTCCGAACTCCTTGGACGCATCCATCTCTATGTCAGCGAAGAGAGACTCTGACGCTGCTCTCCACTGACGCAGCAATTCTATCAGCTTCTTGCGGGTAATTTTCTGAGGATCGACATTGTAGACTGTCCGGATGTGTGCATATACCCATCTCCATTCGTAGAGCTGATAATTGGAGGCAATGGCCGAGAGTCTGGACTCCACCGCGCCTGGAGTGTCCAGTGAGCCGGAAACCACCTCCTCCACTATCTGGTCTATCTCAGCCTTCGGAGCCAGCAGTCCGGCCACGTCAATCCAACGTCCGTCTCCTACAGGAGATACGGGGGTCAGAGCAGCAGTGATAGCCTCATCGGATCCAAGTTTTCGGCCGCGGAGCGCCAGAGCCACCTGAAGACCCACATAGTATTTGAGGGCCTTCTCGTAACGTTCCACCCCTGAAGTAAGGGACGAACCGGCTATAGTACATCCTCCGTAACTGGAGGGAGTACCGGAAAAACGCTCCTCGGAGAGCATCTGCACCAGCCGGTCCCTGCCTGACAGCATCGCTCCGGCCGTATATGGGGAAAATACCTCGAAACTGATATTGTCCATGCGTCCGGAAAGACTGCGGCGGTCCCTTGAGGGCCACTTACGGATGTCGCGGAACAATCCTACACTTCGCAGGTTCACACCTGGAACCAGATATGAGCGCCCCTCAGACTCCAGAATATAGGAGAACGGCATGTCCGGAGTGTCTATCCTGCCGGTATGATGGCCCAGTACTGTGGTGAAGGGCGCCACTCTCACCGGCAGCATCATGTATGAGCCGGAGCCGCACTTCACACCGCGTCCGAAAACACCCTGATGAACGGGTCCCAACTTATACTGATGGTTGCTGAAATTGGTGGCAGAGCCCGCATTCATAAAGGAGAACATCGAGCCTATAAGCAGGGTCGACTTGTGATGGGAGACCGTGAAGGGGCCGGCGAATACCGATACTGCCTCTCCGTTCTCACAATGGGAGTTGGCAAAGAAAAGACAGTCCGAGCATGAGAATCCCTTGGAAAGTGTCACACCCTGTCCCACGAAACTGCGGGTCACGACTGCCCCGTTTTCCACTACCGAACCTGACTGCACTATGAAGTCCGTGCATACCACTCCGCTGCCGATAAGCACCGGAGCATCCGTGCTGCTGACCACCGTTCCATCGAAAAGACGGAGGCAGCCCTGCAGGACAGCGGCCTCTCCTATCCTTACGTTGCGGATGATTCCCACATTCTCTATTCTTGCTCCAGGGCCGATGGTTCCGCGCTCCGAAGCCACGGCACGGGCACGGATATCCGCCATGGCATGAAGCCGTTCCGTCAGCTCTGGACGGTGCCGGTACATTGCCGACAGATAGGCAGTCTGGGCCGAAAGTTCCTCATGGATGGCCACCTCGCGTCCTCCTGTCTCTGGAAGGACATTGACCCGTGTGCCTATACCGAAGGACGGAACGCCCTCCATATATATCTTACCCACATCGCAGATATAGACGCGGGGACCTATGTCGTAGTTGGCTATATAACCGTGAATGTGGGTGATGAGCGCGTCATCATCCACATTTACGTTGAACAGGGTAGCATCGTAAATACCGCTGTGTATGGAAAGACCGCCCGGAAGAGCAATGCTGCCGGAAAAAGCCCCGAGACGGACCACTCCGTAGAAATTGACCCTGACAATGCTTTCCGGAGTAAACCGCTCCGAGACATAGATATGCTGCCAGTCCTCAGCCCAGCATCCCTGTGTCCTGAGAACGGATATCTCTTCAGCTGTCAGCTGGCGGTAACCCGAAGTCATACTACCTGAGCAGATTGACCATGCTGATGACCATCGTGGCGATGGATGTCGTAGAGGATGCTATGGAGACAATCTCCGCAGCGGATATCCTCTGACGCTGGGACAGGTCCTTCTGAGGTACAATGATCTCACATCCGGGCATAGGCTTGAAATTCTTGTTTCCTCTGGTAGAAGCCGTACCGTTCATGAAGACGATGTACTTGCCTCCCTTGATGGCTCCCTTGACATAGCCACCTGCCATCTTGATATACTGGTTCACGGAGATAGAAGGATCGTATACAACGGTATTGGGATACAGGACGGCACCTGATATCTTGACGGTATTGTTCAACTTGGGTATGTTCACCACATCCCCGTCCTGCAGGACGATATCGTTGTAGGAACCGGGCTTGTCCAGGGCTTTCACCATGTTGATACCTATCTTATATCTCGTATCCCTATCCGGCATCTCTATCATTGAGGAGTCCACACCTTCCTCTCTCATCGCTAGTCTGGCTGCCTGCACGGCCCTGTCGTACTCCTCGTCGGAGAGAAGCCTCTCGACAGTGGCACCTTCCAGATAGGCATCAGGGGTACACCCGCCTGTACGCGCTATGACCTCACTGAGATGGACCACATTGCTTTCTATTACATAGTAGCCGGGGAAAATCACCTCTCCATTGACAGTTATACCCTGCTGCGGCTTGTAACTTGGTGACGGTCTTACGGATATTATATCAAAAGCCTTGAGCTCAAAATCAAGAGCCGAGGGGTCGTCCACGATATTTAAATTGTAGATAACAGATATGGTATCGCTTCGCTGACTGTTGTCGAGTATATTTCTCCTGGCGATATCGATATTGGTCTTGGAGGCTCCGACGGCGAATCCTCCGGAGAGCAGAATAGCATCCCCGAGTGTCATTCCGGGACGGAAAGGCAGGACAGATGGATTATTCAGGTGGCCCCGGGTCTCAATTTCCGTCCGTACCATCATATCTGCCGCTGAGAAAATACGCACTGTATCCTCTGTGCAGAGAGGAATATCCTGAGCACCTGCCATAACCTTCTCCACGTTGAAATACAGTGATATGGTATCGCGTTTCTCATCCAGACGGATAATATTGCCCCTGTCCATGAACGCCTCTTCCCTGAGTCCGCCCGCGAACTCGATGAGCTGTCTGAGGCTGGATACATTGTCTGTAATCGCATATGTGCCTGGATGCCATACGGCACCCTGAATGGTTACAATATTCCTGTTGCGGTCAATATTGGGCATGGCGTTCACTACATCACCGTCTTTCAGCTCAAAAGTCCCGAAGTCCTGGGCCAGAACATTGAAAGTCTCACTTCTCTCGCCGTTGACTCTGGTTACGTGCACCAGACTTTCATTTGCATTTTCGGAAAAGCCGGCAGCGTATTTGAGAACATCCGCCACCGTCTCACCATCCTTCATGTCGTAGATCATCGGACGCTTCACGTTACCTGTCACAGTAACATGTACTGTATATGGCGCAATCATGATCAGGTCATTGTCCTCCAGGCGGATATTCTTGGAGAAATCTCCGTTGACGATGAAATCATAGACATCGAGCGTCTCCGCCAATCTGTTGTTCCTGTATACGCGGATATCACGTACAGATCCCAGATCGGTGGGGCCTCCTGCCAGGTATATGGCGGAGAACACCGTTGAAAGCGAAGGAAGGGTATAGGTACCTGGACGCACTGCATCACCTACTACATTGATTGTGAAGGAGCGGATCCTGCCGATGGTAAGGCGGAGAAAAGTATTGGGCTGATCTCCGGAAAGTCCGGAATATATAGTGGAGAATTTCTCCCTGACCCTCTTCTCAGCATTCTCTACCGTATTCCCTGCAAGATATACCGGCCCTACGTTTGGTATGGTGATGCTGCCTTCGGGGCTTATCGTGAATGTATAGTTATTATAGGTAGCACCCCACAGGTCGATGACTATCTCGTCACCTGCCGCCAGCCTGTAATTGGCCGGCGTAGGTATGTTATAACTGGGTACAAAGTTGAGACCGGGAGACTGGAATATATTGTGTCCGTATATTTCTATTGATGAATCACGAGCGATTGTCAGTCCCTGTACTTCAGGCGTCATGGTCCCTACAGTTGTCGCTGTCTCGTTCCTGTTGACTGCGGGAGGGACTGCTGTAGTCCCGGCATCTGTACCGGATGTGGAATACTTATCCTTGACCATTGCCTCGATCTCACTCTCGCTGTAGCCGTATGACCGGGCCATCGACTTGGCCATCTCTATTTCAGCCTGTGTCTGGGCGCGCAGCGTCATTATCGGCATCAGGGCCAGTGCGGCAACAGCAATAACTTTGTAAATATTTCTCATACTTAAATTTAAATATATTTTCGCAAATTTAATTCTCACAAAAATAGACATCTTTTAATATTCTGCAAAAAAATATCTCCGCATCTGCTTTTTACATTATATTTGCGTTATGCAAAAAGGAGTCAAACTAGTCATTAAGATATTGTACATCATCTACATAGCGATGGTGCTGTTCTTTTGTTTCTATAAATTCAGCTCCACCGGTATTGATCTAGGGAAATATTTTCTAGGCATAAGACTGGACCGGTACGCACATTTCACTATGTTTTTCCCCTACCCATTCATCGCCTGGCTCACATGCAGATATGCCTCGCGTTTCCGGTTCCTGCAGCGTCATGCTGTAATAGTGACCCTGATTACAGGCCTCGTGTTCGCCGGTATGACCGAAATATTCCAGGACTGGTTTTTCGCGTCACGTCAAGGGGATGTATTTGATTTTGCGGCAGACTCTATCTCCATCCTGACCGGAACTGTTATTGTGGCCGTAGCAGGAGAAAGGATTGTCAGACGGATAGAGACCATGTTGGTTCCAAAAGAAGAAAGAGTATGAAAAAGTATAAATTTCAATTGATTGTCACCCTTCTGATATCTTCCATGATATTGCTCCCCGTCAAGGCCCTCGCGAATGACAGGGACAGCATCCGTCAGGCAAGGAATGAACGGCTGTTCGGAGGCGAGCCGGTAAGAACTGCGGTCAAGTTCAATGCCGCCGTACTTGCCGGGATTGTAAACCCTGCCGTAGAATTCCGCGTTCACAAGAATATCACCATGGGACTGGAGGGTTTAGGTATTTTCTATCCAAATGGATTCGGCAAACTCATAGACGGTCCTATTGTCGCCGGCATGACCTTCGTAGAAGGCCGCTACTATCCAATAGAGTCATTCCGAGGCTTCTTCGTAGGTCCCAATGTCGGATTCTCGGCATACACCCTGAGCAAGGGCATACATCCGATGTACTGGGGCAGCTATTCAAACCAATATCAGGTAGGATGCAATTTCATGGTGGGCCTTACCCTCGGATATGCATTCACTCTGACGAAGCACTGGGGCATCGAGCTGTCGATAGGCGGAGGCTTCCAGACCAGTGTCTATGAGGGGCATTATCAGTCGGACGGCTCCATGTATATCGGATGGAACGGATCTTCAGAATGGATTCCATATAAGGCAGCTGTCAACATTGTCTACAAATGGTAAGATTTCTTCCAAAAGTACTCCTCTCTGCCCTGCTGGCCGTCTCTTTCCTATTTTCAGCGACGGCCCGGATTCTCGAGCCTGCGGCAGACTCCATAAACAGCAGGCTTTCATCCAGGGCATCGACTTTGTCACGGATAAGCATCGACACGTTCTATGTCCTGAAAAAGCAGAAGGCAGTAAAGATCATCCTGAGCGATGATATCATAGATTATCCACTGAGAAACAGTGACCTGGAGTACTTTTCCGGGATCATCGGCAGATATATGCCCGAAGATTTACGGGAATACGGGATACAGCTTTATGTAAAAGACAGACCGCTGTCAACATTCATAAGCGGCTTCTACTCAGGACAGAAGTACGTCTCCGAAAACCGCTCCGGACAAGACGGAAGGCGTACCCCCTGGATCAGCCGCATATCCGGCCCTGCGCCGGAAGAAGGCCTGTATGGAAGAAATATCGCCCTATGGCCTGGACACGGCTACTACTATTCCAACACCGAGGACAGGTGGAAGTGGCAGCGCGCCCCATTCTTCTCGACCATCGAGGACCTGCTGCCCCAGAGCTACATCATTTCCTTCCTTGCCCCAATGCTTGAAAATGCCGGTGCGACCGTACTTATGCCCAGGGAAAGGGACATACAGAGAAATGAGATCATAGTGGACAACACTTCCCCGTACTATACCGAAAGGAACGGAGACAGACGGAATGAGTGGAAAGATGCGCCTGGACCTGGTTTCGCGCACACTGAAGACGTATATGCCTCTGGTGTGAATCCCTTTGAGCAAGGAACCGCGAGAATGGTAGGATGCAGTCTGAAGAGCCCTTCGTCAGCCACTTATATTCCCTATTTTCCTGAAACAGGAGATTATGCCGTATATGTCTCATACCAGACAGTCAGGCAGAGTACCGACGCTCTGTATACTGTCCGCTACAGCGGAGGCGAGGCCAGTTTCTCTGTGGACCAGAGGATGGGAGGAGGCATGTGGGTATACTTGGGAACATTCCGGTTTTCCAAGGGCGAGACAGGTCAGGGCGTAATAGTCCGTAATTGTGCTGAAAAGAGCGGCGGCAACGGAGTAATTACGACCGATGCCGTCAAGTTCGGAGGAGGAATGGGAAATATCCTGCGTGGGACGGGAACCAGCGGGGTCCCCAGATATGCCGAGGCAGCCCGTTACTGGATGCAGTGGAGCGGCTTTCCGGAAGAGGTGTACAGTCTCAATAACGGCAATGACGATTACCGCGATGACTATATGTCACGGGGAGAATGGGTCAATGACCTCTGCCACCGGCTGGCCATACCCGTAGATATGGCTCTGGCACTGCACACCGACGCAGGCTCGGTGCTCAGCGACTCCACTATAGGGACTCTGGCAATATACAAGGAAGAGTCGGAAGGTAAAATCCACTATTCCGACGGCCGGCCCAGAATTATTGCCAGGGAACTGGCCGACATAATCCAGACTTCTGTCGTGGAAGACATCCGCTCATTTTACAGGACGGACTGGACACGACGTGCTCTCTGGGACCGCTCATATATGGAAGCCAGAGTACCGGACGTGCCTGCTGTGCTCATAGAACTGCTTTCCCATCAGAACTTCCCCGACATGCAGTGTGCCCTTGACCCGAAGTTCAAGTTTATAGTTTCGCGTGCTATATATAAAGGTATACTGAAATATCTGTCCTACATACACGATGTGCCCTACTGCGTACAGCCTTTGCCGGTACAGGACCTGAGCGTCAGAATAGACGGCCGACGTAAAGACGAAGCGGAAGTAAGGTTGAGCTGGACTCCCCGTGAGGATCCCGGTGAGCCCACCGCCATGCCCTCATCCTATATAGTCTATAGGAGGATAGCTGATACGGCTGCGGCTGCGGCCGGCAATATTCCAGGATTTGACGAGGGTACTCCCGTAACAGGTACGGAATACACTGACAATATACAGCCCGGACGCATCTACAGTTACCGGGTAGTGGCCGTAAACAATGGGGGACAGTCCTTCCCTTCTGAGACATTGTCAGCAGGATATATTCCGGGATCGGAAGAAGTACTGGTTGTCAATGGTTTCTCCTCTGTATCCGCCCCTGCCCCATTTCCTGTCTGCGATTCGGTGACTGCCGGATTCGATTTCAGGGCTGACCATGGCATCCCCTATATCCAGGACTGCTCCTACATCGGAGAACAGTTCGAGTACCTCCGTCAGAGAGAATGGATTCACGACGACCGCCCGGGCTTCGGAGCCTCCTACATGGATTACGGTCCGGCACCGGTAGCCGGCAACAGCATGGACTATCCCCGCATACACGGCCTGGCCCTTATGCGCGCAGGCCTGAGTTTCTCATCTGTTTCCTTAGGCGGTTTCCTGAACCGGGACTACGGACTGGAAGATTACCCGGTTGTGGACATCATTCTGGGCAAGGAGAATTCGGACGTACTGAACGGAACTATGTACTCCCGTCTTGCCGACTACTGCCGTGAAGGTGGGAATCTCCTTTTGTCAGGGGCAAATATCGGGAAAATATCTGCTTACGACAGCGGCCGCAGTTATTCAGGTTCCGTGATGCTGAAAGAAGCCCTTTCATCAGTAAAGACCGCCGCCAGCCGCATGGAAGCCCTCAAGGATTCCTTGTCAGGGAGCGCAGACACGGCCCTGCTTTCTAAAATTGAGGCCGCTGCCAGGGAGTTGATGGAATTTGCCGGAAAGACTGCAATGGACCTGGACGAGGACATAATATCCATGCACAGGGAGTCCGACCCGGACTTCATCGCCAACCGCCTGGCTTCGGATATTTTCAATTATGGATGGAGCAACGGATCCGCCTCTACCTCAGGTCTGGTGCGTACAGTATCCAATCCTTCCGGACTGTTCGCAGACAGCACATATACCGTAGATTTCCAAACCAGGCCCAATCCTTTGACCTACTGCGTAGAGTCGCCCGACGCCATCCTTCCTTCGGATGAGCAGTCATTTACCTTCATGCGCTACTGCGGTTCCAACACCTCGGCGGCAGTAGCCTATGACGGAGATTACCGCGCTGTCAGTCTTGGCTTTCCCATAGAAGCACTAACCTCGCAACAACAGGTTGATGACCTGATGCGCGAGGTTATCAGATTTCTGCTCGGATATTGAGCAGATACGGCTGTGGCTCCGTAGACTAAAGCACTTCGATGCTCCTGCGGATGAACTCGGACAGATCCTTGCCTTTCAGCATATTGTTTGCCAGCAGGGCCAGGTCCACTACCTGATGCAGCAGGATATTGTCCTTGGCGAAGCCTTTCATCGCTTCCTTCCTCTGGTCACGGACTTCTCCGAGTTCCTTCTCAAGCTCTTTCCTGGCATCCTTGTCTGATGTGGGGATATCCTCTTCCTTCTTGTCCTTCATGGCTGCATCCAGCTTGTCAATGCCGGCCTGCAACTCGTTCCTGCGGCTGTCGAAAGCAGCACACTGCTCTGACAGAGAGGTATTCTTGGCCTCGAGGATACGTTTGATCAACGGATGCTGGATATTGACATCGATGGTGTATGACTCCGGCATCTCGCCGTAGAAGTTCATACCTCCTCCCAAAGCCGACATGTCGCGGTAACGGCGCATGAACTCGGACTGGGTAATGAGGATAGGAGCACCGTTCTCTCCGAGATTCTCTGGTTTCACAAAGTAATGGTTGCCTTCCGGCAGAACGGACTCGAACATATCAGATAGGTCGGTCTTCTCGGTCTCCGGCATCTCAGGTTCCTTGACATCATCCTTGCGGATAAGCCTGTCTATAGAGTCAGCGTCAACCCTGGCAAATGTCGAATCGGGAATCTTGGTTTCCAGCAGGTTGACGAAATGAGCGTCCAACTGGCAATCGAAGAGCAGCACGTCATAGCCCTTGTTCCTGGCTGTCTCTATATACTGATACTGGGCCACGGAATCGGTGGCGTAGAGATATACCACCTTCTTGTCCTTGTCGGTCTGAACTGTCTCTATTGCCTTGCGGTAATCGTCGTAGGCGAAATACTTGCCGTCAGTGTTCTTCATCAGAGCGAATTTGAGAGCCCTGTCGCAGAACTTCTCTTCGGTCAGCATGCCGTACTCGATAAAGAGCTTGAGGTTGTCCCACTTCTCTTCGTACTCCTGTCGGTCGTTCTTGAAAATATCCTCCAGTCGGTCAGCCACTTTCTTGGTAATATAAGTAGATATCTTCTTTACGTTGGAGTCAGACTGCAGATAACTTCTGGATACGTTCAGAGGAATGTCCGGAGAGTCAATCACACCGTGCAGCAGGGTCAGGAAGTCCGGGACGATGTTGTCTACAGAATCCGTGACGAACACCTGGTTGCAGTAGAGCTGGATCTTGTTCTTGGTTACATCCAGACGGTCCTTGATCTTAGGGAAGTAGAGAATACCTGTGAGATTGAAAGGATAGTCCACATTCAGATGGATATAGAACAGAGGCTCCTCCAGCATCGGGTAAAGCTCGCGGTAGAATTTCATGTAATCCTCTTTCTTCAGATCAGCGGGCTTCTTGTTCCAGATAGGATCTGTATCATTGATTATCTTATCCTTGTCAGTGTCCACGTATTTGCCGTCCTTCCACTCCTGCTCCTTGCCGAAAGCAATGGGCACAGGCATGAAGCGGCAGTATTTCTTCAGCAGTTCCTCTACCTTGGAAGCACCGGCAAACTCCTTGGACTCGTCGTCCAGATACAGGGTAATCTCAGTACCTCTGTCGGTACGGCTGCCTTCAGCCATGGCAAACTCGGGATTGCCCTCGCATTCCCATCTTACCGGCTTCGCGCCTTCTTTCCATGACAATGACTCTATCACGACCTTTTTCGACACCATGAACGCCGAATAGAAACCGAGGCCGAAATGACCGATAATGTTGCCGGCCACATCCTTGTACTTCTCGATGAACTCACCTGCACCGGAGAAGGCTATCTGATTGATAAACTTGTCTATCTCCTCGGCTGTCATGCCTATACCACGGTCAGTAACAGTCAGGGTGTTCTTTTTATCGTCCGCAGAAATCCTCACCGTCAGGTCGCCCAGCTCACCCTTGAGTTCTCCGGTACTGGCCAGTGCCTTTACCTTCTGGGTAGCATCCACCGCATTTGCCACTATCTCCCTGAGGAAAATCTCGTGGTCCGAATAGAGAAACTTCTTGATAACGGGGAAAATATTTTCAGTTGTTACCCCTATTTTTCCTTTTTGCTGTGTCATATTTTTAAATTTGAATTTTTTCTGATTTGTGTCTTTGGCAAAAGACATACCACTACCCCTACCCTGCCAAAATGGCACTGTCCGCTTCTGGCCTGGTTCTGTATGATTTTAGAAATTTACGTGTTTTTATAATCCCGCAATAATTGCTGCCTTTCTTTAAATTCTCTTTTACCGTCCTGCGGCTCAATATCTTTGCAAACGCATCCGGTTCCCGCGAAGGGCAAAATAGAACGTGCGGAAGAAAATGAGTTTTGGGACGGCTCAAGTGCAGGAGTGTGTCTAGTCTTGTGAAGAAATGGAGGGAGCGGATGCTTTTTCTGTATATACTAAAAACGTAATAATATGAAACGCATTGCTGTAATTTCAGTCATCGCGGCATTACTGCTGACATTCAGCTTCCCCTCGTGGGGCCAGAGATGGAGCATTGCCACCAATCTGCTGGACTATGCCGACTTTATAACATTGAACGTGGAAGTGGGAGCATCTGTCCACCAGCACTGGACTGTTTCCGTAAAAGGAAGATACAACCCGTTCAGTTTCCCCACACGGCTGAATGAGGCAGGAAGAATTCAGAACCGGACAGGCTCTGTCGCGGCAGGGTTCAAATACTGGCCCTTCTTCGTGTACTCCGGATTTTATTACGGAGGAAGGGTTCAATGGAGCAGGTACAACAGCGGCGGCATTTTCTCCCCTGCATCAGAAGAAGGTGATGCCCTGGGTCTTGGAGTCAATTTCGGCTATTCCCTGCTGCTGACCAAACATCTGAATATAGAATTCGGGATAGGGCTATGGTTCGGCGGTACCAGTTACAGGCAGTACGGGACGACTGCCTGCGGGAAACTCCTGGACCATGGCATCAAGGCATTCGCCGCTCCCAACGACGTACAGATAAATCTTTTATATACATTCTGATATGAAACGGATAACTTTCGCTCCGGCAATAGCAGCCGTTACAGCCGGTCTGGTCCTGCAGGCTTCCTGTGCTGTTTCTGTACGAAGGAATGTAAGAATCCTTGAAAGGGACAGCCTGAGTGCGCAACTGCTCCTGCCGGCTGAAGAGGACGATGCTTTCAGCCAGCAGGATACTTACAATTTTATGATGGATGATTCGACCTCTTCCGACACACTCACCATTGTCGGTCCTGACGGAGAGAGGGTTTTCTTCATGAAAGCGACAATGGACTCATCCGGAACGATCCACGCAGCGGAAGAACTGCGCGGAGTGGTGGTCACAGCCAGATTCAAGAATATTCCCGAGCGCAACGGCATGGTCCGCATAGCCTTCGACGTACGTGTCCCGTCAAGGATGCTGAATCCTCACTGGCAGGTAAGGCTCAGGCCCGAGGCCGTAATTATGGAAGATACCGTCACACTCGAGGAAGTACATATTACAGGACACGAGTACCGTGACCGTCAGATCCGAGGTTATGAACTATACAACCGCTTTCTCGCATCTGTCATTACGGACTCCGCGTATCTTGTTCACACCGGTCTGCTGGAGAAATTTATCCAGCGCAATATTCCATTGCTCGCGGAACTGAAGGAAGATTCGTCCGCAGTAAATCCCGCCGTGGTAAAGGGATTGTTCGGGATATCTTACAGGACGGCCAGGGAACATTACCTCAAGCGTCTGGCCATCATGCGCAACAACAGAAGGCAGCAACGCCTTCCGGACAAATTCGAACAGTATGTCAGCGACCCTTATATCCAGGAAGGAGTCCGTATTGACTCGGTAGTGACTGACGGAGGAAAAGACATAGTATACTGCTACAGCCAGAGTCTCAGCACCCGTCCTGGCCTGAGGAAGATAGACCTGGCAATAGAAGGCAGCATATTCTATGACGGAGAGTGCCGGTATACCATACCCTCGTCCGAGCCTCTGACTTTCTATGTCTCCTCTTTCGCGACTCTGGCCGAGAGCCGGGAAAAATACATCACGAGAGTAATAGAACGGAAAGTGGAGAGCAACACTACTGCCGCTCTGGATTTCAGGCCCGGGGAATATGTGCTGGATGAGTCTTACAATGACAATCTCAGTGAGATACAGCACATCAAATCCAGCATTGACGGACTTATTGAGAACCGCGAGTTCGATATAGACAGTTTGGTAATAACAGCGACATGCTCACCGGAAGGCAGTTATGCTCTGAACCGCTCTTTGGCCGGCCAGCGGGGAAAAGAGATTGCGCGGTATTTCCGGAATTACGTGAGGGAATATAATATCCGGGCAGATTCCATGGAGCATGCGGAACTGGGCATAGTGCTCAATCTATCTGATGACGTATCAGAACCTTATTTCGAAGGCAGAATAACGGATTTTGATTTTATTGTCAAGCATATTCCCGAAGACTGGGACAGACTGACGGAACTTATACGCCAGGACAGCCTTATACAGGACAAATCCGGTATCCTGTCCATCTGCCGCACAGAATCCCCGGACATGAGAGAGACACTTCTGAGCGGACATGAAGAATATCTCTACATTAAGGAGACGCTATACCCTGTCCTGCGTGAGGTGCAGTTTGACTTTCATCTTCACAGGCGGGGAATGGTCAAGGACACCATTCATACTACCGAGCCGGACACTGTTTATTATGCAGGTCTCCAGGCAATCAGGGACAGAGACTATAAGAAAGCGGTACAGTATCTGGGAACATACAGGGACCTGAACAGCGCAGTAGCCTTCCTTGCTATGGACTATAATGCATCCGCCATGCAGGTTCTGGAATCCCTGCCGGTATCCGGTAAACGGGATTACCTTATGGCTATAGCCCACTCGCGCAATGGCAATGAGCGGAAGGCTGTAGAATGTTTCATCAACGCCATAAGTCAGGATCCCTCCATGGCCTTCAGAGGAAATCTTGATCCTGAAATCAGCAGATTGATAGAGAAATACGATCTTTTGTCGTCCATGTAGTAAAAATTTTCTAAAGTTTTTTTTGGTAGATAAAAAATATGCTCTATATTTGCATCCGCAAAAGCAAGGGAGCATAGCTCAGTTGGTTTAGAGCGTCTGCCTTACAAGCAGAGGGTCGGGGGTTCGACTCCCTCTGCTCCCACTGAAAAAGAAGCAGTTACAGATACGTGACTGCTTCTTTTATTTTCTACGGCTCATCGGGCTGCGGCAGCGGTAAGTTACGTTCTTACCGCTGCCGCAGGTGCCCGTCAAATGGAGCGCAATATTACAAGGCAGGCTTGAGCACACCGAACATCAGCATGGCCACCAACAGGGTAACGACGATATTGAAGCCCTGGGCGATGAGAAAGGCATAGAGAGGACGGCGGTTCTCCTTGCCGAAGATATCCTTGAACCTGGTCTCGAGACCGATGCAGACGAAGGCTATGCTGAAAAGGGTATTCTGGAAACCTTTGGTGACTGTTCCGACAGTCTTTGCTGTTACCTCGTCCATACAGAAACTGAAAACAATGGAGGCCAGAATGAAACCTACCACGAACTTGGGGAAACGGTCCCAGATGACCTTTGCCGTAACCTTTTCCTGCTGACCGGAAGGAGTGCCCTTATAGGACCATAGCAGGGATATGACGAAAGCTGCGACTCCAAGCAGTACGTTCTGGGAGGATTTGACGATGACGGCAGTCTTTGCCGCTGTCTCCCCTATCAGAGTTCCTGAGGCAGCTACCGCACCGGTGGTATCGATTGTGCCTCCGAGCCATGCGCCGGCCACTTCTTCACTGAGTCCCATTACACTGGAAAGCCATGGCAGCAGATACATCATAGGGATGGCGATGATGAGTACCAGCGATATGATATAGGACAGCTTCTTATTGTCCCCCTTTATGACCCCGCAGGTAGCGATGGCGGCCGACACACCGCAGATGGATACTGCCGAAGAGAGCATTGTTCCCATTTCCGGATCAATCTTCATCCTCCTGCAGATCCAGAATGCGAAGTACCACACCGTAAACACCACAATCAGAGACTGTGCCAGCCCATAAGCCCCCGACTCGAGCACTTCCTTGAAGAGAATCGTGGAGCCTAGGCAGATGATGCCTATCTTGATATAGAACTCGCTTTGAATAGCTGCCTTCATCCACTGCGGAACACCCACTGTGTTGCTTATCAGCAGGCCGAGGATGACCGAGAAGAATACCGGCTCCAGCCCGAGTTCCTTGAAAAATGGAACGGCGGCCAGCAGTTGCGCTCCGAAAGTAAGGAGGAATATCGCCAGCAGCGATAAGAAAATGCCTTTTAGCGGACGACGAAGGGCAGCTGAGGTAGCGTATGTCAGAATCAGGATGAATACGAACATGTACATGGCAGAGAGCCAGTTGTCGGCTGCGCCTATGGACTTGGGCATTTGCGGCATCGAGGAGGGAAAAGCGGCCGCGAGGGCCAGAATGACGGCCCCTGCGATGACGATAATCCAGTCCTCAGATGCGAATTGTCTGAGCCATTTTTTCATATCTGTCAAATTTTGAGGCTGCAAAGATACTCAATCTTGGAGAAATCATCGTATCTTTGTTCTTTTAAGTGTGAAAAACAGCGCAATGAGACAGATAATAACCCACTTCACCGACGATGACCTGTATAAGTTCACGATGTGCTGCGCGGTCATCGACAATTTTCCCAGAGCTCAGGTAAAATATTCGTTCACCGACCGCGACGACACTGTCTATCCGGCCGGATTCGCTGAGGAACTTACCGGACAGATCGCTGCCCTGGAGGATGTTGTCATAACTCAGGAGGAGATAGATTTTATGCGCTGTCGGTGCAGTTATATTCCAGGATGGTTCTACAACTATCTGAAGGGCTATCGCTTCGACCACCGGTGGGTACGGGTAAGGCAGGATGAGGCGGGCCATCTCGAAATAGATATAGAAGGCAGCTGGGCAGATACCATACTGCTGGAGGTTAAAATCCTGGCCATCATCTCCGAGCTATACTACATGTTCACGGGAGAGTGCCGTAAATTCGACTACAGCGCATACTACGGCAAGACATACCGCAAGGCCGAACGTCTGCTCGGGGCAGGCTGTGTCTACAGCGACTTCGGCACACGCCGCAGGGCATCGTTCGAGGCTGAGGACACAGTCGTAAGGGCTATGAAGGACTGCGCGCTGAGCCGTGAGTGGCCCGGCCGGTTCGTCGGCACAAGCAATGTCTATCTGGCCATGAAATACGACCTCATCCCCGTAGGGACCATGGCACACGAGTTCATCTGCGCCATAGGGGGAATGTACGGTCCCCAGATGGCCAACCACATAGCCATGGACTGCTGGCGCAACACTTTCAGGGGAGCTCTCGGAACCTTCCTCTACGACAGTTTCGGCTGGGACATATTCAGCCTGAATTTCTCCGAAGACTTCGCCAACCTCTTCAAGGGCCTGAGGGTCGACAGCGGGGACAACCGGGAACAGCTCATGCGGATAGTGGACAAATACCGCTCTCTCGGCATCGACCCGCGCACAAAGCAAGTGATATTCAGCAACGCGCTGGACGTTGACCACGCCCTTGAGATTCAGAGCTACGCCGTAGACTACTGCCAGCCGTCGTTCGGTATCGGCACCCATTTCACCAACGATTTCGAAGGTGTAAGGCCCATGAACATCGTCATAAAGCTCATTGCCGCCAAAATCACCGAATCCTGGTCTTTCTACAACGACACATGCAAGATCAGCGAGGACACCGGCAAGCACACCGGTCACCCCGAAGTCGTACGGCGTTTCATGCAGGCCCTCAATTTCAAGCAGCAATAAGCGTAATATATGTCAAGTTCCGTCAGAACCAACTTTATATACAAGAGCATACTCACAGTATCCACTTACATAATAGGGCTGATTACATTTCCCTATATCACCCGAGTTCTGGGAGTAGAGAAGCTGGGTCTGGTCAACTTCGTAGACAATACCGTCAATTATTTCCTGCTCTTCGCCACCATGGGCATATCTATCCTTGGAGTAAGGGAGACCGCATCCGGCAGGGCCGATCAGCAGAAACTGAACTCTGTCTTTTCCGGTATCCTTGGTATGAACATGCTGTTCACTATAGGAGTACTGGCCGTCTACGTTGCAAGTATCCTTGCCGTACCACAGTTCCGTCAGTATTCCCAACTGTTCTGGGCCGGAGCAGCGAAGATAGTGTTCACCACCTTCCTTATCGAGTGGTTCTACACCGGCATAGAGAATTTCAAATACATAACCATCCGCTCGATAATAATAAAGACAGTGTACGTGGCTTCGGTTTTCATCTTCATAAAAGGTCCCGGAGACTATATCCTGTATTTTGTACTGACCGTCGCCAGCGTCGTGCTCAATGCCGCCGTCAACTTGGTCTACGCCCGCCGGTACGTGAGTTTCAGAGCGCGCGACATATTTCCTCTCAGGTTTCTCAAGGAGAATCTGACCCTTGGCACCTACCTCATTCTCAACTCCATGTATTCCACCTTCAACGTCATCTTCCTGGGATTTGTCTCTGATAATGTCCAGGTGGGATACTACACTACGGCATTCAAGCTGTATTCAATAGTACTGGCTTTCTTCACCGCATTCACCAACGTAATGCTGCCCAGAATGAACGCCCTGCTTTCCATGAACGACAGGGAAGGTTTCCGCAGCATGGCGGACAACTCCTTCTCAATCCTATACACCTTCTCGATTCCGCTTATAATTTTCAGCATGATATTTGCGCCGCAGATAGTGAGAATTATAGCCGGCGAGGGATACGGGGAGGCAGTACTGCCTATGACGGTGATTATGCCGGCGGCGCTGATGGTCGGCATAGCACAGATTCTGGCCGTCCAGATCCTGACCCCCCTGAAGAAGGACAATGTACTGCTGCTGGCATCCGTTGTCGGCGCAGTTGCCGGTATAAGCCTGAACCTGGTACTGGTGCCTTGCCTGCACAGTATCGGCACTGCCGTCGTACTTCTGTGCTCGGAGACAGCAGTCACCTGCGTGTACATAGTCTATGTCCTCCGTCACAGCATCACGCCTCTTCATGCCGGCATCATAGGCCGGAGCTTGCTGACTGTGCTGCCGGCCGCCGCGATATGGGCCGCCGCCGCGATATTCATAGACCACCCCCTGCTCTCCATTGCCTCAGGCGCCGCTGTAGGCGCTCCCGTCTGGTACATCATCAATTCCAGGACACGGGGCAGCGCTCTTAAACTGCTAATAAAGAAAAGAAATGACTGACATACTACCTCTGGTAAGCATAATGATTCCTGCCTATAATCAGGAAAAATACATTTCCCAGGCCATCGAATGTGCCTTGATGCAGGATTATCCCCGTCTCGAGATTGTCGTGGCCGACGACTGCTCCACGGACGGCACGGAAGAAGCAGCGCGCAGATACACCTCCGACCCCCGGTTCAGATATTTCCGCAACGAAGTCAACCTCGGACGGGTAGGAAACTATCGCAACACCCTGTGCAACAGGGTATCGGGCGAATGGGTCGTAAATCTGGACGGGGATGACTACTACACGGACAGTTCTTTCATCAGCAAGGCCGTGAAAGACATACTCTCACAAAAGAATGTAGTGTGCCTATACGGCAGAAAATACTATTTTGATGTCCTGAAAAAATACAGGCAGTACAGAATCAATGAACGCAGCTACTGCTTGCCCGGGAAGTTGTATCTACAGAAATTCAATGAGATAGGTGAGTTTGCACATATGGTCACACTCTTCCGCCGGGACGTTGCGATAAGAGACGGAAAATGTTATACCATGAACAGCGTGCAGTCGGATTTTCACGCCCTCATCCGGCTCAGTATCTACGGCAACGTCATCATATCCTATACTCCTGGATACCAGTGGCGGAGACACGGCGACAATGCTTCGGTGTCCTTTCAGGATTTCAAGTTCAAATATCTTCAGAATCTCCGCACACAGGACAGAATAATGACTGACATTGGAGATGCTTTCACTCCAGAGGAAAAGGAACAGTGGCTCGCAGAATCACGCAACAGGGCCCGGAACACATACGTAATCGACACTCTCAAGAATGTCCGTACGTTCCGGGCTCTGCTGCTGGGGCTGCGCAATTTCCGCCTGGAGAAGACCTTTCTGATAATTTACCTCAAGGCCGTTCTGGCCATAGTCTTCAGAATTGACTGCTTCAGATAGACCGCCTATAACAGCGATACCAGGAAGTGCTGCAGGATGTAGACCGCGATGCCGGCGAAATAGCCGAGCAGGGCGAGCAGGCTGATCTTCTTGAAGTACCAGATAATGTTGATATTCTCCAGCCCCATAGCCACAACACCTGCCGATGAGCCGATGATAATGATGCTTCCGCCGGTACCTGCGCAGTATGCGAGCATGTGCCAGAAAGTACCGTCCACCAGGAAGTTGGACAGATAGGCCGGATCGGCTGACGCTGCAAGCGCTGCTGCATCGGGAATGGGGAACATGCCGATGCTTGCCGCAACCAGAGCCGAGTTGTCCACGACAGATGAAAGCAGGCCGATAATGGTGCTGATGGCATAAGCGTTGTGAACGCCGTTATTGAGCCCCTCGGCCATAGTACTGAGGACGCCCGCTGTTCCGAGAGCGGACACGGACATCAGGATACCGAGAAGGAAGAGCACGGTAGGCATATCGAGCTGCTTGATAATCTTGGACACCCTGTTTTTCAGCGATTCGGCAACCTCCTTCTTCTTCTTGTACATCATATCTGTATAAATCCACATAATCGCCAGTGCGAACATCACTCCTATATAGGGAGGCAGGCCGACGGCACTCTTGAACACCGGAACCAGAATAAGGAGCACGACTCCCAGTGTAAGAATCGTACGGCTCTCCCTGCCGGTGATATATGAGGGTCTGAATGCAGCTTCCTCGTTTGTCTGCTGCTCGGCTATCACGCCTTTGAGGAATCTGGCAGCGATGGCAACCGGAAGATACAGACAGACAAGGGAGGGCACTATCAGGGACTTCATCAGGTCAAGCGAAGTGACATTGCCTTTCATCCACAGCAGGATGGTGGATACGTCTCCGATAGGCGACCACGCACCGCCGCAGTTGGCCGCGATAACGATAATCGAAGCGAAGAGCCAGCGTTCCTTGTAGTTGGTGATCATTCTCCGAAGAAGCATCACCATAACGATAGTCGTTGTCATGTTGTCCAGCACGGAGGACATAAGAAATGTGATGGTGGCCAGCAGCCACAGCAGACGGGTCTTCTTACGGGTTGTGATGTGTTTGGTGATGACCTCGAATCCGCCGTGGGTATCTATGATGTCCACGATAGTCATCGCACCTATGAGGAAGACCAGTATCTCGCAAGTGCTGCCGAGGGCACTCAGCAGGTCCGACGATACCCTGGCATGGTCCAGAGATGGATTAATGGATGTCGAAAAGAGGCTGAGAAGGCTCCACATCAGACAGCAGAGGAGGAGTGCAACGGATGATTTATTGATATTGATCCTATTTTCCATGGCTATCAGCACGTAAGCCAGGACAAAGAGCACAATCAATATAATTGCAAGATTCATATTATTTTTAACTTTTTTGTTTTATTACTATAACTATTTTGTTTCATGCTTCAAGGTGCGCTATTGCCTCCGCTACCACATAACTGCTGCCCCCTATGAACACAAGATTCGAAGGGCCTGCCTCGCGCATTGCCATATCCACTGCCTCCGCCACGCTCCCGACCGCAACCGAATCAGTGATGCCCGCATCGGCCTTGCCTCTCTCCCTACGGGATGAGTCCACCAATTCCCTCAGCTGTCCGGCGGGCATCGCCCTGCTGCCCTGCGCCTGTGTAAAGATATACCTCGCATCGGAAGGGAGCAGCCCGCGGACCGCCTCCACATCCTTGTCTCCGGCCATACCGTACACCATTATTATATGTCTGCCGGCTGCCTCAGCCTGAAGCTGCCGCATTGTCTCCGAAAGAGCCTGCACATTGTGCCCTATGTCGCATATCACCTCCGGTTCTGCACTCAGCTTCTCCCATCTGCCCCGGAGACCGCTTACTGCAGCCGCATGCTTCAGTCCGTAGAGCACCGCCGGGCTTGAGGCAACATCACCGGCCCCCAGTACATGAAGGGCCGTCATGACTGTCCGGATATTCCGAACCTGACATGTCGAGCGCAGGTCCGCCGCAGAGGCTATTTCCTGCGGGTCCACGTCTCCGGCGCACAGTTCGCCTGAGCGGTACAGCCTGGAGCCAAGAGCAGAGGCAGTCTCTAATGCCACCGCCTCTGCCTCCGGGGGCAGCGCACCGATTACCACCGGTACTCCGGACTTGATGATTCCGGCTTTCTCCCGGGCAATCTGTTCTATAGTATCTCCGAGAATATCCTTGTGGTCCAGACCAATGGAGGTGATAATGCTGAGCTCCGGCACGATGATGTTGGTCGAGTCCAGCCTTCCTCCCAGCCCCGTCTCTATAACTGCCGTATCCACCCTTTCCCGGGCGAAGAAATCGAAGGCCATGGCGGTAGTAATCTCGAAAAACGACGGCCTGCGCTCCTCGATAAAGTTCCGGCAGCGGGCCATGAAGTCCACTACGTCCTCCTGGCCTATTTCACTATAGTGACGTCCGTCAGGACCTTTCTCAGAGCAGACAATCCTGATTCTTTCCCTGAAATCCACGAGGTGCGGCGAAGTGTAAAGTCCTACCCTGCTTCCGGGATACCTGAATGCAAGGGCAGAGGCCAGCATGTGAGCCACGGAGCCCTTGCCGTTGGTACCGGCTATGTGTATAGTCCGCAGTGACTTGTGGGGATTACCGAGGAATCTGGCGAAATCAGTCATACTTTCCAGACCGGGGTGATATCCCGAAACCCCTACCCGCTGAAACGAGGGGGCTATGCTGTAGAGCATCCGGACACATTCCCGGTACCGGTTCTGTAGACTTGGGTCGGTCATCGGTATTTTTTAAAATTTTGAGCGCAAAAATGGGAAATAATCTCAAAAATTAGCAAAATAATCTCTATTTTTGAGTCCCAAATTTGTAATATCATGGTATACTTTTTCCGCTCCCCCGAGGGGCAAATCATAGCAGTCGACTCTAAGACAGCATTTTCTGCTGAAACAGCGGACACCCTCAAATGGCTTTTCTCCGGTGCGGAGCTCCTACAGGACCCGTCAGTGACCGGCACATTCATCGGCCCCAGGCGCGAGATGATTACGCCCTGGAGCACCGCAGCAGTGGAAATCACTCAGAACATGAACATTACCGGCATCGCCAGGATCGAGGAGTTCTTCCCCGTGCCCGAGGGCCGCTACGCCTCCGACACCGAGATACCCCACGACAAGATGCTCCAGAGGATATACCACGGACTGGACGGCGACATCTTCGTCATCGACCGTCAGCCCGAACCCATCCGCCACATCACTGATTTCGAAGCATATAACAAGGAAGAGGGCCTGGCTCTCTCCGAGGACGAGATCCAGTACCTCAAGGACCTCTCCGCCAAGCTCGGCAGACCTCTGACCGACAGCGAGGTATTCGGCTTCTCCCAGGTCAATTCGGAACACTGCCGCCACAAGATATTCAACGGCACCTTCGTCATCGACGGAGTGGAGATGGAAAGCTCCCTCTTCAAGCTGATAAAGAAGACCTCTGCGGTCAATCCAGGCCGCATCGTCTCCGCATACAAGGACAACTGCGCCTTCATCGAGGGTCCCAAGCTCAGGCTCTTCCACCCCGCTGCGGCCGCCAAGCCCAGCTTCTTCAAGGAAGAGGAGGTCAAGACCGTCATCTCGCTGAAGGCCGAGACCCACAACTTCCCCACCACCGTCGAGCCATTCAACGGAGCGGCCACAGGCAGCGGCGGAGAGATTCGCGACCGTATCGGAGGCGGCAAGGGCTCATTCCCCATCGCCGGTACCGCCGTCTACATGACCTCCTACCCCCGCATCGACAGCGGCCGTGAATGGGAGGCCCGTCCTCCCCGCAAATGGCTCTACCAGACCCCTGCGGAGATTCTGATAAAGGCTTCCAACGGAGCATCGGACTTCGGCAACAAGTTCGGACAGCCGCTGATCTGCGGTTCACTCCAGACTCTGGAGCATACCGAGACGGATCCGGACGGTTCCGAGCGCAAGTACGGCTACGACAAGGTGGTCATGCTCGCGGGAGGAGTAGGCTACGCGAAGAAGGCTGACGCCGCCAAGGACCGTCCCTCCAAGGGAGACGACATCATACTGATGGGAGGCGACAACTACCGCATCGGCATGGGTGGCGGAGCAGTATCCTCTGTTGCTACGGGTGAATACGACAATTCCATAGAACTTAACGCCATACAGAGAGCCAATCCGGAGATGCAGAAGAGAGTCTACAATGCCATCCGCGCGGTGGCCGAGAAGGACCACAACTCCATCATCTCGATTCACGACCACGGCGCCGGCGGACACCTGAACTGCCTCTCCGAGCTGGTCGAGGAAGTCGGAGGAGACATAGACATCTCCAGGCTGCCTGTAGGCGATCCTACCCTCTCTGACAAGGAAATAATAGGCAACGAGAGCCAGGAGCGCATGGGACTGGTGATGAAGAAATCCGACACCGAAGAGCTGCGCAGGATAGCTGAAAGGGAAAGAGCACCGTTCTACGTCATAGGCGAGGTCAGCGGCAAGGGCAATTTCACCCTCCGCGACTCCAAGACAGGAGAAGCACCCATAGACCTGGAACTCAGCGATATGTTCGGGTCCACCCCAATGACCGTCATGCACGGCTCATCCCCCAAGGGAGGCGCTGACGGCCACGGAGGCTTCGCTCCTCTTGAGCGGACTCCTGCCGGAATGTCCCCTGAAGCCCTCACCGAGGCTGTCCGCAAAGTGCTGATGCTGGAGTCAGTGGCCTGCAAGGACTGGCTGACCAACAAGGTGGACCGCTCGGTGACCGGCCTTATCGCCTGCCAGCAGTGCTGCGGAGAACTCCAGCTTCCGCTCAATGACCTTGGAGTCACTGCCATCGGCTACGATGATCCCGAGGGAATAGCCGTATCCATCGGACATGCTCCGGCCGCGGCCATGATTGACCCTGCCGCAGGTTCCCGCCTGGCCATTGCCGAGGCTCTGACCAACATTATCTGGACTCCTATCAGAGACAACATCTACGGAATCTCGCTCAGTGCCAACTGGATGTGGCCCTGCCGCAATGAGGGGGAGGACGCCCGCCTCTACCGTGCCGTCAAGGGAGCCAGCGATTTCGCCATTGCCATAGGCGTCAACATTCCTACCGGCAAGGACTCCATGTCCATGACCCAGAAATACCCTGACGGAGAGAAAGTACTGTCACCCGGTACCCTGATCGTCTCCGCTACCGGCCAGAGCAAGGACGTGGCCGCAACCCTGCATCCCGTCATGTCCCGTGAAGAGGACACCACCCTGCTCTACATTCCGTTTGTACCTATAGATAAAGGTGATGCCGCCTTCCCTCTCGGAGGCTCCGCCTATGCGTCCACTATCGGACAGATTGGTGCAGGGGCTCCGGACATCACCGATCCCGAATATTTCAAGACCTGCTTTACCCGCCTGCAGGATGCCATGTTCAACTCTATGAACAACCCCGTCCTGGCCGGACACGACATCTCCGCCGGAGGTCTTGTCACCACCCTTCTGGAGATGTGCTTCGCCAACACCTGCGGAGGCGCAGACATTGACCTGAGGGCACTGGAATCTTCGGACATCCTCCTGTCCGAGGTTCCTGGAGTCGTGATTCAGGTAAGGAATGCAGGCCTGGATGAGTTCCTGCACGGCCTTGGCCCCGTAAAAGCCTGGACTATAGGCCATCCTGTACAGAAGGGACGTACTCTTAATATAGTATACGGTCCCGACAGCCGGACATTGTCCCTGGATATTGACGACATGCGCAAGAGCTGGTACCGTACATCCTGGCTGCTGGACAGCCTCCAGACCCCGAAGAAACTGGCCGATGAGCGCTATGCCAACTACGGCCGCCAACCACTGGAATTCTCATTCCCCAAGCATTTCGACGGCCGCTATACCATTCCCTCAGAACACCGCATCAAGGCCGCTATCATCCGTGAGACCGGCTCCAACGGTGACCGCGAGATGGCCTGGGCCCTATACATGGCCGGATTTGCCGTCAAGGACGTGCATGTGACCGACCTCGTATCGGGCCGCGAGACCCTGGAGGACGTGCAGATGATAGTCTTCGTGGGCGGCTTCTCCAACGCAGACACCCTCGGATCCGCCAAGGGATGGGCCGGAGCCCTGCTCTACAACGAGAAGGCCCGTACCGCCATCGAGCGTTTCTACGCCCGCAAGGACACCCTCAGCCTCGGAGTATGCAACGGCTGCCAGCTTATGGCCGAGATGGGGCTGATAACTCCCGAGCACAAGGAACTCTCGCCCAAGATGAAGCACAACGCCTCGCACAAATACGAATCAGCCTTCGTCGGCGTGCACATCGAGAACTCGCCCTCCATCCTGCTATCCTCCCTGCAGGGCTCGAAGCTCGGCATCTGGGTAGCTCACGGAGAGGGCCGCTTCTCATTCCCCAGACCTGTGGAGGAATACAATATCGCCCTGAGGTACAACTATGACGCCTACCCCGCCAACCCCAACGGATCTCCCGCCGCAATAGCCGGAGTATGCTCTCCTGACGGCCGCCACCTGGCCATGATGCCCCACCCCGAGCGCTGCCTGAGACCTTGGAACTGGGCTTACTATCCCGACAGAAAGGGTGACGAGGTCACTCCCTGGATCGAAATGTTCATAAACGGCAGAATATGGCTCGAAAGACTATAAGACAGGCTGAAGCCCAGTTCCGTCAGCTGGGCAGCCGCCCGCCCAGACCTCCGAAACTCTTCGTACTGGACACCAACGTGATCCTGCATGACAGCAGGTGCATCTTCAACTTCCAGGACAATGACATCTATATCCCTGTAAGTGTCATCGAGGAGCTGGACAAGTTCAAGAAAGGGGACGACAACCTCGGGTTCAACGCCAGGGCCTTCGTCCGCGCTCTGGACAAAATATCGGACAACACCCTCTTCGACCGGGGTATCAGCCTCGGCAAGGACCGCGGTCACATCAAGATAGAGATGGGACACGGATACACAGGCCAGATACGGGACTCGCTTATCGACGACATCCCCGACCACCGTATCATAGCCACCGCCATCTGGCTGCGGGACAACAACCCTGACCGCAAGGTGATACTCGTAACCAAGGACATGAACATGAGGCTCAAGGCCAAGGCCCTAGGTCTCATGGCCCAGGATTATCTCTCCGACAAGGTGCAGGAGGAGCGTGTGGTCAGAACCGAGAAGGAAGTACTCACTGTACGCAACATGAAGGACGAGTCCATCCGGAAGATCAGGGAGTCTGCCGAAGGTGTGCCTTTCGCCCAGGTCGGAATCCGGCGCAGACCGGCACCCAATCAGTACTACAAGATATACGACAGCGCCAAAGGCCTTACACTGGCCAGATACGATGACCGCGACAAGACCATAGTTAGAGTCAAGCCTCAGACCGCCTACGGAATCTCTCCGCGCAACGATGAGCAGACACTTGCCATGGATGCAGTAATGAATCCGGACATCAAACTGATAGCTCTCACAGGCAGGGCCGGCACAGGAAAGACCCTCATCGCCCTGGCAGGAGCCCTGGCACAGTCAGGCAACTATGACCAGATACTCCTCTCCCGCCCCGTCATCCCGCTCAAGAATCAGGAACTAGGTTTCCTGCCCGGCTCGGTGAACGACAAGATCGGCCCCTACATGCTGCCCCTGTTCGACAACCTGGCCGTGATAAAGAGCTGTTTTTCGTCCACCAGCAAGGAAGTAATCAAGATAGAGGATATGCTCCGCCGTGAGAAACTGATTATCAACCCGCTGGCATATATCCGCGGACGAAGCCTCAGCAATGTCTTCTTCATCGTGGACGAGTCCCAGAATCTCACCCCGCACGAAGTAAAGACCATCATCACCCGTGCAGGTGAAGGCACTAAGATCGTCTTCACCGGAGACATCTACCAGATCGACCAGCCCTACCTGGACTTCTACTCCAACGGTCTGACCCACCTCTGCGACAAATTCTTCGGCCAGAGCGTCTTCGCCCATATCAATATGGTGCGGGGCGAGCGCAGCCAGCTGTCAGAGCTTGCCGGCAAACTCCTGTAATTCTTGCCAGAACGGGCTAACTGCTGCGTTGTCTTCGGCTCCTGACTCGGTCATTTACGCCCAGTAAACTCCCTCGCCAAGAGCCTCGATGCCTTGCATTCAGCCCGTTCTGGCAAGAATTATGATACACATCTACTGGTCCTCAGGCGGAAACAATATTCATTTTCCTAAATATTTTTAACTGCGTTATAGGGTTTTTGTGAAAAATCGTTATTTTTGCGCCTCAACAGTTTACGGTCTTTGACTCAAACCAATATTTTATTTTATATTTTATGTCAAACAAAAGAGTTTATTTCTTTGGAGGAAAAGAGGCCGAAGGAAACGGTTCTATGAGAAACCTCTTGGGCGGTAAAGGCGCGAACCTCGCCGAAATGTGCACGCTCGGAATGCCCGTACCCGCGGGATTCACCATCACCACCGAATGCTGCACTGAGTATTACAATCTGGGATGCAAATATCCCGCAGAACTCGAAAAGGAAGTCAATGACGCTCTGTCACGTGCCGAGAGCATGATGGGACGGAAATTCGGGGACAAGGACAATCCTCTCCTCGTATCCTGCCGTTCCGGCGCACGCTCGTCCATGCCCGGCATGATGGAGACAGTCCTCAACATAGGTCTTTGCTCCGCTACCATACCCGGTATGATAGCCAAGACCGGCAATCCCCGTTTCGTATACGATGCTTACAGACGTCTGATCATGATGTATTCGGACGTGGTTATGGAGAAGGCCGAGGGCATCGAGCCCGCTGAGGGCCAGGGCATCAGGGTACAGCTCGACAGAATGCTCGGCGACCTGAAGGCCAGGAAGGGCTACAAGAGCGACACCGATCTCACCGAGGAAGACCTCAGGCAGCTCTGCGCCGACTTCAAGGTACGCGTAAAACAGGTTCTCGGCAAGGAATTCCCCGACAACGCCTATGAGCAGCTCTGGGGCGGTATCGGAGCCGTGTTCAAATCATGGAACGGCAAGAGGGCCATCGCCTACCGCCGCATCGAAGGCATACCTGATGACTGGGGAACAGCAGTGAACGTACAGGCCATGGTATTCGGAAACATGGGCGACAATTCCGCTACCGGAGTAGCATTCTCCCGCAACCCCGCAACAGGTGAGAACAAGTTCTACGGCGAGTGGCTCATCAACGCCCAGGGCGAGGATGTAGTAGCCGGTATCCGTACCCCCAACCCTTTGAACGAGGCCACCAAGAACGAGCACAACCGCCATCTCGCTTCCCTCGAGACAGCCATGCCCGAGGTTTACAGGGAACTGGACGAAATACAGAATCATCTCGAGAACCATTTCCATGACATGCAGGACATCGAGTTCACCATTCAGGACGGCAAGCTCTGGATGCTCCAGTGCCGTGTCGGCAAGAGAACCGGTCTTGCAGCCCTCAATATGGCCATGGATATGCTCCATGAGGGTCTTATCGATGAGAAGACAGCCGTTATGCGGGTAGCCCCCGCCCAGCTCGATGAGCTCCTCCACCCTATCCTGAATCCCGCAGCCGAGAAGAAGGCCACGGTCATCGCCCAGGGTCTGCCCGCAGGTCCCGGCGGCTCTGTCGGCAAAATCGTCTTTACAGCCGAGGATGCAGTAGCCGCAGCAGAGCGTAAGGAGAAAGTAATCCTCGTACGCGAGGAGACCAACCCTGAGGATGTGGAGGGCATGCGTGCCGCCGACGGTCTGCTCACAGCCCGCGGAGGTATGACTTCGCACGCTGCGCTGGTAGCCCGCGGATGGGGCAAGTGCTGCATCGTAGGCTGCGACGCCCTGCATATTGACCTTGAGGCCAAGACACTCACCATCAACGGAAAGACCTACCACGAAGGAGATGTATTCTCGCTCAACGGATCCAAGGGCTTCGTTTACGACGTAGCAGTGGAGACCATGGACGCATCGGAGAATCCCCGTTTTGTAGAATACATGACCCTCGTAGACAAATACCGCCGGCTCGGTGTGCGCACCAACGCCGACACTCCCGAGGACGCAGCCCGCGCCCTGTCCTTCGGTGCCGAGGGCATCGGCCTCTTCAGGATAGAGCACATGTTCTACGGAGCCAACTCCGAGGAGCCTCTGTCCAAGCTGCGCAAGATGATTCTCTCCAAAACCGAAGACGAGAGAAAAGCCGCTCTGTCCGAACTTGAGCCCTACATCAAGGAGGCAGTAAAAGCCACCATGAAGGTGATGAACGGCAAGCCTGTGACATTCCGTCTTCTCGACCCTCCTCTGCATGAGTTCGTACCTCAGACACCCGAAAAGGAAGCCGAGCTGGCCAAAGAACTGGGTGTGTCCATCGACGATATCCAGAAACGCGGAGAAAGCCTGCACGAGGTCAACCCCATGATGGGCCACCGCGGAGTACGTCTCGGCATCACCTATCCCGAAATCAGCGAGACCCAGTTCCGCGCCATCTTCGAGGCTACTGCCGAACTCCTTAAGGAAGGCTTCGATCCCAAGCCTGAAATCATGATTCCCGTAACCATCATCGTCCGCGAGCTGGATTTCGAGAAGAAGATCTGCGACCGCGTACACGACGAGGTGGAGAAAGCTACCGGCATGACCATCAACTACCTCTACGGCACCATGATCGAGATTCCGAGGGCTGCCCTGCTGGCCAACTTCATGGCTAAGACGGCACAGTTCTTCTCCTTCGGAACCAACGACCTGACCCAGATGACATTCGGTTTCTCACGCGACGACATCGGAGCCTTCATGGGCGACTATCTGGAGAACAAGCTCCTCGATGCCGACCCGTTCCAGACCATAGACGAGGAATCTGTCGGCAAACTTCTGGAAATAGGCGTTCATGGAGGCCGCAGCACCAACCCCAACCTCAAGGTAGGTATCTGCGGTGAGCACGGCGGAGACCCCGCATCGGTGGAGTTCTGCCACAAGATCGGCATGAACTACGTATCCTGCTCGCCTTTCAGAGTGCCCATCGCACGTCTTGCTGCGGCGCAGGCTGCCATCAAGAGCGGAATGAACAGATAAACGCGGTTACCACCGTAATACAGAGGGCTGCATCAGGGACATATCCGGATGCAGCCTTTTCTGTAAAATAGTGTCACATCACACCTGCGTGTTCATTTTTTTAATTATATTTGTAACATATTGATAAATCCTAAATTTGTAATTAACATGAAACGAATTCTGTTACTGTCTCTCATGTGTCTGATTACCTTTTCGGCTTTCGGACAAGGAAAACTTATTGAAAGCAGCGAGGACAAACGTCCGGTATGGATCAAGAGGAATGTAGACCGCTACGACCTCCTTAAAATCGACCAGCAGAGCACCGTCAGTCTCCAGGACGCCAGAGACAAGGCTTTTGAAGAACTTCACAATCTTGCCTCCAATGCTATAACCGCATACCTGATGCGTACTCACGTAGAGGGTGCCGACGTAGAGAAAGTCCGCAACGACGTAGAAAATTCACAGTTTATCCGCAACATATCCGAAGCCACATCCATCCAGACCTACTGGGAGCATCGGCTGGTCAAGAAACAGGACGTTTATTACTATTACATTCTCTATGATTTCAACGACACTGAGAAGAAGAAAGTCGCACTTGAAATCAACAAGGACAATTTCCAGAACCGACTTGACGAGAAATTCTAACGAGCTACGATATGAGAAAATTATTGTTTATCACAGTCCTTGCTCTCCTTTCCACAGCCCTGTTCTCCCAGGCCAGGAAACCGGTCATAATGGTTATCCCAAGTGACGCATACTGCGTAAGGGAAGGATATGTAATGACTTATGATGACGGAAACGGAAGCACCCAGAGCGCACCGGATTACTCCAAGGCCTTCATCTCCGACGAGAACCTCAGACTCGCCGTATCCGAGCTCTCCAAGATCATGGCTGACCGCGGATTCCCTCTGAAGGACCTGGAGCAGACACTCAAGAGCATGGAGACCCAGCAGGCGGAAGCCGCCCTCTTCTCCGGGACAGGCGGCGGCACCATCACCGAAACCCCTCTGGACAGACTGAAAAGAACTGCGAAGGCCGATATCATCATGGACCTGGATTTCAGCATCAAGTCCCGCGGCCCTCAAAAGTACATCTCCTTCAATCTCCGCGGAGTTGATGCGTACACCAATAAAGTCATCACCGCAGCCTCAGGCGACGGGGCTCCTTCCACGGCTGCGACTGTCGGTCTGCTTCTGGAAGAGGCCGTGCTCAATTACATGGACTCGTTCAATGCAGCCCTCCAGTCCCACTTCGACGACATGTTCGCCAACGGCCGGGAAGTCACCATATCCGTACGCATGACTGACAACTGCCCGCTGACCATGAATGACGAAGTGGAATTTCTGGGCGAAGTGGTCCTGCTTTCGGACGTACTGGATTACTGGATGGACGAGAACACTGTCAACCACCGGTTCTCAAGAGTATCCGGAGGTGACAGCTTCGTAGACTACGAACAGGTACGCATCCCTCTATACAAGACTGTACTGGGAAAGGAAAGAGCCATAGACACCCGCGGTTTTGCGATGGACCTGGCCCGTTTTCTCAACAAGGAACCGTTCAATCTTCCTTACAAGATCAACGAGAGAGGACTCGGAAGTGTATGGATTGTCCTTGGAGACTGATATTTGAGTGATATTTGAGTGACATTTAACCAGATTGAAGATTATGAGAAGATTTTTTACTGTCCTTCTTCTGACACTGTCCGCAGCGGCATATATTCATGCCCAGGAGCGACTGACTGTCAGTGTTGCGGTTCCTGACGGCATCTCCAGCGAAAATGCCGTCACCACGCTCACTTCCAATCTCAAGCAGGCGCTGGTTCTCAATGACGCGGCTGCGGACAACAGCCGTTTCGTGCTGCAGACCAAGATTGCAGAGCTGTCCAAGGACGTCACCTCCACTGCTCCCCCGATGTTTGTCACAGAGCTTGAAATATCTCTTTTCATCACTGATACCGCATCCGGAGATATTCTGAGCCAGACATCATTTACTGTCAAGGGAATAGACGACAATGAACAGGCTTCCTACATGGATGCCGTAAAAAAAGTCAAGGCCCGCGACCCCAAGCTCAGGGCCCTGATCAATCAGGCCAAGGAGTATTTCGATGAGCATATTTACTAGACAAATACCGACTATATGAGAAAGTTTTATACATATTTCCTGTCTGCGCTCGTGCTGGCTATCGCCGCCGCCTTCTCAGCCTCGGCCCAGAAGAAGGAATTCAAGGTGGAGGAGTCCAGTGCCAGGAACATGCCGGAATGGGTCAATTCCGTTGAACGGGACTTCCTGATAGCAACAGCATCAGGCGGGGACATAGAAGAGGCCAAAGCCGCGGTAATAGAGAATGTCAAGAAACAGATCGCCCAGAGCATCGCCACCCGCATCGTCTCGGAGTCCAGTCTCACAACATCCGCATACCAGAGCGGAAGCGATTTCAGCAAAACTCAGAATCTGGAGTCATCCATCCTTTCCCGTACAGCCAAACTCCCTTTTATCGGAGAGATCTCCTTGTCAAAGGCAGCCGACTACTATTGGGAAAGAAGGTACTACCGTTCTACCGGCAGATATGAGTACTTTTATGCCGTCAAATATCCGTTCAGCGAGTTTGAGATGAAAAAGCTCGTAATGGAGTACCAGGAACATGACCGCGGACTGAACGAGAAGATTGCCGACTATCAGGCAGGCATAGATTTCGTGACTTCCATTGAGGAGATTTCAGAAACCCTGAACAGCCTCAGGACTTTCCAGGACGAGTTCGACGTCCAGGACCCCAGGTTCAATCAGGTTCAGAGCATTGCCAACCAGTACCGCCAGCTTTACGACCAGATTACCATTGACTGGTTCCAGGAGAAAAAAGGAGTCGCAGTCGTCAGCCTCTCGCTGGCAGGACGCAGCATCTCGACCAGCCAAAGGCCTCAGATCAAATCCAACTGCGCCTCCCAGATATCCTCGTCATACGAGGGCAACACCCTGGTGATCAAGTACAATGACGAATATTGCTACGAAGATGACCAGAACTGGATAGAGGTACGTTTCCGTGCAGGCAACAAATACATAAGCGGCAAGATCTATTTCAAGAACAATGTGGACATTTCCATCACCGGTGTAGTCTCCGACGCGGCCACAGGTCAGCCCCTGCCCTATGCAAGGCTGACTCTTATCCCCGGAGGCAAAACGGTCACTACCGGTCGCAATGGTCTGTACGTGTTCAACGACCTTGCATCCGGCACATACTCCGTCCAGGCTGTCAAGAACGGATATTCCGCAGGGGAGGTGCAGGCTTCCGTAATCTCCGGGACTACTGTCAGGGCCGATATCAGCCTTACCTCCGACGGATCGGCCTCACAACAGCCCGCAGTACAGCCCCACCCGACTGCCGCAGCCCCCGTACAGGAGACTGTTACTGCTGCAACCAAGCCTTCCCAGGATCCGCTCAACACAGTCCGCAACGGTCTTGCAGCCTATTTCCGGTTCAACGGCACGACCCGCAGCGAGGTATCTGCTGTACAGGGCAATCCAGTAAACAATCCCCAGTACACCACAGGAGCCGACGGCACACAGGCCATCGCTGTAAGTTCGATAGACGGCAGCCAGATATCTTTCCCCAAGCCCCTCATCGCATACCCCAACATGAACTACAGCGTCACTTTCTGGATGAAAGGATTTTCCGACGGGCACGTATGGTCCATGGCTAACGGAGACAGCAGATTCAATCAGCCCAAACTGACAATCAGGGATGGAAAGTTCTACATCAACAACAGTTCCAACTACAACGGCACCGGCTTCACCCACCCCCAGCTGGACTACAACTGGCATTTCATAGCTGTAGTCGTAAAGACTGAAGGCAATACAGTAATCGGCTCGCTTTATATCGACGGAGTGCTGGTAGACTCGGTAAGGCTCTACGGCTATACCGAACGTACCTGTACCAAGTTCCTGCTAGGAGGTGCCAGTGAGTCAGGAGACAATGCGATAGACACCAATTTCGACAACCTCAGGATATACAGTTCCAGAGCCCTGTCCGATGAGGAAGTGGCTCAGATCTATATGTCGGAGAAATAGTTCAGCGTTTACCGAAATGTACGGAATCTCCCCATTGGCCCCAGCCGATGGGGATTTTCATTTCCGCCAGTCTCCGCTCGGTCCTGGACGAGGAGATTGCGGCATCCTCCCCTATTCCAGGCTTGTTCTGATAAATCTGGTAATTCTCCCTCACTTCCGACAGAGTGAGGTTGGGCATGAGGACATTGGCTCCGGCCATAATGGCCTTCTCACGTCCATAGGGATCTATGGCCTGCATGGCTGTGGTGGCCGCTATATTGATATCGGGCATTAGAAGGCGCAGCAGAGCCACCATGGTAATCGATAGCTCAAGCCTGCGCTGCTGCGGAAGAAGAAGATGGCGCCACTGATACAGCGGTGTCTGAGAATGTTCCAGATAAGGTCCCATACCGCACATGTCGATATCCATTTTCTTAAAGAAAAGCAGGTCATCGGCAAGATGGGCCGCCGTCTGGAACGGCAATCCTATCATTACGCCGGTTCCTACCTGATAACCGGCCGTCCGAAGATCCTTCAGGGCCTGCACCCTCAAGTCATAACTATGCAAGCTGTCCCCAGGATGAATCTTCTCATACAATTCCCTGGTAGAACTCTCTATGCGCAACAGATAACGGTGAGCTCCGGCCTCGAACCATTCACGATACACTTCCAGCGGCTGCTCCCCGAGAGACAGAGTAATACCGAGCGGCCAGCGCTGTTTAATCTCCTTCAGCAGGGAAGTTATCTTGCTTATAAAGGTCCTGTCCGTCCTTTCCCCTCCCTGAATCACCATCGAGGCATATCCTTCTTTATAAGCGAACTCCGCCGACTGCAAAACTTCCTCAGAGGATATCTCATAGCGTCCCGCGGCATGATTGTCCCTGCGTATGCCGCAGTAAAGACAATTCTTGCGGCATATATTGGAAATCTCGACCAGACCGCGGAGATACACTTTGTCCCCGACTGTTGACACCTTGGTTCTGTATGCCTCGCCGTACAGACGCTCGAGACGGGAAGTGTCCTTTTCCTCAAGCCATGATATCAGCGTATTGCGGTCAAGTTCCATAGACTACCTCAGCAATGGCCTCAAGGCCCGTTCGTATATACCTTTCATATATGATATCGCCATTCCGTAATTGGAGACAGGGACATCGTTCTCTATGGCTGGAAGAAGCCTGGAATACAATTGGCGGCGGGTTATCATACATCCTCCGCACTGAAGCACAAGAGCATAGTCTGTGACGGGCCGGCCTATGCCGTCCAGTCCGCCGACCACATCAAACACAAGGTTCTTCCCGGTCCTGCGCCTGAGAAGTGCCGGGATTTTCACCCGACCTATGTCCTCGCAGGAAGAATGATGGGAACAGGACTCCAGTATAAGCACTCTGTCTCCATCCTCAAGCCGGTCAATCGCCGGCGTTCCCTGGATATACTTGTCGAAACACCCTTTGCTGCGTGCCAGCAGCATACTGAAACTGGTGAGGGGAACCTGTTCCGGAACTGCCGAAGCCACTTCCGAGAAAGCCTGGCTGTCCGTCACAACGAGGTCGAAACGCTCTCCATTTTCCCGGAACAGACCTGGAAGAGCCGCCGGCTGGACGACCGTCACTATTGCACCGATATCAAGAAGAGAGCGTATGGCATTGACCTGAGGCAGAATCAGCCTGCCAGTAGGCGCCTCGCTGTCTATCGGGCACACCAGCAGAACTCTTTGTCCTGCTGATACTATTCCGTCGAACATGGGCCGCTCTACCATGCGGGAGGAAGAGACCAGGCGGCGGACCGTCTCCAGAAGGGACTGTATCATACTGTCTTTTTCAAGGATTCCCGCAGAGGAAGAGAAATCCTGAAAACCGGCGTCGGGATACTTCTGCAGAAGCCGGTCCTTAAGCCTGCTGTCTACTGAGGATATGTCAGACTTGCTGTGAATCAGAACCACTGGAACAGAATACCGCGTCAGAGTATCCATCAGGTCCTCTTCAGGCTTACCGAAATCACTCGCCGAGAACAACAGCAGAGCGATATCTATCTGGGCTGTAACCTCTTCAGTTCTTGCTACCCTCATACGGCCCAGACTGCCGTCATCATCTATTCCCGCCGTATCGATAAGGACACAGGGGCCGAGGCCGAAAATCTCCATGCGCTTGCGGACAGGATCCGTAGTAGTGCCCGGATGGTCTGACACTATAGCAACCTCCTGACCTGCAAGTGTATTGATAAGTGAAGACTTACCTACATTACGCCTTCCGAATATTCCGATATTGACAGCTGTACTCATTTTAGAAATATTAAAACCGAGCAAAAATATAAAAAATCAAAACAGTTTCGTATCTTTGTCGGATGATTGATTGGTTTTTAACACGGATACTGCAAAAAAAGGCACTGAAGAAGATAGTAAACCCTCATAAAGGGAAATATGTATCTCTTTCTGATGCCGGCCTGGTCGGCTTTATCGTAAATGCCGAGATCCAGGGGTCCGCAGAAGCCGTCAACGATCTGAAATGGGAGCTCCAGAAACGCAGGATCAATTATAAAGGAATCTGCGTGGATCTGCGGAAATCCCCCCAGGGTGAAGCAGGATTTCTTTCAACACCCTTCATGTCAATCATCCACCGTGACAACCTCAACTGGTACGGAGTTCCTGACGAGAAGATTGTCACAGAGTTTATTACCGACCACTTTGACATACTCATAGACCTTACCGCAGGCAAGCGTCTCTTCGCCGTGGACTACATACTGGCAAGGACCGACGCTTCTTTCAGAATAGGCATATCGTCCTCCTCCCCTTCCCCATACGATATGTTTGTCTCCATGGGAGGAGACGGGGCCATCAAGCCTGATGAGCTCATGAAGAACATTCTAATTTATCTCACTACAATACACACTGATTCTACAAAATGAGAACATTTTCATCCTACGCACTTATCACCGTCAAAGGCATAGGTATGGGAGCCGCGGACGTAATTCCAGGAGTCTCCGGCGGTACCATTGCCTTCCTGACAGGCATCTACGAGGAACTGCTCAATTCGATCAAATCAATCAACACACAGGCATTCAAACTGTTGTTTACCGGGAAGATCGGTAAGTTCTGGAAACACATCAACGGAACTTTTCTCTTCTCCCTGATTCTCGGTATTGCCATCAGTTTCTTCTCTCTGGCCAAGCTCATGCAGTACCTGATGGCCAACGAGCCCATACCCCTGTGGTCCTTCTTCTTCGGCCTTATCATAGCCTCGGCTATACTGATCCTCAAGGACATAGATCTGACTAAAATCAAGAACATCATCGCACTCCTGCTCGGAATAGCCGCAGGAGCCGCCATCTGTCTGGTCTCACCCACCGAGACTCCCAACCAGCTCTGGTTCATCTTCCTCTGCGGCGCGATAGCCATATGCGCCATGATTCTGCCAGGAATATCAGGCAGTTTTATCCTGCTACTGCTCGGCAAATACGAATACATGCTCAAGGCCCTCACCGACCTGAATATAGTCGTGATACTGGTATTCATCGCAGGAGCCGCCATAGGTATCGTATCGTTCTCCCATTTCCTTTCATGGCTGCTCAAGAAATATCACGTGACCACCATTTCCGCCCTGGCCGGCATCATGATCGGCTCACTGGTGAAGGTTTGGCCCTGGCAGCTTCAGATCGGAGACGTTTCCCGGCCGGTTATGCCCCACCATCCCGACCTTGGACAGCTGTTCTCCGGCCACATCGGACTGGCAGTAACATTCGCCCTCATCGGAGTCGCACTGGTGCTGATACTCGAATTTACCGCTGCCCGCATGCAGAAGAAACGGGAGCAGGAACAAGTCATTTCCGACTAGCCAGCCATACCCCGGCCATAATGCACAGAGCCCCTGTCACAGCGACAGGGGTTATTTTTTCTCCCAGGACAATGGCGGAAGTGATGCAGGTAATGACCGGGTTGAGATAGAGATAGTTCGAGGACTTCACCACTCCGATGTGCCTTATAACCAGGTTCCAGGTCAGGAAGCATACCAGGGATGCCAGGACAGCCAGGAAGAGCAGGTTCGCCCATACCTTGACGCCGGAGCTGAAAAGCAGTGCCGGCTCAGGGGGATTGACGATAAAAGTAGGGAGGATAGTAATCAGTCCATAGAAAAACACCTTTCTGGTTATCAGCATAGTATCATACCTGTTCTCCAGTTTGCGGATGAATATGCTGTAAAATCCCCAGGACAGTGCTGCTGCCAAAGTCAGCAAATCTCCGACAGGAGATATCTTCAGGCCGGCAGATCCGTCAAAGACCACCAGGGCCACACCGGCAAGGGCGACGGCCGAGCCGATGTACACCATGCGGCTTATTCTATCATCCTTGAAAAAAAGTCTGCTGATCAGAGTAGTAAGAATCGGCGTACCGCATAGAAGGAATGATAAGTTTGAGGCCTGTGTGATACCCAGGGCGGTATTCTCGGTCAGGAAGTACAGAGAACCGCCGAACAGTCCTGCGCAGGCCAGCATCAGTTCGTCCTTCCAGTTGTCGGCAAAAAGTTTCTTATGGGAAAATATCCATATACCCGCATAAGCTATGAGAAAACGGTAGAAAAATATCTCATTGGGAGATAGTCCGTTATTAATCAGAATCTTCGTAGACACGAAGGTGGCACCCCAGATCGCCACTGTCAGAATGGCCAGGAAATGATAAAAACCTTTATTCTGTCCCATATATTCTATTAAGAAAAAATATTAACTTTGTAAGTCAAATCGCAAATTTAAAAGTAAAGTTAGAAAACATATCAGAACATTTAGAAAAATATTAACAGGTCTCCTGATTCTCATCTGCATAACCCCTGTTGCAGGTTATGTGGCACTGCAGTTTCCGCAGCTGCAGACCCGCATTGCACATAAGGCGGTGACGGCCCTGCAGGAAAAAATCGACGGGAAGATAGAAGTGGACAGGGTGGCCATCGTATTCGTCAACAAGGTTATGGCTTATGGAATATGCATCACCGGAGAGCAGGGGGACACCCTGGCCTCCGTCGAGAAACTCTCGGTCTCTATCTCCCCCTCCGATCTGCTGCGCGGCCGTATCCACATCAACCGTCTTTTCCTGCAGAACGGATGTTTCAATCTCATTAAAGAGGGACCCGGCAAGTATAACAACATCAACCGCATATTCAGGACCGCTCCTAAGCCGGACTCTCTTAAAAAACCCTTCATCATGCCTGACATGACCGCGGACGAAATCACACTCCGCAACATGGCGTTTTCCCTGGTCAGTCCTCTGGCTGACACAATTCCTGTGAGGGATGATTGCATGAACTTCAAAAACATGAGACTCAAGGGCATAGATGCACGCATCAATCGCGTGAAAATAGAGGACAATACTGTTTCATGCAGAATCAGGGACCTGGGATGCTACGACCGGTGCGGCTATCAGCTGCAGTCTCTCAGCGGCTCATTCTCCCTGGACTCGGCCGAGTCCAGGCTGGACAACCTGCACCTGATAGACTCATGGTCGGAGATCAATGCCGAGTACCTCTCTTTCGGATACACCAGCGGCAAGGACCTGAAAGACTTTGTGAATAAAATAGTACTGGGCGCTGACTTCAACCGCAGCACCCTGGACTTCAGAAGCATAGGAGTCTTTGCCCCTTCCCTGAGGGACAATTCCCTGAAAATGAACCTCAAAGGCGGAATAAACGGAACTGTCAGCGACCTGAGGACATACGACCTGCAGATTACCTCCGGCCCCGATACAGAACTGCATCTCAGCGCCGCACTTACAGGACTGCCCGATATCATGGACACGTACTTCAACGTGACAATCAAGAACATCACCTCATCCCCACAGAGTATATCGGATATAATATCGGACTTCAGCGGCAAGCCCAACGGCATAGCTTCGGTCATACCGGACACCAGAATCTCCCTGAACGGCATCGCGTACGGAACGATAGACAGCCTGTACGGCATAGGAGCCCTCTCGTCGGAAGCAGGAAAAGTCGGCTTTGAAGCCTGCGTCCGGAAGGACAATTCCGGAAACAGCATTCAAAGCAGCCTGTGGGTGGAAAATCTGGATTTAGGACAGTTTCTGCACAGCGGGACTCTGGGACGCACAGGATTCAATTCCAAAATAAACGCGCATCTGCCCCGTAAAGGCTCCGATAAAGGTATCTCGGCAGAAATACAATCAATGAATATCTCCAGCCTCAACGTCAACGGATATGAATACAGGGATATCGACATCAAAGGCTCTCTTGCCGACAGCATTGCGGACGTAAGGCTCATCAGTCATGACAGGGCGGTTCCCGCAATGTTCCAGGGCGTGGTGACACTGGACAGAAACATGCATCCAGGACGTATCCGTGTATTTATGGACGTTCCATACGCGGACCTCATGGCCATGAACCTGGACAAGAAAGGTACTATGGCCACGGCGGGTGTGACAGCAAGCGCCGACCTGAGACTGACTGACAGAAGCGTCCTGGGAAATATCATGCTGCAAGATATCAGCTACGCAAATACCAACGGACAATACCACATAGACTCCATCTACATCCGTTCCGCACTTTCAGAGAAACGTCACACAGTGACTCTGCAGTCTCCGATTCTCCAGGCGGGCTATACCAGTACAGATTCCCCTGCCAGACTGGTCGAAAGGCTTAAACTGGCCATGAAAACCACATCCACTGAAAGACTTCTGGATATAGATACCTCCAGGACATCGGGGAATAACGGCTACTACAACTTCCATCTGCGCACCTTCGACATGTCACAGATATGCGACATCATCATGCCTGGACTTTATATCGCCGACAGCACTACCATAGACATAAGCCTGGATGAAAACAACATCCTGAAGGCGGGACTGCAGTCATCGTCAATCGCCTTCCGTAACAAGAAAGGAAACGGATACACATTCGACGGCCTGGCAGTGGATGCCGACAACTACAGCGACAATGTCAGGGCCGCACTGGCAGTGGGCAGCATCCGCTCGGGAGGGATGACTGTCGATAACACCCTGCTGTCTCTTGCCGGCCACGAGGACAACCTGCGCCTGAGGCTGACATACAACAATGCGGACACTACCTGGCTGAATTTTTCCGCCATGATTGATGCGTGGAAGGACCGGAACGGCAAGCTCTTGGCGGATATATCAATAGACAGTTCCGGATTCAATATCAGGAATCATATCTGGGAACTTTCCCCGGCAGAACTGAGCATCCGGCCCAGGGAATATACTGTCAACGGTCTGGGGCTCTATTGCGGAGACGACTCCCTGTACATTTCAGGAGCAATTTCCGAAAACCCTGAAAGCATCCTGTCCCTAAGTCTTGCCAATTTCGACCTGGACCTGCTCAACTCCTTTACGGGGAACTCACTGGACTTGCAGGGAAAACTGTCCGGTAAAGTCGATATCGACAACCTATTCTCGAATATGGGTGCGACCATGGAACTTACCGGAGACAGCCTGAGCCTACGGGGAGAGAAACTTGGAAGGCTGTCAGTCCTCAGCCGCAGGGATTTGGCCCGTGACAGATTCAACCTACTGACCAACAACTATATAGAAGACCTCAACCCTATCAATATAAGCGGATACTTCATTCCGGGACGCAATTATCTGGATCTGGACGTGACTCTAAATCAGATGGGTATGCGCGCACTGTCCCCATTCCTCTCCGATTTCGTTTCCGTTACGGGAGGCCGGCTCAGCGGCGAGATAGATGTCACTGGCCAGCCCGACAGACTGATGCTGTCCAGCAGCAACAGCCGTATAGACTCTCTGGCCATCACGCCGGTATTCACCAAAGTTCCCTACATCATTAACGGTCCGATAACCTTAAGCAACAGGAGCATCGACCTGGACAGCCTGACAATAGCCGACCCTGCCGGTTCGACAGCCCTGCTTTCAGGCAGTCTTAGCCATGACTTCTTCAAGAACATCTACCTGGATGCCAATATGACATTTGCCGACTTCCAGGTACTCAATACCCAGGAAAGGGACAATGAGAAATTCTACGGAAATGCCTCTGCTTCCGGGACAGTAACCCTGTCCGGATTTACGGACAACCTCCTGGTAGACGCACAGGTATCCACCGCAGGCAACTCCTCCCTTCACGTTCCTCTGTCCTCCTCGTCATCAGCCACTACCTCCGACCTTATTTCCTACACAGACTTCCGGATACCGGCAGACAGTATCTCCAAGGTTGCAACAGAGTCAGACGACACCAAGAGCAAGTCCGGCAAGGGCAATATTGAGATCAGGGCTGCAGCTACCGTAACCCAGGGTACGGAACTTCTGGTAGAGATGGACAAACAGCTCGGAGAAGTACTGCGCTGCACGGGTAACGGTAACTTGAACCTTACCCTCAATCCGTCCCGCAATCTCTTCGATATCCGCGGAGACTACACCATATCGGAAGGAAGCTATCATTTCGTACTGTCGATTCAGTCCAGGGACTTCATCATCGACGAAGGCGGCACCATAGCGTTCAACGGAGATTTCCGCAACACCAACCTCAACGTGGGCGCGACCTACAGGACCAAAGCCTCCATCTCCACCCTCATCGCCGACACCACATCCGTCGGCAACAGGCGCAACGTAGACTGCGGCATCCACCTCCAGGGTCCGCTGTCCAACCCCGAGCTGTCCTTTACCATAGACATACCTGACCTGGACCCCATCACGAAGGGACAGGTGGAAAGTGCCCTGAGCACTCCTGACAAGATTCAGAAGCAGTTCATGGCCCTGCTCATCTCAGGGAGTTTCGTACCTGACGAGCAGTCGGGTATCATAAACAACTCCACGATTCTATACTCCAACGCCAGCGAGATACTGTCCAATCAGTTCAACAACATATTCAGACAGCTGGACATACCGCTGGACCTGGGACTTAACTACCAGCCCGGGGGCTCCGGGGGAAGCTGGGGTATGTTCGACGTGGCCGTATCCTATCAGGCCTTCAACAACCGACTGGTCATCAACGGAAATGTCGGAAATGACGAAACTTCCTCCAACTGGGCCGGGGACTTCGACGCAGAGATTAAGGTGGACCGTCAGGGCAAACTCCGCGTCACTCTCTTCACCAGGTCAGCGGACAGCTATTCCAATTATCTGGACAATACCCAGCGAAGCGGTCTCGGAATCACGTATCAGGACGAATTCGACACGTTCGGGGATTTCTGGCGGAATATTTTCATGAGCCGGAAACGCAGGGAGCAGTACGAGCTGGAGATACTCCGGGAAGCGGAGGAAGAACTTGAGAGGGAGGCGGCCGAGGCGAATATTGTCAAGGAAGAAGTGCTCAAGCCTAAGGAGAATCCCATGAATTTCCTGGAAGAGACCGGCTCCGTGGAATACCAGGAACAGGGTTCCGTCTACTACTACAAGGAAGAAGAAGAGAACGTCAAGGCAGAATGACCTTGACAACCTTGCCTATAAGTTCCCTGTCATAGGGCCGCTCGACTCTTATGTAATTGCGCGTATAGCCTGCCATCATACCGTTCCCGGACTTGCCCTCGAAGAGCACCTCCTCTTCCCTGCCGCTGTTCATGGCACAGAACTCCCCGTGCAGACGTCCGCACATCTCCTCCAGAATCTCTACCCTGGCTGTCTTCACGCTCTCCTGCACCTGGTCCGGCATCGCCGCAGCCGGAGTGCCGGCTCTGCGGGAATATGGAAATACATGGATGTATGCGGGATGTATCTCCTCCAGAAAATCGCAGGTACAGCGGAAGTCATCCTCCGTCTCACCCGGGAATCCCACGATCACGTCGATGCCGAAAAACACATGATCCATCCTGCTGCGGATAAGCTCTATCTTGCTGCGGAAATCAGCCGTACGGTACCTCCTCCCCATCCGGCTGAGTATCCGGTCGCAGCCGGACTGCAGAGGGATATGGAAATGCGGGAGAAACTTCGTTCCGGAGGCAATCCATTCCACTATCTCTGGAGTCAGCAGATTGGGCTCAATGGAGGATATGCGGTAGCGCTCTATGCCGTCCACCTCATTGAGTCCCTGCAGCAAATCCAGGAAGCTCTCTCCAGTCTTGCGTCCGTAATCCCCGGTGTTGACCCCGGTCAGGACTATCTCCACTATACCGGAAGCGGCTATCTCCCGGGCCTGTTCCAGCAGCATGGCCTTGGGAAGGCTCCGGCTGCCTCCGCGGGCATACGGTACAGTACAGTAGGAGCATTTGTAGTCGCAGCCGTCCTGAATCTTTAGGAATGCCCGTGTCCTCTCACCGGTCGAATAAGCGGGGAAAATATTGCGCACCGAATCTATATCGCACAACTCCAGCTTCTGAGGAGCCTGTCCGTGCCCTCCGGCAGCCAGAAGACGCTCCACCTCATCCGCAACCTGCCCCTTGGCTCCCGCCCCAAGCACTATATCCACCCCTTCCAGGGCCGCTATCTCGTCCCCGCGCAGCTGCGCGTAGCAGCCCACCACGGCGATAACCGCTCCGGGTGAACGGCGGTGCAGACGGCGGATAAGATTGCGGTCCTTCTTGTCGCTGTGCTCAGTGACGGAACAGGTATTGATTACATAGATGTCCGCCTCCTCCGTGGACGGCACCACTTCATAGCCCCTGACGGCAAATTCCCGGGCTATAGTCGAGCTCTCGGCGTAATTGAGCTTGCAGCCGAGAGTATGCACGGCGACCCTCATACGTCCTGCAGTTCAAGGGTTACCTTAGACGCACCGACCTCACCTCCGAGCGGGGGATTGAGCTTGGCTATCGAAACCCTGGCCCTCTCCACTGCCGGGAAGGCCGAGCGGAAACGGCGCAGAATACGTCCGGCCACGTGTTCCAGAAGGTTGGAAGACACTGCCATCTCCTCCTTTACGATGTCATAGATAAGCTGATAGTTGAGTGTATCCTCGAGAGCATCACTCTCAGACGCCGCACGGGTGTCGGCCCAGGCCTCGAAGTCCACGACAAAATGATTGCCGATGACCTTCTCCTCGTGGAAACAGCCGTGATGGGCGAAAAAGCGCATGCCGCAAAGTTCTATTTTTCCCATATTGAATCAGGCTAGAATTAGAAATACCGCCGGCCGTTTGGAAATAACCAGGCCTTCCCTGCGCCACTGGGCGACAGTGCGGGTCCGTATCATCTGGTCCGGAAGGGTGATGCCGGCGGCAACGCATACCCTCGTGGACGGATCGCAGACTGAGAGGATGTCCTGGAAGAGGGCATCGCTCCGGTAAGGGGTCTCGATGAGAATCTGGGTCTCCGAGTTCCGGCGGGAACGGGCCTCCAGTTCCTTGAGCCTCCTGCGGCGGGCATCGGTCTTGGCAGGTATATAACCGGCGAAGGCGAAGCACTGCCCGTTCATCCCGGAAGCCATCAGGGCCATCATCAGGGACGACGGGCCTGAAAAGGGGACCACCTCCACCCCGGCTTTGTGCGCCAGGGCCACGAGGGCCGCCCCGGGATCGGCCACTGCGGGCAGACCGGCTTCCGATATCAGGGCCATATCCTCCCCTTCCGCGAAGACCGCTGCGATCTGCTCTATGTCCTCCGGAGAGGAATGCTCGTTGATCTCATGGAACGTGAGAGAGTCTATCCTGCCCTTGAAACCGATGCGGGACAGATACCTGCGGGCCGTGCGTACATCCTCCACCGCAAAGCGGGTAACATGGGCTATCTGCCCGAATACATACGGAGGAATGACCTCCTCGGGAGGATTGTCCCCGAGGGGAGCCGGTACGAGATAAAGTCTGCAATTCATAAATACAAAATTATACAAATTTCCCTATCTTTGGGGCCGATGAGCGCTAAAGTCCACAACAAAATAGAATTTCTGGGGACAGGCACCTCCCAGGGCATGCCCATCATCGGCTGCTCCTGCCCTGTCTGCCGCTCGGACGATTTCCACGACAAACGGCTGAGAACCTCCGCCTACATCGAATACGAAGGGCTCAGGCTGGTTGTGGACGCAGGTCCGGACTTCCGGCAGCAGATACTGCGCAGCGGCATCCGGGAGCTGGACGCCGTACTCCTCACCCACATGCACAAGGACCATACCGGGGGGCTGGACGATGTAAGAGCCTTCAACTACTTCATGCAACGTGCATTTCCCATCTACGCAGAGCCTATGGTACAGGACTCCCTCAAGCGGGAGTACGCCTATGCCTTCGGAGACCACCGCTATCCCGGAGTTCCGGACTTCGTCCTGCACACCATAGGAGAAGAGCCATTCTGCATCGACGGAGTGGAGATAATCCCCGTGCGTGCGATGCACTACAAGCTGCCCATCCTGGGATTCCGTTTCGGACGCCTGGGCTATCTGACTGACGCCAACTACATCTCCGAAGAGTCCATAGAGCGTTTCCGTGGGGTGGACATCTTCGTCGTCAGCTGCATCCGCAGGACTCCGCACATCTCCCATTTTTCCCTGGACGAAGCCATAGAAGTCTGCCGCAAGGTGGGTGCCCGGCACTGCTTCCTGACCCATCTCTCCCACCAGCTGGAAAAGTACGAGGACCTCTGCAAAACCCTGCCTGAGGGCATTGAGCCTGCATACGACGGTCTATCCCTGACATTTTAAATGCTATTTTAGGAGTCCTAAATTTGCTTTTTCCGGTTATTTGTCCTATCTTTATAGGGCTAATCTAAAATCTTCATGTTATGATCAAGGAACACGACACCTATGACTACAACACCGTCTTCACCCAGAAAGACGCCGAGGTCTATGCCAAGCTGACGGATGACTATAATCCCGTACACATAGACCGCGAATACGCCACCGCGACCGAGTTCGGACGTCCGGTAGCTCAGGGAGTCCTCATCCTGTGCGCGTTTGCCAAGGTATTCGGCACCATGTGGCCGGCCGACAAGCTCGCATACTTCATCTCTCAGAATGTCACCTACCTCAGACCGGTGTACATCGACGAGCCGTATCACATCAGATTTGAGTGCACCAACGTGGACCACAAGAGGATGATCGGCACACTCGTCGGCACTATGAGGGACAAGGACGGCAACAGCGTGGTAATCACCGAGGCCCGCATCTTCTCGAAGGAGCACTTCTCCGCTCCTGCCATCTAGACGACGGGCGACTGCAACATAAAAGCCTCCGTACTTTTCATCGTACGGAGGCTTTTATGTTGCCTGTGCGTCTGCTAATACCTTCTGTTGGATCCGCCCAGAGATATTGTCAGACCGAAATGCGCGTCAAACATCAGTTCTCTGGCAGGAACAGGAATCTTGATGCCCTCAATATTGAAAGCGGTATAATTCAGAGGTGTGAAATCGCTTCCTACGAACAGTCCCACGCCCCTGGTGGGCACGAATGTTATCAGCCATCCGAAAGTGGAGTGAGTCTTGAGGAGAGAGTAACTCAGAGCTATGTCGAAACTGCGTACAGGAGCATAGTTCCAGGCCAGTGTCAGCTCATTCTCGGTGCGGAAACGGCCGAAACGGGCAGAATAGAGCAGACCTACATTCATCTTGTCATCCAGGAACGAATAATCCACTCCGGCATACAGGGTCGCCGCCAGAGAACCGTTCTGGCTACCGCTCACTTCCTGCTCGGTAAACGAGGCAAGCCCCATAAGTTCGTCGGTAACTCCGTTCAGCTGGGAACTGATATCCTCGTCACCGCCTATATTCTCAATACCCTCGTAGCGGACAGAGCCGTCTGCCGAGAGGATGCGGGACTTATTCTTGCCGTAAGAGATGAAGCCGAGATCAGTAACCGACACGGAGAACCGGAGTCCGTCCACAGGTGTTCCTTCGGAAATGGTATACTCGGCTCCAAGGTCGAAGGCCATTCCGAAACCGCCTACACCCAGTTCGGACGGTTCGAAGCCCAGACCGTTGAGATATCCGTCCTCATCGAAGCTGGGCACGAGTCCTCCGCCGAGAATGCGGGCAGACCCGAGGGAGTTGACAGTCCATGCATCGGAACTCATGTTCAGGTCCAGCCTGTCCACCTGCATCTGCAGATCAGCCACACTGGCCAGCAGTTTCACCTTCGCACCCACGCGCAGTCCCTTGACCAGCTCGTCCAGTCCGCGGGAATAGCCGAGAGACAGGTGCGCATAGGCCTGAGCCCCTATTCCCAGATTCTCTATCGTATAGCTCTGGGGATTGGTAGTCATGCCGTTCTTCAGGAATCGGAAAAATTCCTTGGGAATGGAGGAATCCACATTAACATCCATCCCCAGGGATATGGTCCAGAAGGAATCCTTTCCGGTAAACCATCCGGCATCGACAACATTGTATCCGAAGTTGAGATCCAGGGAGGTATTGTTTCTGAGTCCGGCCAGGAAAGCCTCGGAACTTACTTCCTCATTGAGAAAGAGACCGGTCTTGCCGTTGGACAGGGGATACAGGAAAGTACTGGGGCCGAAATTGCCGCCCAACTGTATATCGAAACCATTCAGGAAAGGCACTCCCACATAGCCCTGGTCAGGAACGAACGCCGCATTCATGTAATGGTTCTGAGTCGAGTTGCGTACGAAGTAACTCGTCCTGCTCTGCGCACTGAGCAATATCGCACCGAGAGTCAGAAATGATATGACTGAAAGTATCTTTTTCATCGTATTCTTGCTTTAAAAATTGAGGTCATTGAAGTCTACAGTCACTCCTCCGGGTACGTTAAGGATAATATCCGCCTGTATGGATGAGTCCTCTGAAAGAGGTATTCCGGGTGTCTGGCCGGAGAGCAGCTCGAACTCGAAGACCAGGTAAGAGATGTCATTCCGGATATCAGTCTGCGGCACATTGAGCTCCAGAGGAGTCTCCTGAGGTGTTCCTGCCGAGGCCGTACCGTTGATAAGCTGGGTTATGTCAGGCATCTCTATTCTGTTCATGTAGCTGTCCAGGAAATATGCCTTGAGATTGACATTCACGGGAATGGTAGTGGTCACCGTTCCTGCAATCTGTACATTGGCGGACCTGACCAGAGTGGAAAGAATCTCCGGCATGCCTTCTATAGTGTCCCTCACTGCAAATCTCAGGCTATCACCGAAAGAGAAAGGCACATTGAAGGCAAACTCGCCATCTACGGTATATTCCTCGTCACATACTACGTATGCAGACTCTGTGGGATCGGTACCAGCGGTTATATTGACCCTTACTTCATCAGGAATACGGGTCAGGAGACCGCGGACATCGGCCTCCACCCATTCGTAACCGGCTGCGTCTAGATTACCCGAAGGGTCATCGGAGGATATCCAGAACAGGGCTGTTTCAATCACATCCGGATCAGGCGAAACGGGAGCCTCGAGATCCAGAGAGACCTCGTCCCCGTCTCCTGTCGGGAATACCGGGATTATCTGAGCATGCATATCCACAGGCACATTGGCATTGGTGCTGACCCTGGCCGTAAGCCTGGGATTATAGAAATCCAGGCTGGCATCCTCGGACTTGAGCATGTCGGGTATACCTGTCAGTACCAGACTCTCGTTTACAGGATCCACATCAATGTCCACCTTACCTCTGAATGACTCCGGCCTGAGATTGCCGTCGTCAGAACCGGCAATAATCGTCAGGGCCGCATCCATGACTCTGCCGGATACACCCTCAAGGTCCTCACGTGAAACCATCAGCACCGACTGGGTCACGGCGAAAGTATCGGTAAACACGAAGTCCTGCATGGCATCGTCTCCAGGCTCGAACTCGATGGCGACAAGCGTTACGGGCGTGAACTCCACTACTCCCTCATCGTTCATCACACCCGTGAAAGTCACAGTGCCCGCCTCCGGATCAACCATAGGAGATTCCTCGAAGACATAATGTTCCGGCACCTCAACGGTAACCCTTACCTCCATGGATGCCGGCAGTTCGTCAAGACCGCTGAGTTCTATCTCGGGACGGAGAAAAGTCTCGCTCAGGTCCACACGGTCAATGCTCACCAGCCCCTCATCCTTCGCTTCCTCAAAACCGAACTCGTATATGAACTCCTCCTCGAAGCCCATATTGACTCCTATCTTGTCTCCATCTACGATAATACCAGGAATATCCTCACCCGGAACATCCTCCGGAACATCCACGTCGGGAGTATTTTCAGGAATATCCCCTATTTCAGGAAGACGCACCGGCCTGGGCTCTAAATCATGAGCAAAGCCGGGCACTGTCAGCCTACTGGTAAACTGAGTCATAGATATAGTCTGGGAAAATGATTCGGAGAACTCCAGATAGTAGTTTCCATCCTCATCGGTACGGATAATGTCCCCCTCGGACAACTCCAGAAAGTCTCCGACAGCAATTTCCGCTGTGGAGCCTATGGGCAGGGAGAAAGCCTCTCCGCCCCATGTGACAGTTGTGTCAAGCCCGTCTGTAAGATCTATTTCGGACGAGCACGACACAATCGCGACAGCGGACACCGCTGCCAATACAGCAATGACCGCCGTTTTAAAATTAAATCTCATCATCGTATGCTTAATCGTTTTGGTTAATCCTCCAGAACATAATTCCCGGCCTTGTCTGAGATCACAGCCTGAAGTTCCTGCCTGTCATAGATTTTGTCAGAAAATTCAATCTCGGCCTGAGCCGGCTCCAGTGTTACATTGGCCTTTACGCCAGGTAGTGTCTCCAGGGCTTTCTGAACATGCATGACACAGTGACCGCACATCATGCCCTTGACATTGTAAACTACTTTTGACATAATTTTCAGTTCAGTTTAAAATCCGGTCGCAAATATAATCAATTCCCCGTAGATTGTCCAACTTCCTCCACTCCGTCCTCCCCGTACCACAGCCATCCCTTCACCTCCCGGTACCCCATCTGGCCGAGAAGACTCATATAGCCCCTCACCTGAGAGCGGTACTGTCCGTCCCGGCGACGGCCGAACTTGTAGTCCACCACCACTGCCGTCTGTCCGTCAGGGCTGAACATCATCCGGTCCGGACGATAACTGTCCCCTCCCGGGGCAATGACGGTAGCCTCATTCATCAGGAGATAAGTCCCGTCGAACCAATGCCTGTCACTCACCGACCGCAGCATCTCCGAGAGCTGTTCCAGCACCTGCGGCCCCTCATTGGCCGGGAGAATACCCGAGGATACGGCTCCGTACACCGCATCTTCCAGATCCGAGGCCGTCTCGACTTTGGACAATATCTCATGCAGGACAATGCCTCTAGTCCGGCGGCTGTCCCTCGTGAAGAACTCATCTCCACGGAAAGACAGTTTCAGCCTGTCTCCTATGGGGACCGACGGCACCCGGAGCATTTCCTCCCCGGCCACTACCCTCTTCCCGTCCTTCTTATATTCGGGCGAGGTCCATTCTCCCAGTTCGTAGACACCGTCCTCGATCTGTCCCTGAAGGTGGGTGCAGAGGATATGGGAGACTGAGTTGGGGGCCAGACCATTCTTGGAATGACGCACAAGGGCGAAGACGATGAGTTCCTGCACCGCCCGAGTAAAGGCGACATACGCCACATTGACCGCATCTACGGCACTGTAGCGCTTCTCCCGAAGGTAGTCATCTGCAAAGACGGTCTGCTCCAGGCTGCTGCGGCACTCCAGGGGATAGACCGGCAGCATGTCGAAGGGGGACACAGAGGAACCGCACCAGATGTATTTGGCGCTGTTGCCCTTAGGGGCAAATGGAATCTGAAGGAAAGGCACAATTACAGCCTTGAACTCCAGCCCCTTGGACTTGTGAATCGTAATCACGCGCAGGGCGTCCCTCCCCTCAGGTGCCGATATGGAGCGGTCAGCCCCCTCGGTCTCCCACCAGCGCAGGAATCCGGTGATATCCGAACCCTCCGAGCCGATATACTCCAGAACGCAGTCCAAGAAAGCATTGACAAAGGCAGAACCGCCGTCCTCCTGCCCGTCGGGACGGGAACGCAGAATATCCTCACAGATGTTGTACAGTGATTCCCCGCCGGTCGTCTCCTTCAGGCAGTCCACGGTCCGGCGCACCGCAGCGGAGGAAGAAAGCCTGAGAGAGTCCTCGGTCATGATATTGTAGCCGTTGGCTATCAGCAGGTCCGATATTGCGGCGCCCTCGGCCCTGGTACGGACCAGAAAGGCTATGTCACCGGGCCGGTAGCCGTGCTCCAGAAGAGTACGGACCGCCTCGAGAATACGCTGCAGATAACTCTCCTCCCACATATCCGAGCCTGTCCCCTCGGTAAATGTAACCTTGATGTGTCCGGCGGGACGGCTGCTGCCCTCCGGTATCCGCTGCACGGCGTCTGAGTAGATGCGGCCGATGAGCTCATCCCCGGTCAGGGTGCCGACGGAGCCGAAGAAAGAGTTGTTGAAGGACACCACTTCGGCGGAACTGCGCCAGTTGTAGGCCAGAGTATCGGTGTGAACCTTGCGGGGGTCGAAGCGGGAGGCTATCTCTGTATCCAGCAGCCTCCAGTCGGAGCCTCTCCAGCGGTAGATGCTCTGCTTGACGTCGCCCACGATCAGACATGGACTGCCTGCATCCACACTGTCACGGAGCAGGGGCTCGAAGTTGTCCCACTGCATACGCGAGGTATCCTGGAACTCGTCCAGCAGGTAGTTGTCCAGACGGGACCCCACACGCTCGTATATAAAAGGTGTATCGCTTCCGTCAATGATATCCGACAGGAAACGCGGGGTGTCAGAAAGCAGGACCAGGTTGTTGCGGCGGCAGTGGTCCCGGACCTGAGCCTCGATGTCGCTCAGGATACCGGCCACGGAAAGATTTCGCAGTATCTCCAGGGCTGTGAAGTACTTGGTGAGGCGGTCCGGGTCGGAGGCCCTGCGGACCAGCTCCGCCAGCCCGGCATGATATGCGGAGGCTATGTCGGAGGCCCGGGTTTGGGCCGAGGAGGCGCACCATCTGGCCGGCTCTTCCTCCGCCATACTGACAAATGTGGCGGAAGGAGCCTCGAAGCGGCCGGACCGAAGTTTGTCAAAATAGTTCATAAACGAGCGGGAACCTCCCTTGAAGTCGTCTGCCGAGAGGTCATAACGGCCCATTATGGCCGCCGCCTTCTCCGCCATCCTGCGGCTCTCCTCGCGGAAATCCTGGACTATCCGCCGCATAGTATCCGAGCATTCGGCGATGGAGGTGCGGCCTGCCAGTTCCACACCCGCCCCGCGTACCGCCAGTTTGAACGGCTCCTTGAAAAGTTCCGAGCCCAGCCGGAGAAGCTGCGGTACGCTGTTCCAGTCCCGTCCGTTCTCCACCGCCTCGACCGACAGGTCTATGAGCCACTGCAGCAGCTCCTCATTGTCGTCTATCGAGCCCATCAGTTCGTCCACTGCCATGGCCAGGATATTTTCATCGTTGATTTCCACATTATAGGACGAGAAATGTCCTGTTTCTATGGCGAAGGCCCTGAGCACCTGCTGGAAGAACCGGTCAATAGTGCTGATATTGAATAAAGAGTAATCGTTCAGAATAGCCGAGAGCAGAGCCGAGGCATGCCGGCGCACCGCCTTCTCCACGGCCTCCGGAGTACTGCCGGCGGAAGCCATGTCCGCAAACCGGCCGGAGCCGGCCAGATCGGCTATGAACGGGGATTTCTCCCCGGAGGCTATCCGGTGCAGTTCCTCGAGCACCCTCTGTTTCATCTCGCCGGTAGCCTTGTTGGTGAATGTCACCGCCAGAATCGACTTATAGCGGTCTGTCCCGCCGTTGAAGAGCATCCTCAGATACTCCCCGGTGAGTTTGTGGGTCTTGCCTGACCCGGCCGATGCCTTGCATATCTCCAGCATATTCTCTGTAAATTATCTGTTACACAACGCAGTAAAAGGGCAGTACTCACAGGCCGCCCCGTCCTCACAGGCTCTGAAGGGCTCATCCGGGTCGAGGATACTGTCCAGCAGAAAGCCCAGAGCCTCAGTAAACTCATCGTATTCGGACCTCAGGGGAGTACGCCAGGACTGCCCTCCGGTATACAGGTTCCGGGTATAATAAATCTCCAGCAGGACATTCTCCACATCGTCCACCTTAGGTTCTTCCTTACGGCCCGACAGAATCAGCAGGTACAGCAGAAGCTGGAAGAAATGGCTCCCGCCGGCATGGGTGTCGCTCTGGAAGAGCTCGCCGATATCCCGACAGGTAAAATGTTCTCCTCCGGTCTTGTAATCCACGAGCCTAAGCCGGCCTCCCACCCTGTCAACGCGGTCGAAAATACCCCTGAGCCTGAGGTTGTGCCCGCCGGGAGTCCGGAATGACGCGGTATAGTTCTCCTCCAGGGCCACGATAGAGTTGATCTCATCTCCCTCGGCACGTCCGGCATCCACCTCCAGAGTCCTGGACGCAAGCTTGGCCACCAGAGCGCCGGCGATACGGTTGCGTCCGTTTATCTCCTTGAGGCCCAGCTCTTCATGAAAGCCCTCATCCACCAAAGCAGCCATGTGTCCGGTATCCGCAGCCATTTTTTTGAGTGTGTCCCGGTCTACCGGACGGCCAATGAACGGCTCGTAGAGCCGGCGCATGACATAATGGTACAGAGTTCCGAAGGCGGCATTGTCCACTCCCTCCGAGAGATCCTCCTCTTCCTTGAGGCCCAGGATGTACTGATAGTAGAAACGCATGGAGCAGCCCATCCACGTCTGTAAAGAGGAGTTGGAGTATGTCATCCCGCGCAGTGTCTCCAGATGCTCCGGTGTCTTCGGCACAGGAGCCACCTGAGGAAGTGAATTGCCTGTGATGGTGAAGGAGACAGTCCGGCGTTCCACCGGAAGGCCGTAATGGTACTCAAGCTGCTTGATATAGCGGCTCTCCTCCCCGGAACGCAGGCCGTCGCCCCGGCTGTCGGTCAGGAGCCACACCCTGCGGGCCCGGCAGATACTGCGGTAGAAATGGTAGGCCGAGATGGAGTCCTGAAACTCGTAGGTAGGCAGGCCGAAACCGCGGCGGAGGTTGTAGGGTATCATCGAGGCAGCTGTATTCCGCGAGGGGAAGGTGCCCTCGTTCACTGAGAGGATTATCAGGTTCTCAAAATCCAGGGCCCGTATCTCCAGAGGCCCCATGATCTGCAGGCCGTCCAGCGGCTCCCCGCTGAAAGGAATCGACACCGAGGCCTCCAGGCGGCGCAGCAGACGGAAATAAGTGTCTTTTCGCATGTCTATCCCGAGCGAGTGCAGCAGATTGAGACTGCGGCTGTAGCCCATGAGGAACTCCTTGTCGATGCGGTCGGCTCCTTCTGCGACCGTATCCAGAATAGAGCGGAGATACTCCGAGACAGCCTCCGAAGCGGAGGTATCCGCTTTCGCCGCGTCCTGGAAAATCAGGCCGAGGAGAGGCTGTCCTTCGCTGAGAAAACCGGCCTCGGGATAGATGGTATTGGACTTTATAATATTGTCCCTAAGTTCCTTAGCCCTATCCTGAAGAGTCTGACTGCCGCCGATGTAGGGATGGGCAAGGAGGGCGAGTACGTCTCTCCAGTAGAAGCACACCTTCCCGTCGCGGAGCCGGAGACGGTCCTGCAGGGAGGCGACGGCTGTCACGAAAGAAGATACATTGCTGTGGGCCAATGGATAGCCCATGGTTACATTGACCGGAGAAACCTCCTCCGGAAGGGAGTTCAGCAGAGGGAAGAGCAGCTGTTCGTCCGGCAGAAGAACGGCTGTCGAGAAAAGGTCGGAAGAACCTTCCTCACTGACAATCCGCTGCAGGATGTCATGGACATATTTGGTCTGTCCCACAGCGGAAGGAATGGAGACGGCCTCTATCCTGGGAGGTTCTCCGCACAGGCCTCCGTCCTCCTGCAGCGGATGGAGGGAGGGGTAGCGGGAGACATTGTCCTCCATGAAGAGGGAGGACTTGTTGGCCGGGTCACGGACAGCCTCGCCGTAGTAGTCCCAGTAGAAATCCCCGCGGCCCATCCTCTGGAGCATCTCGAAGAGGGTACGCTCGCAGCGGTTAGGAGCATTGAGCCCTACGAATACCGTCTGCTCATAGCGCCCAAGAACCCGGAGCAGGTCCGGGTCGTCCTCCTTCAGACGTTCTGCCACCGAACGGTAAATCATACCCTCGTAGGCCTCTCCCCTGCTCTCCAGCAGAGAACGGAGACCGGTGTAGATGTCGTACATGCTGTCCCACATTCCAAGAAACAGCTGTTCCTTGCGGCCCTCACGGCAGGGTATGACCACTTTCCAGAAAGAGGCTATAGCCTCGCGCTGAGCCGGAGTAAGATAGTCATAGCGGTTCTCTATCTCCTTAAGGTCCCTTATGTTCGTGAAGAGCCCTGCGGCATCGGCCATATACTTGTCGATATCATCGAAGTCGGACAGGATCACCTCGCCGCGGTAGATGAAATCGTCAAAACTCTCGTCAAAACCTGCCACCTTCTCCCGATACACGGTATAGAGCCGGTGAAGGAGGGTTATGCGGTCGAGAGAATGCAGGCCGGAAAGACCGGCGAAGAGATCGTTGATGTTGGTTATAGCCGGAGAAAACACGGGTTGCCGGACAGTCTCACCCAGATAGCGGCGGAAGAAGAGGGACGAGCGGCGGTTGGGAAAGACAAAGCAGTAGCCGCGCAGGTCTCCACCCGTAAGGCTGTAGAACTGCTCGGCTACACTTCTGAGAAACTCCTTTCTCATCTGCTGGAGCTGTATTAACGGCTACTCGAGCCTCTTGCGGATAGTCTCGGCCTGGGCCTCATAGCCGGGCTTGCCGAGGAGGGCGAACATATTCTTCTTGTACGCCTCCACTCCGGGCTGGTCGAAAGGATTGACACCGAGGATATAGGCTGAGATACCGCAGGCCTCCTCGAAGAACATGAAGAGCTCTCCGAGAGTGTACTCGTCGATGCGGTCAATTATCACCCTGCCCTGAGGCACTCCGCCGTCCAGATGGGCCAGGCGGGTACCGGCCTCAGCCATCCTGTTGCAGTGCTCGAGGTGCATGCCGGTGAGGAAGTTCAGGCCGTCGAGGTTCTGGGGATCGTTGGTGATAATCAGCTCGCGGCCGGCATTCTCTACGGAGATAACTGTCTCGAAAAGCATCCGCTCGCCCTCCTGGATGTACTGGCCCATGGAGTGCAGGTCTGTGGTGAAATTCACAGATGCGGGGAAGATGCCCTTGCCCTCCTTGCCCTCGGACTCGCCGAAAAGCTGTTTCCACCATTCGCCTATGTACTGGAGCTTGGGATTGAAATTGACCAGAATCTCCACTTTTTTGCCTGAATCGTAATGCTCGTTGCGGGCTGCGGCGTAGATGATAGCGGGATTCTCCTCACTGCGCCCGGAGCAGCGGCGGGCCATGTCGGCGGCACCCTTGAGCAGGGCCCGGATATCGTAACCGGCCAGAGCTATGGGAAGCAGGCCCACAGGGGTAAGGACGGAGAAACGGCCGCCTACGTTGTCAGGGATTACGAAAGTGCGGTAACCCTCCTGATCTGAGAGGCTCTTCAGAGCTCCGCGTGCCTTGTCCGTGACAGCCACGATCCGGGAAGCAGCCTCAGACTTGCCGTAGCGTTCCTCGATGTGCTCCTTGATGACACGGAAAGCCACTGCGGGCTCAGTAGTGGTGCCGGACTTGGAAATAACCACGGCGGCCACCGATTTATCCTTGATGTAGTCCAGCAGCTCTGCATGATACTCCTCCGAAAGGTTGAAGCCGGCGAAGACTACGTGAATGCCTTTCTCATTGAGGCCGAAAGAGTGAGAGAGTGCCTCGAGGGCAGCCTTCGCTCCGAGATAAGAGCCTCCGATGCCGATAACCACGGCCACCTGCACGCCCTTGTCCTTCCATTCCCCGGCAATATCCTCGCAGCCTTTCACGATGGACTCCGGAGTGTCCGTGGGCAGATCGAGCCAGCCCAGGAAATCATTTCCCCTTCCCTGTCTTCCCTGAAGGGTGTCGAAAGCATTCATGGCCTTCTCAACATAGGCCTTGGATGGTTTGAAACTTACATTAACCATAACTTCTTGTTTTTATTAAGTTTATTTTCTGTCTATAACTTCATTTCCAGAACCGTAAGGCCCTGACCGGCTCACATCAGGCTGTCCTGGAGCTCACGCATGGCCTCCACGGCATTTTCCCTCTCATAGAGAATGGAGTAGACCGTGTCGGCGATGGGCATGCTGATCCGGAACCTGCGGTTGATCTCATGAATCGCCTTGGTGGCGTAATAGCCCTCGGCCACCTGACTCATCTCCAGGATAGCAGTCTGAACCGAGTAGCCCTTGCCGAGCATGCGGCCGAAGTTGCGGTTGCGGGAGAAGGGAGAATTGCAGGTCACCAGCAGGTCCCCGAGATATGCCGACATGGAGGTGTTGCGGCGGGTATCGGGATTCGTGACATTGATGAACTCCTTCATCTCCCGGAAACAGCTGGCTATCAGCACCGCCATGAAGTTGTCTCCGTATCCGCAGCCATAGCATACGCCGGCAGCGATGGCATAGACGTTCTTCAGGGCGGCAGCGTACTCCACTCCGTAGATATCCGTACAGGCTATTGTGTTCACATAGTAGTTGCGGAAGAAACCACAGAGATATTCGGCCACCTCTATATACTTGGAAGACAAGGTAATGTACGACAATCGCTGCATTCCCACCTCTTCGGCATGGCAGGGACCGCTGATTACTCCGATCCGGTCGAAGGGCACGGCATGGTCATCGTGAAAGTACTCGGCGACAGTCTGATATCTGTCTCCGACAAAGCCCTTGACCGCCGAGATAATCAGCTTGCCTCCGTAAGATGCGGTAATCCTGCCCACCTCTTTCAGAAAGTAGGCCGACGGGATGGCGAAAATCAGGATATCAGACTCCTGCACCACATAATTGATGTCATTGGTAATGGTGAAGCAGTCGGCGTCCAGCTCCACTGCGGGCAGATATTTCGAGTGATGGTGATACCGCTCAATGTGCTCTATCGCACCTGTATCCCGCATGTACCAGTTCAGCTGCCGCCCGTTGTCCGTCAGCAGTTTCACCAGAGCGGTCGCCCAGCTGCCCCCTCCTATTATTCCGAACACCGGATCGTCCTTCATCTCCACTGCGGTGTTGCCGTCCATCTTCTCGTATATCGTATTTTTCATGCTTACCGGTTTGCAAACTATATTATGCAAATATAGGCATAAGCTAAGAGCAATGCAAATGAACTTGTTCAATTTGCACTGCCGGAAATATGTGGCATGCTTTTCGATATGTCCTGATGCATCATGACAGACACAAGACAGACAATCATAAAGAAAGAAAAGATCGCATCAGAGACGGACGGACTGGAGATCAGCATCCTGCTGTGCGGACCAGCCGCCGGTGCACCCAAGGGAATAGTCCAGATAGTACACGGAATGTGCGAGCACAAAGAAAGATACATCCCGTTCATGGAATATCTGGCGGCCAACGGATTCTTCAGCATTATCCACGACCATCGCGGACACGGGGAATCCGTACGGTCGTCCGAAGACCTGGGCTATTTCTACGAGGGTGGCTGGGAGGCAATGGTGGACGACATCAAGGCAGTCACGGAAAGGGTACGGAAGGAGCATCCGGACCTGCCGCTGATTCTCCTGGGCCACAGCATGGGATCGATGGCAGTCCGATCATTCGCAAAGCGTTACGACAACATGACATCGGGCCTCATCGTCTGCGGCAGTCCCAGCCGCAACCACGGAGCCGGTATCGGGAAACTGGTAGCCCGGACCTATGCCGCCCGGGCCGGGGAAAAATGCCGGCCTGAAATCATCCAGTCCCTGGCCTTCGGCTCGTTCAACCGGAGGTTCCAGTCTGAAGGCTCGCCAAACGCATGGATCTGCTCAGACCCTGAAATCGTCCGGAACTACGACAACGACCCTCTGTGCAACTTCCAGTTTACGGCCCATGGCTTCCTCAACCTCTTCTCCATTATGCAGGATGCCTACAGCATCTCCGGATGGAGACCCCGCAACCCATCCATGCCGGTACTCTTCATCTCCGGCGAGGAAGACCCCTGCCTGCTGAGCCCAAGGAAATTCCGCCAGGCCGTCCGCACCATGCAGCGGGCCGGCTACTCCGACGTACGTTCCCACCTCTACCCTTCCATGCGCCACGAGATACTCAACGAGAAGGGCAAAGAGGCCGTATGGCAGGACATTCTTAATTTCTGCCGGAACATCTGCCGTCCAAGATGAAAAACTTGCTAAAAACCCGGTGACTTCCTAATTTTGCACGGAATTAGGAAAAATGTTAGGAACTATCGTCAACACCTCGTGCATCATCGCAGGCAGCCTGCTCGGAAGTCTGGCCGGTAAGGCCATCAAGCCCGAGTACCGGGATGCCATGTACAATGCAATGGGACTGGCCGCCCTGCTTCTCGGGGTGAGCGCCTTCGTATCGAACATATCCAAAAGCGAGTACCCGGTACTGTTCATCGCCAGCCTTGCCATCGGCTCTCTGACAGGTACGGTACTGAAGATTTCGGAGCGGTTCAACGGACTCGTCTCCAAGTACTCAAAATCCCGGCTGGCAGAAGGTCTGTCCACCGGCATCCTGCTCTACTGCATCGGCACCCTGTCGATGGTAGGCTCGGTGATGAGCGCCCTGTACGGGGACAACACCTATCTGTTCACCAACGCCACCCTCGACCTCGTGACCTCCACCGTACTGGCAAGCACCTACGGGATAGGGATGATACTTGCCGCCCCGGTGCTATTCCTCTTTCAGGGCACTATATACATGATTACATCTTTCGCCGGAGATGTCATCTCCGACAGCCTGATGTGCGAGATATCGATAGTAGGCGGAGTACTCATTGCCAGTTCCGGACTCTCCATCCTCGGCATCAAGGACTGCAAGACTCTCAACATGCTGCCGGCCCTGCTCGTTCCTGTCCTGTTTTACATCGTCAAGTCATTGTTTTAAAATATGGACCAGCATTTCGGAGAGATAGTCTCCCTCATCGTAGCCGTCTCCTGGACCCTGACGGCACTGAGCTTCGAATACGCCAGTAAGAAGATAGGATCCCTGTCGCTCAACATTATCCGCCTGATGATGGCCATGATAATGCTGGGTATCTTCCTGCTTGCCGCAACCGGCTCACCCTTTCCTGTCCATGCTGGACTGGCCGCCTGGCTTTGGCTCGCGCTTTCCGGCCTCGTAGGATACGTCTTCGGAGATTTCTGCCTCTTCAACTCCTATGTAGTCATCGGTTCCCGGCTCGGCCAGCTGTTCATGACCCTCGCCCCGCCCACAGCCGCCATTGCAGGCTACTTCTTCTTAGGGGAGAAAATGTCGCTGACATCCATTGCCGGCATGCTGGTCTGCGTCTCAGGTATAGGCATCTCGATTCTGGGCAGGACTGATTCGGACAAGGCTGACAAGGACAATGGAAACGGACAAGACGGAGAGAATGACAGGCACCGCCATCACAAGCTCAGCATCAACCTGCCGATCAAAGGCGTGCTCTTCGGCATCGGAGCCGGCGTCGGCCAGGGCGTAGGACTGGTACTCAGCAAGATAGGTATGAGCCACTACATGGAGACCGCCCCTCCTGTCACCGAAATGGACAGCATCGTCATCCCTTTCGCATCCACCCAGATCAGGGCTATCGCAGGTCTGGCCGGTTTCCTGATCATCATGCTTCTGCAGAAAAAAGGCCGGAACCTGGCCGCCTCATTCAAGGATGGAAAATCCATGGGTGCCGCCGCCTCCGGCACTTTCTTCGGTCCTTTCCTCGGCGTATCCCTCTCTCTGCTTGCCGTCAACTACACCGAAGCCGGCATCGCCTCCACCATCATGGCCCTCACCCCTATCCTTATCATTCTCCCCTCCAAACTAATCTACAAGGAGAAGATTACCGCCCGGCAGGTCATCGGAGCCGTCATCAGTGTCACAGGAGCCTCGATCTTCTTCATCTGACCGGCACACAGCCCATCCAGGAAGATAGAAAACAATTGTGTTAGGCAGCGCAACCCGCCATAACACAATTGTTTTCAAACATTGTTATTAACCACTAATTATACCGCCATCTATTCCTGGGCATCTTTTCCTGATAGCATGGCCGTATGCTTCAGCACCTTGGCATCGATATAGAATACTATCTCCTCTGCGATGTTGGTGAGATGGTCTCCGGTGCGCTCTAGCTTGCGGAAGACACTGCCCAGTCCCATGAGCACCGGCAGTTCATCCGTATGGGTCCTGGCATACTCCATCAGAATGCTGTCCGAGGCGGTCTTCAGCCTGTCCAGCTCGTCATCCATATCGATAACCGATGATGCCTTTGCCGGGTTCTCATCCATCAGGGAAGCCTGAAGCTCATTCATCATCTCCAGCACGACACCGAACATCCTCTCCAGCTGAAGCCTGCCCACCAGATCCGCATCCAGTTTCTCCACATCTGTCTCCTTGACGAAACGGGCGATGCTGTAGGCATAGTCTCCGATACGCTCGAGGTCGCTGTTGATCTTGAGCATGGCCAGCACGAAGCGCAGGTCCACGGCCACCGGAGTGTAGAGAGCGATGAAGTCCTCCACCTGAGTATCTATCTTGATGTCCTGGGCATCCACCAGGCGCTCGCGCACCCATATCTGCTGGGCTATATTGCGGTCCATGGCAAGCACTGCCTGCCGGGCCTGGTCCATCTGACTGTACACCATAGCCCACATGCGGTATACCTCGTTGCGGAGCTGGGTGAGTTGCTGATCTACGAATTTTACCATATCCTGTAATATTTTTGTCTGTTAACCGAAACGTCCTGTGATGTAGTTCTGTGTCGCCTCCTTGTGAGGATTTGTAAAGATAGTCTTGGTGTCGTCATATTCGACCATCTCGCCCATGTAGAAGAAAGCCGTCCTGTCGCTGACCCTGGCCGCCTGCTGCATGTTGTGCGTGACGATGACTATGGTCACCTGACTGCGCAGCTCGCTGATGAGCTCCTCTACCTTGGCCGTGGAAATCGGGTCGAGAGCCGAGGCCGGCTCGTCCATAAGCAGCACCGACGGAGACACCGCCATGGCACGGGCGATACAGAGCCTCTGCTGCTGACCTCCCGAAAGGGCGAATGCCGACTCGTTCAGCTTGTCCTTGACCTCATCCCACAGGGCCGCCCCGCGCAGGGACTCCTCCACCCTCTCACGGATGTAGGCCTTGTCCTTTATGCCGTTGACCCGCAGGCCGTAGGCTACATTGTCAAATATGCTCTTGGGGAAGGGATTGGGCCTCTGGAACACCATTCCCACATTCTTGCGCAGCTCGTCCACATGGACATCCGCTCCATAAATATCCTGCCCGTCTATGAGTATCTGCCCCTCGAGCCGTGTCCCTGGAATCAGGTCGTTCATCCTGTTGAACAGCCGCAGGAAAGTGGATTTTCCACAGCCGGAGGGCCCGATGAAGGCGACCACCTGGTTCTGGGGAATATCCATAGAGATGCCCTTGAGGGCGTGGAAGGCCCCGTAGTAGAAATTAACGTCTCTGGCTTCGATTTTCTCCATTATTTTATCTTTAACCGTTTTTCAAAATATTTTCTCAGTCCTCCTGCCAGTAGGTTGATGATCAGGACTATGATAATCAGCACCAGGGCCGTCCCGTAGGCTATCGGCTGCTGTGCCTCGATGTCCGTACCGCTGGTCGAAATCACGTAGAGGTGGTACGGCAGGGCCATGCACTGGTCAAATATGGATGCGGGCAGTTGCGGGAAGAAATAGGCGGCGCAGGTGAAAAGAATCGGGGCGGTCTCTCCCGACACACGGCCGAGGGAGAGAATCAGTCCGGTGATGATGCGGGGCATACCCATCGGCAGCACCACCTTCCAGATAGTCTGGAGCTTGGTGGCGCCCAGGGCCAGGCTCCCCTCGCGGATACCGGCGGGAATGTCCTTCAGGGCCTCCTCCGTGGTACGAATAATCAGCGGCAGGGAGAGCAGCCCGAGGGTCAGGGAGCCGGCCAGAATACTGTCGCCGAATCCCAGATACTTTACGAACAGGGCCATGCCGAAAAGTCCGAAGACTATCGAGGGCACGCCGCTGAGGTTATTGGTCATCAGGCGGATGAAGCGCACTACCCACCCTTTGGAGGCGTATTCGTTCATGTAGATGCCGCTCATGATGCCTATCGGGAAGGCTACCACGGCGCTTCCGAGCATCAGCAGCAGGGTTCCCACTATCGCGGGGAAAATACCGCCGGCGGTCATTCCGTCCTCCGGGGCCTTGGTCAGGAAGTCCCAGTTCAGGACTCCGGCGCCCTTGTAGATGATGAAGCCGAGGATGGCAAAGAGCACCAGGACAATAAAATAGCTCAGCACCCGGAATACGGTGAAGGCCGCAGCCTGCGAGCGCCGCTTGCGGAGGTGATAGCCGGTAGGATATACAGGGGTATTCATGGGATGTTACTGGTTTTTGGCCTTGTTGCGGTGGGAGATGTACTCCACGCAGAGGTTGATGAAAAATGTGATGAAGAAGAGAATCACGCCCAGGAGAAACAGGGACTGGTAGTGCGCTCCGCCGGCGGGGGCTTCGCCCAGCTCTGCCGCAATGGTTGCGGGGATGGTCCTCAGCGGCTCGAGAATCGAATGAGGGATTACGGCGGCGTTGCCTGTCACCATGAGCACGGCCATGGTCTCTCCTATCGCCCGTCCGATACCGAGCACTACGCCGGAGGCAATACCGGACATCGACGAGGGTATCACCACCTTGGAAACGGTCTGCCATTTCGAGGCACCCAGGGCCAGGGAAGCCTCCCGCAGAGCCCTGGGGCAGTTGCGCATGGCATCCTCGGCCACAGTCACGATGGTAGGCAGAGCCATGATGGCCAGGACAATACTGCCCGCCAGCCCGCTCTCTCCCACCGGCAGGCCGAAGACCTGCTGCAGCAGGGGAACGATGATTATCAGGCCGAAGAAGCCGTAGACGACCGAAGGTATGCCGTTGAGCAGCTCAATGACGGGCTTGAGAATGTTTCTCACCCGCTCCGGAGCCACCTCGGCCATATAGACCGCTATGCTGATGCCGAAAGGCAGGGCAAAGAGTATCGCGAAGAAGCTCACCCACAGTGTACCGGCTAACAGGGGCCACATGCCGAACAGGGGCGCGGGGGTGGCGGTCGGAAACCATTCGCTGCCGCCCAGCACCTCGGCCGGGGAGATGGCATTGTCCTCTATAAAGTTAAGCTGCGCCCCCTCCTCTACCATACTCTCGGGGATAAAGGCGATCATCCCCGGAGTGGCGGCTATCAGGGAGTCGATCTTCCCCGCCGCGTACTCATACTGCGCTCCGAGTTCCTCCTCGGTAAAATATTCGTCCGCATCCTCCAGGCGGAAAGTAACTATCTCCATGTCCGGACCGCCGAGTTCGCTCCAGCGGGTGATGTCCTCGTCGAAGACGGCCTTGATCTCTGCGGCGGTCAGTTTCTTAACCGGATTGTCCTTGTGCACGGCCAGGACGTAGCCCTCCTCGATGACCTTCTCGCGGAAGAGACCCGCGCCCTCCGTGAAGAGGAAGCCGATAATCAGCAGGATGACGAGACTGGTGACGAAGCCGCTGGCTGTCAGCAGCCACTTTACGGCCTTTTCGAGAAAGCGCTTCATCTCTCCGCGGCCTCCCCGCCGTCACCCTCCATTTTCACCGGTACGAAACCCTGCTCGAGGACCGACTGCTGTCCTGCAGGGGAAAGGGCGTATGATATGAAGGAGCTTACAGCCTGCTCCCTGGTCGCATCATAGTAGTAATACAGCGGACGGACTATAGGATAGGAGCCGTCGGCCGCTGTCTCCACAGAGGGCACCGCATAATGCCCGCCTCCGTCGTAGGACACCGCCAGAGGCTTCACATATCTGTTGAGATAGGCCAGTCCGATATAGCCGATGGCGCCCTTGGTCTGCTTGACCGACTGGATGATGGCTCCGGTCGCGGGCATAGAGAGGATGCTGCTCATGTAGTTCTTGTTATCCAGGACGCTTTCCTTGAAGAACTCATAGGTACCGGAGGACGTCTCGCGGGAGTAGACCACTATCTTACAATCCTCTCCGCCCACCTCCTTCCAGTTGGTAATCTTGCCCCTGAAAATGCCCTCGAGCTGCTCGCGGGTAAGCTGAGTGACGGGGTTCGAGGGATTGACCACCACCGCCAGGGCATCGTAAGCCACGATGACCTCCCTGGCCTCCAGACCGGCCTCGGCGAACTTCATTTTCTCCCCGAACTTGATGCGCCTCGAAGCCATCGCGATGTCGGTCGTATTCTCCATCAGAGCCGCTATGCCGACTCCCGAGCCGCCGCCGGTGACGATGACCTCCCCCTCAGGATGCTCCTCGAGATATTCTTCAGCAAGTTCTTGTGTAAGTGGAAGAAGAGTGTCGCTGCCCTTGACCCGCTGAGCTTGAGCCAACCCGGCAGTGAGCATTGCAGTAAATACGGAAATAAGAATCTTTTTACGGTTCATCTCTGTATTCAGCCAGGATTTGTCCCGGCAGGCCGCAAAGATACTGGCCTCTGCGGAGTGTGCAAGACCCGCCGTCAGGTTTCATCCCGATGTAACGGTATTTTAACCGTTATGTAACATCGGCGCCACCCCGTAAGTTATACCGGAGCAACTGTATTACAGGCACTTTCTTATGATAGGAATGATCTGTATGTCGGCAGGCAGCCAATCGACTGACTCCAGAGCTTCGGCCGGAAGCCAGCGGGCAGACTCATGCTCCTTGAGCACCAGAGTCCCCGACACCACACTGCACAGATAGCAGTGCATCGTCAGATGAAAGGCGGGATAGTCGTACTCCACCGTACAGAGCAGCTTCCCGATATTGATCTCAGTGTCCAGTTCCTCCCGGATTTCCCTGCGCAGAGCCTCCTCCCGGCTCTCCCCGGCCTCCATCTTGCCGCCCGGGAACTCCCATTTGTCCTTGAACTCCCCGTAGCCGCGCTGGGTCGCCAGGATGCGGCCGCCGTCATGGATGACCGCCGCCACCACCTCTATCCTCCGCCTATCTTCCATTGTCCCCGGCACCGCCCAACATCGTATAGACCTGAACTCCTGCAGCCAGGAACGCCCCGACACCGTAGACCTCGGTCATGTCGCGGGTCACCTTCTTGGGATCAGCCCCTATCGGCTGTACGTAACCCAGCTTGCCGTCAGGCTCCACCGCATCCGTCAGGGCCTTCCAGCCATTCAGGATTGCAGGACGGAATGCCTGCTCATCCAGCAGTCCGGAATTGACACCATAGGCCAGGCCATACACTATGAATCCCGTGGCACTGGTCTCGGGGGAAGGATAGGACTCCGGATCCAGCAGGCTCGCATGCCAGTACCCGTCCGGACTCTGCAACTCGGCCAGCCTTCCGGCCAAGTCTATGAAAAGTTCCTCGTAGAAGTCCCTGACAGCATTTGTCTCAGGCAGAATCTGCAGCAGTTCTGCAAGTCCGGCCAGCACCCAGCCGTTACCCCGTCCCCAGAAAACCTTCCGGCCGTTGGACTCAACGTCGTCGAAATAACGCCAGTCACGGTAGAAGAGGCGCGCATCCTTGTCATAAAGATAACTGTAAGTAGCCTTGTATTCCCGGTCCATGAACTCGAGGAACTCCGGACGCCCGGTCAGGACATACATCCTCGCGTACACCGGAGGCGCCATGAACAGCGCGTCACACCAGGACCAGCGCTCCAGGGTCGCCGCATCGCTGTAATCCAGTTTCAACGTACTGTAGGAAGGATATCTGAGCACGAACTCCGTCCGCGCCAGAGTCGGCAGCAGCATATTGCGCTCCCGGTATTTCTCATACATGGCAAGCCACGCCTGCGACACCGCAATATCGTCCGCATGATACATCATCTTTCCCGTCTGCCAGCTGTTTCTCCGCCCTATCCTCCTTATCCACTGATAATAGCTGTCATCACCGTCCTCCTTCTCGGCCACCTCGGCCCAGTCCAGCATCCCCACATACAGTGCCGCCTGCGTCCACGCCAGGTCGCCGTGTTCCCCCTCATCTATCAGATGATTCGCCCTCTCCCAGTCAGCCACAAGTCTAAGCATAGATTTTACCTCCTGAGCCTCAGGAGCCTGCTGCGCCTCAGTCCTAACTGCCTTCACGCCACCTTCCGCCCTTGCCACCGCAGTTCCCGCAGCCGTCAGCGCCACCAGCGCCGCCACCATAACGATGTGTTTTTTCATATAACGGTTCCTTTAAAATGCGGGGCAAACTTAGTGTTTTCGGGGGATAACTCCAAATTCAGATTCTTTTGAAATAGTCATACAGAAATATCGGCAAAGTATTCAAAACAGGTATCCTACAATCGGCCCCTGATTGATACTTCGCCTTCTGTTTCAGAAAGATATTCATTTGAGCCACTTCATCTTTAGTTGCCGGCCATTCATACCCTCCGCTGCAGATGTAATTAGCCTTTTTGACATTCTGCTCCTTCAAATACTCCCAGTTAGCCCTGACTTCCGCCGTATGCTTCTCTATCCCGAGCCGTTTGTTCCTCAACAGTATAAAATCCCAATTAGGATAATAACTGAACTCATCGGCCCTACGCTTGAAATCGCGGCATTCTTCCCTGCTCACTGAATAACGGACATACTCATCATCCGGCAACCGCTTTGTATACCTCAATGATTCTATCATAGGATAATTAACATACAATTTGCCATTACCCGTCTCATCATCGAAGAGATTCAACATACTTTGAAGCCTCGTATTAAATTCAGAAACAGGAACTTTGACATCATGAATGTCATAGTCAAAAAACAAATACACCTCGGAAAAATCAGAGACCCGGGCAACTTCCTCCAGGCCTTTCTTTTCTTTATTTTTCAAAACCGCAACGATATCCGCGCCATCTCCTAATGACCTCATCTCACGATAAAGCTCGTATATGTCATTACCGTACGAACACAGTATAACATCTTCCCCACGAAAGTAAAGCTGCTCTATCGTACGGAACAACCTCGGTTCGCTTCTCTCTCCCTCAAACACAAACAGTATCATATCTCAAATGTTCCCCCTCTAAATAATTTCTCTATATTGTGACCGAAACGAAGTTCTTTATCCGTACATTCATTTAACGGCCTGATTTTATTATTGTTCAAGATGAAGTTGCAGTCAGGACGCAGCAGGTCATTCGTCATCAAGTATGTATTATGCGACGAAGTGAATACCTGGCAATTCAAGGAAAACAATCTCCGGCACACCTCGAAAGCCAATTTAAAATGATAGAAGGCATCAAATTCGTCTATGAATACGAATGAGGCTGAGTCTTTCATCTTCTGCATCCAAAAATATAGCAGACGTAATGACCGTGTGCCTGTCGATGCAATTACCTGGAACGGCACTACTGCCTTATTGATTTTACAGAACAGCAACTTGCCCGTCTGGTCCGAAACAAACTCAAAATTCTGTCCACTGACCTTCTCCAAAAATTCTGCAAAATCGTCCATCAACTTATTTGATATGATGTATTCATCCAGCATTGTCACACTGTTGTCCAGACCTATAAACTCCCGGATATCCAGATTACGGAACCACAACATAGAGCCGACGAACTGCTGCAGTTTGATCAAATAATTATCTGCGTTCAAGGGATAAGATGTCAGCAGGTAATTTATTATAGAAATGTTATTCGCATTGGCCTTGATATTCTCCTCGACAGATGGCCCGACAGGAAATAAGGGACTATACATCTCAAATGTGCCCACTCCTTTCTTAAATATATCCGAACCATTCACATTCAATTTTTCCGAGACCAAAAGACCGGCAACATTTTTAGAATAGTCATATTGAATCAGATCCTTGCCGAATCTAAATGTGTACTCAAAATCCACTGTCAGGTGTTCCCTTCCTGCATAAATGAAATTTTGGTAATAATCCTGCTTTTTCCATTTCTGAGACAAATGATTCTCAATATCGAACAACGCCAGACTGAAATTAGTCTTTCCAGACCCGTTCGGACCATACACAATACCGTTCTTTACCACACCGTCCTTTATGACATGAGTGTTGAACTCGTAGTTGCTCGGGTGAGATAAATCCCACTCTATCCGGTCCTTGAAACCACGGTAATTTGTAACTGCAAACTTTGTCAGCATATCATTGGAATTGAAATATGCTTCAAATATAGCAATTTTTTCTATTCCGTAAATTTTTTACGGAACAGTGTGGATCTGACAATATTGCGGAATAAAATCACCTTCAATCTATTTCCTTTAGTCCAAGACGTTTAAGATAGCTGAAAGTGGCATCGTAAAACTCAGGGAGACGGGTAACATCCTCTTTGTTTCCGTATGGAACGCAGATGACCATTCCTTGTCGGGCACGGGTCAAGAGCACCCTGTATGCATTCAACTGATACAGCTGGTTCATCGGCTGCTTATTCGCACTCCAATTGTTATTTCCGAACTTAAAGTATCTCCAGCCTTTAGGAGTGTAACGCAGATCACCGTCCCAGGCAATGCATGTCCAGTCCAGCTCCAGACCTTGAACATCAAATTCCGTTGCCACGTCTTCAAGAAAAAGAGAGGACTTAAGATCATTCCGGTCATCAAGGAACCAATGAACCACATTGCACTCTCTCTTCACATCTATAGCCAGCGGACGCAGCCTTTCTGCTTTTGATGAAACAACAATTCCGTAACGTTCTGATCCGCGGGCTTGCTTTCTCAGCCATTTCTTTGCTTCTTCTATATCTCTGGTAAGCACTATCGGATAATTCTCGCGTATCTCGTTGTAAACCGACCGTGCATTCTCCTCCTCCAAATTCAGCAAATAATGCACAAAGAGCGACAGCTTTTCTGCCCGGAATGAGCGCATAGAGACATTCAGATGAAGCTCCGGAGCATATGTCACATTGGTGTTTCCTGACAAGATACGTGACACATTGCCCTCCGCGTATTCTTTATCGGTCAGATGGTCAGATATATAAACTTTCCAGTCAGGGAACATTGTGTTGCAGGCATTAATCCATTCCGCAATACCAGCCTCCCCGTTGTGGATTTCCTGCCCGCCCCCGACCAGACACACTATCACGGCCCAGTCTTTCCGCAGATTCAATGACCAGATAAGGAATTCTGCCTCTGACATAGGAAAATCCGGAACTTTCCGCTTATTTCCATAGCTGCCTCCACGTGCGAGCCAATCAGCTAACTTCGCATGATTCCATGACCTTTGCGCCTCATCAAAAATCGCTATATGCTCAATTTCCGCAAAACCCGAATCTTCTTCAGCGAGTGTTACGGATTCGTCTATCTCAAGTTTACCATTCCGGATAGGAGTTTTTATCTTGTTCAGCATCTGCTCGCGATAATTGTAAATCTCCTGTATGAAACGTTTCACTTCCCTCCTTGCGTCTGTAAGATTTCCTCCGTCGCGTATCTTCTTATCCCGTGCCAGCGCCTCTGTCAGCACCTTGACTAACGGTCCGTTACCGGAAAGGTATACAGCAAGACTTTCCCTCCTGTCATCTTCACTGATTTTCTTAGACTGTTCTATTGCCACATTTAGCCCCACCAAGGTTTTTCCCGCACCGGGCACACCTGTTACAAAGCAGATACTCTTCTCTTTATTATCATGACTTTTGTGTATTATATCCAAAATATAATCCGTAGTCACTTTTAAAGATTTACCGGAGGCTTCTTTTCTGGTTATAGATTCTACGGAGTGATTCATGTATAATGCCATAGCCGCTTCTATTATGGTCGGCGTAGGCTCATACCGGCTAATGCTCCATCGGTCAATATTCAACGGTTTTAATCGAGAATACGACTCGTGAATGACTACATCCCTGATAATTTTACCCAGACTGCGACTGTTCGAAAGGAAAGGATTATAAATCCTGTCATGGTATCTCGACGCTTCCAGCACGTCAGTATACTCATCTGCTTCTGTTGCTACCAGAATCGGAACAATTGGAGCATCATGACTCTCCTTATGGAAATTCTTCAAGTCAAGTGCATAGTCCATAACCTGCTCCATATCCATCTGCAGATACTTGGACTGCCCTGCCTTGAACTCTATACAAAAGATGATGTCCCGTAAAAGCAGCACAACATCCACCCGCTTACCTAAGCGAGGAATTGTATATTCAAATATTATTTCTGCATTCTCATTTTTCCACTCCTCCAGAATATCCTTCATTAGGTCTATCTCTTCTTCCCATGCTTTCACCTGCGGGGGCTCATTTCCTCAATAAAAAGTCAGCTTCCGCAATATAGAATCTGAAGGTTCGCGAATAAATTCTGCTGCCCTGTTCTGATAATAACTATTCATGTATTTTAAATGCAAACACTACAAAAATACACAAAACCTTAATATGCAGCATTGACCGTTAGACAAATTGCACCCAGAACAATTAAAACATACCTGCATTATACAAGTGAATCATCAGACAAACTGGCAATCAACCTATTTATATCCAGCATCGGCAAAGGATACTTCGCAAGAGGTGTTCCGGCTGTCTTTGCGATTAGTATCCCCCGCATGGTTCCTACAGCAACGCTCAGAAGATGAGGCATAATGTGGGTTATCGTTACGCTGTTGTCTTTGGCATTGACTTGTATAAACCGTTTCAAATCGACTACAGAGAACTTGAACCTGCATACACATTCCAGCACATCTTCGGAATGAATTGCATATTTTACTCCGAATTCCAAAGTAATTTCGTCCCTTGCCTCCGCATAGTCAACCTTGTTAGAGAATCCGAGCTGAATATCTTCTGACCTAAAGGCATTTCCTATTCCGGCTGAAGACATCATAAACATGATCTCATCAACGGATACCAACCTCATCTGCAACACGATATCATTTTCCGACATAGCCGTTAATTTTTATATTCATACTTCCCTGAACGTTTTTCAGTTTTAAACGTATACTTCACGTCACGAACATCAGCTGGGCAAACATATAAAAAGGTAGAATAAGAGACCATATTCTGCTCACTGGCCTCCGGAACTTTAACTACAGCTTCTCCCAGAACCGCTGAGATTTTAGCCAAGGTATTGGTCGTGAAGCCACGTGTTCCGCTCAGCCATCTTGAGACCTCCGACTCTCGTTTTCCCATCAGAGCAGCAAATTCTCTCTGCGTCATACCCTTCTTCTTGATAAGATCATATATGCGATTTGCGATATCGATATTGAGCCTCACTTCATTTCTTATCTCAGGATCAACGCGCTCAAGATATTTTTCAAACAGATTATTCGCTTTATCGTCAACCATAACTAACTACTAATTTTATATATCGATATTTTCAATTACTTCTTTTATTGCTCCTTTATCATCAATAGTTTTCCTTATTCTTTTCAACTCTTTTGTTATTATCTTGTCTATTATCCTTAAATCATTCACACATTTGTTCAGCAACACATCATCTTCATATTTTTGTAAAGTTGACACACCGCCATTACCTAAGATCAATATTTTTTCAGAATATCTCAGGCAATAAAGCCTCATCTTACCTATCTTTTTATCTATCTTGTTATTTGATGAAATAAATAAAGGCAAGGCTTTAATCCGCCTTCCTTCGGGCCGAAAAAGATTTTCTCTGGCTCCGACCTCTCTGATTTTATCTACGGCTGAGACTATTGCATCAAAGAACTTTCTCAACTGTGGTTCTTTTCGAGCACCATTAATCTTTAGAAACTTCTCAAACTCAGAGTCTTCTTCTCCATCATACTTTGGAGAATAAATCTCGATCACTTCACTGTCCGTTCTCAGTATCTGAATCAAACGCCCCATGATTTCTCTTCTTTGACACAAATATATGCCATTTCTTTGAGAACTCAAAATAAAGTTCATTTTTTTGTTAAGTCAGTATGATTTTCACTAAGCGACATTTCCGTACTAACGACAGTCTGTAATTGACCGTTTAGGGTATCCGGCCATAAAAAATGGTTACGCGGTTATGCTGATAACAGACTGAACAGTGCGCCTGGACATGTATTCTCTTAAATGCGCCTTAGAAGCGTTGTGGCAAGGGCAGTCCGCGGTCAGCACATTTTCTCCATGTCGAGTCTGTAATCGAATAATCCGTACATAATGTTGATAGACAGCGTTATATGCCAAAGACCGGATAACAGACAAGCGGCGACACTCCTCAGTTTGTAAATCGGATACCTGACGTAAGTTTCTATGTAATAGAAAAAAACGTAAAACTGGGTATGAACAGACTGCGCAGTATGTAAGTAAATTCAGTTCTTTCAGATCCAGTGTTTAATACGTTAAGCAATAACAGCATATTTTTGCTTTTTGCAAAAAGCATTTCCAAAAATTCTCCAAAGTTTACGGCTCCGCCACCTTCTTCCCATCGCCTCCGTCCTCCTCCCCGCGGACCGGATACTCCAAAGCCCGCGAAGGCCCGTTCCCGACCTCCCGGTCAGCCAGATAGATGCGATAGAGAGTCTGCTCGAGCGACTCGAGCGTACGCCGGCGGACGGCTGCGGGCCTGAGACTACATTCCCAGATGACTATCGTGTGCCAGCCGAGACGTGCGAGATCCCGGTAGTCCCTGTGGTCCCGCTCGCGGTTACGTTCTATCTTCTTGCGCCAAAACTCCACGTTGGTCTTGGGGAGACGGAAATAGCGGCAGCCCTCGTGGCCGTGCCAGAAGCAACCGTTGACAAAGATGCAGGTGCGGTACTTGCGCAGGACGATATCGGGGTGGCCCGGCAGGCGCGGGTGGTTGAGCCGATAGCGGAAACCACGGGAGTGCAGCCAGCGGCGGACGGTCATCTCGGGCTTGGTATCAGCCGAGCGGATGGCCGCCATGTTGGCGTGACGCTGCCGGGGCGACATCGTATCCATCGTACCGCTACTTCACTACCTTTCCGTTGTAGTAGGTACTGAACATATCCTCGGCGTAGCCGTGGCGCAGTACCTTGAACGAGGAAGGCACTGCCCCCTCCACCACATTGCCGCGCCAGTAGACATTGAAGGAATCCTTGGCATAGCCGTCACGCAGAATCTCAAAACTCATCGCATGGGCCTGCGGAATCTTCCGGTCGCCGTAGAACACTTCGAAATCCGTTTTGTAATAGCCGGAAGTCTCTACCTTCGTGCCGCCGTCCCCGCTTTGAACCCGTATGTGAAACCCTTCATCACGGTCATGACTCCGCCTGTCGAAACCGAAATCATCATTACTGTCTCCTGAACCATGGCCGGCGTCACCGGCGGCAAACTCAGCCGATACTCTGAAAGTGTCCGGATCGACATACTCCAGTATCTGTCCATGCCTGTACACATGATAGATATCTTTTGCATATCCGAAACCCAGATCCTCAAATGTAAGCAGATCGGCACCGCGGACAATCACATTGCCGTAGTACACACAGCCCTCCCTGCCGTTTATCTCGTAAGCATGGAAATCCTGAGCCCTGAGAGAAGAGGACAATACCAGGACAAATACTGACACAAAGGCCAGTCTGACAACATTTTTCATCATTGCATCATATATATTACCCGGAGACAAAGATAGCACCTATTCGTAAATTATTCCAAAGTAAGTGTTCAGATATTTCCAAGATGCACATAACGGATCCCGCACTCCCGCGCAATCTCCTCCGCCATCCGCAGAGTCCCTATCGGCGTAGGCGGCACCTCCCGCATCCTGTACTGCGGAAAGAACCTCGAAAAATGCAGCGGCGCCCCGGCAAATCCGTTGTCCACCAGCCAGCGGCACATCTCCCGCAGCATCCCCGGCTCATCGTTGATCCCCGGAATCAGCAGATTGGTAATCTCGAGCCACACCCCCGCATCCCGCATCTTCTCCAGGGTTCTCAGCACCGGAGCCAGCGAGGCCCGGCTCACCTTCCGGTAGATATCCTCGGAAAATGACTTCAGATCGATATTCGCCGCGTCGAGATACGGCAGCAGGTCATCCAGCGGCCCCTCATTGACATATCCGGCCGAAACCAGGATATTCAGCAGCCCCGCCTCCCGGCACGTCCGGGCACAGTCCACGGTGTACTCCATCCAGGTCAGCGGCTCGGTATAGGTATAGGCGACTATCCGGCAGGAGGTCCTCCGGGCCAGTTCCGGCAGCATCCCGGGAACAATGAAACTGCTCTCCACCTCCTCGGGGCGCACCTGGGAAATGCTCCAGTTCTGGCAGTTGCGGCAGGAAAGGTTGCAGCCTGCGGCAGCGAGCGACAGGCACATCTCCCCCGGATGAAAATGCAGCAGCGGCTTCTTCTCGACGGGATCCACATGCAGGGCACAGACCCGTCCGTAGGCCAGCGACACGAGTTTCCCGTTCCGGGCCTCCCGGCTGCGGCAGAGTCCACGGTGTCCCTCGGTCAGACGACAGCGGTGCGGGCAGAGCGTACATGTCACGCTCCCGTCCGCCCCGGCTTCACAGTACCGGGCCTCCACCCCACCTAAGCAGTCACTGCTCATCGAACACCTCCGCCTGATAAACGTACAAGTCCGCATCCTTCCACCCGTTCCAGCCGATTCCGGCCTTGTCCCGGGCACAGTGCCCCAGGAACTCCTCCCTGGTCCAGCCGGTCTCGTCCGCCACCTGCGGCAGGAAGGTCCCGCTGCGGCCGTCCTTGACCATCAGCACCCCGTCCCGCCCGAGCACTATCTCATCCGGCGAGGATATCTGCCTCAACGGAGACAGTACCGATATCTCGATATGCACCTGTTCCAGTTCCTCCCTGGTCAGCGGCCTGAACCTGTCATCCTCAAATGCCGCTGCCCTGGCCATCTCCGCGACAGTCTTATACAGCGGTCTGACACCCACTATATTGCCTATACATCCGCGAAGCCGCCCATGCAGATGCAGGGTAACGAACGCCCCGCACTCCGCCTTGAGCGTCTGCGTCAGCTGAGTGTCGGACGGCAGCCAGTACTTGCCGTCAAAAGCCGTCTCAATACTCCGCCGGGCCGTCTCCAGCAGCACCTCCCGTTCCTCGGCAGTCAGGGAGAATCCCCCCGAGGCTCCGGTATTCTTTTCCACACCTTCCTTATACATCACTGAAAACGCGTGATACCCCACGACCTCGCTCTTGTCCCCGTAGACCGCCGCATCACCGGAGTTGCGGTAATCCAGATGTCTGATTTCCAAATCATCCCGTCCCTCCATCATCATCAGAAGAGCCGCAATGGGCAGCTGGCCGCAGGCACTTGTAGCCAGATTAGGCACCTTCGCGCGGGCATTGTCCAGCAGAACATCCAGGAAGCGGTTCACCGACCCGGAAGCAATGGCCTCGCCCGTAGCCCCGTCCACCCTGCAGGCATCCTCGTAAGAAGGATAATGGGAAAAATCGCTGCTGATCACAAATAGGTTGTCCTCATTCATATAAGGTCCGAGCACCCGGGCAATCCTCCGCAGCCCCCCGCCGTCGACCGAGCCTATTATTATAGGTACAATGGAAGGGACCTCCCGCAGTCTCTCCTGCAGGAAGGGCAGCTGCACCTCCAGGCAGTGCTCCCGCACATGCGCATTGTGGAAATCCCGGAAAATGGAATCCGCCCCGATGAGCTCGAAGCCCGCCTCAGTATCCACCCTCAACCGCCCTATAGGGGTCTCATACCAGTCGCACTCCACATCCACGGAAGCGCCCCGGAAGGCCTCCCGATGACTGGGGCCGATGAGGAAGACACGCTCATACCTCTCCGTCGGGGCAATGGAAGCATACGCCTCCGCAGCCACCGCTCCCGAGAACACATACCCCGCATGGGGCACAATCACCGCCTGTACCCGTCCCTGAGGCCGGGCGGAAGCACTGTCCAGAAAGCCGTCCACGACAGCCTTCAACGTATCCGCATCAGACGGATAAAATTGTCCGGCCACCGCCGGAGAATGAACCTTAGTCATAATCCCAAAACCGATTAAACAAAACAATAACTTCAACATCGCTCACAAATATACAAAAAAACGGCACCCGCCCGATCTGCACGATGCCGCAACAAGCCTCCCCCCCCTTTCGGAGCGAAGCGACCAAGCCTCCCCCACGGGGAGGTTTGGAGGGGTAGATAAAGAGAAGGAGCGGTCAGAGACCGCTCCTTCTGCTTGGTACCTCAAAAGAAAAGCCCCTTCGCGGGGCTTTTCTTTTGAGGTACCAAGCAGAATCGAACTGCTGTACACGGTTTTGCAGACCGTTGCCTAACCACTCGGCCATGGTACCATTACCGAATTGGGGTGCAAATATATGAACTATTTCTCACATTCCCAAATTATACTGCATATTATCCCGCAAAGTTCCTCCAAAAAATGCCTGTCCACCTCATCGAACGTCCCTACCTTCGCGCTGTCTATATCCAGAACTCCGACGACATCCCGTCCCCGGACTATCAGCGGCACCACCACCTCCGACCTGGAAAGCGAACTGCAGGCTATGTGCCCGGGGAATTTCTCCACATCCTCCACCACGATACTCTTCCCGGACTTCCACACCGAGCCGCATACTCCACGGCCATATCCTATCCGGGTGCAGGCCACCGGTCCCTGGAACGGTCCCAGCACCAGTTCCTTCCCGCCATCCGTCCCGACGGCATCCTTTACCAGATAGAACCCTACCCAGAAGAACCCAAAAGCCTCCTTAAGCGCCGCAGCCACATTGGCCAGATCGGCGGTCGCGTCCGGCTCTCCCTCGATAAGAGAGCGTATCTGCGGCAGCAGTTCCCGATAGCAGCCGGCCTTGTCGCCGTTTGTATTGATTCTGATTCCGTGCATGTCCCGATTAATTTTATTCAACATAAAGTAACAGACCCTTCAGATAATCGCCTTCCGGATGATAGATGTTGACCGGATGGTCTGCCGGCTGTGTAAGCCTGCGGAGTATGCGCACCCCGCGTCCGGTCTGGGCGGCTGCTGAGAACACGGTCAGTTCGAAAGTCTTCCTGTCCACAGCCTGGGAACAGCTGTATGTAAACACCAGCCCGCCCGGAGCCACTTTTGAGATAGCCGCGGCATTGAGGCGGCGGTAAGCCCTGAGGGCATTGTTCAGGGCATCCCGATGCTTGGCAAAGGCAGGAGGATCGACCACCATAAGGTCAAATTCTCCGGAACGTACGTCACGGAGATAGTCCATCGCATCTGCACATTCGGCATGGTGACGGACAGCCGCGTCCTCCGTCCCTATATTCACCTCGACATTGCGGCGGAGCATCTCCACTGCCACTGCGGAAGAATCGACCGAAACCACGGAGGCAGCCCCGCGGTTAAGTGCATAGACTGAAAAGCCGCCGGTATAGCAGAACAGATTGAGAACCCGGCGTCCAGATGAGAAATCCCCGACCAAAGCCCTGTTATCCCTCTGGTCCAGGAAAAAGCCTGTCTTCTGACCGGAAGCCCAGTTGACATGGAACCGATGTCCGTTCTCCAGAACCTCCGCCTCGTCCGTCCCGTACGGTGCGGTGATATATCCGTCCTGCAGGAGAAGACCGGCACGATGCGGAGCTGTTCCCTCGCTCTTATTGTATACGGCCCGGACTTCTCCGCCGCTGCATTCCAGCAATGCTCCTGCAATATCTTCTGCCGACAGGTACATCCCGGCCGAATGTGCCTGCATAACAGCCACTTCACCATACACATCAATTATCAGCCCGGGAAGAGAATCTCCCTCTCCATGAACAAGACGGTAACAGGTAGTCTTATGGAGCGAGAGCGAACGGCGCAGAGCCATGGCGCAGGTAAGTCTCTGAAGCCAGAACCCGCGCGTCATCTTTCCGTTCCCGTCCGGCATGAACTCTTCCGTAAAACTCAGGACCCGCACTGCGATGGAACCTTTCTGCCAGTGCCCTACTGCCAGAAAGCCGCCGTCGTGTGACACTACCTCCACGGCCTCTCCCTCGTACGGATCTCCTTCCACCGAAGCAACCGCACCCGAGAATATCCAGGGGTGAAAGCGGCGCAGGGAGTCCTCCCGGCCTTTACGGAGCACGACCCTTCCCATATCAATTTCCCGATTTGAGTTTGAGATACATCTCGCGACACACCCATGCGTCTATAGCCGCATATTTGAGCTGGGCTCCGGAAAGCTGCGGTGCCTCCCAGTTGGAAAGCTGCTGGGTCTTCGAGACCTTCTTACCCAGGATAATGGCAGACATCTTCCGTACACTCTTATCTGTGATTCCGTACTCACCCACCATGGCCTGCAGGTCCACGAACCCACGGGGACTGAACTTTCGGTAATACATCAGCCCGCGCACATCATCCTTCACAGCCGCCCCTATTTTCAATATCCTGTCGTCCGCAAGCAGAGAAGCCAGAGGGGCCGGAAGGCCGAGCATATTGAGACGGAAGATATAGGCCTTTTCTCCTCCCGACAGCTGCAGCAGCGCCACATGATGACGCGGCGAGCCTGAGGAGAAACTGGGTTTTGTTTCTGTATCAAACCCTATCACTGTCTGATTTCTGAGATAATCCATGGCCTCCGCAAAATCCTCGTCCATATCCGACACCACTACGATAGGACCGTTGAAATCTATGGAGTCAAGCTGCGTAAGTTCTTCTGTTGATATACTTTCCGGATATTGCATATTCTAATATAGTGCGTTTCTGATCAATGTGAATGTCTCATGGTTGTACTCTATCTCGCCAAGTTCCTCTGCATCGATGTAACGGGGAGTGAAAGGGACAGCCTTGGTGGTGACATCCTCCGTCCCGCTGACGCGGCCGAAAAGGAAAGTCTCTCGGAAAAATCCGGAAGAATCCAACGAATCGGCCGGTACTGAGGAGGACGGCATGGTAATGAAGGGAGAAAGAGTGGATTTCGTACCGCGCAGCGCCAGATTGCCGTCCTCACGGAGGATACGGTAAGCCTCGCTCACCGCACACTCGGCAGGATCTATAAAACGGAAATCGGGAGAAATGCTGCTGCGGTAGAGGTAAATTCCGCCCCTCCTGTAATTATACAGTTCGACCATAATCCGGTCCATGACTCCCCGCAGCCGGTCATAGCCGCAGTCCGCAAGTATAATGGAAGAGATAGGTACCCTGCTGCCGCTGCGGCGGTGCCGCTCCACCATGGATACTAGATGGTAGCGTACATAATTCTCCACAGAATTGAGCTGTACTCCGGAGATATTCCTGCCTCCAGCGGGGAAGAGAAGGGCATTGCCTACGGTATCGAAACCATAGCGGTCGAAGAGAGAGGCGTTTATATTGTTGTAGCTGATACCGGTCACAGGGCCGGCATAACCTGAGCGGGATACCTTGGCGGAAGTGTCCAGATATGCCGGATTACCCGCAAGAGCCTCCTCAATACCCAGTCCTTCCTGGTTGAAGACCTGGATCCGTCCAGTCACACCGCTGTCTGAAGCCATCTTGCGTATGGCAGCCTCATACTCGCGGGATGTCACTCCTTCCGGGGAGTAGAGTACGCCGACACAGAAATTACCGTCCTCATCCACTCCCTTCAGGGCCTCCCTGATACTGGACTCGATTACACCTACGGCCTTGACGCCTGTACCGCTGCGGTCCAGAAGCGCCTGTATGTCGGAAAGCGCATAGTAGTCAGCTACGGGAGACGGGACTATCACGATCTTGACTGGATCCTTATAGCCGGACTGGTACTCGTCCACAGCCAGATTGTAATAGCGGTCACTCATCAGAAAAAGTGTATTGCGTATCAGCTGTTCCTTCAGAAATGCAGGATTGCCCGCATCTATATACCCTCCGTAGGGACTGTTTGCCCTGTCGTACAGTATCTGAAAATACTCTCCGCCGAAATCGGCTATACCGTCGGAGCCGGAACGGCCTGTGATGTTATCGAAGTTGTCTGCGGTCAGAAATCTTTCTGCGACAGTAAACCCGTCAGGAGAGCAGTCAAATATGCCAATCGGGAGGTCGGACAGTTCCCTGGGATATTCCGGGAAATCCGCGTAATAAATGGATGAGCTGTCTCCCAATGCCTTCTGGGCTATAGGAAGCAACCCGTTGGATCTGTTACGGTCTCCGCAGGAAGAGACTGAAAGCAGAACGGCTGCAGCCGCCAGGACTGCAGCATGATATATGAATCGTCCCGGAAGCATGCACTACTTGTTGTAGACAAATGTTCCGTTGTCTCCGGAAATCACGACCTCTGCCTCCGGCGCTGTCTCCACATGACCCACGATACGTGCATCTACTCCCAGAGAGCGGGAAATATCGATCATGGCCGATGCGGACTCGCGGTCGGTATATATTTCCATGCGGTGTCCCATATTGAAGACACGGTACATCTCCTGCCAGTCAGTACCGGACTCTATCTGGATAGCCTTGAAGAGTGGCGGTACGGGGAAGAGGTTGTCCTTGACAACGCGCAGGCCGTCTATGAAATGCAGGACTTTGGTCTGTGCTCCGCCAGAGCAGTGCACCATGCCGTGAATCCTGTTCTTCAGACCAGCATCGAATATCCTTTTCATGACCGGCGCATAGGTTCTGGTCGGAGAAAGCAGGAGCTTTCCGTATGTAAGACCGGTCTCAGGCTCCTTCTCAGTCAGCATACGGCTGCCGGAGTAGACAAGGGATGCCGGCATCGCGTGGTCATAGCTTTCAGGATACTTGTCGGCAAGATAGTGGGCGAAAAGGTCATGACGGGCGGAGGTCAGGCCGTTGCTGCCGGTACCGCCGTTGTACTCGTCCTCGTACTCAGCCTGTCCGAAAGATGCCAGACCCACGATGACATCTCCGTCAGCGATCCTGGAGTTGTCAATAATATCGGAGCGGCGTACCCTGGCACAGACAGTGCTGTCCACTATGACGGTACGCACCAGGTCTCCCACGTCGGCTGTCTCCCCTCCTGTAAGTGACATACTGATGCCGTAACGGCCCATGGCCTTGATGAACTCGTCAGTGCCGTTGATTATAGCCGAAATAACCTCTCCAGGGATCATGGTCTTGTTGCGTCCGATAGTAGAGGAGACCAGCATGCCGCTGGTAATGCCCACGCAGAGCAGGTCGTCCGTATTCATGACCATCGCATCACGGGCTATGCCCTTCCACACACTGATATCCCCGGTCTCCCTCCAGTAGGTATAGGCCAGGGAGGATTTGGTGCCGGCTCCGTCGGCGTGCATGACCAGACACCAGTCGGGGTCACCGGTGAAAAGATCAGGGATTATCTTACAGAAAGCTTTGGGATAAAGTCCCTTATCTATGTTCTTAATGGCATTGTGTACATCTTCTTTGGCAGAGGAGACTCCTCTGAGCATGTATCTGCTTTCAGTGCTGTTCATAATCTCTTTTCGCAGGATTTAGAATATTTCATTTACAGACCACAAATTTAAGAAGATTTTGCGGAAAAGTTCATAACTTTGTTGCCGCAGACAACAATTTTTAACATTTATTATAAAAAACCATGCTAACCCTTTCGAAAAAAGCCCGCATTCTGCCGGCATCGCCCATCCGCAAACTCGTACCCTATGCCGAGGCAGCCAAGAAAAGAGGCATAACAGTCTATCATCTCAACATCGGCCAGCCTGACATCGAGTCTCCTGAAGTAGCCCTGAAAGCCGTGAAGGACAATACGCTCAAACTCGTCGCCTACCCCAACTCAGCCGGTAACGAGTCCTACCGCAAAGGTCTGGCCCGCTACTACCAGAACATCGGCATCGACGTGGACTATACTGACATCAACGTCACCACCGGCGGTTCCGAAGCCCTCCAGATTGCTCTCACCGTCACCTGTGACCCCGATGACGAGGTCATCGTCCTCGAGCCCTTCTACACTAACTACAACTCATTCGCCATCGTCAACGACGTGAAGTTCGTGCCCATCACCACTTCCATCGACAACGGGTTCGCCATCCCCTCCATCGAGGAGTTCGAGCGCCATATCACCCCGCGCACCAAAGGCATCATCATCTGCAACCCCTGCAACCCCACCGGAGTACTCTACACCAAGGACGAGATAGAGAAGCTCGGCGACATCGCACGCAAGCACAATCTCTACATCTATTCTGACGAGGTTTACCGCGAGTTCTGCTATACCGATGAGCCCCACTACTCCTGCATGCACATCAAAGGCCTGGAGGACAATGTGATTCTCTGTGACTCAGTATCCAAGAGATACTCTCTCTGCGGCGTGCGCATCGGAGCGATTGTCTCGAAGAACAAGGAAGTGATGAACGCCGTCCTGCGCTACTCCCAGGCCCGTCTCTGCTCTCCCGCATACGGACAGATTGCCGCCGAGGCCGCTCTCAACGCCCCTGAATCCTATTTCAAGGCCGTCAAGGAAGAATATATCAAGCGCCGCGACTACCTCGTAGAGACCCTCAGGACCATTCCCGGAGTCCTCTGCCCCACCCCTATGGGTGCGTTCTACGCGGCTGTGCGCCTCCCGGTTGACGACAGCGACAAGTTCGCCCAGTGGCTGCTCGAGGACTTCTCCTACAACGGAAAGACCGTAATGGTGGCTCCCATGGCCGGATTCTACGCCACTCCCGGAAAAGGACGCGACGAGGTCCGCATCGCATACGTCCTCAGAATCGAGGATCTGCGCGAAGCCCTTATCTGCCTCAAGGAAGCCCTCAAGGTCTATCCCGGAAGGACCAACTAAAACTGAATATCAGGAAAGAAATCCAGCACCCGCTGAGCCACAGCAAGAAGCATCAGCAGGATAAGCCAGAGACTGACTTCCCCTTTCCTGCCGTTGGTAAAGAGATCGAAAGCCAGAAACGATACCGGCACTGCGGCCGTCATCGTGAACAGAGGCGCCTCCAGTCTACTGCAGAATGCGGCAGTCAGTATCGCAAGAACAGCCAGGGCCCCGGAAAACCCGAAAGAGTTTTTCTGGGCCTTGCTTTTTTCCCGCCTGTGCGCCACAGAAAACGCCAATGACCTGAGAATAAGCAGAAAAGCAAATCCAGCCCAAACCATTTCATATGTCTGCATTACCTCTGGAGCCGGCACTGTCAGCGCCATACGTTCCGAAAATACCTGCGCACACTCTTCTATTCCCTGTAAATCAGGGAAAATATACCCGGCAACCAGAACATACAACCACGGCAAGGCGGCTCCCGCCAGACATGCGAGCAGATACCGCACTGGTTCTTGCTTCCTGACATACAGGCAGTAAAACACAATGAATATCTCCGTGTAAATCAGCGGAGGAACCATTATTGATGCCGAGCCGGCCAGAACGACCGCTCCGAAAGCGTATTCAGAACGCAGACGCTCCGAACTTACGTAGGCAAGGGCCAGGAACATGGACCATAGCATCAGCAGGAGTGCTATATGATACAGTCCGAATTCCATCGAGCCTGGGATGGACAGAATCCAGATTAAAAACGGCAGATAAAGCAACCTGGTATCGGCACTGAAAAGAAAACTCCTGTAATTCAGCAGTCCCATGGACACAGATGCCGCAGCCAGGGACAATACTGCCGCCAGCGCAGAAAGCCACGGCGTAGAAAAAAGAGCCCCTGTCCGGTCGGGAGAGCCGGGAAGAAAGAAATAGGAAACTCCCAGCGCCGCAGTCAGCAGCACCATGAGGAGTATCAGCAGCGGGGAGATTCGGTTATCTCTCATTTTCTCTCCGGCCAGTTGATCATATCCAGGGCAATATCGCTTCGGTGAAATGCTCCCTCGAAGGTTATTCCGTCTATTCTGGAATAGACCTCGCTACGGGCCTCCCCGAGGCTTCCGCCCAGGGCCGTAACGGCAAGTACCCTGCCTCCGGATGTGACGAGCCGGCCGTCCTTTAAGGCTGTTCCGGCATTGAAAACAGTCAGAGGTGCCATTTTATCCAGACCGCCGATAGGATATCCCTTTCCGTATTTATCCGGATAACCGCCGGATACCACGATGCATGTCACCGCCGACTGAGGAAGTATCTCAATTCTCTGAGTGGAGATGTCTCCACGGGCCGCCGCCGCCATGTGTGCCAGCAGGTCACTGCCTATGCGGGGCATTACGGACTCCGTTTCCGGATCTCCCATTCTCACATTGTACTCTATGACATAGGGATTGCCGCCGCAATTCATCAGACCGAAGAAGATGAAGCCGCGGTAGTCCACTCCTTCGCTCTCGAGTCCGCGGACAGTAGGAGCTATTATCCTGTCCACCACCTTGGACGTGAAATCCCCGTCGCAGAAAGGCACCGGCGAGACAGAACCCATTCCCCCGGTGTTGGGTCCCTTGTCCCCGTCCCCTATCCTCTTGTAATCTTTGGCCTCGGGAAGCAGGATCCAGTCATGTCCGTCCGTCAGTACGAAGTAGGAGACCTCCACTCCGTCCAGATACTCCTCTATGACCACCTTTGCGCCTGCAGAGCCGAAACGTCCGCCGAAAATGCTGTCCAGGGCTGCCTCGGCCTCCTTCAGGTCAGAAGAGATGATGACACCCTTGCCTGCAGCCAGACCGTCGGCCTTGATTACATAAGGAGGTCTGAGGCTGCGCAGGAAATCCATTGCCTCCTCTTTCTGAGATGCGCTGAAAGTACGGTATGCCGCCGTAGGTATGCCGTGACGGGACATGAACGCTTTGGCAAAATCCTTGCTGCCCTCCAGTTCAGCTCCGTCACGCCCGGGACCCACGAAGAGCAGTTCCTTTTTAATTCCGGGAGACGTGAGGAGGAAATCCCTGAGCCCGCCAACCAGAGGATCCTCAGGTCCGCAGACTACCATATCTATGTCTTTTTCTATCACTGTATTGAGAATCAGATCGAAGTCCCCGACACTACCGGGGATGCCGGTGGCCAGGGAATTGATTCCGGGATTGCCGGGAAGAGCGTAGAAATTTCCGAGAAGAGGGCTCTGAGCTATCTTCCAGGCGAGGGCGTGTTCCCTGCCGCCTGAGCCCAGCAGCAATACATTGTACTTCATATCTTCTTACTATAATATAATAGGTTTGCACTTCAGTTCCTTCATGGCCGCAGCTTCCAGTGTCTTGGGCAGAGCGTACCAGAGATTCTTGGCGGCCTTTTTCGAGTCATGGAAGACTATTACCGAGCCGGGGCTGAGATACGGAACGACATTGCGGGCGCAGGCCCTGTGTCCCAGCTTGCGGTTGTAATCGCGGCTTAGGATATTCCACATGACTATATTGTAACGGGGGCTCAGCGCCTCGGCCTGACGGACAGTGATCTTGGCGTACGGAGGACGATACAGGTTGGTCCGGATAAGCTCGGCTGCAATATCCACATCCTGTACATAATCATCGACCGGCATGCCCCAGCCTGGAACATGACTGTAGGAATGGCATCCGACCGAGTGTCCTCGGCGCACTGTCTCCGCAAACAGGTCCGGATACAGTTCCACGTTCTTTCCTATACAGAAAAACGTAGCCTTCGCTCCCCACCTGTCCAGCTCGTCCAGCACCCAGGGTGTGACCTGCGGACACGGACCGTCGTCAAGAGTAATGAATATCCCGTCCTTCTCCTTCGGGAAAGACCAGATGAAGGATGGATAAATCTTCCTCAACAGCCTGGGCGGACGTATAAGCATAGCGTTACAATGAGGATGCAAAGATAGAGAATAAAAGTTATATTTGCGCATTGAAACCAGTCACTGAAAAGATATGAGCCGAAAGACCTGCATGATACTCCTCTGTATAGCCTGTACCGTACTTGCGGCATCCTCCTGCCGGCGGAACGGAGATATCATACCGGAGGACGTCATGTCCAGCATATACTACGACATGTACATGACCGATGAGGCTGTAAAAGCCGACATCAAGTACCGCAGGATGACAGACACTCTCATGATTTACGAGCCGGTATTCAACCGGTACGGATACACTTCGGAGGACTACACCCGCAGCGTGAACCACTACCTGGAACGTCCTGACCGCTTCCTGAAAGTCTTCGAGAAGACAAAGCTCATGCTGGAACTGCGCGGAGCCGAGCTCAAGAAGATAATAGAGACTGAGGAGAACCGCCCCAAGGGCTGGCCCATTGTCGACTCCCTGGAGATGCTGACTGCCGACGGCGTACACTCGCCGATTGTATACAAGAACATGAGAATACTGTTCTTCCAGCCTGACACTCTCCTCCCCTCGTCCCCTCTGCCGGACTCGTCCGCCATGCTGAGGCCGCGTTATCCGTTCATGGTATTCAGCGACTCGGCTCTTAATTCGGACAGGCATTTCGAGTTCCATTCCTCCATCGGATTCATGCACGAACTGAAGTCAACTGCTGACACGTCCGCAGTTGACACCACCGCTGCCAGTCCTCAACCGGCGCATAATCCAATATCCGGCGCTGAAATATTCAGGGAGACCGACGCCGATCCGGAAATGGAGAAAAATGCCGGTAAGGTCAGCGCCATCAAAACGGACAGGCCGCTCCAGTTCAGAC
>HF990395.1:119291-132953 GCA_000432775.1 Alistipes sp. CAG:831
CCAGTTCAGACGGGACACATCCGAAAAACTCAGACCAACAAATGTAAAAAAGATACAATGAGAAGGATTTCTGCCAATTACATATTCCCCATAACTTCGGATCCTATCCGCAACGGTTATGTGGACTTCGCCGATGACGGAACAGTCACCGGCATAGGCCGGCTCGACGGAGAGACCGGCAGCACCGAATTCTACAACGGCATACTGGTGCCCGGCTTCACCAACGCCCACTGCCACATAGAGCTGTCGCATCTGGAAGGCAAGTTCCGCGAGGCCACCGGCATGTCTGGATTCATCGACCAGATCAACGCCCTGCGAGAATCAGCCCCGGCAGAAGAGCGCCAAAAAGCCATGCGGAGGCAGTTCGAAAAACTTTATGCAGAGGGAGTGAGCGCCATGGCCGACATCTCCAACTGCGACGAGAGCTTCGCCATGAAGAGCGAGGGTCCCATGTACACCAGGACATTCGTGGAGGTCTTCGGATCTGAGCCGGAAGATGCTCCCGGGGTCATCGCCGACACCAGGAAACTGGTGGAGAAAGCCGTCTCTGCCGGACTTGACGCCGCCGTCACCCCTCATTCGCCCTATACCATGAGTCCGGACCTGCTCAGGATGGCCTCGGCCGAAGGTCTGAAAGCGGGCTTTATATCCTACCACAACCAGGAATCCCAGGAGGAGGACGACATGATCGGTTTCCACCGCGGCCCCCTCTACGAGAACTACGCCAACCGTCATCTCAGCATTGCTCCGGCCACCGGCAAGCCCGCCGTATTCCATTTCCTGGACCAGCTGCAGAAAGTGCATCCGGCACCGTTCGATGAGCACATACTGCTGATACACAACACCGTTGCCCGCGAGGACAGCATCCGTGCCGCAGAAAGCATGCTGCGCAACTGCACGTGGGTTACTTGCCCGCTTTCCAACATTTTCATCCACAGAACAATGGCCGACCTGCCCCTGCTTATGAGCATGGGCGTACGCATAGCCGTAGGCACCGACAGCCTGTCCTCCAACCACGTACTGTCGATGGTCGAGGAATTCAAGTGCATCCACAGCCATTACCCGCAGATTCCCCTCCAGACCATTCTGACCTGGGCATGTCTCAACGGAGCGGCTGCTTTGGGCAAGGACTCCGTTCTCGGCTCCTTCGAGCCGGGCAAGCGTCCGGGAGCCGTACTCATCGACGCCGTGGACTTCGAGACCATGCAGCTCACCTCCGGGAGCACTTCGAGAAGACTGCTCTGAAATTAATAAGACCTAACAGCATAAACCATGTCTACTATACTTTATCACAAAATAGTCTTCGGCCCCATCAAGAGCCGCCGCCTTGGTAATTCCCTTGGCATCAATCTTCTGCCAGACAATGGCAAACTTTGTTCCTTCGACTGCGTCTACTGCGAGTGCGGATGGAACAAGGACGGCCGGGGCGACCAGGTCATCCCCACTAAAGAAGCTGTATTCCAGCGGATGCGGGAACGCTTCGCAGAATTGCATGAAGAAGGCACTCCGGTGGACACCATCACTTTCTCCGGCAACGGAGAGCCCACCATCCATCCGGATTTTCCCGAGATCATCGACTTTACCCTGCAGATGAGAGACCGCTATTTCCCCTCCGCTGCTGTCTCCGTCCTTTCCAATGCCACCATGACCGGACGCAAGGAAATCCGGGAAGCCCTGATGAAGGTAACCAATCCCATTCTGAAAATAGACAGCGGACTGGAGGAATACATCCGGCTCATTGACAATCCTACAGGACACTATTCCCTCGCGGAGACCGTAGAGAACCTCCGCCTGTTCAACGGCAATTTCATCCTCCAGACCATGTTCCTCAAGGGGACAATCGGAGGACGCCGGATAGACCTCACCTGCGGGGAGAGCGTCGGTCCATGGAGAGATATCGTCCTGAGTCTCAGGCCAAGGGAAGTAATGATGTACACCATAGACCGGGAAACGCCGGCCAAAGACCTGGAGAAAGTGAGCGTGGAGGAGATGGAAGCAATAGCCGCACCGCTCAAGGCCGCCGGCATAACAGTTCAGATACGGGGCTGATGAGAGCTGTCATCCAGAGAGTAAGCCAGTCCTCCGTAGTCATCGGGGGCATCTGTCACGGTGAGATAGGCACAGGCCTCAATATCCTCATTGGCATCACTGAGGGCGACTCGGAGGAAGATATTGACTGGCTCTGCCATAAGATAGTGAACCTGCGCGTCTTCGACGATGAAGACGGGATTATGAACCGCTCGGTTCTGGACGTGGACGGGGACATCCTCGTGATAAGTCAGTTCACTCTCTTTGCCTCTACCAAAAAAGGGAACAGACCTTCCTACACAAAGGCGGCAAAGCCAGATATTTCCATTCCCCTGTACGAAAAATTTCTGGAAAGGTTGGAAAATATTTTGGGAAAGCCCGTTAAAAAAGGTATCTTTGGTGCAGATATGGAAGTGACCATCATAAATGACGGCCCGGTAACCATCCTTATTGACACTAAAAACCGAGAATAATGGACATCATAGAGAATAGGATCAAAGCCATCCATGACAATCTCAGTCACTGGATGACACCCGAAGTGCTGACAGCATGCCTCGGCATGACCGACCTGACATCACTCAAAGCGACGGACACCTGTTCCAGTATCACCAGACTGGTGAACAAAGTAAACGACTTCCAGAAACGCTTTCCCGGATACCCGCTGCCGGCATCCATCTGCGTATATCCCAACTTCGCCGGAACAGTAAGGCAGACCCTCACCGTTCCCGGAGTACACACGACCGTAGTTGCAGGATGCTTCCCCGCATCCCAGAGTTTCCTGGAGGTCAAAGTCCTGGAAAGCCGCATGGCCGTGGAGAATGGAGCTGACGAAGTGGACATAGTACTTGCCCTCAATAGTTTCCTGGACCGCAACCTGAGCCGGTGCGAAGAAGAGATCAGGGCAGTGCGTCAGGCAGTAGGCAACTCTGTGCTGAAAGTCATCCTGGAAACAGGAGCGCTGGCTGACGAATCGATGATAAAGGAGGCGTCTTTCCTGGCTATGGAATCCGGCGCAGACTTCATCAAGACTTCCACGGGCAAAATGGAACCGGCGGCAACCCCCTTCGCCGCCATCATTATGTGCGACTGCATCAAGGAATATTTCGTCAAAACCGGACGCCGGATTGGTTTCAAGCCCGCCGGAGGCATATCCACAGCTAAAGATGCAGCCGTTTACTACGCCATCACCGAGACAGTGCTCGGTCAGGAATGGCTCACACCCACCCTACTCCGCTTCGGAGCCAGCAGGGTGGCCAACTCCATCTTGTCAGAGGTGGAGAATTCCTCTGTTACATACTATTAATTCATATAATTAACATCTAAATCATTACGAGATGAAGAAATTTATCATTATCGCCATCGCGCTTTTCACAGCAGCAGCAGTTTACGCCCAGCCCCGCGCTATCGGAGGCAGGCTTGGATGGGGAGCTGAAGTCAGCTACCAGCACTTTGTCAAGAATGCCGACTTCGTCGAAATCGATCTCGGTCTGTTTACCTGGGATCTGAACCTGACAGCCCTGTATGACTTCACTTTCGCCCAGCCCCAGTGGACAAGCAGAGGAACTTGGGCATGGTATGCTGGTCCCGGTGCAGCTGTCGGCCTGGGAGTCCTCGGCAACAACAACGGACATTTCAACGTAGCAGCCGCCGGCAATGTCGGACTATCCTACTCTTTCTGGTTCCCTCTGGAACTCTCATTCGATATCAGGGCACAGCTGGGTGTTTCAATACATAACGGTGCCGGATTCTACTGGGGCATCGGCCCTGCCATAGGCGTACGCTATCGTTTCTAACCTGACAATTGAATCATGAAAAAGTTCATCCTGATACTTTCTGCTTCCGTCCTATTTTCATTAAGCTGTAATGCTCAAGGATGGGCTGTCGGCGGCCGTACCGGTGCAACCGTACAGTTCGACGCACAATACCACTGGTCCAAAGGCTACGTGGAAGGACGTTTCGGCGCCGGTTTCTGCAACTATGGGGGCACTGTCACAGCTGACTTTTCACTGATGTACAACTGGAAAGCCTGCAGGTGGTATGACTGGACGCCCGACGCGGGGACTTGGTTTCTGGACGCCGGTGTCGGTATCAATGTCGGCGGCAGGGAAAACTATGCGTATGTAGGTCCTGCCGGCATCGTAAAATTCGGCATTCAGTTCACCGGAGGATCGAAACCTGTATCCCTTTCCATCGACTGGAATCCGGCCTTCGGAGCAGGCATAGGCTATTACCGCAATTATTCCAATGCCGCTTTCAATGAGATGGGCCTGACCAATTTCGGTATCACCTGTGTTGTCCACCTGTAACCCCTTAAACTTCTATCAATAAAAAACCGGAACATAGATGCTCCGGTTTTTTTATTTCCCTCTGCAATTGCCCGTGCACGGACTTTACCTCAGTACAGCTCCGTACTGATGGGTGAGTGCCCCGAGAACACGGTTGACCATCTGTTCCACATATTTGTCCGTCAGAGTCTTCTCGTAGTCCTGGAATGTAAGGCTGATTGCATACTGCTTCTTGCCGGCAGGTATTTTGTCCCCACGGTAGACATCGAAAAGGACTACCTTGCGCAGGAGCTTCTTCTCGGCAGTAAGCGCTGCCTTGCGGATGTCGGCAAATGATACGTTCTCGTCCAGCAGCAGAGCCAGGTCACGGCGCACCTCCGGATACTGAGGGAGTTCGCGGTACTGCACTTTCTCCTTGAGATAATGCTTGACCAGCAGACTCCAGTCAATCTCTGCGGCAAAGACAGGCTGTTTGATATCGAACTGTCTCAGACGTGCCGGAGAAACTGTACCCAGCATGACCAGAGTCTTGCCGGAAGCGGGCACAGTGTACATGAGACCTTCGGAGAAGAGATCCGCAGGAGCCGGAGCACAATCCAGATTATAGAGATTTACTCCCAGACGCTTAAGCAACAGTTCCACATATCCCTTGAGAGTGAAGAAATGCCCTGCACCGGTTGTATTCCTCCAGTATTGGGTTCCCTTGCCGACTAAAAACATGGACAGATGCATCCGCTCACTGTAGGAATCCAGATTATTCACAGGATCGCCCTCACCCTTCGGATCATAGCGGTATACATTGCCCATCTCGAAAAGCTTCAGGTCTCCGGCCTGGCGGTTCAGATTGTAGGCTACCACCTCCAGCCCGCTGAATAGCAGAGTCTGACGCATGGCGTTGAGATCGGAACTCAGGGGGTTGATGACCATCGGTAGATTGGCCTTGGGATATGTCCTTAGACCCGTATAATAGTCAGCCTTGGTCAGGGAATTGTTCATGCACTCCATGAAACCGTTTGCGGCCAGAAGGTCACAGGCCTTTACACGGACTGTCTCGGGATCAGGATTCGGGGTATTGTCGTATGATGATACTATCCTGTCAGGAAGTTCTATATTGTCATAGCCATAGATTCGGAGCACCTCCTCCACGACGTCGCACTCACGGTATACGTCCACCTTATAGGCCGGTACTGTCACCTCCACCCCACGGTCATCAGAGGAAAGTATGCCGAAATCCATAAAGCGCAGTATCTTTAAAATAGTCTCTGAACCTATCTTCTTGCCCATCAAAGCCTCCATCCTTGCAAAATCCAGCTGTACCCGCTTGCGCCCAATCGGTTCCGGATAGTCCTCGCGCACACAGCCTACAACTCTGGCCCCGGCCAGCTCCTGCATCAGGAGAACAGCCCTGCGGGCAGCATAGGGTATGATTTCGGGGTCGGTACCACGCTCGTAGCGGAACGAGGCATCCGTCTTGATGCCCAGACGCTTGGATGTCTTACGTATAGAAGTGGGGTTGAAGTAAGCGCTCTCAAGGAAGACTGTAGTAGTCGAGTCGGTTATACCGGACTCCAGACCTCCGAAGACACCTGCAATACACATAGGTTTCTCTGTATTGCAGATCATCAGGTCCTGGGCGGACAGAGTATGTTCCACACCGTCAAGTGTTACGAATTTCTCACCTTCGGCTGCACGGCGTACGACTACCTTACCTCCTGTAATCTTCGATGCGTCAAATGCATGGAGAGGCTGGCCCATTTCCATAAGGATGTAGTTGGTGATATCCACTATGTTGTTGATAGGTCTCAGGCCCACTGCCTGCAGTTTCTTCTGCATCCATTCAGGAGAAGGAGATATCTTGATGTCGGTAAGGGTAATTCCCATATAGCGGGGAGCCCCGTCATGACTTACAACCTCAATGGGTATGGACTCTCCGTCACCCTCGCGGAAAGAAGATACGTCCGGAAGGGTAAGTTCGCCGCCAAGACCGTTGAGTTTCAGCCATGCTGAGAGATCGCGGGCGACTCCTATATGGGAGGCTCCGTCCACACGGTTGGGTGTCAGACCTATAGTAAACACTGTATCGGAACCCAGGCGAAGGTATTCCCTGGCAGGTGTACCCACTACGGCTTCAGGTTCCAGAACCATGATACCGTCGTGCGATGTGCCGATACCCAACTCATCCTCGGCACAGATCATTCCATAAGACTCGGCCCCGCGGATCTTGGATTTCTTGATTTTAATTCTGGTGCCGTCGGGTGCAGGCAGACTTGTACCCACAGTAGCCAGCAGGACCTTCTGACCTACAGCTACATTGGGAGCACCGCACACTACCTGCAGCAGGTCCCCGCCCTGTGAGGCACGTACTTTGGTGATATGGAGATGATCTGAATCGGGATGAGGAGCACATTCCACCACCTCTGCGACAACTACACCTTCCAGACCGCCCGGGATATCCTCTACAATATTGATTTCTTCAACTTCCAGACCTATGAATGTCAGAATCTGGGCCACTCTCTCTGGAGAGAGATCGAAAGAGACATACTCCTTCAGCCAATTATATGAAACGTCCATATATCGTTATAATTTACTCTCTTCTAATCAAATAATGAATCTACAAATGCTTTTTTATCGAAAATCTGAAGATCTTCGATACCCTCGCCCACTCCTATGAACTTGACGGGAATGTTGAACTGGTCCGCGATACCGAGAACCACTCCGCCTTTGGCCGTTCCGTCCAGCTTGGTCACTGCAAGAGCCGTGACATCTGTTGCCTTGGTAAATTCCCGTGCCTGGACAAATGCGTTCTGGCCGGTAGAACCGTCCAGAACCAGGAGCACCTCATGGGGTGCGTCGGGAACGACCTTGCGCATGACATTGCGGATCTTGGTCAGCTCATTCATCAGATTGATCTTGTTGTGAAGACGGCCCGCGGTATCGATAAGCACCACGTCCATATCCTGAGCAACAGCGGACTTGACAGTATCAAAGGCCACGGATGCAGGGTCTGCCCCCATGCTCTGCTTGACTATGGGCACCCCCGCCCTCTCGCTCCATATCACCAGCTGGTCAACGGCCGCAGCACGGAAAGTATCGGCAGCTCCGAGCATTACCTTCTTGCCCGAGGCCTTGAGGTTGGCAGCAAGCTTGCCGATAGTAGTGGTCTTGCCGACTCCATTGACACCTACGACCATTATCACATAAGGTTTCTTGGAGAAATCGAATACCGGAGCATCTTCCTTCCCCTCCACATCCAGCAGCGAAGCCATCTCCTCCTTCAGAATGGAACGCAGCTCGGCGGCATTCATATACTTGTCACGGGCCACTCTCTCCTCCAGCATATCAATAATCTTCAGGGTGGTATCCACGCCCACATCAGAGGCAATCAGAGCGTCCTCTATCGCATCCAGAACATCCTCGTCCACTTTGGACTTGCCAGCCACAGCACGTGACAGCCTGTCAAAAAGCCCTCTTTTGGTTTTCTCCAGTCCCCTGTCCAGAGACTCCTTATCGCGAAGGACTTCCTCCTTATCGCGGTTTTTCCTGCTGAACCACGACATTACGCAACGACCTCCTTACTATTATCCGCCTCTTCCTCCTCCTCAGTCCTCCATTTACGCGGCCAACTTGAACCCTGATGCTTGATAAAATCCAGTCCGAATACCGATGCACAGCCCAGACAGCCTCCCAAGAATGTGAATGCTATCAGAATAATTGCTCTTTTAGGCTTGGATTTCTCGACAGGGACCACTATGGGCTTGATTACGGATAGAACCGGAGTATCTTCCTTAACCTGAAGTTCTACCTGAACTCTCTGGCGGGCCAGTTCCGTATAGATTGTGTTGGCAAGGTCATACTCCTGACGCAGTCTGCTCTCGGCAATCTGCGCCGTGGCTGAGGTTATGCTGCGGTTGGCATCCTTGAAACGGGCATACGCCAGCTGCTTCTCCTCAAAATCGGCTTTAGCCTCGTCGAACCGGTCGTTGACGAAATCCAGTGTGGATTTTGCCTTCTCTATCTTATACTCGGTCACATATTTTTCAAGGAGCCTGAATGCCGCTGTTGCCAGCTCCGCAGCTGCGACCGGCTCTCCCATGCGGGCAGAAAGCTCGACATAGCCGTCCTTATCATTGATGGTAATGGAGACCAGCTGGGTAAGAGCTTTCATGCACGAATACTCGTCTTCCGAAAGAGTGTTGAGACCACTGTCCGCACTGACCAGAGAATCAGCCTCATCCTTTTCACCTCTGATTGCACCCAGGATAACCCCAGGCAGACCTATCGTATACTTCTTGACAGTTCCGAAAAATGTAGGCTTATTATATTCTTCGTTGGTAAAATAGTCGAACAGGGTTATCTTCTCAGGCCACTCCTCGAACTTGATGGGAGTGTACATCAGATCCTTGATATAATCAACATTGGACAGCAGCTGGGGATATACAGTCGGTGACATGGCGTCACTTCCTCCCATCTGCCCCAGATTGATACCTGCCAAAGACGCCAGGGATGATACTGACGAGCTCACACCGCTCTTGCCTGTCTGGGGTACGAAAGTTGTCGAGGCCGTAAACTCCTTCTTGGAAAAAAGCGCCACCATAAGTCCCAGGAGCATAAAAGCCACAGTCACGTAGATGATGAATATTTTTTTCTTCCACAGTCTCTTCACGAGAGCTATCAGGTCAATCTCCTGCTCCTGTGCATCTGCCGGCTGGCTGACAGGCTGCTGAATGTTCTGCTGTTCTGACATAGTTATAATTTATCGTTCGTTAATCTCACAATTTGCAAAAATATGAAATCAGTTACTATTATCCAAATATAGAATTACTTTACTACATTTGCGCTCTACTTTAGACAAGATATGAACCAGAAAACCAAAGGCTACATACTGGGCGCCATTGCAGCCGCCACCTACGGCATGAACCCTCTCTTCGCACTGCCCCTGTACAAAGACGGCATGAACCCCGAATCCGTACTGTTTTTCCGATACCTCATGGCCCTTCCCATCCTGGCAACCATGATACATGCCCGCGGACGTTCTTTCAGGATCAACCGCAAGGAGACCCTGACTCTCTTCGTAATGGGACTGCTGGTAGCCGTCTCCTCCCTCACCCTGTTCCAGAGCTACAACTTCATGGAGGCCGGTATAGCTTCGACCATACTTTTCGTCTATCCGATCATGGTCGCCGTAATCATGGCACTCGTATTCAAGGAAAAGATATCTCCCCAGACAGTTTTCTGCATGCTGACGGCTCTGGGCGGCATAGCCCTGCTGTACAAGGGAACGGACGGATCCACCCTAAGCCTGACCGGTACTGTCCTAGCCCTTACTTCCGCCCTCACATACGCCATATATATAGTAGGTGTAAACCAGCGTACCCTCAAGAACACAGCAACCCTCACAGTCACATTCTACGTACTGCTATTCGGCGTATCCCTGTTCATTGTCCGCCTGCTGACAGGCGTTGAGCTCACCCTGCCGTCCCGCTGGTACATGTGGGCCAATCTCCTGGCTCTCGCCGTATTCCCCACTGCAATCTCCTTCCTGTGCACCACCAGTGCCATCCAGTATATCGGCTCCACACCTACTGCCATTCTCGGAGCCCTCGAGCCCGTAACCGCCATCATTTTCGGAATCACTATCTTCGGTGAGCGCATGTCGGTCCGTGAAGGAGTCGGCATCGTATTGATTCTGCTGGCAGTCACTCTCGTCATAGCCGGCGGAAGCATAACCACGCAGATGACCCGTTTCCGGAAGATGTTCCCGAAACTCACCCGGAGCCACAGACAAAAACACAACCTATAACACAATATCATGAGACACACCGGCTTTTTCCTGGCTGCCCTCGCAGCATTGCTTTACAGCATCCTGCACACAACCGACCTGTCTGCGCACAATCATGCAAGGATCTCCCCCACAGCATCAGTGGAAGCACTTATAGAGCGGATTTGTCCCGGTGCGTCGCATAATTTCTCCATACTCATAGACACCTCTGCCGCCGAATCGTACTTCGAACTGTCCCAAGGCCAGGACAACAGGATAACCATCGCCGCAGACTGTCCTGTCAGCGCCGCCGCCGGACTCCACTGGTATCTGAAATACTTTGCAGGTATCCACCTGAGCTGGAACTGCATGCAGGCAGACCTTCCGGAGATACTGCCTCCGGTTCCGGCACCGGAACGTCACTATACCCGCACCGAATACCGCTACTACCTCAATTACTGCACATTCTCCTACTCCATGGCTTTCTGGGACTGGGAGCGCTGGGAGAAGGAACTGGACTGGATGGCTCTCCACGGCATCAATCTATGTCTCGCCGCCGTTGGCTCTGACGCGCTGTGGCTCAATGTCCTGCGCCGCCTTGGCTACTCGGAGTCCGATGCGGCGGAATTTATTGCCGGGCCGGCATTTCAGGCATGGTGGCTCATGAATAATCTGGAAGGTTGGGGAGGTCCCAATCCCGACTCCTGGTACAAGAGGAACATTGGACTTCAGAACAGAATCCTGCAACGTATGCGGGAACTGGGCATTGAGCCGGTACTACCAGGATACTCCGGTTTGCTTCCGCACGATGCCGCAGAGCGCCTCGGGCTCAATGTCTCCGATCCAGGCCTGTGGCAAGGATACCATCGCCCCGCATTCCTGCAACCCGAAGACAGAAATTTTCAGACAATAGCCGCCATATACTATGAGGAACAGGAAAAGCTTTTCGGCAAGGCCCGTTTCTACAGCATGGACCCGTTCCACGAGGGCGGCCGGACAGCAGGAGTCAATCTGGATTCGGCCGGCACCGCCATCAACTCCGCAATGCAACATCACAGTCCCGGTGCCAAATGGGTAGTGCAGGCCTGGGGAGCCAATCCACGTCCCGCCATGATCAGATCCATACCCAGGGGAGACCTGCTGGTCCTCGACCTCTACTCCGAAAGCCGCCCGCAGTGGGGTGACCCTTCATCCTCATGGTACCGCCCGGAAGGTTTCGACGGACACGACTGGCTCTACTGCATGCTGCTCAATTTCGGGGGCAATGTAGGGCTGCACGGAAAGATGCAGCACGTTATAGACGAATACTACAAGGCGGACTCCAGCCGTTTCTCAACGACAATGATCGGAGTCGGCCTGACCATGGAAGGGATAGAAAACAATCCTGTTATGTACGAGCTGGTAAGTGAGCTGCCCTGGCGTCCGGAACATTTCTCAAAGGAAGAATGGCTGCAGGGCTATGTCAAGGCACGCTACGGCCGCATCACTCCGGAGGTCCTGCAGGCCTGGAGGCTGCTGGCACGGTCCATCTACGAATGTCCCGCCGCCTCCACCCAGCAGGGCACCCACGAGTCCATCTTCTGCGCACGTCCGTCCCTGAACACCTACCAGGCTTCTTCCTGGTCTGAGATGTCGGACTACTACGACCCGGCTGATGTAATCTTGGCTGCAAACCTCATGGTTCAGGCTGCTCCGGATTTTGCCGGATGTGATAACTTTGAATATGACCTGGTGGATATCCTGCGTCAGGCTATCGCAGAAAAAGGCAGGCTTACTTACAAGGCTATCCAACAGGCATATACCAGCCGCGACACAGCGGCTCTGCGCTCACATGGAGAAAACTTTCTGACACTGTTACTGCTCCAGGACAGCCTGCTGTCATCGCGGAGAGAATTTATGGCAGGCAACTGGATAGCACAGGCCAGGGCACTGGGCGAGGATGAGGCCATGAAAGACTGGCTCGAATGGAACGCCCGCGTCCAGATTACCACATGGGGCAACCGCACAGCCTCCGACACCGGCGGGCTACATGACTACGCGCACAAGGAATGGTCCGGCCTCCTGGCCGACTTCTACCACGTACGCTGGAAAACCTGGCTGGACAGGCTTCTGGCCGACCCCACTGGTCCCGACCCTGCCCTCTCCATCGACTACTACTCACTCGAAGAACCCTGGACCCTGCGTAAGAACACCTATCCTTCCAAACCCACCTCTTCTCCCATCCCGACCGCCATACGTATCTGGTCCACCATCCCGGAGTAAAGCAGATACAACAGCACGGGCCTGCCAGCAACTGCCTCTATCCCGTCAGCATACCCACAACCTGGAAGGTGCCGGCAAAAGTTGCCGTTTGCCCGTCACCTTCTCGTTTTGGTATCGTCCAGCCTTTTGCATCTCCCTCATTCCAAAGCCTTCCCACTTACATCTTCACTCCTTCGAAAGGAGTAGTGTTTTCCCGTTATTCGTCCACTCCTTCCGAAGGGGTAAGGGGACCTTGTATATAGTATTTCCATTGTACAGAGCCTGCAGAGGTGATACCGTTGCTCCTGCACTTTCATACTCCTTCCGAAGGAGTCGTGCTTTCCTGCAATTCGTCCACTCCTTCCGAAGGAGTCGGCTCAGAGTTTCTTCTCGCCGGACTCGCTCCGATTTCTTATCCATAATGTGAGTAGTTTTACCGCATTTTCGTCTCGCCTTCCGAAGGTGGGCAGTTTCCCCCGTTTCTATCTCACCTTCCAAAGGTGGGATTTCTACAAATGTGCTCCACGGGCTATGTGAAGCCGTTTTCCCCTGACGTGCCGCATATCCACCTTCCGAAGGTGGGCCAAATCCGGTAGTTTCCGTATCACCTTCGGAAGGTGAGTGCGTCTATCTTTACCATAATGGCAGAGAAATGCGGGAATCGGTGCCGTTGTGGAAAGGGTCCGGAGAGGCAATGCAGTCCAGAAGGCATGCTGGAAGGGTGAGGCGGAAAATAACGTACTGCAACGGCAGTGAATCGCGGGAAATTCTGCCGTTGCGGTTTCACTCCGTGCCGGCAAGAGAACGAAAATGAACAGTGAGCGCATGTGAATCCAGGAACACCCTGACACCCTGAGACTTAGCGGATATGGCCGTGGACGCGTCAGTTTTCAAAACGGACGAAAGCACATAGTTATGTCGTTCCTAACTGACCACAAAGGGGTTACAGAAACAGGGTGTGCGGGGACGGAAAGACGGAAAACGCAGGACGAACCGGAACGGAGTCTGCCGGCACACCAAAGCAGACCGCCGGCGAAAAGGACGACGCCAAAGACCCCTGACGCACGACAACAAAAAAGCCCTGAAACAACACCCGCCCCTTGGAGCCGAGACCCCGACCATGCAACGAACCACCATCGCAAGAAGACATAAAAAACCCGGGGGAATAACCTCCGGGGCAACATCGGAGCGCAGCGACCGGCCCCCTTCCCCACGGGAAGGGCGGGGGGATGGGTAGACACCCGCCCCTTGGAGCCCCACCCCGGACCACGCCACGAACCACCGCCGCACGAAGACATAAAAAAAGCCCCCGGAGGAACAACCTCCGAGGGCTCTAAGGGGCGGCGGCTA
>HF990396.1:0-510 GCA_000432775.1 Alistipes sp. CAG:831
TTAACGAATTTACTTCGGGGTGCACTCTGGTTTTCAACTGATTGAAAATCAGCAACCTGTAAATGCTGCTGCACATTTGGCTTATCTCAAAAGAGAGCGGATGTGCAGTGCATTTTGCAATAGCCTGATTTACAAAGATGTTTTTCTCTCCTGTGCACCACGAGGTAAATTCGTTAAGGCTGCACTCATCCCGACCTCTGCGCAGTGCTTTCTGAGCGTGGCTTGAGGACTGTCGCTGGTCATTCTGTAAAATGTTCGGTGCGGTCAATTAGTTTGCGCAAAAGCGGCGAAGGAAACAGACGCAGCAGCCAGAATTATAAAACCATTTCATGATAGTAAAATTAAGCTTTCCTCAAAAAGCATTTTTTCATTTGAAGGGTTTGCATAGCATCCCGCCATACCGGCATATCGTTAAAGGGTTTTGTATATCTTTGCCCGCTGTCAATATCTGCAGGCACATGCACATGAAAAAGGGGGCAAATACGGCTGTTGAACCGGAAGAGCACATCA
>HF990396.1:531-24959 GCA_000432775.1 Alistipes sp. CAG:831
GAGCACATCACCGGCAATCTGGAGTGGGACGGTCTGTCCCGCCCGAAGATTTACTATGCGGTGGCCTCGCTGTGGTGCGGGATTTTTCTCTCGGTGATGGACGGCAATATCTGCAATGTGGCCCTGCCTACCATCTCGCAGGAGCTGGGGGTGTCGTCTGCGGATTCCATCTGGGTGGTCAACTCGTTCCAGCTGGTGATTATGATGACCCTGCTGTCGTTTTCCTCCATCGGAGAGCTGCTGAGCTACAAGCGGGTGTATGTCTCGGGGACGGTGCTGTTCACCGTCGGCTCGCTGTTCTGCGCCCTGTCGCATACGCTGCCGCTCCTGGTTGCCTCAAGGGCGTTTCAGGGGCTGGGTGCGGCGATGATGATGAGTGTCAATACCACTCTTGTGAAAATCACCTATCCCCAAAAGTACCTGGGCAGGGGAGTGGGGCTTAACGCCACGGTGGTGGCCCTTGCCTCAGTGGCCGGTCCTACGGTTGCGGCAGGTATTCTTTCGTTCGCCTCCTGGCCCTGGCTCTTCGCAATCAACATTCCGGTGGGAATAGTGACGTTCTTCATGGCATTCAAGCATCTGCCGGACAATCCTACCCACATCGAGGGACGGCATTTCAATATCCGGGACGGCCTGCTCAATGCCGCCGTATTCGGCTTGCTGATAGGCTGCATCGAGATGTATTCGCACGGGGCGAAGTCCGTTACGGTGCTTGTCGGGGTCGCCCTGCTGGTTGTCCTGGGCAGTATCTACGTGCGGACCCAGCTCCGCCGCCGCTGGCCCATGCTGCCGTTCGACCTGCTCCGTATCCCCGTATTCTCGATGTCGGTGCTCACCAGTATTATCTCCTTTACCGCCCAGATGACGGCGATGGTGGCCATACCGTTCATGCTCCTGCATACTTTCGGGATGAATGCCGTAGAGACCGGACTGCTGATGACTTCCTGGCCGCTGGTCATCGTGTTCGTGGCCCCGCTGGCCGGCTTGCTCATAGGCAGGGTGCATCCCGGAGTGCTGGGATGTTTCGGTCTGCTGCTGATGAGTGCCGGCTGTTTCCTGCTTTCATTTATTCCTGAGAACGCCTCGCATCCGGACATAGCATGGCGGCTGATGATGTGCGGGGCCGGATTCGGGTTCTTCCAGTCGCCCAACAACCACATGCTTCTGAGTTCCGCGCCCAACCACCGTGCCGGCAGCGCGGGAGGCATGCTTGCAACGGCCCGCCTCGTAGGCCAGTCCACCGGTGCGGCCCTCGTCGCCCTCTTCTTCCATCTTTTCGGAGACGGTGCTCCCCACGACGCCATGCTCCTGGCCGGCATCCTCACCATCTGCGGCGCCATTTCCTCTGTCAGCCGCCTCGGGCTGCGTTCTCCCGTAAAGTAAATTTGCGTACATTTGCCGAAGTCACGCAGTAAAATGGAAGAAGAAAGGATCACCGGCAATCTGGAGTGGGACGGTCTGCATAGGCCGCAGCTTTTCTACGCCATGGGCGCGGTGTGGTGCGGCATCTTCCTGTCGGTGGTGGACGGCAATATCTGCAATGTGGCCCTGCCGGTGATAGCGCAGGAACTCGGTGTCTCGCCTGCTGATTCGATATGGGTGGTCAATGCTTTCCAGCTCGTGGTGATGATGGCCCTGCTGCCGTTCTCGACACTCGGGGAGCTGTACAGCTATAAAAAAGTGTATCTGTCGGGAGTGGCCGTGTTTACGGTGGCATCCGTTTTCTGCACGGTTTCCCACAGTCTGCTTATGCTCGTGGCATCCAGGGCATTCCAGGGGCTTGGGGCGGCGATGATGATGAGTGTCAATACCTCCGTGGCCAAACTGGTGTTTCCCAAGCGGCATTTCGGCAAGGGGGTGGGAATCAATGCCACCGTAGTGGCCCTCTCGGCCGTGTCCGGTCCGTCGATAGCGGCCGCCATACTGTCTTTCGCCTCCTGGCCCTGGCTGTTCGCCATCAATATCCCGGTGGGGATAGTGACATTCCTGATGGGGTGGCGTTTCCTCCCTGACAATCCCACTCATATCGTCGGACGCCGTTTCCATGTCGGGGACGCCCTTCTCAACGCCGCCGTATTCGGTCTTCTCATAGGCTGCATCGAGATGTATTCGCACGATGTCAGTCCTGCGGTCGTAGCTGTGGCCGCTGCCGTGCTGCTCGCACTGGGTTTCCTGTATATCCGCAGTCAGCTCCGCCGCAGATATCCGATGCTGCCCTTTGACCTGCTGCGTATTCCGGCATTTTCCATGTCGGTGGTCACCAGCATTGTCTCCTATACGGCCCAGATGATGGTGCTGGTCGGTATGCCTTTCATGCTGCTGCATACCTTCGGGATGAATCCCGTGGAGACCGGTGCCGTAATGACCGCCTGGCCGTTCATAGTGATGTTCGTGGCGCCTTTGTCCGGCTCGCTGAGCGGCAAGATCCACCCGGGCCTGTTAGGTGGTTTCGGTCTGCTGCTTATGAGTGCCGGCTGCTTCCTGCTCTCGCAGATGCCGGCGGATGCCTCCCCCTTTGCCCTCGGCTGGAGACTCGCCCTCTGCGGCGCCGGTTTCGGATTCTTCCAGTCGCCCAACAACCATCTGCTCCTGAGCTCCGCGCCCAACCACCGGGCCGGCAGTGCAAGCGGCATGCTCTCCACCGCCCGCCTGACAGGCCAGGCCACCGGCACAGCTCTCGTCGCCCTATTCTTCCACCTCTTCGGAGACAAGGCTCCGCATGACGCGATGCTCCTTGCCGGCATACTGGTCGTCTGCGCCGCCTTCTTCTCCTTTCTCCGTCTTCGTTCCAGATAGTTCCGCTATTGCTTCAGGCAACCGATGGGGACAATGTAGATGCCGTCCTCTTTCCGTCTGTAAGCTATATCCCCGATTCCAGTAAGAACCATCAGGAATGAGGGGGCTTTCATTCTGTCAGTGTCTATGCGCTCACTTAGGGTTTTAAGAGTCCTGCATCCTTCGGATATAAGATGTGTGCCGCCCAGCTTTATCTCTACCAGACCGTAGGAGCCGTTGCGCAGATGCACCACCGCATCACATTCCAGCCCGGATGAGTCACGATAATGGTATACAGTTCCCATAAGTGCCTCTGCGTAGGTACGCAGGTCACGCATACATAAAGTCTCGAAAAAAAGTCCCATGGTCTTGATGTCTGCCAGAAGTTCCTCCGGGCCTGTCTGAAGTATTGCCGTACCTATTGACGGATCAATATAGTATCTTGTGGCAGAAGTACGTATTGCAGTTTTTGACCTTAGATTGGGATTCCATGCCTGCGCCTCCTCTATTACAAACAGTCTGCCGAGAGCGGTGATATATGCGGCAACTGTATCAGAGTCCAATGTGGTTGTGTCATTGGATTTGATATCGGCGCAAATGGTCTCGTAAGACGCCTGTGAGCCTTGAAGGCGTGCGTATGAGCGCATAAGCCTTTTCACACGCTCTGGGTTGCGGTTGATGTTGTCTACCTTGGATATATCCCTGTTGGTAATGGCATCGCAGTAATCAAATGACTGGTCCAGTGCGATGTCTTTATTTTGGTCAATGGCTTTCGGCCATCCGCCACGGCATATCAGAAACGCTATGTCTTCCATTGAAAGACGATTTTCAGCATAGATGCTTCCGGGGGCTGAGAACAGGTCTTCCAGGCTTATCTCTCCGGAAGATTCTCCAGACTCGTACAATGCCATAGGGCGCATTCTGAGCCAAGCGAAACGTCCTGTTCCGGAATGCTGAATATCCTTGTTGTCAACGGGAAGGGACGAACCGGTCAATATGAAGTGGCCTGTTCCGTCTCTATGATCAGCCTCATATCTTACAGCATCCCATAACTTGGGAGCAATCTGCCATTCATCGATCAACCTTGGAGTCTTGCCTTGCAGTAATAGTGACGGATTGATATCCGCCCGTATTTTATTCTGCTCAATATGTTGAGGATCATCCATATAGATGATGCTGGCCGCTTGCTGTTCAGCAGTGGTCGTTTTCCCGCACCATTTTGGGCCTTCTATCAATACAGCCCCTTTACCTGCCAGTTTCCTTGCAAGAAGTGCGTCTGCCGCTCTTTTTCTATAATACATAATGAATATCAGAGTTTTACTGCAGCAAAGATAGCAAATTCGGTTATTTGTTGGAAATTTTTTCGGTTATTTGTCGGAAAATTTTTCGGCTATTTGTAGACGTTGGCGTTTATTATCAGGTCTCCGAGCCCGTTCATAGCATTGATGAGGTGGATGCGGGGAAGGTCCTCGGGACGGATATCGGCTTCGCGGAGGAGGCCGGAGTCCAGCAGGTGCTGTCTCATGGTACCGTGCAGCAGTGGAGTGGCAGGGGTGAGCAGAGCTCCGGAGCTGTCCTCGCACACAATGTTGGTGAATGTGGTGTCGGTTATGAGGCCTCCGACGGTGAGGAGGGCGGTCTCACCGGGGCGGCAGAGGGCCTGAAGACGGTCTAAGGGCGAGCTTCCGAAGGAGTGGGAAGTGGGTGATGCTGGAGGTGATGCTGGAGGTGACGGTGGAGGTGACGATGGAGTGAAGGGCAATACTGGTGGTTGAGAATATGCGCGTTTATATGGAAAAAGAGTATATTTGCAAGTTGCAATAACTTTCGACGGAAAAACGGAATACGATGAAGATAAATGAAATACTCAGGAAGGCCCTGCCGTATGTGCTTATCGTGGTGGGGTTTGTAGTGATTGCGTATGCCTATGCGCCTCAGGTGCTGCAGGGCAAGGTGGTGAATCAGGCGGATATATCCTCCTGGAAGGGGATGTCGCACGAGATTGTGGAGTGGAATGAGGGGCATCCGGACGATCCGGCGCTTTGGACGGGGTCGATGTTCGGCGGCATGCCGGCTACTCAGATATCTGTGCCGTACAAGGGGGATGCGACGACTCCGCTCTACGACCTGCTGTTCTGGGGCGAGCGTCCGCCCAGCTATCTGATCATCTCGCTGCTCGGAGGCTTCCTGCTGTTCCTGGCCTTCGGGGTCAATCCCTGGCTTTCGGCGGTCGGGGCCATTGCGGTGACTTTCTGTTCCTACAACATGCAGATCATCCAGGTCGGCCACAACACCAAGATGGTGGCCATAGCCTTCATGCCGTGGGTGCTGGCGGCTCTGGTCTATGCCTACAGACGCAAGGCCCTCCTCGGTGCGGTATTCTTCGCCCTCGCCCTGAGCTTTCAGATAAAGGCCAATCATCCCCAGATTACATATTATCTGGCGTTCATCGTTTTCGGTTACGCCATCGCGGAGCTGTGCGGGGCGGTTGTGGCCCAGAGGAAAATGAAGGCTGCGACGCCTCCTTTCCGTGAGACACCGGTGGGCCGCTGGCTCATGGCCTCCGTTCTCGTACTGGTCGGCGGCCTGCTGGGCATTGCCACCAATGCCAACAAGCTGCTGCCTACCTACGAATACGCGGAGTACACCATGCGCGGGGGCTCGGAACTGACCCACGACGAGCACAACCAGACCGGTGACGGCCTCAAGCTGGATTATGCGACGGCCTGGTCATACGGCATCAATGAGGTGCCCAATCTGCTTATCCCCAACTTCAACGGCGGTGCATCCTCCGGTGAGCTTTCCCGCGGGTCGGCTACCTACAAGGCCCTGCAGTCAATGGGCGCATCCAATATCGAGTCCCTTCGCAAGGGCATGCCCCTTTACTGGGGACCGCAGCCTTTTACCGCCGGCCCGATGTATCTCGGTGCCGTGTCTCTTTTCCTCTTCGTATTCGGCCTCTGCGTGATACGGGGCCGCTACAAATGGTGGATAGCCGGAGTCTCGGTCCTCGCCCTGCTCCTGGCCTGGGGCTCGCATTTCATGTGGTTCTCCGAGCTGTTCTTCAAGTATGCTCCTCTGTACAATAAGTTCCGCACCGTCTCCATGATTCTGGTCATACTTCAGGTGACTGTCCCGCTGATGGGCATTCTCGGTCTCAATGCCGCCCTTTTCGGCAAGGAACCCCTGCCGGAGAAGAAGATAAGGAACGGCCTGCTGACCGCCCTCGGGGTTACCGGCGGCATATCCCTGCTCTTCGCCCTCTTCCCGGGTCTGGCCGGTGACTTCTCCTCGGCGAGCGATGCAGCCGTGTTCGGGGCCAATGACCAGCTCATCAGTGCTCTCCAGGACGACCGCCGCAGTCTTCTGCGGGCTGATGCCTTCCGTTCTCTGATATTCATTGTCCTTGCGGCAGGTGTGTTCCTCGCCGCATGGAAGAGGAAGCTGAAGGCTCTGCCGGCCGTGGCAGTTATAGGAGTCCTGCTCCTAGTTGACCTGTGGGGAGTGGACAAGCGGTATCTGAACAAGGAGCATTTTGTCACCGTGCGCAATTTCGACGCCCAGTTCAATCCCCGTCCGGTGGACAATGCCATACATCAGGACACGGATCTCTCCTACCGTGTACTCGACCTGAGCGTCAACACCTTCAACGACGCTATCGTCAGCTACCACCACAAGACCGTAGGCGGATACAGCCCTGCCAAGCTCCAGCGGTATCAGGATCTGATAGATTTCCATATCGCTCCGGAGATGAGCCGCCTGGCTTCGGATATCAATGCCGTCATCCCCACGGCCTCCACAATCGCCGATCTGGAGGAAGGCCTGCAATACTATCCTGTCCTGGCCATGCTCAACACCAAGTATATCGTCATAGACGGCAACAGCTATCCCCTGACCTACGGACAGCGTCTGGGTAATGCCTGGTTCGTGGAGCGCTCCCGCACCGCACCGACCGCTGATGCGGAGATGGCCGCACTCGGGCAGATTCACCCCGGAAAGGAGGCCGTCATCTTCGACGCACAGGCCGCTGAGGGTACTGCCGCCGAATATCCCGGTGCCGCGGAGGGAAGCATTGTTCTGAAGGAATACAGTCCCAACCGTCTGAGCTACGAAGTCTCCGCCGCTGCCCGCGGACTGGCGGTCTTCAGCGAGATATACTACCCTGCCGGATGGAGGGCATTCATAGACGGAGAGGAGGTTCCCATCCTCCGTGCCGACTACACCCTCCGAGCCCTGCTGATAGACGAGGGGAGCCACGAGGTGGAATTTGTCTACGACCCCGGCTCTTTCACCATAGGCAGGAACATTTCCCTTGCATCCTCGCTGGTCATTATCCTGGCTCTGGCCGGATGCATACTTTATTCATTTTTCTACGGACATAAGAAAAGACAACCCCGATGACCCCGCATAAAGACAGGCTGGTCTCTCCCGGCTACTGTTTCATCCTCGCAGCTAACTTCCTGCTGTATTTCGGCTTCTATCTGCTGATGCCTGTTTTTCCGTTTTATCTGGTTGAGGAGTTCGGAGTCTCCGAGGGGGCCGTGGGAGCGATTCTCGCCTGCTACACGATAGCCGCTCTGGCCGTCCGTCCGTTCTCGGGCTACCTGCTGGACAGTTTCGCCCGCAAGCCGCTGTACCTGATAGCATTTTTAGTATTTACCCTGATATTCGGAGGCTATATCGTCACCGGGACTGTGCTGATGTTCATCGTCCTGAGGATAGTGCACGGTTTCTCGTTCGGGACAGTCACCGTGGCGGGCAACACCATCGTCATAGACATCACGCCCTCGTCGCGCAGGGGGGAGGCCGTGGGCTACTACGGTCTGGCCAACAACATCGCCATGTCCCTCGGCCCGATGACCGGCCTGTTCATGCACGACCACGTGTCATTCGATACGATTTTCACCACTGCCCTGTGCTGCTGTATGGCCGGACTGATATGCGCCTGCTGCATCAGGACTCCCAAGAAGCAGCCGGTGCCGCGCACAGCCATTTCCCTGGACCGTTTCGTGCTGCTCAAGGGCATACCCCTCGGCCTGGACCTGCTGCTGCTCTCGATTCCATACGGCATGACCACCACCTACGTGGCGATGTACGCCAGGAATATGGGCATCACCGGCGGTACGGGTCTGTTCTTCACCTGCATGGCCGTCGGTCTGGCCGTCTCCCGTCTGTTCTCGGGCAAGCAGGTGGACCGCGGACATATCACGGAGGTGATACATATCGCTTTCTATCCGGTGATACTGTGTTTCCTGAGCCTCTTCCTGTGCGAGAGGGTGGCACCCCATTCGATAAGGGCGGCTGAGATCATGCTGTACACTACGGCCCTGGTGCTCGGAGCCGGCTTCGGGACGATGTTCCCGGCCTTCAACACCATGTTCGTCAACCTCGGCCGGCACGACCAGCGCGGCACGGCCACTTCGACCTACCTCACCTCTTGGGACATAGGCATCGGAATCGGACTTGTACTGGGCGGAGTTATAGGGGAGCGTCTGTCTTTCTCCTACGCCTACCTGACAGGAGCCGTCCTGAGCCTCGTTTCCCTTCTCGGCTTCGTTTTCTACGCGGCTCCCCATTTCCACCGGAACCGGGTGGAGTAGGCATGATCATCGGCAGGAAGATAATCAGCGCGACGTAGGAGAAGAGCATGCCGCCCATGGTGCCTATCGCGAAGGCGAACCAGAAGACTTCCTCCTTACCGTCGAGCAGGAAGGGCACGAGTCCGAGGACTGTCGAGAGTATCGTCAGGGATATCGGGATGATCTTGTGGTTGTATGCCCGTATGAAGCTGCGTCTGTGAGCGGGCATGCGGTTGTACTCGTTCACGATGTAGATGCCGGCGTTGACCACGATGCCGGCGAGCATGATCATCGACGCGAAGCCTCCCTGGTCAAAGGTGGTCTCCGTGAGCCTGAACGCCAGGAATATGCCGATGAACGAGACGGGTATCAGCGATATTATGGCCAGCGGCTGGAGGAGCGATTCGAAGAGTACGGCGCATATCATGTAGATGATCACCACTATCAGCACGAGCAGTATCCACTGGTTCTTGGCTTTCTGCATCCAGTCGTACTGAGGGGAGGAGGCCTTGAATCCTATCGGCAGGACTGAGGTGTTGAGCCGTTCGATTTCGGATTCCATGAGCCGCTCCTCGAGCTTGTAGGAGCCGATGAAGTTGTAGCGGACGCAGAGGATGTACTCCTGATCCTGACGGAAGATATTGTTGCCGGAGTTACGGCTGTCTATCGAGCCTATCTCGTCGAAGCGGATGTCGGTGCTGTCTATGCGGATGTACTCGTTGGCCAGGTGCCATACGTCGAAGCTCTCTGCATCGTCCGATATCAGACGGACGTCCATCCTTTCCCCGTTATCGCTCATCGTGGTGCCTACAAATTGAGAGAAGAGTCTCTCGCTCAGGGCGCTGAATGCGGACACGGGGTTGATGCCGTAGAGGGCCAGGTTGTCGTAATCGTAGGTTATCAGGTACTCGCGGCTGCCCTCGGAGGAGGAATAGTAGTAGTTCTCCGGACCTTCGATGCTCAGGTCCGAGACTCTCGGGTTGGCGGAAAGCCGCTCCACGAGGTCCTCGCAGAAGCCGTAGAGGATATCGTAGTTGTATCCCGACAGGATGATGTTGCCGTTGCGGTAGGTGCTGCCGCCTATGTAGTTGGAGAAGTTCTGGTCGTTGATGCCGTAGACGCTCCAGTTGGCTCCGCCGTAGTCTATTGCCTTTCGGATGACCTGCTGCTTGAGTATGGCCGGGAATGAGGTGCGGTTGACGTCCTCGTGGAACTCTACGGAGATGCTGCCCCTGTCGTAGGAGGTGATGGAGGTACGGAAGAGCTTGATCTCGTCGAATCCGGCCAGGAAGTTTTCCATGTAGACCATGATCTCATTGAGCTGCTGTACCGAACATCCCTCGGGCATACCGGCGCTGATGTAGAGCACCGGCCGCTCGGGCTGGCGGAACATCGACGCGAAGCCGTCCAGGCTCTTGCGGAAGAGGAGGAAGGAGCCTCCGAAGGCCAGGAGGAAGAAGAGGATAACGGCCCAATTGAATTTTTTCACGTAGAATATGAACCGTCCGTAGCCCTGGGAGAAACGCACGATCTTCCTCCGCCGCCTGATGGAGAATGAGATGCTCTCTGATTTCACCGGCAGGTAGTCCAGAAGGGCCGGTACGAAGAACAGGGCGGTGATCATCGATACGGTCAGGTTGATGATAATCACGGTGGAAAAATCGGCCAGTATGCGTTTCTGCTCCTCCGGCAGGAAGAATATCACGGTCAGCGAGCCTATGGTGGTCAGCAGGGCGGCGAGTATCGCCAGGAACACCTTCCGGTCCCGGTAGTAGGAGTAGTGCGAGACCATGATGATCGAGTTGTCGATGATGATGCTCAGCGATATCGATATGCCGGCCAGGGAGTAGATGTGTATGTCGATGTCCAGCAGGACGTAGAAGATGCAGGCGACAATGAGGTTGACCAGCAGGGTCAGGCCTATGAGAAAAGTGTATCTGGGGCTGAATGTGGTAACGAAGATGAAGGCCAGGAGGATGACCACGCAGAGCAGGGTCCTGCGTACCAGCTTGCCCACCTCCTCGCTGATCTCGGTGGAGACATCGTAGGCCTTCAGGGCAGAGAAGGATTCCGGGAAGCCGGTTTCGAGCCGTGTCATGGTCTCCTCCACTGTGCGGCAGACCTGGACGGTGTTGATGGATTCCTCCGGGTATACAGTGATGTTGATAGTGTTGAGGCCGTTGATGCGGTAGTATGAACTTGGCACTTTCTCCTTGAGGGTGATACTTGCCACATCGCTCAGCCTGATGATGCGGCCCTCCTTGTTGGCTACGGGTACTCTGCTGAGCTCGACCGGGGCATTGCGCAGGATGATGTCCGGTTCCTCGTCGGGGTTGTACGCAGGGGCACTTCCGACTACGCTGGTGCCCTCCAGGTAGGTTGAAACGGCATTGTAGAGTTCGTAGGAACTGACTCCTGCGGCTTTCATCTTCTCCGGATTGAAAGCTATCTCCATGTAATTTGGCGTAGCTCCTGACAGCACTACGGAGCTCACTCCTTCGATGATGGACAGGTCCTTGAGGATGTGGTCGTTGATGTACTGCTCTATCTGGTTGGTGGGCAGGTCCGCATTGACGGTGTAGGTGAGTATGGGGTCAACATTGGCTCCGCCGGTGGAGACTGAGAGCTCCGGATAGGATACTCCGTCCGGCAGTTGGTCGTAGAGGGAGCGGAGGGCCGAGGATATTTCGAACCGGACGGCGTCCACATCCTCTTTTTTCTTGAGAGTGATGTCTATGGAACCCTCTTCCTTGCGGCTCATCGAGGATACGCGGCTGATACCCTTGATCGAGGATATATAGCCTTCAATCTTGGAGGTCACCTCACTCTCTATGACCCTTGCCGATGCATCCTGCCAGTAGAATGAAATCGACATGGTCTGCTGCTTGTCTCTCGGCAGGTACTGCAGGTTGAGGGACGGCAGCATGGCCGCACCGATGACCGTGAGTACCGCGAAGATCAGCAGCACAGAGAATGACGGTATCCTGAAACCTCCTTTCATCTCCTCTTCTTCCTATAGATCCGGTAGTAAATCAATGGAATGCCGAAAATGCTGACAATCAGACCTATGATCATGCCGCCGATCATCACTATCGACATCGGGTACTGCAGGTCGGAGCCCATGTCCCCGCGGGTGAGGAAAGGCACCATGGCCAGTACTGTGGTCAGGGTCGTCATCAGGATTGGGTTGAGCCTCCGCGAGCCGCCAGTCATGATGGCCCTGAGCAGGCCGTAGCCGTTCTCCTTGCGTAGACGGTTGATAGTGTCGACTTTGAGTATGGAGTCGTTGATTACGATACCGCTCATCACGACTATGCCTATCATGGACATGGCGTTGATGCCTCCCCCGCATATCCACAGCAGCAGGAGAGCTCCGAAGATGTCCACCACTATCTCCGACAGGATGATTAGCGGCTGGATGATGGACTCGAACTGTGCCGCGAGTATCAGGTACAGCAGCAGTATGGCCACCACCGCTATCATCATCAGCTCCCGTATAGTCTCGCGGCTGGAGAAATATGAGCCGCTGAAAGCCACGTCCCATGTGCCGTCCTCAATGGAAATATTCCGCGCTGCGGCCATGACCTCCGGCACCTGAGAGTCGGGAATATCCAGTTCGAGGGGGTAGAAATTGCCGGACATCCCGGAGACAATGGTCTTCAGGTCCCTGCTGCGGCCTTCAGTGATGAAAGCGTTCAGGGGAATGTCGGCCCCGTCCTGGTTGCGGATGCTGCCGCTGAGCAGGTCAGCGGAGCGGTTCTCATCTCCGACCACCACGGGAATGGAGTAGTCGCCGGTGGTAATCGAGAAGATATTGTCTTCCCTGGTGCGTTTGCGGAGGGTGCTGAGGACTTCTGAGTAGGAGATGTTGTACAGGGACATTTTCTCGATATCCAGTACGAGCATTATCTGTTCCTGCCAGCTCACAGGAGAGATGTACACATCCGGTGCGGCCTCGCTTATCTCCGAGAGAATGGTGTTGAGCCGGTCCGGCTCCGGGGTGCGTCCGTCGCGGCCGCTGATCTGTACAGTCAGTTTCGAGCCGTCGCTGGAGAACATGAGGGTGAAGAGGTTGCCGGCGTCCGTGAAGTTGAACGAGGCGTCCGGATAGTGCTCCCTGAGGAAGGCAGCGGCCTCATTCATCAGACTGTCAAGACCTTCTGCGGTATGGGCCCTGAAGTATATCTGTGCCTCGCTCTGACTCATGTCCCTGGTGTGGGGCATGAGGAACTGCTGGGTGCCGCACATCTGTGTCACCTGGGCTGTATGGGGCTTTACGGCCTCTACAAGGGTGGTGCTGCGGCGGTCGTTCTCAGTGATGGTCACGGGTCTGTTCCAGTCTACGTTGAGGACGATGTCGCTCTTGGTTACCGGAGGGAAGGTGCTCTTGTCCAGTTCCATGAACAGCAGTACGGAAAGAGGTATGGACACTGCCATCAGAGTCAGGACAATACCCTGGTGGCGGAATGTCCATTTCAGGGCTTTCTCGTAGGAGGGGCCCAATTCCAGAAAACGGTCTATGCGGGCAAGGTACTTGTTGTCCATTTTGCGTCCGCGGCGGCGGTACATCGCGTAGTAGTAGACGGGAACCACCAGGACGGCGAAGAGCAGTGAGGAGAACAGACCTACGGTGATGGCCACGGCCTGGTCGAAGAATATCTCTCCGGCAATTCCGCTGAGGAAGACGAGAGGTACGAAGACGGCGCAGTTGGTCAGGATGGAGCTGAGCATCGGGGCAAATACCTCTCCCGAGCCTATGGCCACGGCATCTTCCAGAGTGTCGCCCCTCTCCCACCGCTGGGTGATGTTGTCTATGACGATAATCGAGTTGTCCACCATCATTCCGACACTGAGTATGAGGCCGGCCAGGGAGATGATGTTGATGCTTATCCCCATTAGGAAGAGGGCGAGCATCGAGGTCAGCAGGGAGGCTACGATAGTGGGGATGATGAGCAGAGAGAAGCGGAAGTTGCGCATGAAGAGCAGAATCACGATGCTGGCGAGGATGATGCCGGCGTAGAGGTTCTGTTCGAGGTTCTCTATGGTGTAGCGCAGCAGTTCGGTCTGGTCGCGGGTGACGGTGAACTCCACACCCGGATAATCATCGCGGAACTCCTCTATGCGGTCGTTCAGCTCATCCTGAAGGGTGTTCATCCTGGCATCGCTCTGCTTGATTATGGCCATGCTGACTGCCCGGCTGCCGTCGGAACGGATAAGGCAGTCCTCCGAGGCAGGCTGTTCTATGACTTCGGCCAGCTCGCTGAAACGGTAGACGCGGCCGCCGATATTGAGACGGATATTCTCTATGTCGTCCTTGGAATTGATTTCGGAGTTGAAGCGGATATTCCAGTGGTACTGGCCGTCGCGTATCGACAGGTTGCCAAGGCGTATGTTGTTGGCCTCGATGGCTTCGGAGAGCCGCTCGGGAGTGACGCCTATGGCGGTGAGCCTGTCAATGTCCGGGATGATGAGTATCTCCGGGAAGACCAGCCCGCTGAGGTCCACCATCGCCACTTCCGGTATCTGCTCTATACGCTTGGAGATGACGCTGGAGGCCAGACGGCTCAGCTCCATGGTGCGGGAGGTGTCCCGGACTGTCATGTTGACGAAGAAGGCGGGGATGTCGGTCGCGCTGGACTTGAGGGCCTTGGGTCTCTCAGCCCCTTCCGGCAGGGAGGACATGGCCCTGTCTATCCGCTCGTTGACTTCCACGAAGATGAAGTCGATGTCGGCACCGTAGTCGAAGCTCAGGCGGATGATGCCCACTCCGCTCTCGGACTGGGAGCGGATGTCGGTCAGCGAGGGTATCTGCATGAGCTGGCGGCGCAGGGGCTGGAGGTATTCGTCCATCTCACGGGCGGAGCTGCCGTCGACCTTGACCTGTACTGTAATCTGCGGGATGTCCACGTCCGGCATAAGGGAGACCGGTATCAGCTTGATGGACACCGCTCCGAGGACTGCCACGGCGAAAAGCACCATGGAGACCGCCACAGGCCGTTTGATGAGCTTGCGGATCATTGTCTTACGATGACTTTAGATTCGTGTGCGAGGTTGAGGTTGCCGGATATGATGACGGCGTCACCCAGTTCCAGCTGGGCGTTGCGTTCCTGATTTACTTGTACCACATGGCTCCCGCTGTTGGACATCAGGATGTCCACGTAGACCCAGCGGGCCGAGCTGTCGGCAGCCTGATAGACGAAGAGTACGTCCTCGTTGTCGCGCATGACCACCGCGCTTTTGGGCACTACCTGCTGTGCGGGGATAATCTCTTCAACGGTCACGCGGACGTTCATGCCGTCCATCATGTTGCCGTCGGAGTTGCTCACTGAGGCGGTTATCTGGATCTGCCCTTTCTCGTCCACCATGGGATTGATGGCGGTTATGCGGCCGGTATAGGTCTTCCCGGGATTGTTGAAGGGGGATATTTTCACAGGCATACCCGTTCTGACGGAGGGAATTTCCGACTCGAGGAGAGGAAAAGTGACTTCGAAACTGCTGTCGTCAATCAGGGTGCAGAACTCCTCCGAAGGAGCATTCTCATAGACTCTGGCCTTGATGCCGGCCACCTTGCCGCTGAATGGTGCCGTTATCTTCGTGCCGCGAAGGTCGCTCAGGGCCTTGCGGTAAGTCTGCTCCGCGTCGTCGTAGCCGGAGCGGGTGCGGGCGATGGCCATAGTGGCGGGAGGTACATTGGAAGTGTCCGCGTCCCCGTATCCGAAGCCTATCAGTACGTCGTTCATGTCTATGCGGGCCTTGCTCAGGGCATTCTCAGCCTGTGCCAAGGCTATGGAGGCATTCTCCTGGTCGAGGGAGGCTATCAGCTCTCCCTCACGGACCTTCTGGCCGTTGATGAAATTGACCTGCTCGATGGTGCCGGTGGTCCCGAAGCGCAGGGTGCTCTTGCGGACAGCCATGAGCTTGCCGTTGCTTATGGTCTGGCGGGTGAAGTCCTGGAGTCGGAGCGTCATGGTATCCACGTAATTGCCCTTCACTGCCTGGGAGAGGCGGGTGAGGGTGTCTTCTTCCACGTCCTTTTTGTTCTGGCCGCAGGCAGCGGTGAGGACCAGCAGCGGCAGTATCAGCAGTTTTTTCATATTGTCTTATGTTTCTATTCGTCTATGAGTTTGTCAAATTCGGCGTCGAGGTCCTTGCCGTAGATATAGTCGTAAAGGGTGTCTTTGCGCAGGCTGTAGTAGTAGTTCCAGTAATTGGCCAGTTCCTCTATGTACTGGGCAGAAGCCTCGTCCCTCTCATTCTGGGCCGTATTGATGTCGAGGATGCTGATGCTGCCGTTGCGGAAGCGCTGGAGGGCCAGTTCGAAGCGCTCGGTGGCTATGCCGTCGGCCTTCTGCGAGACATCACACTGCTTGGCCTGTGCGTTGAACTGTATCACCCTGATGTAGATGTCCTGGCGTCTCTCCATGATCTCCTGCTCGACCTGGGTCAGGATTATCTCCTGCTCTGTCTTGGCCATCTGTACCTTACCCTTTCCGAGACCCCAGTCCACGATAGGCACGCTGAGGCTCAGGCCGACGATTTCCTGGTCAATGGGGTTGCGGTAGGAGGATACGAAGTCGCTGCCGGTCTGGGTCAGACCGAACTGGGCCGTGAGGGTGGCGCTGAATCCGCGGTCGGCCTTGGCCTGGGCTATGGCCGCTTCAGCCTCGATGAGGTTGATCTCGTTGTTGAGGCTGAATGAGGTGTTCTGCAGGCTGCGGGTTACGGCGTCCTCCTCGTCTATGGTGATGTCTGAATGGTGCGTGGGTGTGATAAGGGTAATCTCAGTGTCATCGGTCAGTCCGAGGTAGGACCTGAGACTGAGCATGGACTGGCGCAGCTCCACTTCGGCACTGGCTACGGCTATGTCCGCGTTGAGCAGCTGGAGCTCCATCTGCAGGAGCTCGTCCTTGGTGTAGGTGCCGATGCCGAATCTCTCCTGGGCTATGGCGTAGAGCTGTTGAGTGCTCTCGTATCGGCTGCGGGTCATCTCGAGGCTCTTCTGGGCGCGGAGCACGTTGAAAAAGTATGTTGTGGCCGTAACTGCTATCTCCTCCATGTCCTCGAGATACACGCGCTTGGACATCTCGTAGCGCTTGGGCTCGGTCTTCTTCTCCCATTTCAGCCGGTTGTACTGGAAGATGGGCTGGTAGTAGGCGATGTTGACGGGGTTGGAGTTGTAGGCCATGTCTCCGTAGGGGGAGAACTGGTCGAAGCGGTTGAGGTAGGTGTTCAGGGATACGGTACCTCCGGTGAACGGGATGTTCTGGTCGATGGACAGCTGCAGGGAGTTGTTCATGTTGTCGTTCTGCACATAGTGGGTCTCGCCCGTCTCGGCGTCCTGCAGAGCTACGATAGACCGGTTGTACTGCCCGAGGTCAGCCCCCAGGTTCAGTGAGGGAAGAAACTGCGCCTTATAGGACCGGAACTGCCAGTAGCTGCTTATGAACGAGTACCGGGCCACCAGCGCCGGCAGCGACTTGCTCTGGGCCATCACGATTACGTCCTCGAGGGTGAAGTCCCAGTGGCGCGGAGTTGCCTGTGCAGAATCGGTATAGTGGGATACTGCATTCTGTGCGCTGAGATAACCTGTAACGGAACAGGACAAAAGTACTGCAGCAGCGCAGAGTGCACGTAGATATTTCATAAGGTCAGTTGTTAAATGTTGCTATGCAAATATAACGAAAAATTTAATATATCTCATAGTTTGTTTCGATATAGCGGCTTATCTAGGTAAGAAATTTAATATTTCTCCATTATTTATTTTATAAAGTCCTTTAGAAACGTCTGAAAGTACAATATTGTCTAACACAGTAATTCTAAATGGTAAATCTCCCAGATTGTTTTCATCTTTTTTTTCAAATAGAAAATATTCAATCAGATACGGAGGCTCTTCAGAAATAGGAATGATCCAGATATTCAGAGATGAACCGAGGTTCTTTAATTCCAGAGCATCATCGGCTATCTGCATTATGCAATGGGAACAGCCTATGTCTGTTAAATATACAAGATTCTTCAGGAGTGACCGCAATTATCCTGGATACTACGAAGGAAGAGGCACCGGTCAGAGAGCAGGTGTCTTTGGAGAGAAAGCAATCCAATGCATTAATTTTGTCATCATAATTGTTCTTACATGCTGTACACATTATAAGAACAACTATGATGACAAAATGGGTGGTGATATAGTAAAGTTTATAAATCAAAGCTGAACTTTTTTATGCAGAATGCATCCGTTTTGTTATCGAGATTGGAAACGTATATGCTTCCCGGGGTATTGCCTAAGCTGATTGTAGAACGGGTACTTGTGATACCGTTAAGTACGAAGCTCTTTATTACGTTTCCATCCCAGTCAAAGACGAAAAGGTAATGATTTGATTCAGCACCTGATTTACGTGCGTCCCGTACACTGCCATGGTACAGAGCGTAGATGTACTGATCATCAGATGCAGCGGACCTGTATGAAGTACAGATGTTGCCGTAGAATACCAGTTCATACGAATCCTTAGGCTGAATGTATGAGACTTCGTAATCAACTGGCCCCTTTACTTCAACGACCGGGTTGAGTTCTGAATTGAAAATAGTTATCAGAGGGTCCGAGCCGTTTAGAAATGCGATTCTGTCACGATTCTTGTTGTAAAGCAGTGTCCCTTGTACGACGTTGATTGCAAGCAGCTTGTCATCATGGAACTCACGTTCGGCTCCATCACTTACAAGCAACATATTTTCTTTGGTATCTATTCCCATTTTCTCGTTCTTGAAGAAGTAGGGATTAAGTGCCAGATATTTTCCTTTGTATGGAATATATTCGGCTGAGAAAATATTTGCCTGCTGTTCAATAATCTCTATGTCAGGTAATTTTGCCAATGGTATCAAATACATTTTGCCTCTGTTCATGTCTCTGACAGTGAGAGTGTCTCCCACCATCCTGTATAATGCCAAAAGAATTTCCTGAGGGCCGTTCCCGTAATGCAGGAATTTTTTCAGGATTTCCCCTGTCTGCATGTCATATAGAGCGGTAGAAAAATCACGTGTTTTCAGTGCCAGGACAGCATACCTGTCGTTATAGACCCAGGCCATTTTAGCAAATATCAAGTCAGGAAGCGTAAGCGTGGTTTCCGGCTCAAGCCTTTCAGCCTTAGTTTTTATCTCCTGACCGAGGGTGACTACCTTAAGTGTATCATTTCTATTACAACCGGCCAGGACTACAGCAATCAGACAGATTGCTGTGATTTTTATTAGGTTCACTAGTTTAGGATTCATGATTTTTGTTTTAATGGTTTGTAGTCCAAAAATAAAATATTAACCAGTTTTAACCAAAAATCAAGACCTTACATTGCCATTGTAAAACATTGATAATGAGAGTACAGAATAAAAATTATCCTTACATGGTTAAAATTGCGCTAGAACAGCTTCCTGCGTATCCTGGAAAGTTTCGTGTAAGATAAAAGATGCTCGTTCAAGTACTCTGAAAGCGGCTTGTCCGCCCCCAGTTTTTTAGAGATTCTTGTTTTAGCGGTATAGATTGCATTCTCGTTATGACCATAAAAAACAGTCATGCTTTTTGTCGAGAAGTTGCAAACCAACATGGATATGATAAAAAGATCGTTGTTTGTAAGAGACGGAAACTGTTTTCTCAAATATGTAACATACCCCGGGTATAGAACCTCAATTATCTCTGAAGTCAACTGCTTGGGATTTTTCTTTTTGAAAAAATTATCTATCAGGGAACTGAATTTCAAATGAAAGTTTTCAGGGTTCCGTACATTCACGTAGGCATCAAAAACTGTGTCAGCAGTCTCTGACAGCTCCCTCATCATATAGTCGATGACTTTGTTCTGCTTTTTGAGTTTTCGCATAAACACTACGACAACCAGCGCGAATACTGATACCAGACAAAGTGTCGAGGCCAGCAGCATTATGACCATTGTCCGTTTCTGATTCTTGTATTCAGTCTCGGCAAGCATGGCCGAGTAGCTTTGTTCAGCTTCAGCTATATCGACCTGTTCTCCCTTTTTCTTTATGTTGTTTTTCAGAATGTTGTATGTGTCATGGGATTCTACTGCATCCCTCCAATTTCCGCTTTTCCTTGCCAGTATTTCCCGGGTACGGAAATATATTATGGAATCATTAGTGCTGTTCAGAGTCATTTCCTGCAGCATCAGTTCCGTAGAATCCGGATAATTCATTTCCGTATAACCGGTGGCTGCCGTCCCTAAAAATTGATTCCTGAAGTTGTATCTGACGTATGGAGAATCCAGTGATTTGTCATTTAATGCATCTGTCGATACCTGAACCGCTTTTTCATATTCTCCCTTATCCTGCCAGTACTTTGCGGTAAGGAACATCCCTTCAGCCAGAGACGCCGTGTCGTTGTATTTTGTGGCAGACATGATTCCTGCATTGATGTATTTCAAGGCTGCATCAGTTGAGTCGGGGAGAAGTACTCTTGCCAGGGACAGATATGGACGGGTGGATTTTGGAGAAGGAGCATCGATGTTGAAATACATTATTGCCTTCCGGTATTTTTTCGCTGCCTGAATTTTGTCGACTACGATGAGCTCGTACAAAGTGCCGATCTGATAATACAGAGAGCCCAGTTGTTCTGTATTTTCAGTATGCTGGAGAGCTTGTATCGCATCTTTATAGGACTCCAGGGCTCTTATGGGCTCGTCTCTTTCAAAATATACCGCGCCCTGCATTTCCAGTGCCCTGGCCAGCAGGCTGTCCGGCCCCCATTTACGATAATAGTCCACGACCTCAAAAATAACCGTATCTTTCACTATCGGCAACTTCCCCTCATATTTCGTCTCTATGGCCGATAGATTGTAAAGCATTCTGGTCCGGGCATTCATTGATTCCTGGTCCTGCGTTTTCAGATTACAGGCTGCAGTTCCGGATAAAAGTACGAGGACTGCTGCTGTGAGGATATTTTTAAGGAGGGACATTCGTTTTTATTTCAGAGTCAGTTTGTAAAGGGTGGTGGAACCGTCGCCGGAGAAACGGGACCAGTAGAGGACGTTGTCCTTGACGTACTGGGGGTAGACGCGCATGGTCTCTCCGTCGTGGCGGAAGAGGAAGCCCTCGTCCTCCCCGTTCTCCATGTTCTGTTCGGTGTATATGTCGTGGACGGCGTGTTCGCCCGTGCGCGTGTTGACGGCTTCGTAGAAGACGCACATCCCCTTTTCGTAGTAGAATTCTGCGAGGTACCAGTCTCCACAGATGTCCTCGAGGCCCTGGATAAGGTAATTTGATTCATCTACGCCGACGACTGTGGCCTCATCCTCAGGCTGCGCGTACCGGCCCAGCTCGACGTGCAGGTAGGGTGCACCGTCCAAAGTGTAGTAGGTGAATCCGCCAATGGGCTTGAACATTGGAGTGGAGTTGTAGAGCAGGACGGGCTCCATGGCGATGAGGCCTTTGGTCGAGAGCTGGCCCTTGTTGTATATGGGCAGGGCTTTGCCTGTGATGTTCAGGTCCCGGTCCAGGTATATGATGCTGCTGTCCCGCTCCGTGTTTGACATCTTTGTGGCTGCGTAGCGGTCTTTGGACACGGCGATGATGTCACCCAGCACGCCGGTGAGGCTGTTGCGCACCTCGTCTATGAACCGGCCGTCGCTGTCCATACGTATGACCTTGTTCTGTCCGTCATAGACCAGTATCTCATGATTGTAAGGGTCGTAGGAGAATACCGGCCAGACGTACTCGCCAGGTCCCCGTCCGACCTTGTTGTAGGCGTGCAGCAGGGTCCCGTCCTCGGAGAAGATCACCAGCTTGTTGTCAGCGGTACTGCCGAACAGCCGTCCGTCATAGTCTGCAAAGATTCTGATGTCGTAGAGGCTGTCGCACTTGAGCTCCACTGTCTCTATTTTCTGCACGATGCTCTCAAGGCCGGCAGTATAGGGTTCCGTAGTGGGAATGTTTTCGAGGTTTACTGTCCTTACGGCATTTCTGTCACAGGAAGCGGCAAGCATTGCGGCCGCCAGCAGGATGATGGGCATATGTTTTTTCATTGTTACAGGTTTTATGTGATGGTGATGCTTACTATGTATGACGCTAATATACAAAAAAGACTCCATTCCTACAGCAGGATCTCTGCATAGCGGCCGGCGAGGGAGCGGCGGGTGTAGGCGGAGATGGCTCCGGCATCGGGGGCAAATGCGAGGGTGCGGGTGTACAGGGCTGTAAGGTACTCCTTCAGCGGACCCTCCTCCTCCCAGTCGAATATCCGTCCGGTGCGGGTGGCGGCGAGGGAATGCTCGAGGACGCTGCCGTGGGGGCCGAATGCTGCTATGGGGCGGCCGGCGGCGAGGTATTCGAAGTATTTTCCGGTGAGAATGCCGGCGGCCTCGGGTTCCTCGCGCAGGGGCAGCAGGAGCAGGTCGGCGGCCTTCTGCAGGCGGTTCGCCTCTTGGTGGGGGATGTAGCCCCGGTCGGTCAGGCGGTCGCCCAGACCGGCCTCACGCACTGCGGCGAGGATCTCCGGGTCAGTCTTTCCGGCAAATGTCAGATGCAGGTCGCGGCCGAAGCCCGGGAGGTCGCGGCAGAGTTCCGCGAGGACCTTCCAGAGCCTGCGGGGGTTGCCCTCCGCGGAGAAGAGGCCGGTGTGCACGAGGTTGAATCCTGCCGGAAGTTCCGCGGCCGTGATGCCGGTGAAGTCCGCCTCGTCGTAGCCGTTCTCAATGACGTGGAATTTGTTTTTCTGCTCAGTCACAGAGCTGTCACCGGCAGTCTGCCGTCCTGAGGCGCCGCGCTTTTTATCTGCTTCCAGTTCCTCCAGGAAGTCCCGTACCATATTGTCCGTGACGGCCACCACGTGGTCTGCCTCGCGCAGTACCGAGAGCTCCATGGCGGTGTACCTCTTCCGGCTGCGGCGGGTCAGCGGAAGGTGCTTGAAGTAGAATATCCGGGTCCACGGGTCGCGGAAATCGGCTGTCCAGGGGATGCCGGTCGAGCGGTGCAGTGCCCTTGCAATCAGGTGCATGGAGTGAGGAGGACCGGTGCTGACGATGGCGTCGACGGGGTGCTCGCGGAGGTATTGTTTCAGAAACCTGACGGAGGGGCGGATCCACAGGCAGCGGGGGTCGGGGACGAAGACATTGGCCCTGAGCCAGAGGGAGAGGCGCATCAGGGGGGACTTGTGACCGACGGCGTTGATGGGGTTGACGGCACCCGAGCCGGTCGAAGCCTTCCCGGAATTTTTCCCCTTATTGCCTGTAAGGGCGTTGAATACAGCGTACGGCTCGAGGATGGGCCGCTTGATGACCTCCGCTTCCGGAGCGATGTCCCTAAGCAGGGATTCGTCCGTCATGCCCGCCTCCGGATTCTCAGGAGTGTAGATGACCGGCTGCCACCCGTACTGCGGCAGATATTTCGACATCTTCAGCCACCGCTGCACGCCCGAGCCGGCTGTCGGCGGCCAGTAGTAGGTTATGATCAGTACCCGTTTGCTCATTTTATATTTTCCGAAAAATTTAAAATCTTCAAAAGTAGTGATTATATCTTAATTTTTCCTGGGAGCGTCCGGTATTTTCATACCTTTGGTGCAAATCGGAGTTACTATGGAACTGGAAACTATCAGGAGTATGATTTATGAAGTGCGCGGAGTGCGTGTCATGCTGGATTTCGACCTGGCAAGGCTTTATCAAGTGGAGAACAGGACTTTGAAACAGGCGGTGCGCAGGAATATGGACAGATTTCCGGATGATTTTATGCTGAAATTAGCTAAAGAGGAGGCTAATAGGCTGATGCTCATAGGGATATCACAAAATGTGATATCCCCTGGCTATAATCCTGGGCCAGGGCAGGTTTTTGCTTTTACAGAAGAGGGGGTAGCCATGCTGTCAGCCGTACTGAGAAGTCATGTGGCGGTGAATGTCAGCATAGAGATTATGCGTGTTTTTGTCGAGATAAGGAATCATCTTGCTGCGACAGGCCGGCTGTCGGTTGAGCTTGCGGAGTTGCGTGCCAGGATGGATCTGTTGCCAGAGGATCAGCCTGTGCAGCGGCGGAGAATCGGATACGTGAAGGATTAGTGCAGCCACTCGGAGAGGTCGTAGAGGCTGATGGTCTCCTCGTTGTAGGAGATGGTGGCGAGGATGCCGGTGGCGGGGTCGATGGCGGAATAATTGGCCGGGGCGATGCTGTAGGATGCTTCGGGCTTCAGGTCCAGGTCGAAGATGACGATACGCGAGGGGACGGGGCTGTATCCGCCTTCGTCGTTGATCATGCCCACGATGTGGTCTCCGAGGTATTCGGCTGGGTTGTAGGAGATGTCGGCGGAGTAGCTGCTGGAGGCGATATCGTCGGGACTGTAGTCCACGTACACTTCAGCCAGACGCTCTCCAGTGTCGAGGGAGTGCAGGTAGAGGACCGGCCATGTGATGCTGTAAATCAGCAGGCGGGAGCGGTCGGGGGAGACAGTCTCGCTTGTGAGCTGCGGAGGCTGGTAGGTGATTTCGGCTTCGAGGGCTTCGTTGACGCCTTCGCCCCAGCCTTCAAGGTAGGTCTTGACGGTCCCTTGGGAGTCGGTCGTGTAGTATCGGTTGTTGTCCGCATTGCAGAGCCAGCGTCCCTGGCCGAGCGGATGGATGGCCCTCATGCTCTTGTGGAAGTCCTGGATGAGCTCTGTACGGTAGCCTCCGTCCCCGGTGTGGGCCGTCAGCCGTATCAGCCTGCCCATAGTCCAGTCCCTCACCGTGATGACTATAGAGTCGCCCTTCATGCCTTCATATCCGTGGTACGATGGGCCGATGAACTCCTGTGGTCCGCGTCCCCACGTGCCGAACTGCACCACAGTCCGGAAGTCCCCGTCCAGCAGCGAGAAACATTTGCCCGACTCCCCGCTGTAGTTCTGTATGTTCTGCGATATCCACCAGTCCCCGGCCCTGAACAGCGCGAGGATATTGCTCTCGACCGGGTCGTAGTGGATGACTCTGACCGGCTCAAGGGTCTCTTCCACAGGGAATTCCTTCACCACTGTGTATCCCTTTCCGTTCTGATTCTGTCCGCAGCCGATGACTGCGATAATGGCTGATGCGAGCAAAAGGAGTCTTTTCATCATTTTTTTGTGTTTTATCC
>HF990397.1:0-4189 GCA_000432775.1 Alistipes sp. CAG:831
GAGTGGGTGGTGGCCACGAAGCTGAAGGGGGTGGTTATCACCTCGCCCGTTATGCGCAGGGCCTGGAGGGCCGTTATAAGCGGCAGCGTGCCGTTGGTGAATAGGCTGATGTATGGCACTTTAAGGTACTCGCACAGGGCGGCCTCCAGTTCCTTGTGGTAGTGTCCGTTGTTGGTTATCCACTTGCGGGACCAGATGTCCCGCAGGTATGCGTCGAGCTCGTCCAGGTCCGGGAGGAGCGGGGACGTGACGGTGATCTGAGTGTTGTCCATCTTTTATTTCTTGTTTCGTCTGAGGAATCCGAGTGCAGTATCCTTGATCTCAGCATATTCGGGCAGCCGGAAAGCCTCGCAAAGGCCGAATGCGACGGCGGCGCCTGCGCACAGCTGCACCAGCAGCATCCATATAGGACGTAGGTTCAGGAAAACCAGCGGCCAGACACAGGCGGCCATCGCGGCGGCTACGCCGAAAGACGGCAGGATGTCCCTTATCTGGGCCTTTATCGGGTAGCCTATGAGGGTGCCGGAATATCTGGCGTTGAGGAAATACGCGATGATGCTTGTGATCAGCGAGCCCCACAGCATCCAGTCGATGTCGATGAATATTCCCAGCAGCAGGGGGCCCACGGCTATTATCTTCTTCACTATCTCCAGCTTCAGGAACAGGTCCGAGCGGCCCTGCACCTGGAGCATGTTCAGGTTGATGGCGTGGAGAGGATACAGCGACGCGGCGAAGCAGATTATCTGCAGGTAGTGCGCCGCCTCCTTCCACTGGGGGCCTATGAGCACCGTGAGCAGGGACTCCGCCACCGCCGACAGCCCGAACAGCAGCACGAACGAGGCCAGCATCGTAGTACGTATTATCTTACGGTACCCCTCCTTCATCCGCTCCCGCTCGTCCTGGATGGAGCTCAGCACAGGATAGCTGACCCTCTGGACTATCGACGTCATGTTGGACGAGAAGATGTCCGAGAACTGCTTGCCCCTGGTGTACTGTCCAAGTGTGGACGTGGAGTAGAACTTACCGATGACCAGCTGGTAGATTTCCTTCCACACCGTGTCGATGAGGCCAGACACCAGAAGCTTCCAGCCGAAGCCGAACAGCTCGCGGAACGATGACCACGAGAACCTCCACGTGGGCTTCCATCTGTTGAGTATCCAAAGGCACACGGTGTTGATAAGCTGGCGGCTTATCTGCTGTCCCACCAGGCTCCACACCCCGAGACCGCCGAAGGCCATCGCCAGACCGACCGCACCGCTGGATACCGATGATATCAGCGAGGCCTTCGTCTGAGTCTTGAAGTCCACGCTCTTGACCAGCCGCGTGCGCTGGATGAGCGCCAGGGCGTTGATGACCACTATCACGGACATCACACGCACCAGGGGAACCAGCTGGGGTTCCTTGAAGAAGCGGCTGAAGGGGACGGCGACCAGCACCATCGCCGCCACCATCACAAGGCTCACCGCCAGGTTGAAGATGAACGCAGTGCTGTAGTCCGTCTCTCCGGCGTCCTTCTTGCGGATCAGCGCATTGGAGAAGCCGCTGTCCACGATGCTGTTGAACACCGCCACCAGGATCATGATGTAGCCTATTAGGCCATACTCGTGAGGGGTCAGCAGGCGCGCCAGCACCAGACCCACCAGGAACGTCACGCCCTGACTGGATATGCTGTCCACGGCACTCCAGAAGGTGCCACGTACTGTCTTTTTCTTTAAGGACTCTGCCACGATTGCCGTTAAATCAGTCCCTCCCGAACAGATCACGTGTATACACCTTCCCCCTCACATCATCCAGGCAGGGGTCATACCTGTTGGCGATGATGGCCCCCGCCCTGCGCTTGAACTCGGCCAGGTCGTTCACGACGACGCTGCCGAAGAACGTGCTGCCGTTCTCAAGGGTGGGCTCGTAGATGATGATGGTGGCGCCCTTGGCACGGATGCGCTTCATCACGCCCTGGATGCTGCTCTGCCGGAAGTTGTCGCTGCCGGTCTTCATCGTCAGGCGGTACACGCCGATGATGGTCTCGCCCTCCTTCGAGGCGTCCCAGCCCCCGTCGTACTCGTGCGCCCCGGCCATCCTCAACACCTGCGAGGCGATGAAGTCCTTCCGCGTCCGGTTGCTCTCCACGATGGCGCTCATCATGTTCTGCGGCACGTCGGCGTAGTTGGCCAGCAGCTGTTTGGTGTCCTTGGGGAGGCAGTAGCCGCCGTAACCGAACGAGGGGTTGTTGTAGTGGGTGCCGATGCGCGGGTCCAGGCACACCCCGTCGATGATGGCGCGGGTGTCCAGCCCCTTGACCTCGGCGTAGGTGTCCAGCTCGTTGAAATAGCTCACGCGGAGGGCCAGGTACGTGTTCGCGAATAGCTTGACGGCCTCGGCCTCCTTCAGGCCCATGTACAGGGTCGGGATGTCCTGCTTCAATGCTCCCTCCTGCAGCAGTCCTGCGAAGGTGCGCGCCTCCCGCTCGAGGTGCGGTATGTCCGCAATGGCCTCCAGGGCGCGGTTCTCCTCCTCGAACTCGGGGCTGTCAATCATCTTCGGCACACCGACAATGATCCGGCTGGGGTACAGGTTGTCATACAGGGCCTTGCTCTCGCGCAGGAACTCCGGGGCGAACAGCAGGTTAAGCCGCTTCACGCCCTGCCTCCAGTACCTCACGTAGAGGCTGCGGCAGTAGCCCACGGGGATGGTGGACTTGATGACCATCACCGCGTCCGGGTTGACTTCCAGCACGAGGTCTATGACCTCCTCCACGTGCGAGGTGTCGAAGTAGTTGCGCACGGGGTCGTAGTTGGTCGGTGCGGCGATGATGACGAACTCCGCGTCGGAGTAGGCCCTCCTTCCGTCCAGTGTCGCCGTCAGGTCGAGGGGTTTCTCCGCCAGGTATTTCTCGATGTACTCGTCCTGGATGGGCGACTTCCGTCGGTTGATGAGGTCCACCTTCTCGGGAATGACGTCCACGGCCGTGACGTGATTGTGCTGCGCCAGCAGCGTTGCGAGGCTGAGCCCCACGTAGCCGGTGCCGGCTACGGCTATGCGGTGTGGTTTCATGGTTCTATTTTTTTTTGTGTGTATTGTATGTCCAGCATCACTGGAAATTAGTATCCTGATCATCAGTCACTCTGAAAATGCCTCCGTGCTGGACTTAGCCGGAGGGGCTTTTAGGACCTTCCCGGAGTTGAAATCATCGGCCCCAGCACTCCTCAAGCGCAGTTCAGAGCCACCCCCTCCTCCGTCAGCAGCCGCAAGGCACTTAATCCTTCCAGGAGGGAGGCCGCTGCTGCAATATCCTGTGACAATGACAGATGTCGTTCGAGGGCGGCGCAGGCATCGGCGAGTGCTGCAGGGTCATCGAGACGGCGTGCAAGGATGCTGCAGAGGGGGGCGAGTCCGCCGGCGGACGCAAGGCGGGATGCTGCCGGAAGGGTCGGGCGCCATTGTCCGAAAAGGCCGTCCGCCGCTTCGAGGGCACATAGACGGCGCAGGAGAATATCCGGACCCGCTTGCACGTCATCCTCCCAATTCTGCGCTGTTGCCCTCATATATTCAAGGGTATCATCCCCTTCGAGGTCCTCCGGCACTACATAGCAGTAAAGATGGGCGGCAATATGCATCAGGACAATAGATTTTTCGTCCGACGCGGAATATTTTCCTGCTGTACGGCTCAGGAGAGAGGAAGCCAGCATATCGCATTTCTCCGCCTTGGAATAATCGGACGGCTGTACAGTAGGACCGTAAGCGGCACGGTATAGGGCAAGATGGGCGTAAAGCACATCTGCTTCAGGAAAATGGTCCGGGGAAGCAGCCATAGCTAGTCCTGCATCCCAGATCCTGCCCGACAATTCTCCCGCTGCGGCATCCAGGTGCGCGTCTGCACCGGCAAATCCCTGTAGCCAGGCACAGCAGCCCCGGGCCGCTGCTTCCAGTGCCATTCCATCCATGGAGGAGAGTTCCGTCAGCATCAGCTGACGGCAGATGCGCATGGCACTTTCATTTGCTGAATTAATGCTGTTTTTCATGGCAAAGGGTGTAGTCCTGGCTCCCAAACCCTCGAGTAAACAAATGAGAATCAGGCGAATACATACCAGTTACAACATTTACCCGGGCGTACCGTTTCTGTACAGGAGACGGCACATCCGGGTAAGGCACGGGATAAGAATCATTTAAGGTGATACGGAATGATGATTTT
>HF990397.1:4318-20450 GCA_000432775.1 Alistipes sp. CAG:831
TTTCCACGGCCTCAGCAGACTTTTACAAATTCCTTTTTCAATCTTATCCGAAAATTGTAAATTTGCATCCTGCATTACAACACTGATATTATGGACAACGGCAATAAAGTTTCCAGGAGAGACTTCCTGAAGATAACGGGCGCTGCAGGAGCGGCAACCATACTGACCGCAGGATGCGCCTCTGACAAGGGTGGCAATTCCGCAACAGAGGTTCCCAAAGGCAGGATGACCTACCGCAATCTCAACGGGGACCGCATCTCCCTGCTCGGCTACGGCTGCATGCGCTGGCCTATGAAAGGTTCATCGGAAGGGAGCAACCGCGAGATAGACCAGGAGATGGTCAACTCATTGGTGGATTATGCCATAGAGCACGGCATCAACTATTTCGACACGGCTCCGACCTACCTGCGCGGCTTCTCGGAGGATGCCACCGGCATAGCCCTCAAGCGTTACCCGAGGGACTCCTACTATATTGCCACGAAGCTGTCCAACTTCGGCGACCCCAGCCGCGAAGGCTCGATGGCCATGTACCGCCAGTCGTTCATCGACCTCCAGACCGACTACATCGACTACTATCTGCTGCACTCCATCGGCCGCAACATGGAGGATTTCCAGAAAAGATACATTGACAACGGGATGCTGGACTTTCTCATCAAGGAACGTGAGGCAGGCCGCATACGCCACCTCGGCTGGTCCTTCCACGGGCAGCAGGAAGTCTTCGACAAAGTGCTGGCCATGCACGATGACATCCATTGGGACTTCGTCCAGATCCAGCTCAATTACCTCGACTGGGGCCATGCCACACCCGGCAACGTCAATGCCGAATACCTCTACGGAGAGCTTTGCAAGAGAAACATTCCCTCGATTATCATGGAGCCCCTGCTCGGCGGCCGCCTTTCCAATGTTCCCGACCGCATCGCCGCCCGCCTCAAAGAGCAGGACCCTCAAAGCAGCGTCGCATCCTGGGCATTCCGTTTCGCCGGTTCGCCCGATATGGTCCTGACTGTTCTCAGCGGCATGACCTACATGGAGCACCTGCAGGACAATATCCGCACCTACTCCCCTCTCGTGCCCCTGACCGATGAGGACAAGGCCTTCCTCGAGGAGACTGCCCGCCAGATGCACGAATACCCGACCATCCCCTGCAACGACTGCCAGTACTGCATGCCCTGCCCCTACGGCATTGACATACCCGGAGTGCTCCTGCACTACAACAAGTGCGTCAACGAGGGCAACCTCTCCGTCAGCAGCTCCGACAGCAACTACCGTCAGGCACGCCGCGCATTCCTGATAGGCTATGACCGCAGCGTGCCCAAACTCCGCCAGGCCGACCACTGCATCGGCTGCGGGCAGTGCAACGAGCATTGTCCCCAGGCAATCGACATACCCAAGGAAATGCAGCGCATCAACGCCTACGTGGAGAAGTTAAAGCAAGAGACTTTGTAAAAAGGACTGACAATAGAATTTGTAGAAGTCAACAACTCACATCACAAATTGTGATATTCTATTCATAGCCAGAGACTTTCGAGAGCTTCTACCCTACCACAGGGCGACCCTGCCCATAGATCCAAGGTCGAGGCTGGCGGTCTTGGCCCCCATGGCCTTGAATGCCCTTACGATGGTGGAGTAGGTGATGCTTTTTCCACTCTCGATTTTAGATATCTGCGCGCGTTTCACTCCCATCAGCTCGCCAAGTTGCTCCTGCGTGAGGTTCTTAGCCTCGCGTGTGCGTCTTATGGCCTCTCCGATGAGGAAGTCATCGACTTTACGGTCGAACCTCATGCGTTCCTGGGTGCCGCTCTTTCCTACGACCCTATCCAGCATCTCTTCATGGGAGTAGATTTCCATGTCTCCGATTTTTTCCATATTACCTCCGTTTCTTTATTGTAAAATACTCTTCTCTTATTCTTTCAGCCTTGTCAATCTCTTTCCGGGGAGTTCTCTGCGTCTTCTTCGCGAAGCCGTGGGTAGCGACCACAAGCGTCTCTCCATCAGTGTCCCAGAAAGCCAGCAACCTGTATGAAATTCCGCGGTGCAGGGTTCTGAATTCCCATATGTCCGTGCCTGTCATCTTCTTGAACAGTTCCTTGTCAACTACCAGCATAGCCTTGGTGATGTTATAGGCTACCTTTTCACGGGCTTTATTATCCAGCGACTCCAGAAACTCAACTGCCTCCTCAAATATACGATATTGAACCTTTTCCCGTCAGTATTCATTACATTATGCATTTATTGTGCAAATATACAAATTGTGTTCCAATTTTGGAAACAAAACGCCATTATGTGAGGATTCGTTTCATGTCACCGTTCCCGCACGTGGTATATGTCTATTCCACCCAGATCTCATCGATAAAGATGAAGCCCTCGCCTCCGGCCCCTAAATGCCATGAGGGGATGGTTCCGAAATTCTTGGCAAATACCTTTACGTACCTGGCCTCGACCGGAGATGGCAGTTCCAGCACGAAGTCGCGGGTCTGGATGGTGTAGTCCTGCGCGTCCACGGTGTTGTCCACCCTGCCGGCAGGGGTGAAATTCTCCCCGTCCACGGAGACGCTGTACTCCACATACTTCGGCATCCAGATCCACGACCTGGCGTCCTGACAGTATCCGGAGCCGAAGGTGCTGACTTCCTGCACCCCGCGCAGATCGACTATCGCCGTAAAATCCGTATCCTGATAGCCCTGCCATCCGCCGGTCTTCCAGTTGACACTGCCCCGGAGACCGTCTATCAGGCCACGGGGGCCGCGGGCATTGTACTGGGGATTGTATTCGCAGAAAGTCTTGATGTCCATGTCGTCCTTCATCCTGTGGAAGACGGCCGATACCTCGGGGCTGCGGCTGCCGTCCGGAGCTTCCGAATAAATGCTCAGGCGGGTAGTACGGTCCAATGTCACAGGTCCGGTATATTCCCTGTAACTGCCGTCATTGACCCTGATATATGCCTTGCAGTCGGGAGAGCCGCTGTTCACCGCTACCTCCATCGACTTGTCGAAGATGTCGGATGGGGCCTCGAACCAGGGATTGCGCACGAATCCGGTTCTGTCCAGACGGGATACCGGTCTGTCCTCCACCGCTGTACCGAAGCTGTAATCCGGCTCAGGCACTAAAGTCAGTTCCAGTTCCCCGCCGTTGCGGATATCGCTGTACCGGATATAGCTGCGGGAATAGTCCTTCCCGTTGAGCCGCACGGCAGAAATATATCTGCAGCTGTTTATATCGCCGCCCTTGCATATTGCCTTGATAGTCAGCTGGCGGCCGTCTCCGAGAGAGAGCACCGTCTGTCCGAACACAGGGGCACTGAGCACATAGATTCCGCTGCCTGGTGTGACCGGATAAAGCCCGATGGCACTCATCACGTACCAGGCCGACATCTGGCCGCAGTCGTCGTTGCCGCACAGACCGTCGGGCTGTGAGGTATAGAGTTCGTCCAGGATACGGCGGACCATTAAGTATGTCTTCCACGGCTGCCCGGCATAGGCATAGAGGTAGGCTGTCTGGTGGCTGGGTTCATTGCCGTGGGCGTACTGTCCTATCAGACCGGTGATATCCACCTGAGTACGTCCGGTAGTGCGCTCCGGAGCCGAAAAGAGCGAGTCGAGCTTTGCGCAGAAAGCCTCATCGCCGCCCATAAGGCCGATATGCCCGTTCACGTCATGAGGAGCGAAGAAACTGTATTGCCAGGAATTGGCCTCGGTATAGTGGTTGTTGACCTCCGTCCGCTCGAAGGGAGTCAGCCAGCGTCCGCTCATCATCGGGCGCATCAGACCGGTCTGCGGGTCCCAGACATTGATATAGCCGGCCGAATGTTTCAGATAACTGTCCCGGATATCCGCATAGCGCTTCTCTCCCGTCTGCCGGAAAACCAGATCCGCTACCTGGGCAATGCACCAGTCATCGTAGGCATACTCGAGGGTCTTCGAGACGGACTCATGTTCCTCTTCCGCAGGCACCACATTGCGCTGGCGGTAGAACTGTATGCCGAACTCGTCCTTGCACGAGGACTCCACCATGGCATCCAGGAGTTCCGGAGCATACTCCAGGCCTATTCCCTGGCTCAGGGCCTCGGCTATCACCGGCATCGAATTATACCCGATCATGCAGTTGGTCTCCCAGCCGCTGAGCTCCCATACGGGCAGCTTTCCTCCTTCACGGTAAATGGTCAGGAACGTGCGCAGGAAATCCTCCGTCCGCTCCCGTTCGATCAGCGTCAGCAACGGATGCAGGGTTCGGAACGTATCCCAGAGGGAAAATACGGTATAGCGGTCAAATCCCTCCGCCCTGTGTATCTGCCTGTCCATTCCCCGGTATTCCCCGTTGACATCGGAGAAGATATTGGGGGCAATGGCGGTATGATACAATGCCGTATAGAAGGTCCGCAGCCTCTCGCGGTCTCCTCTGCCGTTTTCCCCACGCACATCTATCTTCGAAAGATACCGCTCCCACAGTTCTTCCGTCGCGGCCCTGCGGGCATCGAAATCAAAACTGTCCTCCGGCACATCGCTCAGAAGATTTTCACGGGCATTATCCGATGATACGGAGGAAATGCCCACCTTGACCGTCACCTGCCCGGTCCCGGGGGCAAATGTGACGAGCGCTCCTTTTTCCCCAAAATGCCTGTACTCTGCCACAGGCTCCGAAAATTCCATATAAAAATGCACCATCTGGTCTTCCGACCACGACTTCGAGCGGCGGAACCCGGTAATTACCCTGTCGCTCTCCTGACGGATATCCGAGTTCAGAAGAAGGTCCCTGTGCACGAGGTCAATGAGGATGGAAGGCGCCTCTCCCTCACCTCCGGTACTCCGGAAGGTATAGCGGTGCATTCCGGATCTGGGACCGGCAGTCAGTTCCGCCAGGATGTTCCAGCGGTCCAAAAGCACCGAGTAATACCCAGCCGCAGCTTCCTCCCGCTTATGGGAGAATCGGGACTGATACCACTCTCTGTCCAGAGAATCCGGCTCGTATCTCATGACGGGCATCAGCAGCACATCCCCATAGTCGAGGACACCCGTACCGCTCAGATGGGTATGACTGAAACCTATAATGGTGTCATCCGAATAATGGTAGCCGGAGCAGCCCTCCCAGGTATCAATCCTGGTGTCGGGACTCAGCTGCACCATCCCGTAAGGAGCCGTCGCTCCCGGGAAAGTATGGCCGGTGAAGTCCGTGCCGACCATCGGGTTCACATAATCCACGAGTCTCCCTTCTTTCTTCGAACAGGAGCTAATCCCCACTGTTACAGCGGCCACAACCAGGATGGTAAAAATTTTCCTCATTTTCTGTTGAAATTTTTATAAAATAATTTTGTATTTTGAAACAATTCTTCTACATTTGCAGTCCCAAAACGGACGCTTCCTTAGCTCAGTTGGTAGAGCACGACACTCTTAATGTTGGGGTCCAGGGTTCGAGCCCCTGAGGGAGCACGGAAAAAGCCTCTGAAGCATTTCAGAGGCTTTTTTGTGCTCCCAAGGGAGCGCCCCTTGTCTACCCATCCCCCGAACCCCTTCCCAGTAAGGGGAGAATGTCGCTTCGCTCCGATCATCATTCCAAACATCATACTGAGTAGAACCATGTGAGGAGGAGCTGGGTGAGGCGGCCGGGGAGAATGCGGGAGGCGCGGGCGAAGGCGGTCTGCAGGAAGCTGCCGGTGAGGGTGCGGAATCCCGGACGGCGGCAGGAGACGAGGCGGCACAGGACTTTGCCCACTTTGGCCGGGTCGCATCCGCGGGTCTCGTCCTTCTCCACACCTGCCATGGTCCTTCGGAAGGATTCGGAGTAATCCGGATCGGCGAGTGTCGCCTCCGACATTTTCCGGGAAGAGGTAAAGCCGGTACGGAAGTCCCCGGGTTCTACGAGACAGACCCGGATACCGAAACGCCGCACTTCCACTGCAAGGGCCTCGCTGTACCCCTCGATTGCGAACTTCGAGGCGGAATAGAACCCCTGGTAGGGAACTGCAACCACCCCGGCTATGGAACTGATGTTGATAATGCGCCCGCTGCGCTGCCTTCTCATGTACGGAAGAACGGCCGAGCAGACACGGGTCATACCCATGAAATTGGTTTCCATCTGCCAGCACCTCTCCTCTTCGGTAGCCAGTTCGAGAGAGCCCCCGATTCCGGCACCGGCATTGTTCACCAGCACGTCGATGCGTCCCTCGGCAGCTATGATTTTTCCTACCGCCTCCTCAATGGAAGAAGGGACAGTGACATCGAGGCGCAGCATCCGCACCCCGTCGTCACGTGTCCCTTCCTGTACCGAGCGGCCGGTACCATAGACGATATGACCGGCGGCAGAGAGCATTCCGGACGCGGTCCTGCCGAATCCGGAAGTGGCTCCCGTTATCAATATTACCTTTGCGGCCCTCATCTTAGAAACCGCGGGCGAACATTGCCCAGAACTGCAGCGCAAGCTCCTCCCACTTCAGGATGGCGGCTCCGGCAAAGTCTGCGGTATACCCTGTGAGATACTCCTGTGCAGCCTCTTCACCCTCTTCGGCGAGAATCTTCGAATACTGCTCTCTTACGAAAGCCTCCTCGCGGACTCCTTTAGCCTTGAAATGGTCTACTGCATCGAAAATCACATCCTTGGTCGCACCCCAGCGTACCGTCGCGAGCTTGTTGGCAGGACGGAACTTCCAGATGATGGAATTCTCGTCATAGCCGTACTGGCCGCAGATGCTGAAACATTCGGGCAGAGAGGTTGTTCCGCAATAAATGGGGATACGGGGGCTCTGTCCGGGGTTGTCGAACGATATCCAGAGTACTCCGCCGACTGCATCGGGCAGGTCGCTGTGCAGCTCGATGACCGTCGAGTAAGAGCACTGGGGCACGGCTACCAGACGGTAGCTGTCCACTGAACCGGGCTTCAGGGCGTTGAAGAGATTGCGGGTATCGCGGGTCATCCAGGGATTGGCGACAGGAGAGATAACAGTATCCACTGCTCCGGTCTTGCGGTCCTTGACCTCTATCTTGAGATTGCGGGTAACGTCGAACTCACTGCCCTCGTAGGTCTCGGTGAGCAGAGCCATCACTTCCTCGGTAGAAACCGCATGCTCGGGTTTAACGGTAAGGGGAAGTTCCTCAGAATCGTACTCGAGACCGAGAGAAGGAGCAAGCTTGTTGAGAATATAGTACTCGCGCACGCTGAATGCCTTTCTGCCGCCACCGTATGCTTTCCAGAAACGGAAGGGCTCCTTGCCGTCCCAGTATCCAAGCTTCCTGGCCACGTCATAAACATTGTCGGATGCCATATAGTTGTCGGTATCCTTGAGGTCGAGGGTGGAGATACGGGGAATGTTTGCAGAGACTCCCACATGGTCATCGGGGACACGGACAGCTGCCCACACGCCTCCGATATTGTCCTTGCCTTCTCCGAACACCTCGAAGTGCCATACCTCATTCTTGTCGGCGATGGTCAGGCACTCGCCCCAGTCACCGTAACCGTACTCCTCGATGAGCTCTCCCATCAGGCGTATGGCGTCACGGGCCGTTGAGCAGCGCTGCAGGGCTATCTTTTCCAGTTCCTCGATCATGAACATGCCGTCAGGGTTGACGAGGTCACGACGGCCGGTGATAGTAGTCTCACCCATTGCCAGCTGCTTCTCATTGAGGCAGGGATAGGCTGTGTCCACAAAACGGAAAGTAGTGCCTGCGGGCTGGAATATTGCACCCTTCAGCGTCATGCGGTAACTGCCCTTGACGGATTCCGTGTGCAGGCGGTTCTGGAAGACATTCACCGTTGTATCATTCTGATAGGTAATGGAGGGCACAATACCGACCCATGTACGGTAATTACCGTCACATGTGTGCGAGGTAATGACCGCCCCGTCATCAGAGGCTTTCTTACCAACCATGATACTGGTACAGCTGAATGGATCAAGCTCTGGAAGAGCCTGTGCGCCAGCCCAGGAAACGGACAATGCGGCGACGCAGATTAGCGATAGGATTTTTTTCATAAAAGTATAGTCTTAATACGTTATTAAGTTGTTTTTTTATTTTACCATCCAAAGGTAATAAAACTCTTAAAATATGATACAGGCTATGACAATTTTTCCGGAAAAAATGACAGAATACCGTCTATACTCTTCCGGAAAGTCTTTAGCACGATTGTTGATACAATGTTTAACATAGTTATTAAACATCATATTTAAAATCGTTGTTATGGAAAGTTTTCTCAACAGAATGGCCGAAAAGGCCTCCAAGACAGTGCGGCACTGGTGGCTATATCTGCTCACCGGCATCCTCTCAATCATTGCCGGCATCGTAGTATTCTGCAACCCTATAGAGAGTTACCTCACACTCAGCATCATGTTCGGAGTACTCATGCTGGTATCCGGTATCGTGGAACTAGTGGTCAGCTCCACCAGCCGCAGCTACTTCACGACCCGCAGCTACAGCATAGTAGGCGGCATCCTCGACCTGCTTATGGGTCTGTTCCTGTGCTGCTACCCGCGCGTAACCCTCGTCGTACTGCCAGTAGTACTGGGCGTGTGGATGATGTTCCACAGTTTCATGATTATCGGTCTGGGCAGCGATATGGATTCCTTCCGCGTCCGCGGCAGCGGCTGGGTAATTGCTGGCGGCGTGGTACTCCTGCTCCTCTCACTGGGCATCACATTCTTCCCCCTGACGCTCGGAACAGCCTCTGTGGTCATTCTCACCGGCTGCGCCCTGATCGTATTCGGGATCATGCTTATAGCCCTGAGCATACGTCTACGCCGCATCCACGAGCACTTCCGCTTCCACGATGCCGAGATAGTAGACTGAGGCTATAGCCGGTAATTGCTAGCAATAAGTTGGTATTTCAAATCCGGGAATAATCTTTTTCATTTGCAGTGTGAAATTCAAAATACACAACAGATGAAAAAGATTGTTATTATTTACGGTTCGTCCACGGGGACGACACAGGCAGTGGCAGAAGCCATAGCCTCCAGACTGGATGTCAAAGATGTTTTCGACGTGGCTACGATAACCAAGGGACAGGTAGAGCCATACGATGTCCTTATCCTCGGAACCTCGACTTGGGGTGACGGAGAGCTCCAGGATGACTGGAATGACGGAATTAACGTTATCAAATCTGTCAATCTGGCCGGGAAGGACGTGGCCCTGTTCGGCTGCGGAGACTCCATGGCATACTCCGACACTTTCTGCAACGGCATGCACCTGCTCAAGGAAGAGCTGGAAGGCACCGGCTGCAATTTCATTGGCGGCATCCCGGCCGACGGCTATTCCTACTCCGACTCCACTGCCGTCGAAGAAGGAGAATTCATCGGTGCCGCCATAGACGACAACAATGAGCCGGAAAAGACCGGTGAGCGGATAGACACCTGGCTCGCCTCTTTCAAGGACAGGCTGTAAACTGCTGCGTCCAAAGTAGGATAAAAAATAAAAGTCCCGGAAGACTAGCCGCCCTCGGCTCTAGAGGGAGGGGCCCGCCACGCAGTGGTGGGAGGGCCTGGTCTTCCGGGACTTTTATTTTTCTCCTCTTATCGCGAAATCTCCAAGGACTACATGAATACGACCTCGAGATCAGGGTCAGGCATATCGGGATCGAGCGGGAAGATGGGACGCTCAAGGCGCTTGTAGGGCAGCTGGAGCAGGTCCTGGTCCACACCTCCGCGGGTCTGGGCCATCATCCAGTCTCCGGCATGGCTGATCTCGTAGAGTTCCTCTGTCAGATAGCCGAGCTTGACCACGATGATGTCCACGTCATAGGGATTGATACCCAGACGCTCGAAGTCCCCCTTGTAATGGTAAGGACTTCGGTCCTCGCCCACGATGACGAGCATCGAGCCTGTCTTGATTACCACCTGGTCATTGCGCTCGCGGTCCAGAATCTTGACCACTGTACCGTCAAGCATTACGGGAGGTGCATAACGGTCATCGACAGCAGCCCCTACCTTGCAGCGCACATGACCGCCCTCGCCTGCTTCCTTGGCCTTGGCCACCATCTCAGGTCCGGGTATAGCGGCATATACGAGTGTCTTGCCGCCGGCCTTCTTGAACTCGGGACGTGCCAGCAGCTTCTGGAGAGTCCAGGTCACGTCACCGGCCCCTCCTGCCGTCGGGTTATCACCCATATCACTTATAAAATACGGCTTCTTGTCGCTTTTTATGGCCTTGGCCAGAACCTCCTCGAGGGAAGCCGTAGGTGCCACGAACTCGAAATCGTCGCGCACCGACCAGAAATGTTCAGCCAGGGACTTGGCTCCGGCAGCCACCTGCGCGCTGTCGTCTCCGGTAACCATCACTACGCCGTGATTGCGGGGCTCATCGGCCCAGGGATAGGACATCCAGATGGCAGCGTCTATCACCCCGTCCTGAGCCTCGATAGGCTCGATGGCAGCATAGAGGGACTTGCCGGGCTCCACACGGGTGGAAGTCTTCTCTCCTGGCAGGAGAATCGGCACCTTTACCCATGCCTTGTAGGCCGGTTTGCCCTTACCGCTTTCGAGGCGGTCCAACAGGTTGACAATAGCCCTTTCACGGCTGATATACCTGTCGGTATGGGGAGCCATACGGTACGAAGTTATCAGGTCGGTACTCCTGGCCAGACGGGGGGATACACATCCGTGGGGATCCATAGAAGTGGATATGAGGACATCGTCCCCTACTACCTCGCGGATCCTCGTGATATAGTCTCCCTCCGGATCATCCAGTCCCTCAACGCTCATTGCGCCGTGGATATCCAGGTAAATACCGTCATAGGGCATGTTCTCCTTCAGCAGTCTCAGCGACTGATTGAGCAGAGTGTCGTAGCACTCGCGGGTCACCATTCCGCCGGGGGTAGCCCACGCAACTATGGTCGGGACCCAGTCGGCACGGGCGAGCAGTTCATTGTCCTCCCCCCTAAAAAAGGGATAGGACTTGATGATGTCCTCCCCATAGAGGGGACGGAACATATCCAGGGTAGTACGGGCAGGTGAAAAGGTACTGCACTCTATGCCCACGCCCACTATGGCGACACGCGGTTTCTTCTCAGCGCAGCCGCACACTACAGCCGCCGCCAGGGCGAATGTAAGTATCTTGGAACAATATCTCATACGCAGAGCCTCGAATTAAAGTTCAACAGCGGTCCCATTGTCCAGCAGCTCCCGGATAGTCTTCAGTACGGAGGCAAAATGCTCCTCATCGAAGCCGGTGGCGGCATCCACCACCACCCCGTCGCGGCCGATGACATACGCTCTGGGAATGGTCTCAGTCGCAAAGAGGGAATAGACCTCACGCTCGGGATCGGGATAGAGGGCAAATGTAAAGTTCTTGGTCTTGTTGTACTCGGTCAGGTCTGCGTCGGTATGCTCGCGTCCCACCACTACCAGACGGAAGTCCTCCTCATTCTGGAACATGGGAAGAAGAGTGTCCTGTACGGCCGCCAGCTCCAGCTGGCAGGGAGGACACCATGTGGCAAAGAAGCAAAGGTATGTGACCTTACCCTTGAGGTCGGCCGATGAAAGGTCTCCGTAGACTTCGGAACTCAGGGAGAATTCAGGAAGGGTATCCCCGGCCTTTACCTTGTCGGGATCATTGTTCTTGCAGGACACCGCCAGCAGCATGGCTGCTGCGGCCATTATCAAAAGTAAACGTCTCATAGGCTTATAAAGTTTTGTTATTTTCAGACAGTTTCAGTTCCCTTGCCCTGAAAGTGTTCTTCATCAGGGATATAATGGTCATAGGTCCTACCCCGCCAGGTACAGGCGTGATGTAGGAGCACTTGGGCGCAACCGTCTCGAACTCCACGTCCCCTACGATACGGTAGCCTTTGGGATTGTCGGCAGGCACGCGGGTTATTCCTACGTCTATGACTACCGCACCCTCTTTCACCATATCTCCTTTCAGGAATTCAGGCACACCGAGAGCGGCGACAATGATATCGGCGCTTCTAGTATAGGAGGCGATGTCCTTTGTCCTGCTGTGGCACATGGTGACGGTACAGTCTCCGGGATTGGCCTTGCGCGAAAGGAGGTTGGCCATGGGACGGCCTACTATGTTGCTGCGCCCCAGGACTACGCAATGTTTGCCGGAAGTCTCTATCTCATAGTGCTCAAGCAGCAGCAGGATGCCGTATGGGGTCGCCGGCAGGAAAGCCTCCTCGCCAAGAGCCATACGGCCGACATTCACGGGATGGAACCCGTCCACGTCCTTGAGGGGGGATATGGCATTGATGACCTTGTTCTCGTCAATATGCTTGGGCAGAGGCAACTGGACGATGAAACCGTCCACATCGTCATCCTCGTTCAGGTCATGTATACGGGCAAGAAGTTCCGCCTCGGTTATTGTTTCGGGAAACGTCAGAAGCGTGGACTTGAATCCCACTTCAGCACAGGCCTTTTCCTTGTTGGCCACGTACGTCTTGCTGGCTCCGTTCTCACCGACCAGCACTGCCACCAGATGAGGAGGGCGCTCCCCGCGGGAGACCATCTCAGCCACCTTGGCCGCTATCTCTTTTTTCACGGCTGCAGCCGTCTCTTTACCATTTAAAAGAATCATAAGGATACACTTTATATTGTCTTAAAATAACTATCTGTGCCTCATGCCCTTGACCGTCCTCACAGCATTGCGGACGCCTCCGGAAGTCACGTTCTTCATGATCTTGCGGGTGCCCTCGAACTGCTTGAGCAGGCGGTTGACATCGGCTATCGTAGTGCCGCTGCCTTCGGCTATCCTGCGGCGGCGGGAACCATTGATTACTGCCGGATTCTCCCTCTCATAGGGAGTCATGGAGAGGATGATGGCCTCGACGCTCTTGAAGGAGTTGTTGTCTATGTCCACGTCCTTGAGGGCCTTGCCCACACCGGGAATCATGGAAGCCAGGTCCTTGATATTGCCCATCTTCTTGATCTGCTGGATCTGCTGATAGAAGTCCCAGAGGTTGAACTGGTTCTTGGCCAGCTTCTTGGCCAGCTTGCGGGCCTCCTGCTCGTCGTACTGCTCCTGGGCTTTCTCCACCAGGGAGACCACATCGCCCATGCCGAGAATACGGTCGGCGATACGGTCAGGATGGAAGACATCGAGGGCTTCCATCTTCTCGCCGGAACTGATGAACTTGATGGGCTTGTTGACAACGGCCTTGACCGAAAGGGCGGCACCGCCTCTGGTATCACCGTCCATCTTGGTGAGCACCACTCCGTCGAAGTCCAGGCGGTCGTTGAAGGCCTTGGCGGTCTCCACCGCGTCCTGACCGGTCATGGCATCGACCACGAAGAGGGTCTCGGTAGGCTTGACTGCATCCTTGATGGCGGCTATCTCGTCCATCATCTCCTCGTCCACAGCCAGACGGCCGGCGGTATCGACGATGACCAGGGAATAATTTTCCTTAGTGGCGTATGCTATGGCGTTCCTGGCGATTTTCACAGGATCCTTGACACCCTCTTCCGAATAGACGAAGACCTCTATCTGGCCTCCGAGCACCTTCAGCTGATCGATAGCCGCGGGCCTGTACACGTCACCGGCCACCAGCATGACCTTCAGTCCTCTCTTACTCTTGCAGTTGAGTGCCAGCTTACCGCAGAACGTCGTCTTACCTGAGCCCTGAAGGCCGGCCACCAGAACTATGCCGGGCTTACCTTTTATATTGATGTCCGTCGCCGTACTGCCCATAAGGGTAACCAGTTCGTCGTGGACTATCTTGATCATCATCTGGTCGGGACGGACGGCGGTCAGCACGTTCTGGCCGAGGGCCTTGGCCTTCACATCATTGCAGAAATCCTTGGCCACGCGGTAGCTCACGTCGGCATCCAGCAGGGCGCGGCGCACCTCCTTGAGCGTCTCCGCTATATTGATTTCTGTAATACGGCCCTGACCTTTGATTATCTTGAATGATCTTTCTAATTTCTCGGTTAAATTCTCAAACATATCCGGATTACTTGTCTTTTGTTAAATAATCCGCAAATTTATTAAAAAATGATTAGACACTGCCCTGAATTTTCTAAATTTGCGGCACGATTAAAAAAACAAGAAAATGGAAAGAGGACCTATCTCAAAATTCATCACTCATCATTACCGTCATTTCAACTCGGCTACCCTCGTCGACGCAGCAAAGGCATACGACGACCTGATGAACCGGGGCGGCAAGATGATGCTGGCAATGGCGGGAGCCATGAGTACCGCCGAGCTCGGTATCTCTCTGGCAGAGATGATACGTCAGGGCAAATTCTCCATCGTATCCTGCTCCGCCAACAACCTCGAGGAGGACATCATGAACCTCGTGGCCCACTCCCACTACAAGAGAGTGCCCAACTACCGCGACCTGACTCCCGAGCAGGAGCACGAGCTGCTGGAGAACCACATGAACCGTGTCACGGACACCTGCATCCCCGAGGAGGAGGCATTCAGGAGGCTGGAACATCATCTCGTAGAGGTATGGAACGACATGAAGGCCAAGGGTGAGAGACTTTTCCCCTGGGAGGTAATCTACCGCCTGCTGCGCAGCGGAGTGCTCGAGCAGTACTATGAGATCGACCCCAAGGACAGCTGGGTCCTCGCCGCCTGCGAGAAGAACATCCCCATCGTAGTGCCCGCATGGGAGGACTGCACCACAGCCAATATCTTCACCGCACACTGCATCAGGGGTGAGTTCGACACCAACATGATCAAGAACGGAATAGAGACCATGATCTACCTCACCGAGTGGTACAGGGCCAACTCGGGCGGAGCCGGCGTAGGCTTCTTCCAGATCGGCGGCGGTACGGCCGGTGACTTCCCCATCTGCGTAGTGCCCATGATGGCTCAGGATCTGGAGTGGAAGGACGTTCCCCTCTGGTCGTATTTCTGCCAGATTTCCGACTCCACCACCTCCTACGGCTCGTATTCCGGAGCAGTTCCCAACGAGAAGATCACATGGGGCAAGCTCTCCAAGGACACTCCCCGTTTCATCGTAGAGTCAGACGCCACTATCGTCGCACCGCTGATCTTCGCATACGTTCTCGGCTGGTAAGGTAATTCCCGACGATAAAGCACAAATATCCCGGAGAACCGGATTGCTCCTATCTCAAGGCTGCAACCGGTCTCCGGGATTTTCATTTATCCGGCCAGCGTAAATGACCGATGCCGGGACACCGATGACAACGCAGCAATTTACCTGCTATAAAGCCTCAGGCTGGTGCTCCGGACGCAGCAGATCCAGAACAGTCTTCACCGGATTGAAAGTAACAAGCGGCACCTCCACAAACACCGTATTCCAATTGCTCATAGAACCGTTCCAGAGGCCGGGCAGCTCCTGAGCCTTGAGTGGACGCCCCTCGTAGCTCTTGTGACTGATGAATCCGGTCTCGGGGTCGACGAAACGCTGGAGGTCGAACTTGCGGCCGAGATAGTCGACAGTGCAGCACACTACGTCCACGGGGTTGAAATGGGTAGAGCCCTTGAGCATAGCTATGGTAGCGGGATCATTCATGTCCAGCTGTGCACCTTCCAGAATCTGCAGGGAAGTGGCGCCGTCAGCATCGTAGACGATGTAGGGACCGCCGCCGGGTTCTCCCTCGTTCCTCACCATGCCGCAGACGCGGACAGGCCGGTTCAGCTTGGCGTGCAGGTACTGGGGCAGTATCGCATAAGGCACGTCAGGTATTGCCACACAGAATTCCTCATAGAGAAAAGCCTTGATCTCGTCGAGCAGGCATGGATCATCCACCCCAGCCTCCATAAGCTCATCCAGGGCATGAAGATAGTGGCAGATGACGGAACGCACCTCCAGCAGCTTGCCGGCCAATGCCTTTTTCCATATCACTGTCTCATCCAGAAGTCTCTGGTGCACCACATTGTCTATATTCTTCAGGAAAATGATGTCTCCGTCGACAGCTGCCAGATTGCCAAGCAGGGCGCCGTGCCCGCCCGGACGGTAGAGAGGCTTGCCGTCGGCCTTGAGGAACGGAGTATTGTCCTCATTGACGGCGATAATGTCAGTTGAAGGATCCTGGACACTGAACGAGATGTCGTACTTGCAGCCGAAACGCTCCTCGTACTTGGCCACAGTCTCCTGCAGAATCTTCTCGAAGCCGGCCTGATGCGCGGGCGATACGGTGAAATGAATCCTCACCTTGCCGGAGGCACTGCGGGCATAGAGGGCGCCCTCCACCAGATGTTCCTCAAATGCAGTACGCACCTCATTGTCATAACGGTGGAAGAGCACCTGC
>HF990397.1:20469-57441 GCA_000432775.1 Alistipes sp. CAG:831
CTGCCCCTTGGGCCTGTTGCCGTAGTCGAGACCGGCCCTGCCTGCGGCGGAAGCCCCCTGCCCTATCACATGGTCCAGGACACCGAAAGGAGTGAGCCCCTCGAAATCCTCTTTAGTGTAAAATGCGAATCTGCCGATATTCTCCACGAACTTATGAGCCTTTGAGGCTGGATCCAGTTCCTTGCCGGAAGCCAGAACGTCCCTGCCCTCGAAGAGGTCCTTGAACATACGGGAAGCAGCTCCCGAAGCCGGTACGAATTTCACGGCCTCACCCGTAAATCCCTCATACCTGTCCACAGCCGCACGGCGCTCCTCCTCATCCATCACCTGAATGCCTCTGGATGGCGTGGCTGCCGCCACCAGTTTAAGAAACGGGAATCCTTTCTTGAAATTTTCGATAAACCTGTCCATATTGTATAGTTTTAAGTAGTTAAAGTTCTAAAAATCAACATAGCACTATCTTCCGCACATAATTGCCCCCAGCCAGTCGGTTAAGTTCTCCACGAACTCCTTCCAGATTGTAGAACAGCATGTTCCGGACAGTGGACGAGGACATCCGGCAGTAGAGGACACCGTCCGAGAAGTTCAGGCTCCTGGTCGCCGCGGCAGCACGCGCCCCGACAGCCTCGGGCCACAGCCCGCATATATCCAGCCCGCGCATCCTCTCTCCGAAGCCTGCCTCCTTTATATATTCAGCGAGCACCTCGCCCAACAGTTTCTCCCCTACCCTCTGCATGGCTCCCCGTCTTTTTCTGTTATAGATCCGGCACTGACATTGAAAAACCGCCCCTCGTCCGTAATGCCTCCCACTATCCTCCGCAACCGTTCCTCGTCCGTGTCCGTGATAAATATCTGGCCGAAATCTCCCTCCACCACCATCCGTATCAGAGACGCCACCCGCCCGGAATCCAGTTTGTCGAAAAGATCGTCGAAAAGCAGGACCGGACGGTCCTTCCTCCCTGAGCACATCTCACTGTACTGAGCCATCTTCAGGGCAATGATAAATGACTTCTGCTGTCCCTGGGAAGCGCATTTGCGGAGGGGATACCCGTCCATGGAGAACTCCAGGTCATCCCGCTGCACTCCGGCGGTGGTATATCCCAGCGCCCTGTCCTTCTGAAGGGAGGCGGCCAGCAGTTCCTCCAGTCCGGCCTTCTCCAGGTCGGAACGATAGCGGATGCCTATGCTCTCCCTGCCTCCGGAGATGAATCCGTAGTACCCGGCCGCCTTTGCGGCCAGCTGCTCCGCCGCCTCCCGTCTCCGGGCATGAATATATGCCGCGGGTGCGCACATCCTCCCGGAAATTGTCTCCAGCAGCAGGTCCGGCGTTCCCTCCTGGCGGAGAGAGGCGTTGCGCTGCTTGAGCAGACTGTTGTATGCGGAGACGGACCGGAGATATTCCGGGTCTATCTGGGAGATCATCATATTCAGAAAACGCCTGCGCTCCTCGCCGGAATCGTGAATCAGGGATATGTCCGGAGGGGCCGTCATCACCACCGGAATGCGTCCGATATGCTCGGACAGACGCTTGTATGCCTTGCCGTTGCGTCTGACCGTCTTGGCCCCGTCGGAACGTACGGACACTGCGATATCCTCCTCCCGGTCCCCATCCTGGAATGTTCCGTGCAGGACGGCCTCATCCTTTCCGTAAGTATATGTGTATCTGTCATTGACAGAGAGAAAACTCTTGGTCATGGAGAGATAGTGTACGGCATCCAGGAGATTGGTCTTGCCCTCCCCGTTGTTCCCGCAGATACAATTGATCTTTGGAGAGAAAGATATGTCCGCACTACCGATATTCTTGAAATTCTGTACGATTATTCTCCTTAGAAACATTCTCCATTATTTTACCAACAAAGATAGAATATTTCTTATGATTTTATCTTTGCGATTACACAAATTGTTGTATTTTTGCACCCATTATATAAAAATCAGAATTTATTGCAAAAATGGCAAAGAACGTAAACACCACCAACGAAACAGTCGGCGAGGCCGTCTCCAAGACTGAGGTATTCTTTAAGAAAAACGGCAAACTGATCGGCTACACAGGTGCCGGTCTGGTCGTTGTAGCGGCAATCATAGTCCTTTTCATTCAGTTCTACTCCAAGCCCATGAAAGACGAGGCTGTAGGACAGACTTTCACCGCTGAGCAGTACTTCAGGGCAGAGGACTACGACAAAGCCCTCAATGGTGACGGCAACTCACTCGGTTTCATTCAGATTATCGACGAATACGGTGCCAAGGCCGGAAAGGCTGTCTATCTCTATGCGGGCATCTGCGAGCTCCAGCTCGGCAACGCTCCCGAGGCCATCAGCTATCTGACCAAGTACAATGGTAAGGATCCTGTCCTCAAGGCACGCGCCCTCGCAGGCATCGGAGACGCATACTCCATCGCCGGAGAGTACGAGAACGCTCTCAAATATTACCTCCAGGCATCTCAGGTGGAGGACAATATCTTCGCCGCCACATACCTGCTCAAGGCCGGTATCATCTGCGAGGAACTCGGCCGCAACGACGAGGCCCTGACCCACTACAGGGTCATCAAGGACAAATATCCCCAGACTTACGAGGGATACGAGATCGACAAATACATCACACGCATAGAAGTTAAGAAGTAAGTATGGGAAGAGCATTCGAATTCAGAAAGGAACGTAAGTTCAAGCGCTGGGGCAACATGGCCCGCGTCTTCACCCGCATCGGAAAGGAAATCACCATAGCCGCCAAGGCCGGCGGCCCCGATCCCGACAACAATCCCCGACTGAGGACACTGATCCAGACCGCCCGCAGCGAGAACATGCCCAAGGAGAATATCGAGAGGGCCATCAAGAGAGCTGTAGAGCATGACGCCGGTGATTATGAGGAGATAGTATACGAGGGATTCGGTCCTCACGGCATCGCTTTCCTGATCGAGACAGCCACCGACAACAACATGAGGACTGTTGCCAACATCCGCAGTTACTTTACAAAGGTAGGAGGCGCTCTCGGAACCCAGGGCTGCGTAAGTTTCATGTTCGACCACAAATGTGTCTTCAAGGTAAGGAAAGACGGTCCCGTGGACATGGACGAGCTTGAGCTCGAGCTGATTGACTACGGTGTGGACGATGTCTACAAGGATGACGAGGACGGCCTTATCTATATATATGGTGAGTTCGAGTCATTCGGTGCCATTCAGAAATATCTCGAGGACAACGGCTTCACCATCGTTTCGGGAGGCTTCGAGAGGATACCCAACGTTCCGCTCAAGAAACTCACTCCCGAGGAGAAGGAGGGCATCCTCAAGCTGATCGACAAGCTCGAGAACGACGACGACGTACAGAACGTCTACCATACCATGGAAATGGCTGATGAGGAATAATACAACTCTAAAATAAATCTTATTATGGAACTGTCACATATTGAACATCTCGGAATCGCCGTGAAGTCACTGGACGAGGCTATTCCTTACTATGAGAACATGTTGGGCCTCAAATGCTACTCTATCGAAGAGGTTCCCGACCAGAAAGTAAAGACCGCATTCTTCAAAATCGGACAGACCAAGCTCGAACTGCTGGAAAGCACTTCTCCTGACGGAACCATCGCAAGCTTCATCGAGAAGAGAGGCGAAGGCATCCACCATCTCGCTTTCGCAGTGAAGGACGGCGTGCAGAATGCACTGACCGAGATGGAAGCCAAAGGCGTAAGACTCATCGACAAGGCTCCCCGCAAGGGCGCTGAGGGCCTGAACATCGCATTCCTCCATCCCAAATCCACACACGGTGTGCTCACCGAGCTTTGCGAGGATCCCAAGAACAAATAACCCAAAACACTAATTAATACAGAAAGATTAAGTTATGAGCCAACAGCTTGAACAAGTAAAAGCGCTGATAGAGCTTCGTGAAAAGGCCCGCCTCGGCGGTGGCCAGAAGAGAATCGACTCTCAGCACCAGAAGGGCAAATACACTGCCCGTGAAAGGATCGCCATGCTCCTCGACGAAGGCAGTTTCGAGGAATTCGACATGTTCGTGACACACAGATGCACGAATTTCGGCATGGATAAGACCACATTCCTCGGCGACGGTGTCGTTACAGGTTACGGTACAATCGAAGGCCGCCTGGTATATGTATTCGCCCAGGACTTCACTGTATTCGGCGGATCTCTTTCTGAGACACTGGCCCTCAAGATCTGCAAGATCATGGACCAGGCCATGAAGATGGGTGCTCCCGTCATCGGTCTGAACGACTCAGGCGGAGCCCGTATCCAGGAAGGCGTGAACGCTCTTGCCGGCTATGCCGAGATCTTCCAGAGAAACATCCTCGCTTCGGGTGTCATCCCTCAGATTTCCGCAATCCTCGGACCCTGCGCCGGCGGTGCCGTATACTCTCCCGCACTGACTGACTTCAACATCATGGCTAAGGGTACCAGCTACATGTTCCTGACCGGACCTGCAGTTGTTAAGTCCGTTACAGGTGAGGTGGTTACCCAGGAGCAGCTCGGTGGCGCATCCGTACACGCTTCCAAGAGCGGTGTCGCACACTTCGCAGCCGAATCTGAAGAAGATGCCATCGCCATCATCCGCAAGCTCCTCTCCTTCATCCCTCAGAACAACCTTGAGGAGCCCCCTTACAAACCCACTGCAGACCCTATCGAGAGACTCGAGGACTCCCTCAACTCCATCATACCCGACAGCCCCAACGAGGCATACGACATGTACCATGTCATCGGTGGCATCGTTGACGACGGCGAGTTCTTCGAAGTACACAAGGACTACGCAAAGAACATCATCGTCGGCTTCGCACACATGGGAGGCACATCAGTAGGTATCGTGGCCAACCAGCCCAAGTACCTGGCAGGTGTTCTGGACATCAACTCTTCCAGAAAAGCCGCCCGTTTCGTACGTTTCTGCGACGCATTCAACATCCCTCTCGTTACCCTCGTGGACGTTCCCGGCTTCCTGCCCGGAACCCAGCAGGAGTACGGCGGAATCATAGTCCACGGAGCCAAGCTGCTCTACGCATACGGCGAGGCTACAGTGCCCAAAGTCACAGTTACCCTCCGCAAGTCCTATGGCGGATCGCATATCGTGATGAGCTGCAAGCAGCTCCGTGGCGACATCAACTACGCATGGCCTACAGCCAACATCGCTGTTATGGGTGCCGACGGTGCCGTAGAGGTGCTCTACTCCAAGGAAATCAAGGAAATCGAGGATCCCGAGAAGCGCGCAGAAGTTACAGCTGCCAAGAAGAAAGAGTACAACGACCTCTTCTGCAACCCCTACAAGGCAGCCAGCTACGGCTATATCGATGATGTAATCGAGCCCCGCAACACCCGCTTCCGCGTAATCCGCGCTCTCGAGCAGCTCTCGACCAAGAAGCTGAGCAACCCTGCCAAGAAGCACGACAATCTTCCTTTGTAACACATCAAACCGACTGAAATGAACAAACTTAGATTCATATTGGTGTCGGGTCTTGCTGCGACTCTGTCCGTATTCACCCTGAGTGCCCAGAGCCAGAGCGATATGCGTCTGAACGAGCTGCTCATCCACAATGAGACCAACTTCGAGGACGATTTCGGCTTCCACAACGGCTGGTTCGAGCTCTTCAATACCTCCTACGGTACGGTGAATATCGGCGGATGCTTCCTGACCAACGATCCGAACAACCTGAAGAAATACATCATCCCCAAGGGAGACGTGCTGACCCAGATTCCCCCCCGCCAGCACATCCTCTTCTGGGCGGACAACAACCCCTACCACGGAACCTTCCACATCAACTTTACCCTGGAAGAGTCTGATACCATCTACTTCGTGGCCAGCGACGGACGTACCGTCATCGACAAGATCGCCGTGCCCAAGAACCTCGGCGTAGACCAGTCCTACGGACGTATCGAAGACGGAATCGGCTCCATCGACGGCAGCGGCGAGGGCTGGGGCATCATGCCCTGGACTTCCCCCAGCACCAACAATGCCGGAGTTGACGAGGAATCCAAGAGCCAGATAATGGCCAGGGAAGACCCGGGTGGATGGATTCTCACCATGACAGCCATGCTGGTGGTATTCAGTGCCCTCATTATCCTGTGCTTCATATTCAAGTTCACAGGACATGTTGCGACCAGCAAGCAGCAGAAGAAATCAACCGCGGCTACTGCCGACACTGAAGCTGCAGGGACAATAGTAAAAGAGACCTCTGCGGAGACCTATGCGGCCATCGCGCTTGCCCTCCACCTTTTCCATGAGGAGACCGAGGCACACGACCACGAGAGTCTCACCATCACCATGAGCCATACAGACAGGAGCTACTCGCCCTGGAGCTCTAAGATCTACACACTGCGTCAGACCCCCACACTTAAAAAGAACCAAAGATAACAATACAGACCATGAAAGAATATAAACTCAAAATCAACGGCAATGACTACAATGTGGTCATCAATGATGTTCAGGAGTCGGTAGCTTCCGTAGAGGTAAACGGTTCCAACTTCAAGGTAGAGTTTGAGAAGCCCATCGTCAAACCCACTGCCATCAAAGTAGTGAAAACCGCAACCGCCGCTCCCGCTGTATCGGCAGCCGCTCCCAAACCCGCAGCAGCTCCCGCTCCTACAGCAGGCGGTACAACCGTATCCTCTCCCCTTCCTGGAGTTATTCTGGAAGTGTGCGTGAAGGAAGGTGACACCGTAAAGAACGGCCAGAAGATTATGGTCCTCGAGGCCATGAAGATGGAGAACGTCGTAGAGGCCACTGCAGACGGCGTAATAAAGAGTATTAAAGTCAACAAAGGCGACTCCGTAATGGAAGGAACGCCCTTAGCTATTATAGGATAGTATGATTGGTGAAAATTTAAGACAATTCTGGCAGTATACCGGATTTGCGAATTTCGAGTGGACATATCTGCTGATGATCTGCATCGGCCTTGTGTTCATCTACCTCGCAATCAAGAAGGAATGGGAGCCCATGCTGCTCGTTCCTATCGGATTCGGTATCATCATCGGCAACATCCCCCTCTTCCCCGGCCTGTCGGTCGGCATCTATGAGGAAGGCTCTGTGCTGAACATACTCTACTATGGTGTGATCAAGGGCTTCTACCCGCCTCTGATCTTCCTCGGAATCGGTGCGATGACCGACTTCTCCGCCCTGATCTCCAACCCTAAGCTGCTGCTCATCGGAGCTGCCGCCCAGCTGGGTATCTTCGGAGCCTACACCGTGGCCCTTGCCCTCGGGTTCTCTCCCGCTGAGGCCGGTGCGATCGGTATCATCGGAGGTGCTGACGGTCCTACCGCCATCTTCCTCTCCTCGAGACTTGCTCCCGACCTCATGGGCGCCATCGCCGTATCGGCATATTCCTACATGGCCCTCGTTCCTGTGATCCAGCCTCCTATCATGAAGCTGCTCACCACCAAGAAAGAGAGACTCATCAGGATGAAGCCGCCCCGTCCGGTATCTCCTACAGAGAAGAAGATATTCCCTATCATCGGTTTCCTCGTAACTGCATTCATCGTGCCCTCCGGTATCCCTCTGCTGGGTATGCTCTTCTTCGGTAACCTCCTTAAGGAGAGCGGTGTTACCCGCCGTCTTGCCGAGACTGCACGCGGACCGCTGATCGACATCGTGACCATCCTCATCGGTCTGACCGTAGGATGCTCCACCCAGGCCGACAAGTTCCTGCAGCTGAAATCCGTGTACATCTTCATCCTCGGAGCGTTCTCCTTCATGGTAGCTACCTTCGGCGGTGTGATGTTCGTGAAGATCTTCAACCTCTTCCTGAAACCCGGCAACAAGATCAACCCTCTCATCGGAAACGCCGGAGTATCCGCAGTACCGGACTCCGCCCGTGTGTCCCAGCTGGTGGGTCTGCAATACGACAAGACCAACCACCTGCTGATGCACGCCATGGGCCCGAACGTTGCCGGTGTGATCGGTTCCGCCGTCGCCGCAGGTATCCTGCTCGGATTCCTCGGTTAGGGACAGACAGGATTAATCGACTTATTAAAGTGCCACTCAAAAGGTGGCACTTTTTTTGTTTCCGCTATGAATTGTCAGAAAGATTTTTTAACTTTCGGACAATTTTAAATTACACGGTATGGAAAACAAGCTCCAGGAACTCACCGACAAGCTCTACAATGAGGGGCTTTCTAAAGGCAGACAGGAGGCCGAAGCTCTGAAGGCCGCCGCAGCCAAGGAATCAGAACAGATAATCTCGGACGCCCGCAAGGAAGCGGAGCGCATACTGGAAACCGCCCGCAAGGAGGCGGAAGAGCTGCGTACAAGGGTCGAGGGAGACATCCGCATGGCCTCGTCACAGACCATCTCGGCTCTCCGCCAGCAGATAGAGAACATCATCATCACCAAGGCCGTATCCCCTGACGTCAAGGCTGCTCTCGCAGACCCGGAACTGGTCAAGAGCCTGGTCACTACAGTAGCCAAGGCATTCAACGCGGCAGATCCCGCCCCTGCCGGACTGGAGGTCATCCTTCCTTCTTCCATGCAGAAAGAACTGGGAGCATGGTTCGAGAAGAAGGCTGCCGCAGTCATGGGAGAGGGCGTTACAGTGACTTTCTCCCGCCAGATGGCCGGAGGCTTCAAAATAGGCCCCGCCGACGGCAGCTACAGGATAAGCTTCGCGGACGGAGACTTCGAGAACATCCTTACCCAGTACCTCCGCCCCGCCACCCGCAAACTCCTATTCGGATGAACAACTACCATTACATCATAGCCGGCCTGCCGGACCTGCTGCTGGATTTTACGCAGAGCGGACATTTCTCATACAGAGGAATATCCGAAGCCGTGCGGGAACAGCTCTCTCCAGCCGACCGCCGTGCCGTAGACTGGCTCGAGGCCGGAGCGGACTCCTCCATACTCTGCGGGCATTTCTACCGGGCAGCAGCCCGCCAGCGCAGCAGTTTCATCCGCAGCTGGTACGGACTCGACCGGATGATCCGCAACTCCCAGGTGAGATTCCTTGCCTCCAAGGAAGGCGTTGACCCCGGGAAATACATTGTGGGAGAGACTGACAGCCGTGACGAGGAAGCCTGGCCCGTCCTTCAGCAGATATTCCGTACCGAGGACCTGCTGGAGAGGGAGCACGCCCTGGACCGCTACCGCTGGGACAGGATTTCGGAACTGACCACATTCCACTATTTCGACATGGACGTCATCCTGGGCTTTCTGGCCAAGGCTATGATAGTCGGGCGCTGGAGCTCGCTGGACCGGGACAAGGGTGCCGAGCTCTTCCGCCGCTATGTAGACGAGGTCAGGGGCACATTCAAGGGAGTGGATTTCAACTAAGAAATAAAATACCGATATATGGATACTCAGAAACACACAACTGGCAAAGTTACAGGCATCATCTCCAACCTGGTAACCGTCCTGACCGACGGTCCTGTCGCCCAGAACGAGATCTGCTATATCTCGCTGGGAGATGCGAGACTCATGGCCGAAGTCATCAAGGTGACTGGCCGCAGAGCCTCGGTGCAGGTCTATGAGAGCACCCGCGGACTCAGATGCGGGGACAAGGTGGAGTTCCAGGGACACATGCTGGAGGCCACCCTCGGCCCCGGCCTGCTCTCAGGCAACTTTGACGGCCTGCAGAATAACCTGGCCACCATGCAGGGAGTCTTCCTCAAACGAGGAGAATACACCGCACCCATAGATGCTGAGCGCGAGTGGGACTTCACTCCGCTGGCCGCTCCCGGAGACGAAGTACGCGCCGCAGACTGGCTCGGAGAGGTCAAGGAAGGCTGGCTGCCTCACAAGATTATGGTGCCGTTCGCATTCAAGGGCTCCTACAGAGTCAAGTCCATAGTCCCTGCCGGCACGTACAGGGCCTGCGATACGGTAGCCGTGCTCACTGACGCCGACGGGGACGAGCACCCTGTAAGCATGATACAGAAATGGCCGGTCAAGGTGGCCGTCACAGCCTACAGGGAGAAACCCCGTCCGTGGCGCATCATGGAGACAGGAGTAAGGTGTATCGACACCTTCAACCCCATCGCCGAGGGAGGTACCGGATTTATCCCCGGTCCTTTCGGATGCGGCAAGACAGTGCTCCAGCACGCCATTGCCAAGCAGGGAGAGGCCGACGTGATAGTCATGGCTGCGTGCGGAGAGAGGGCCAACGAGGTGGTGGAGATCTTCACAGAGTTCCCCGAACTGGTCGACCCCCGTACCGGACGTTCCCTGATGGAAAGGACCACCATTGTCTGCAACACCTCCAACATGCCTGTGGCCGCCCGCGAGGCATCCGTCTACACAGCCATGACCATATGCGAGTACTACAGGGCCATGGGACTGAAAGTCCTGCTTCTGGCCGACTCCACCTCCCGCTGGGCACAGGCCCTCAGGGAGATGAGCAACAGGATGGAGGAGCTGCCCGGAGCAGATGCCTTCCCAGTGGACCTCTCGTCGATTATTTCCAACTTCTACGCCCGCGCCGGAGCCGTGGTGCTCAACAACGGCACGACCGGATCTGTGACGTTCATCGGCACCGTATCACCTGCCGGAGGTAACCTCAAGGAGCCCGTAACCGAATCCACCAAGAAGGCCGCCCGCTGCTTCTACGCCCTCTCGCAGAACCGTGCCGACAAGAAGCGCTATCCGGCCGTTGACCCGATTGACTCCTATTCCAAATACCTGGAGTACCCGGAGATCATCGACTTCCTCCAGAAGAAGATATCCCCCAGATGGGTGGAAATGGTACTGGATGCCAAGAACCTAGTCCTCAGGGGCAAGGAAGCATTCGAGCAGATCAACATCCTCGGCGACGACGGAGTGCCGGTCAGCTACCACGAACGCTACTGGAAATCGGAACTGATAGACTACATCATCCTGCAGCAGGACGCATTTGACCGCATAGATGCCTCCACTCCTATTGAGAGACAGGAGTTCATGCTTGAGAAGGTCCTGGACGTATGCCACGCAGAACATGACTTCGAGACATTCGAGGAATGCTCAGCATGGTACAAGGAGGTGATCAACCTCTTCCGCCAGATGAATTACTCGGAGTTCAAGAGCGCGGATTTCAACAGATACCTCGAACAGATCAACAAATACATGAGCCATGACAAATAAAGCATTTCAAAGGATATATACACATCTGGAGGCCATCACCAAGGCCACAGTCTCGCTTAAGGCTCAGGGAGTCTCCAACGACGAGCTGGCCACTGTCGCCGGACGTCTGGCCCAGGTGGTGAAGATCAAGGACGACCTGGTCACTCTTCAGGTCTATGAAGGCACCGAGGGTATCCCGACCGATGCCGAGGTGACATTCTTCGGAGAACCGCCCGCCCTCAACGTCAGCGAGGATCTTGCCGGCCGTTTCTTCGATGCCTACGGCCGTCCCATAGACGGAGGCCCGGAGGTGGAGGGAGAGCGCCGTTTCATCGGAGGACCTTCGGTAAACCCCTACAAGAGAAAACAGCCCTCCCAGCTGATTCCCACCGGAATCGCCGGCATTGACCTCAACAACACCCTTGTCTCCGGCCAGAAGATTCCATTCTTCGCAGACCCGGACCAGCCCTACAACCAGGTCATGGCCATGGTGGCCCTCCGCGCGGATGTGGACAAGATCATCCTCGGAGGCATGGGACTCTCGAACGACGACTACCTGTATTTCAAGAACATGTTCGAGAATGCAGGAGCCCTGCACAAGATCATAAGCTTCGTGAACACCACCGAGCAGCCCCCCGTCGAGCGTCTGCTTATTCCGGACATGGCCCTGACTGCCGCCGAGTATTTTGCCGTGGACAAGAATGAGAAGGTCCTGGTACTTCTGACCGACATGACCCTCTATGCGGACGCCCTGTCGATAGTATCCAACCGTATGGACCAGATACCGTCGAAGGATTCCATGCCCGGCTCGCTGTACTCCGACCTGGCGAAAATCTACGAAAAGGCCGTGCAGCTGCCTGCCGGAGGCTCGATCACCATCATCGCCGTCACCACCCTCAACGACGGGGACATCACCCACGCCATCCCGGACAACACCGGATACATCACGGAGGGACAGCTCTTCCTGCGTCAGGACAGCGACACCGGCAAGGTCATCGTGGATCCGTTCCGTTCCCTGTCGCGCCTGAAACAGCTGGTCATCGGCAAGAAGACCCGCGAGGACCACAACCAGGTGATGAACACCGCCGTCCGCCTCTACGCCGATGCCGCCAACGCCAAGACCAAGCTGGAGAACGGCTTCGACCTGAGCGACTATGACAACCGCTGCCTCGCATTTGCCAAGGACTACTCCAACCACCTGCTGGCCATCGACGTCAACATCTCGATAGAGGAGATGCTCGACACCGCGTGGATGCTCTTTGCCCGTCATTTCACCAAGGCAGAGACTGGTATCAAGGAGGCTCTCATACAGAAGTACTGGAAGAGCGAGGACGAACCTGCCGCCTAACATCATCAAGCCATGGCCATCAAATTCCAATATAACAAGACGTCGCTCGGCGAGCTGGGCAAGCAGCTGAAGATCCGCACCCGGGCCCTGCCTACCCTGAAGAACAAGGAGGCGGCCCTGCGCCTGGAGGTCAAGAAGGCCAAGAGGCGGTCGGACGAGCTGCTGGAAGAGCTCTCGGCCGCGCTGGAGAGGTACAGCTACCTGTCCGGACTCTGGAATGAGTTCGAGCCTGGGCTCATCTCGGTGCGGGACGTGGAGCTGGTCACGGCCAAGTTCGCGGGTGTGAGGATACCTGAGCTCAAGGATGTCATCTACGACGTCCGGGAGTTCAACCTCTTCCAGAAACCCTTGTGGTACAGCGACGGTGTGCAGATACTCAAGGACCTCGCCCGGCTGGGAATAGAGTCCGAGATATGCTCCGAGAAGAGCCGCATACTGGACTTCTCCCGCAAGAAGACCACCCAGAAGGTCAATCTGTATGAAAAGGTGCAGATACCAGGGTACAATGAGGCTATTCTCAAGATCAAGCGTTATCTGGAAGACGAGGAGAATCTCTCCAAGGCTTCCCAGAAAATAGTCAAGAACCGTCACGACCTGGAAGCAGAGGAGGAAGCACTATGATAACGAAAATGACCAAATACTCCATGATCCTCCTGTCGGGGGACCTGGAACGTTTCCTGGCAGGAGTGCAGGAACTCGGGATGGTGGACATCACCCGGTCCGTCACAGGCACCGACGGGACATCGAAGGAGATGACCTCCCTGATAGAGAGGTGCAGGGCCGCTGAAAGCATACTCGCTGCCGTAGCCAAGGAACATCCGGAGATAACCGCCGCCCCTGCCTCCGGCCTGAGCGCGGAGCAGCTGCTGAAAGCGGTCGAGGACAATACGGCCCGCCGCAACGCCATTGCCTCCGAAATGGAAACGCTGGAGAAAGAATACCGCAACGCCCTGCCCTGGGGAGAATTCACCCCTGAGGATGTAACCCGTCTGCGGGCTGCAGGACTGACTCCCCATTTTTACTGCGTAGGCAACAAGCAGTATTCCCCCGCGTGGGAGCAGCAGTACCCGATGAGCGTACTCGCGCGCTCGACAGGCAACACTTACTTCGTCGTAATCGGCGGAGAGGAGGCTGAATACACCTTCCCTGTATCCGACGAGGCGGCATTTCCGGCCCGTCCTGCCTCACAGGTAATGAAGGATATCTCCGCCCTTAAGGCAGAGGACGGGAAACTGCTGGAGGAGACAGCCGGATACGCCCCCCTCTCCGGCCTTCTGCAGGAACTATCCGGACAGACATTCGCACGGCTGGACCTGCATCTGGCCGAGACATCTTCCCTGCTTGAAGGAGAAGGGGCCATCAGCGTGGTGGAAGGCTTCGCCCCTACCGCCGACGATGCCCGAGTGCAGGAGTACCTGAACAACGGCCCGTGCACCGTGTACTGGCAGTCCGAGGCGGCCAAGGGCTCCGACAACCCTCCGGTAAAACTGCGCAACAACTGGTTTGCCCGCCTCTTCGAGCCGGTCGGAAGCCTATACGAGCTGCCCAACTACGACGAGCTGGACCTCACACCCTATTTCGCTCCTTTCTATATGCTCTTCTTCGGTTTCTGCCTGGGAGACATGGGATACGGACTGATACTTGTGATTGCCGGCATCGCCGCCGCACTGGCCCTGCCCAGATTCAAGGTCTATGGCAAGCTGATTGCCTGGCTGGGGGTCGGCTCGCTCATCATGCCGCTGTTCTCAGGTACGTTCTTCGGCATGAAACTGGCTGATATACTGCCTATGCCGGACAACATCAAGGCCCTGTTCTTCTCTGACCTGAAGATGTTCTGGTTCGCCATTATCTTCGGACTGTTCCAGATAGTGTTTGCAAGGATGCTCAAGGCGATATTCGCTTTCTCCAAGCGGCGCTGGGACGAGGCGCTGACAGAGGTCGGCTGGAGCCTGCTGATCGTGTGGGCCGCATGCGCCTACGCCGGTTCGCAGATGGGGACCAAACTTCTGCCGCACATCGTATCGCAGATTCTGGTCTTCGGAGGACTGATACTGGTGCTGTTCTGCAGCAAGCCGGCCAAGTTCTTCCTGCTGCGTCCGCTCAAGGGCATCGTATCCCTCTACGATATCACCAGCATTTTCGGCGACATGCTCTCGTACATCCGTCTGTTCGGACTGGGTACGACCGGCGGCATCCTCGCATTGGTAATCAACTCGATAGCCATGACCCTTTCGGGCATCCCCTACGTGGGCTGGCCGGTCACGGTGATATTCCTCATATTCGGGCATCTGGCAGTCATGGGACTGTCCTGTCTCGGAGCATTCGTACACCCGGTCCGTCTTACCTTCGTGGAGTTCTACAAGAATGTGGGCTTCGAGGGAGGCGGCAGGGCCTACAGACCGTTGAAATCATATAGTAATAACAAATAAAAACAATTTTATCGTATGTCAACACCTTTAATCTTAGCTTACGTCGGAATGGCAGTGATGCTCACATTGTCCTGCATCGGCAGTGCCATAGGCGTGACAATGGGCGGCAACACCACCGTCGCCGGCCTCAAGAAGAAACCGGAAATCTTCGGTAAATCCATGCTCCTCTGCGTGCTTCCTTCTACTCAGGGACTGTACGGATTCGCAGGATTCTTCCTCATGCTCAGCCGACTGGGAGCCATGGAGGACGCCTCTCAGGTGCTCACCATGAACCAGGGTCTGGCAATGGCCGCTGCCGGTCTGGCCCTCGGCTTCGTAGGCCTGTGGTCCGCCATCAAGCAGGCCAGTCTGGTCAGCAACGGTATCAACGAGATGTCCAACGGACACGATGTGTTCTCCCGTACCATGATTCTCGCCGTATTCCCCGAGCTCTACGCGATTCTGGCCTTCGCCTGCGCGTTCCTCGCCCTGCCGTAGACCGCACACACTTATTCATTCGATAGAAAAAGTCCGGATGACCGATTGGAAGGCATCCGGACTTTTTCTTTCCTCTTCATTTCCCCACCGCCCTATTCAGCGACAGGAGTACGGAAGTCAAGGAAGCCTTCCGGAAGGTGCATGCCGGCCACGAGCAGGTGCTGCTCACGGGCGATGCGGATCATATGCCTGCGGGCGGCAATGGCAGCCTCCTTGTCCATGTCATAGGTGGCGCATATCTCAGGATGGTCTAGCTGGAGGGCCAGGCCGTGGATAATGTCACCCCAGATGAGAATGTCGCCCACGCGGAATACCGTATGTCCGGGAGTGTGGCCGACAGCGTAGAGGGATTCCACCCCACACGGCAGGATATCGCCGAACTCGAAGAGATGCAGGCGGTCGCTGTAGGCATTCATAGTCCGGACTGCCCCGGCGTTCCGGTCAGCGGGCATGTTCATCCATGCATCGTACTCGGGCCTGGAGGCGTAGACCTGGGCGTTGGTATACACTGGAGCACCGTCCGGGCCCAGCATCCCTCCTATATGGTCTCCGTGGAAATGGGTCAGAAACAGGTAATCCACATCATCGGGAGAGAGTCCCAGCGAATCCAGACCCCGGCGTATGCCCCCTTCGGGCAGTCCGAGCCCGGTATCGAACAGCAGCACCTTGCCGTCCTTGCGTACCAGAAAGGCGCTGATGGAGGAAGGTACGGCTTCCTTGAGACCGAGCGATGTCACAAGTTCTGGAGAAGCATCGGGGAAAAGAGTGAGGGACTGACCGGCAGCCTTGTCGCACAGCCAGATGATTTCAGTTTCAGATTTGCCGGAAGAACATCCGCCTGCCAGCAGTATCATTGCCGCAGCTGTGATTGTGATAATGTGTTTCATAGTAGAGAGTGTCTTTATTGTTTCTGCAAATTTACATTTTTCCGCCTAAAATATAAATAGTATGCTATGCCGACCGCATCTGCCAATGCCCAGCCGATGGGTATGGACCACCATATACCGAGAACTCCGACGGAAGGAATGGCCGCCAGAACATAGGCAAGGACGACGCGGGTGCCGAGAGACAGTATGGTAAGTACGACGGACATGGCCGGCATGCGGATGGCGCGGTAGTAGCCGTACAGCAGGAAGAGGATGCCGATGCCGAAGTAGAAGGAGCCTTCCACGCGGAGGTACTGCACGCCTATCCGTATGATCTCGACTTCCTCTGCCCGTACGAAAATAAGCATCAGAGGCCTGGCCAGCAGGAATACCAGCAGCGAGACAGCCAGCGAGAACAGCACCGATATCAGGAAAGCACTCCGCACTCCACGGCGTATCCGCGCCGATTTACCGGCTCCGTAGTTCTGCGCCGTAAACGTAGAGAACGCATTGCCCAGTTCCTGCACAGGCATATAGGCGAAAGAATCTATCTTCACGGCAGCCGCGAAAGCCGCCATCACGGCCGTACCGAAGGTATTGACCAGTCCCTGCACCATCAGTATTCCGAAATTCATGACCGACTGCTGCACGCAGGTCAGCGACGAGAACGAGGCTATCTCCCTCACCGAGGCTCCGTCCAGCTTCATATCCTCCTTCCTGACCCGCAGTTCGGGCCGCCTGTGAAGCACATAGACCATCAGCCCGAGTGCCGACACTCCCTGGGCTACCACTGTCGCCAGAGCCGCACCGCCTACGCCCATATCGAAACCGATGATGAACAGGAGGTCCAGACCGATATTGAGCACTACCGACACACCCAGGAACCACAGCGGAGTGACCGAGTCGCCGACGGCCCGGAGCAGAGCCGCATAGAAATTGTACAGGAACGTAAAGGGAATTCCTCCGAAGATGATCAGCAGATACAGCCGCAACATGTCATATATCTCCTCCGGTACCTGAAGCAGCCTCAGTATCGGGTCGATGAATACAAACGACACTATGGTGAGTACCGCCGTCACACAGCCTATCAGCACCAGCGATACATAGATACTGCGCCGTAGCCCCGGCATGTTTCCCGCCCCGAACTGCATGGAGAATACCGTCCCGCTGCCCATGGCCAGACCCAGCAGCACCGATATCAGAAAGGTCATCAGACTGTAGGCCGACCCTACCGCAGCCAATGCTTCCGGTCCTATGCAGCGTCCCACAATCAGAGTATCGGCGATATTGTAGCACTGCTGCATCAGCGAGCCGAGCATCATCGGCAGGGTAAATCGCAGCAGCGTGGAAGTGATGCCGCCAACAGTGAGGTCTCCGGTACGTACAGTCATCTACTGAAAATTTGCAGGCCAAAGATAACGATAATGCATAAAATGTGAGGATGAAAGTGGCATTTATACGGATACATCGAAAAGGGCGGAAAAACAAAGGGCGGCAGAACGGAATCTGTCGCCCTTTTGATTAATGTATAAATTGCAGTACTACAGCTGGTCGGGAGTGAGACCGGAGTTGACTGTCACATCAGTGACCTTGGCCTCGACTACTCCTACCTGAGGCAGAGATACTTTCTGTACCATCGGGTAGATGATGCCGTAAGCTGTCTTCTGGTAATCGCCGAAGATCACTTCCTGGGTCTGGCCCTGGGCGGAAGCGATGGATTTTACCTTAAGACCGGTAGCCACATCGTAGAAGTTGTAGTTGACCATACCGCCCTTCTCCTGCTTTACCTTATAGGCGTCGCTGCCCTCAACACTTTCTATGCCCTCGAGAGTGAAGACATAGCCCTGCTCTGCTCCGAGAATCTCGGGGAAGGGATAGATGTCGCTCATTGCCTCTACCTGGGCGGGGTCGGTAATCTCCTGCTCCATACCGCCGGCCGAAACCTTAATCTTGCCGTCACGGAGCACGATGTTGGAAACCGGATTGCCGTTCATGGTCTGGGCGACGGAGAAGCATTTCTGGTCGATGATACGTTTGGTTGTGGTAGTCATGCTCATGCCCATGACGCTCATCTCCACCTCTTCGGTCATGTCCTTGATACCCTCCACGAGAGCACGGCCGCCGATGGCGTTGAGATAGTTCTCGAGCACGGACTCAACGGTCACATCGGCCGATACTTCCTTGCGCTCGATGGGCTTACCCTCGAAATCGAGTTCAACGACCACTCCGTCGGAATCGTAAGCTGCAAGAGCGGGTATCACGGAAGGATCACCTACGCAGAACCAGTACATGTTGTCCGGGTCGAAGTACTTGGCTACTACGGCACGGATATCGTCCATAGTCAGGGCATCCAGTCTCTGCAGATAGGTAGCGTAATAGTCATCGGGCAGACCGTAACGCTCAATATAGTAGGCAAACTGAGCAATCTGGTCGGAAGACTCCAGGGAACGGGAGAATTCACCGGCATACATGGTCTTGAACTTCTTCAGATCATCCTCGGTATAGACGCCGTCCATCATGTTCTGAAGTTCATAACGCATCTGTACGAAGGAACTGTCCGTAGCATTGCTGTTGACATCACCGAGAGCATAGAAAGTACCGGATACCTCGTCAGGACGAATGCTGGAATAAGCTCCGTATGTCCAGCCGTGGGTCTCGCGGAGATTTCTGAACAGCTTGGCATCGAATCCGCCGCCACCATAGATACCGTTGGCAATCTGCAGGGCCATCAGATCCTCGGAATCCTGTGTAAGAGTGATGGGAGCCATCATGCGGATAGTCGACTGCACGGCTCCGTCCTTGGGCGAGAATACTACCTCGATGCCCTCAGGACGGTTAACACCCGGATCCTCGAAAGCAATGACCTCGCCAGCCTCCCAAGAAGCCAGATATTTACTGCACAGAGCCTTGGCCTCCTTGAGTTTCATGTCACCGACGATAATCATTATAGCACTGTTGGGGATGATGTACTTGTCATAGTACTCGCGGCAGTCATCCGCTGTAATGTTGTTCACGGTAGCCTCGGTCATGATATCCCTGTAAGGATGTCCCTCGGGATATACAGTAGCCGCCAGAATGTTGGTGATAATGGATGAGGGCTGACTGGATGAGAGCTGAAGTGCACCGAGATACTGGTCACGCATCTTGTCCATCTCCTCCTGAGGGAAGGTAGGATGGTAAAGCACGTCGGTGAGGATGTCCATCATCCGGTCCGTGTACTTGGTCAGAGTGGTGAAACCGATGGAGCTGGAGCCGGTGCGGAACGAAGCTCCGAGAAAATCCACCTCGTTGTTGATCTGCTCGGCGGTACGGTTGGCAGTACCCTTGCTCCAGACCTCTCCGAAGAACTGGGACTCACCGGCCTTGTCTCCTTCCACGAAAGGATCGATGATGAAATTTATAGCCACACTTACCAGAGGGCGGTCATGGTCCTCTACGAGGATGACACGGAGTCCGTTGTCAAGAGTGAATTTATCGAAATCCCCGAACTCCACCACTGGAGCGGGACCGGCCTCAGGCGCCTTGGTTCTGTCTATCTGGGCGCTCAGCTGGAAAAGGGACAGCAGGGCGGCTGCAATTGTAAGAGATAATATCTTTTTCATATCGCTGTTCTTGTCTTATGATTAGTTCTGTTTGGGAAGATAGTAGATGGAAATCTTCTGATCGGGGTCAATGTACTTCTTGGCTACTTCCAGTACCTTCTCCTTGGTCAGGGAAGAGTAGTTCTCCATAGTCTCATTGACAAAGTTCGTATTCTTGAAGTAGGTATATGCAGTGGCAAGGCTTTCTGCTGTCTCCTCGATTGTGGAGTTGGACCTGGCCTGGGCCATCTCGACCATGTTCATCACCTTCTGGAACTCCTCGTCTGTCATACCGTTCTCAAGCAGTCCGTAGAGCTCGGCATCCACATCGGACTCCAGCACGGACAGATCCACTCCGTTAGGAATAGCCTGGATTACAAAGGCTCCCGGATGCTCAAATGGCAGAATCATACCGAGGGCCATCAGACCGGTCTTCTTGTTATCCACGATCTGGGCCTGGAAACGGGCGGAGTTGCCCTGGGAGAGGATGGCGTTGAACACATCCATAGCAAAATAGTCTTCGGTGCCGTATGCGGGAGCGGGATAAGCCTCGATCAGCATGGGCATCTGTATGTTGTCATAGACGGTATCCTTGATGGGGGCGGTACGCTTAGGCTCCATATTGGGATCCGGACGGCGGGGCTCCACGGTACCTGCGGGTATATCGCCGAAATACTCCTCAATCCACTCCTTGGTCTGCTTGACATCGAAGTCACCGCAGATGGTCAGCACGGCATTGTTGGGTTTGTAGAACATGTCGTGGAAGTCCTGGAAGTCCTGAACGGATGCGTTGCGGATATGTTCCTCGGAACCGAGTATGTCATGACTGTAAGGGTGCACTTTGAATGAGTTGGCCTGAATCTTTGTCATCACAGTTCCGTAAGGCTGGTTGTCGCGGGTCTGACCCATCTCCTGGCACACTACATTTTTCTGAGTGTTGACACCTATGTCCTCAATCTTGGGATGCAGCATTCTCTCGGACTCGAGCCACATTCCGAGCTCCAGCTGGTTGGAGGGCAGCAGCTCGAAATAATAGGTGCGGTCCCACGAAGTGTTGGCGTTCAGCGAGCCGCCGGCCTCCGACACGTAGGTAGCGTACTCCCCGCGGCCGATGTTCTCAGTACCCTCGAACATAAGATGCTCGAAGAAATGGGCAAAGCCGGTCAGGGTAGGCTCCTCGTTCTTCGAACCCACATGATACATCACGGAAATTACGACATTGGGGGTCTTGTGGTTCTGCGAGAGAATCACATGCAGACCGTTGTCGAGGTCGTACTCCTCGAACTTGATATTCTGCGCCGAAGCGGCGAAAGGCAGCAGGGCTGCCGACAGAATAAGGGTTAAAATGGTTTTCTTCATACTTTTGATTGGTTGTGTTAAATTATTTCTGTTTTATAAATTATCGTTCAATTTCTATTCCATTGCACTCACCTTGCCGTTCTCCAGCCTGTATCTTTCTCCGGTACCCTGACACACTGCCGTCCCGTCAGGTCCGAACTCCAGACGGTAGCCCGCCCGGCTCATCCATCCGACCTGCCTCGAGGGATTGCCCACCACCAGCGCATACGGAGGCACATCCTTCGTTACCACCGCCCCTGCTCCGATGAAGGCCCATTCGCCGATGTCATGGCCGCATACCACGGTGGCGTTGGCCCCTATCGTCGCCCCCTGCCCCACATGAGTGCGGAGATACTCTCCCCTGCGGCTGACAGCGCTTCGGGGGTTGACCACATTGGTAAACACACAGGAAGGCCCGAGAAACACATCGTCCCCGCAGGTGACTCCCGTGTACACTGATACATTGTTCTGCACCTTGACATTGCGGCCGAGAACCACCTCCGGGGAGATGACCACGTTCTGCCCGATATTGCAGCCCGGCCCGAGCACCGCACCGGTCATGATATGGGAAAAATGCCATATCCGGCACCCCTCTCCTATCGTGCATCCAGGGTCGATGACCGCAGTCTCATGTGCGAAATAATTCCTTTCTTCCATTTTCCTATTTTCCGAAAAATTCCTTGACTGCCTCCGCGATTCTCTCCTGCACCCCTTCCGTCAGTTCCGTATGCATCGGCAGGGACAATACGCTCCCGGCCAGAGCCTCCGCGACGGGAAGGGACAGCCCGTCCTGACGGTAGGCCTGCTGATGATGCAGCGGCAGAGGATAATATATCATCGACGGAATCCCGCGTGAGGCCAGATGTTCCTTCAGTCCATCCCTCCGTCCGTCAGCCACTTTCAGGGTAAACTGGTGCCAGACGTGGGTACTGAAAGGAGACTCGGCGGGCAGCTCGATGCCCTCTGTCCCTGAGAGCAATGCCCGATAGCGGGCGGCTGCCTCCTGACGCGCGGCGCAGTACTCATCGAGATGCCGCAGCTTGACCTCGAGGACAGCAGCCTGAATGGTATCGAGGCGGGAGTTGCAGCCCACCACGTCGTGGTGATATTTGACCCTCTGTCCATGATTGGCCGTCATGCGGATGCGCTCCGCCAGTTCCGGATCATCCGTGAACAGGGCTCCGCCATCCCCGTAGCAGCCGAGGTTCTTCGAGGGGAAGAACGAGGTGCAGCCGATGTGTCCGAGGGTGCCGGTGTATCTGCGGCGGCCATCCGGGAATGTGTAGACGGCTCCGAGGGACTGGGCATTGTCCTCCACGACATACAGACCGTGTGCGGCGGCGAAATCCAGGATCGGAGCCATGTCGCAGCTCTGTCCGAAGAGGTGGACGGGTATGACAGCCCGCGTCCGGGATGTCAGCGCCCGCTCCATGCAGCTGATGTCTATATTAAAGGTGCTGCGGTCCACATCCACCAGCACAGGCCTGAGTCCCAACAGGGCTATTACCTCAGCCGAAGCCACGTAGGTGAATGCCGGGACGATGACCTCGTCGCCTGATCTCAGGCCGAGGGCCATGAGGGCTATCTGGAGGGCATCCGTACCGTTGCCGCAGGGAATGACATGGGCGGCTCCCGTGTATTGCGCAAGGGCTGATGCAAAGCGTCCGACCGCCGGTCCGCCTATAAATGCCGAACCGTCTATGACCTCCGCTATGGCGGCGTCAACTTCCGCCTTGATTTTCAGGTACTGACCGTGAAGGTCCACCATCTGAATCTTCTGCTGCATTGTCCTGTCCATGATTTACCAGCCGAAAGGATGAGGAGCCAGGGGCAGCTTGGCCAGAGGATGGTAGTCCCCCTTGAGGCCTATGGGTGTGGCCGTACGGATCTGACTGACTATCTCGATGCAGGGACGGGCCTCGCTGATGCGGAACCCTTCCCCTGCCAGTATTTTCTCATAGCTGCGGGTATGCAGCTCGGTAAAGCCGGCGCTGAACTCGAACTCCTCCCCGTCTATCATGATAGTACGGTAGGTCCGCTTCTCACCCTGGACGGCATTCTCCGGCAGATTGTCCGCATTGATGCTCAGGAAGTAGCGCACACGGGCCTTCTTCAGGCCCAGATAGCCGGCCACGCGGTCGTGACTCTTGACATGCACGATATTCTCGCTCACCGGTCCGAAAATCCACTGGAGCATGTCGTAGAAATGTACTCCGATATTCGTGGCCACTCCCCCGCTCTTGTGCTCGTCCCCCTTCCAGGAGGCGTAGTACCAGTTGCCGCGGGAGGTGATATAGGTCAGGTCCACGTCGTAGACTTTGTCCGAGGGTCCCTCGTCTATCTTCTTCTTCAAGGCCGCTATCGAGTCGTGGAGACGGAGCTGGAGGATGTTGTAGGCCTTGTGGCCGGTCTCCTCCTCTATTTTCATTATGGCGTCGATGTTATGGGGATTGAGCACGGCGGGCTTCTCGCAGATGACATCGGCCCCAAGTCTGAGGCCGTAGCGCATGTGGGCGTCATGCAGGTAGTTCGGAGTACATACCGACAGCATCTCTATCTGACGGTCAGTACCCTTGAGCTTGGAGCAGTGACGGTCGAAGAGCTCCTGCTCAGTAAAAAAAGCAGCATCGGGGAAGTAACTGTCCATGATCCCGACACTGTCGAAGCGGTCGTAAGCCGCCTGCAAGATATTTCCTGTATCCTTTATAGCCCTGAGGTGCCTTGGAGCAATATAGCCGCCGACACCGATCAGCGCAAAATTTTTGTTTGGCATATCATTTTCGTTTTTTCAAACCTACAAAGATAATAAAATTAAACGCCATGACAACAATTAGATTGAAATTCAGAAGTTCTTCCGTGGAAGGCAGACCAGGAACCCTCTACTATCAGATCTGCCGCAGACAGTCCTACAAAAGGATCAACACCAGGATGCACATCTATCCCTTCCAGTGGGATCCGGCATCATGCACCCTCCGTCACGACAAGGACAGACTGGGAATACTCTCTGAATATCAAAAAAATATCGATAGGGACCTCCTTTTGCTCAGGGATATAGTGGACAAAATGAACTCCACGGGCAAAGACTATACGCCTGGCGACGTCATAAGCAGGTTCATGAGCAAGGGGCATGAACTGTCGGCGGTCATGTTCATGAAACACGAGATACAGGCCCTGACCTGCGCCATGAAGCTGGGTTCAGCCCGCAACCACCGCAAGACCCTGAACAGCTTCTCCGCATTCCTGCACAACCACGACATCCTCCTTTCGGACCTGGACTGGAAGCTCATCTCCGAGTACGAATACTGGCTGTACCGGCGCAACGTGGCCAGGAATACAGTCTCATTCTACATGCGCATCCTGCGCTCGGTCTACAACAAGGCTGTCAAGGAAGGGCTCATAGTCCAGAAAAATCCGTTCAAGGACGCATACACCGGCATTGAGCACACGAGGAAAAGAGCCGTGGACGAGGATGTTATGCTCCGCCTCATATCCATGGACCTGAGTTGTTCGGAAGCACTGACCCTCGCCAGGGACCTGTTCATTTTCAGCTACTGTGCAAGGGGCATGGCCTTTGTAGACATAGTGTTCCTGCATAAAAGCGATATTACGGGCAATATCCTGAGATATGTCAGGAAAAAGACCGGACAGCAGATGTGCATCAGGATAGAACCGTGCCTGCGCTGCATTATAGACAGATACTCGGCAATCACGGCTGATTCCCCATATGTATTCCCGGTCATCAAATCCACCGATACGACAGAAGCCTACCGCCAGTACCAGACAGCCCTGGGATACCACAACCGCAAACTCAAGAGAATAAGCCGCATGCTCGGGCTGGACACCCCGCTGTCCTCCTATGTGAGCCGCCACACCTGGGCCACGACAGCCCGCAACCGCAACACCCCCATCGCAGTCATCAGCTCAGGCATGGGGCACACATCCGAACACACCACACAGATCTATCTGGCGGCCATCAGCGACTCGGTAATCGACCAGTTCAACCATCACATACTCGACCCGCTCAACAGGGCGGTGGAGAATATGTAAGGGCATATTTTGCAAGAAACTTTAGATAAGACACGAATAATTCCTTAGATTTGCAGTCTGACACTATGATAGCTGCAGCACAAAATACAACTTCAGAAACTCCAGTTCAATGGTTTGCCATGAGCGCAACTTTCCGCCGGGAAATCAAGGCCAGGGCCTTGCTTGAAGCCGCCGGGATCGAATGCTTCATCCCAATGAAGTACATGGCGGTAACCAAGCGCGACGGCCGGAAAGCCAAAGAACTGGTTCCCGCCGTACACAACCTGATCTTCGTACATGCCAGGAGAGAGGAGATTCAGGCCGTAAAGGCCGACATCCCGTACCTACAGTGGCTCACCCGTCCATGCGACGGGCGCAACATACCCACCATCGTCCCGGACAAGGACATGGAACAGTTCATCCAGGTCACCCGGGACAGCAATGAGAAGCTGGTCTACCTCCGTCCCGACGAAATAGACCTCCGCAAAGGTACTCCCATCCGGATCCTGGGCGGCCCGTTCAACGGCATTGAGGGTACATTCATCAAGATACAGGGCCACCGCAACCGCCGCGTCGTAGTCATGCTCAAAGGCATCATCGGCGTTGCCATGGCAGAGGTGACTCCCGACCTCATCGAGGTGCTTAATTAAAACTCAGAATATCAGCTCCGTCTCCCCCGGTGCACAGAGATCACAGATGCCGCATGGCCTGCACTGTTCCTGGCCGAAGTAGGCGGAGAGGCGGCGGGAGCGGCAGGCGGACTGGGCGGCGGAGCGGTCGCTGACTGGAGAGATGTAGGTGTACATGGCGTCGAGACGCTCTTTGAAAAGACGCTTGCGCTGCTCGTAATTCTTCTCCGACAGATAGAGATTTCCGGGTGTGAGACGCTCTCCGGAAAAACAGATCAGGGGTGAGCGGGCCCTCGGAATGTAGCGGAGGACTCCTGCACGGGAAAGCTGCAGCAGCTTGAGCTTCACCACACGGGATGGCTGCTGGATGACGCGGGCGATGTAGTCCTCGTCTATGGACACCATGTGGGAGAACAGACCGGGATAGATACGCATTAGGGCCTTGACGAAGGTATCCAGGGAAGGGTCCCTGAGCTGGATACGGTAGAGATCATCCCGGCTGACTGTGAAAGTGATGCGCGTGGGATTGTCAATCTCGTCGGTAACGCTCCAGTAACCGGCTGTTTCGATGTACTTTATGGCATTATAGGCCATGGCGGCGCCAAGCTTGTAACGGCGTACGAACTCCATGAGGTTGAACTTATATACAGCCCCGGCCCCGTCCTCATAGGCTATATTGAAGAACTTGTACATCTTCTGGTAGATGTCCGCCATATAGTCCAGGCCGGGGAATGTTGTCTGATAGATGGATTCCAGACGTCTGATGTCCGACTTGTTCCACAACAGCACTGCCCAGGAGCGCAACCCGTCCCGTCCGGCCCTCCCTGCCTCCTGATAGTACGACTCCACTGCCTCAGGCACGTCAAAATGACAGACGAACCGGACATCCGGCTTGTCAATCCCCATTCCGAAGGCATTGGTGGCGGCGATAACCCTCAGGTCTCCCCTCTTCCATTTTTCTTGAATGCTGCTCCTCTCCTCCTTGCTCAGACCGGCATGGTAGAAACCGGCCGACTCTCCCTGCGAGCACAGGAACGAAGCAACGTCCCTTGCCGCCTTCCTCTCCCTCACATACACAATACCGGAACCCTGAACCGACCTGCACACCGACAGCAGCGTCCCGAACTTGTCTTCGGTTTTCCGGACTATATATGAAAGGTTGGGGCGCTCGAATCCGGAACAGATGATATTGTCCTCGGGGAAATGCAGCTTATCTTCTATATCCTTGGCCACCTGAGGAGTGGCCGTGGCCGTCAGGGCTATGACAGGTACTCCCGGCAGCAGCTCCCGGATATCGGCAATCTGGAGGTAGTCGGGCCTGAAGTCATAGCCCCACTGCGAGATGCAGTGCGCTTCATCGACCACCAGAAAATTCACCTGCATCTTCTGCACCCGCTTCCGGAAAATCTCGGTCCGCAGCCGCTCGGGTGAAAGGTAAAGGAACTTGTAATCACCGTAGACGGCATTGTCCAGAGTGATGTCTATCTCCCTGCGGGTCATTCCTGAATGCACTGCCAGGGCCTTGATGCCGCGGGCGCGGAGATTCTGCACCTGATCCCGGATAAGGGAGATAAGCGGGGACACTACGACAGCAAGACCGTCCCGCATCATGGCCGGAAGCTGGAAGCACAGCGACTTACCCCCTCCCGTCGGCAGGATGGCCAGCACGTCCTCTCCGGCCAGGGCGGAAGAGATGATCTCCTCCTGCTTCGGGCGGAACGACGTGTAACCCCAGTATTTCCTCAACATTTCCTTCATTTTGGCAAATATAATGAATATTTGGCAAAATATTTGCATACGTGCGTGTGAACCTTAGAAATAGAAAGAACAGATTAATTAATTTAAGACGTAACACAATGGCTAAAATCGATTTAACCAAGTACGGTATCACCGGAACTCCCGAAATCATCTACAATCCTTCTTACGAGGATCTCTTCAAAGCTGAGATGGATCCCTCTCTCACCGGTTATGAGAAAGGACAGCTGACAGAGCTCGGTGCCGTAAACGTAATGACCGGTATCTACACCGGACGCTCTCCCAAAGATAAGTTTTTCGTAATGGACGAGACATCCAAGGACACCGTATGGTGGACTTCGGACGCATACAAGAATGACAACAAGCCCGTGACCAAGGAGACCTGGAAAGTCCTCAAGGACCTCGCTTCCAAGGAGCTTTCCAACAAGAAGCTCTATGTGATGGACACATTCTGCGGTGCCAACGAGAATACCCGTCAGAAGATCCGCTTCATCATGGAGGTGGCATGGCAGGCACATTTCGTAAAGAACATGTTCATCCGCCCCACCGACGAGGAGCTGGCAAGTTACGGCGAGCCTGACTTCGTTGTCCTCAATGCCTCCAAGGCCAAGGTAGAGAACTATAAGGAGCTCGGTCTGAACTCCGAGACTGCAGTAGTCTTCAACCTCACCGAGAAGATGCAGGTAATCCTGAACACCTGGTACGGCGGTGAGATGAAGAAGGGTATGTTCTCCTACATGAACTACCTCCTCCCCCTGCGCGGCATCGCTTCCATGCACTGCTCCGCCAACTGCGGCGAGGACGGTGACACAGCCATCTTCTTCGGTCTCTCAGGTACAGGTAAGACCACCCTCTCCACAGATCCCAAGCGCCGCCTGATCGGTGACGACGAGCACGGCTGGGACGATGACGGTATCTTCAACTTCGAGGGCGGCTGCTACGCCAAGGTCATCAACCTCTCCAAGGAGAACGAGCCCGATATCTACAACGCCATCCGCCGCGACGCTCTCCTTGAGAACGTGACTGTGGACGCCAACGGTAAGATTGACTTCGCCGACAAGAGCGTTACCGAGAACACCCGCGTATCCTACCCTATCTACCACATCAAGAACATCGTTAAGCCTGTATCGAAGGCCGGTCACGCCTCCAAGGTCATCTTCCTGACCGCAGATGCGTTCGGAGTTCTGCCTCCCGTATCCAAGCTGACCCCCGAGCAGACCAAATACTACTTCCTGAGCGGCTTCACCGCCAAGCTCGCCGGCACAGAGCGCGGCATCACAGAGCCCACCCCTACCTTCTCCGCATGCTTCGGAGCAGCATTCCTCTCCCTGCATCCCACCAAGTACGGTGAGGAGCTCGTGAAGAGAATGGAGAAAGTAGGCGCCACCGCTTACCTCGTGAACACCGGCTGGAACGGTACCGGCAAGCGTATCTCCATCAAGGATACCCGCGCCATCATCGACCGCATCCTCGACGGCAGCATGGACAAGGCTGAGACCACAACCATCCCTTACTTCAACCTTGCCATCCCTACCAAGCTCGACCAGGTGGACACCCACATCCTCGATCCCCGCAACACATACGCAAAGCCCGAGGACTGGGATGTAAAGGCAAAGGATCTTGCAGGCCGCTTCATCAAGAACTTCGAGAAGTTCACTGGCAATGAGGCAGGAAAGGCTCTCGTTGCCGCCGGTCCCAAGCTCTAAGATTTGCCAGAATAAGGGGAACTGCGGCGTTGTCTGCGGTATCATGGCTCAGTCATTTACCTAAGTAAACTCCTTCGCCATGAACCTTGACGCCTTGCATTTCCCCTCATTCTGACAAATCTTGAGAGGTAATGACACTACACTTCAAAATGATTCATAGAGGCTGTGCTGAGTGATTCCCGGCACAGCCTTTTTAATTTTATGAAAATGAGACGCGCAATGCATATCGTACTTTATGTTCTGGCTGCGGTGGCAGCCGCATTCCTGATATTCCTGCTGACTGCTGTCATCACTGATTATCGGCCGGCCGAAAGAGAGGTGCTGCAGGACTTGTCCGGGCTTTCAGGCTCCGGTTCCGGAGATCGTTCCGGAACTACGGCAGGAGTACTCCCCGACTCCCTCTCCATCCTCTGCTGGAACATCGGCTACGGAGGCCTCGGGGACGACATGGACTTCTTCTACGACGGCGGCACGCAGGTTCGCACGTCCAGGGAGCGGACCCAGGCCAATATCAACGGCATCCTTGAGGAAATCCGCCGCCACAGCCCCGACATCATCCTCCTCCAGGAGGTGGACGAATGCTCGAGGCGGACCTACCGCATCAACGAGGTGGAGATGCTGCGCAGGGCCTTCCCCGACTATCACATTTTCCTGGGGTACAATTACAAATCCTTCCTAGTCCCCATCCCCCTGAAGGCACCGATGGGACGGGTCGCCAGCGGAGTGGTCCTGATGTCCAGGATTGCCCCGGAGGAGGTGGTCAGGTGGCAGTACCCCTCCCGCTTCCCCTGGCCCGTCAGCATGTTCAATCTCAAGCGCTGCCTGCTCACGGCCACCTTCCGCCTCGCTGACGGCAGCAGCATAGTCATCGGCAACACCCACAACACCGCCTACGACACCGGAGGCATGCGCACCGCTGAGACCCGCTGGCTGGGAGGACTGACTGCCCGCCTCGCCTCGGAGGGCACCCCCTTCATCATCGGCGGCGACTGGAACCAGTTTCCGCCTGACTACACCCCCTCGGCGGCCGAGACCGACGACCCGCATTTTACCACCGTCGCTCTCGACACTGCCCTCCTCCAGGGCACCGGCCGCATCGCCTGGGACCCCTCGGCCAGGACCCTGCGCCACCTCAACGTTCCCTACGGCCCGGAATCCGTCCTCACTGTCACCGATTATTTTTACATCTCCCCTGACGTCCGGACAGACAGCGTCCGTACCATTGACCTGAGCTACAGATACTCAGACCATCAGCCCGTCCTCCTGCACTGCAGGATAAAAAAAGGGTGACTGAATCAATCATCAGCCACCCTAAATCTAAGGATTCAAACAATTATTTCTCCAATACCCTGACAGTGTTGGGCTTAGGGGTAGAATGAGATAAGGCCTTGGTTCCGAATGCACCATTGTACCAGTTGACAAATTCGTCAGCATCATGTGATGCTCCTTCCTCTGTCACTGTAAAAGGCTTGCTGCGCCATACCTTGGTATAGGCTCCGTTCTTGTCTATGGCAAATCCGGCAATCACGCACTCCTGGCCATACGACATGATGAATACTCTAGCCGGATCTGTAACCGAATAATTGTTCATCAAGTCCATCTTGATATCATTATCGCTCATAGAGGAAAGAGCGCTGCGGTCATACATATAGTAATAATACTTGTCGATGGACTCGAAGTCAGCTTCCACTTCCATGGGCATGACGCAGTCCCAGCCGCCCACATAGAAGCCGTACTCATCCGGCATAAGCTCTGCAACTTCCTCAATGGAATACCATTTGTCAAAGTTTACCTGAAATGCGACATCGGAGGTCACTTCCTCAGGAGTGGTGAAGATATGCTTGAACAAGGATGTTGTCACTGTGCCTCCGGAATATCCGAACGCGAGTATCATGTAGTCAGTATCGGCATTGAGTCCGCTGAGATATTCGGTCCTGTCACCTGAGTAGACATTGTATATCGGATAGTAATCGATGATCATCTGGAGAATCTCCTCATCGGTGTAGCCCTCGAAACTTACGGGATCGGTCTGTACCCACACGTATGAATCATCATTGGTTGTAGTAATGTTCAGTGTCGCTGTATGGGCCGTCACATTAGTGGTTTCCATTGTGATAACATTGTCCGAAGGCTCTACCTTCTCTGTATCGAATGTCTCATAGTATGGTATGGAGCACAACTGAGGAGTCTCATCAAGAGCAAATACTACAACTGTATACTTCTTCTCCGGCTCAAGGTTGAATGTATCAGTAAATACTCCCTGATATCCTGAAACCAGCAGAATAGTTTCAGGATCCATACCCATGCCTATATAAAGAGCGATATCATTCAGATAGAACTGATAGCATGTGGTAAGCATATCCACCTGCTCGGGGTCCAGTCCCTCCAGTATATTCGCATAATACCATCCGCTGTATGAACCCGGATCTACAGTAAGAGTCACAGCCGCACCGCTGACTTTCAGATCTACGTTGAAATCCACATCGATCGTCTCGATATCCCCGCTCGTCACATCTACCCTGACAATATCCGTAAGTCTGGTCCCGGCCTCCAGGTCGATTCCGTATGCATACACCGTAAACGCCGTAGCCGGCATTACCGGTGACTTGACATAATCTATCTGGTCTCCCGTCATGGCCACAGTCTCCAGAGCTATGCCCTCGCTTTCGAAATAGACCATGTCGTCATTGAACAGGTCATCGTCCTCCGGGAACTGTGCGACGTATTCGGCAGGCGACACGAAGAATATATAATCCATCTCCTTGTCCAAAGGAATGATGTCAAAAGTAATGCTGGATGTCTGCACATCCTTCACCGTAATCTCGAACGGGGCCGGCTGAGGCTCTGCAGGCTCCTGAACGACTGCGAAAGAAACTTCTCCATCAAGGCCGGGATAAGCCACATTGAACTCCGCTTTACGACTTTCCTCAGTCTCATTCTTTGCAACTGTAAGGGTAATCTTACCTGCTACCGCGACATCAATATCTGATATCCAGTCAACAGCTTCCACTGGTTCAACAGCGATTGTGGTGCCCTCAACGGCATTCTCGAGGGTATAATCCAACGAGACCTGCCCACCGGCAGCACTTACTGCAAGTTCAGTCTGAGAGAGTTTCAGAGATGGTGGAAGAATTTTCTCTTCCTGTTCACACGAAATAATGAGAAATAATGCCGCAAACAGGCATCCGACAGTGATTTTTAAAGAATTCATAAATTTGATAGTTAATTTTAATTGTTCGTTAAAAAATCAACCAGCGGTTATTTTCTAAAAAAGTGTTTGTCAAGATAATAAATTTTTAAAAATTTATTATCTTTGTGTCAGATTTAACCAACGATTTAATATTTCTCAAGTCCATCTACAGGACAGGCCGGAAAACAGCAGCCGCTCCCCTTGAATCTGCCGACAACCTCATATAATTGTAGCAACCCTTATTCCCGGCGACGGCAGGTCTCCGCCAAGCGGAAATATCAGCTGCCCCCTAAAATTCCATTGAGAAGACCTCGGACCTGGGCAGACTGACCAGACGGAGGTCCGCAGGCACGGACAGGCCCATGGATTCAAGGCTGCGGAGAGTGGCGTCATAGGCCAGTTCGGGGGTATTGTTGTCCTTGCTGATATGGCAGAGGAAGATGCCGCGCAGGCCGGGATGCCAGAAACGGCGGACGGCTGCGGCGCAGGACTCGTTGCTCAGATGGCCGCAGTCACTGACAATACGGGACTTGAGGTCCGGGGGATAGGGCCCGCCCATGAGCATGTCCAGATCGTAGTTGGACTCGATGATAAGATAATCGGCTCCCGCACAGATTTCATAGGCATAATCCGGAACTTTCCCCAGGTCGGTCATGAACACGAACCGGGTCCCGAAAAAGTCCAGCCTGTATCCCAGGGTCTGGGTAGCATCGTGCGGCACCTCGAAAGTCAGGCACCTGACTCCCCTCATCTCCGTCTCGAAACCTGGCCGCAGCACCCTGCGCGATCCTCCGATATCCGGTCCTACAGCCTTGTGCCGCGACAGGGCATCATGCAGGCGGGCCGTTGCGTACACCGGCACAGAAAGCCTCTGGGCTACCGAAGCGAGACCGCGGATATGGTCCACATGATCGTGCGTTACAAAAATCATTTCGACGGACGATATATCTGCGCCCGCCCCTGCTAGCCTGGACTTGATAGTCCTGTAGCCCACACCGGCATCCACTATCAGAGCCGTATGCTCATCTCCTATATAGTAACAGTTACCGTTGCTCCCGCTCGAGATACTCAGAAATCTTGCCATACAGGTCTTCTTTGGGACTGAAGAGCAGAGAGTGCAGACCCGCTGCCCGTCCGGCCTCCACATTGGCCGGAGAATCATCTATGTACAGAGTCTCTTCCGGTACTATGCCGGAATCATCTATCATTTTCCGGAAAATGGCGCTGTCAGGTTTGGCCACCCTCATCTGATAGGACAGATACAGCCGCTCGAATATCTCCTTGACATCGTAGCCGCGGGCCCTGAAGAGCTTGCGGCAGTAGCCCATACCGATAGGATTGGTATTGCTGAGCAGCAGCATACGGTAGTCTTTCTTGAAGCGCAGGAGCGCATCTATCCTGTCCTGGGGAATACCGCAGAGAAAACAATTGAGCGAATAGTCGATCTGCTCGTCCGTCACCACCCTGGGACTTCCGTCCGGAGCAGTCATGACTGCCCGCGAGCGGATGATGTCGCGGAACTGCGGAGCCGTTATCCTGCCTGTCTCGAACTTCTCGAAATAGCCCACCTGCCGGTAGGAACGCAGCACGTCCCCGAAATCCTTATAACCTACCACTTCGTTGAACGCCCTGATACAGGCCACACGGTTCAGGGGCACTATCACCCCGCCCAGATCGAAAACCAAATTCTTTATCATACTGTTTTTTCATCTAGTTTTAGGAAAGTAAAATCATACGGGGGCCGGTATATCCCCTTCTCGGTGACAATTCCGGAAATCAGTTCCGCCGGAGTCACATCGAATGCCGGATTATAGACCTTCACCCCCTCCGGAGCCGTCCTCCTGGAAAAATACAAGTCCGTCACCTCGCTCCCGTCGCGCTGTTCCACCGGTATATCGGCGCCGGAGGCTGCCTGTGGATCTATGGAGGATGTCGGTCCCAATATATAAAAAGGTATGCCGTAGTACCGTGCGAGTATGGCCAGTGCACTTGTGCCTATCTTGTTGGCGGTATCTCCGTTGCAGGCCACCCGGTCGCATCCGGTAAATACCAGGTCTACACGGCCGGAAGCCATAAGGGATGAGGCCATGCTGTCGCATTCCAGAGTCACGTCCACCCCAGCCTTCTGCAGTTCGTAAGCGGTAATCCGCGCCCCCTGCATCAGCGGACGGGTCTCGTCAGCGTAGACTCTCGGTGCCAGTCCCCGGCTGTGAGCCAAGTAGATGGGAGCCAAAGCCGTACCATAGCGGGAAACCGCATAGTGACCGGCATTGCAGTGGGTGAGGATTCCCATTCCGGGACGGCTGATAAGCTCCGCGCCGTATCCGGCTATCGCACGGCACATGGCCACGTCCTCAGCCTTTATCGCATCCGCCTCGCTCCTGAGAGCATCCAACACCTTCGGAAGGCCCTTGTCAGCACAGGCTGCGTACTTCCTCTCCATCCTGCCCAAAGCCGCCGGGAGATTGACTGCAGTGGGTCTGGAAGAACAGATGTAACGGCTGATGCGGAAGAATTCCTCCCTGACGCGCCCGGAATCAAACCCGGGCACCGCAACCGCCCGCCTGAATGATACGTACAGCCCATAGGCCGCCGCTATCCCGATAGCCGGCGCCCCCCTGACCCTCAGCTTCGCAATAGCCTCGTAGACCTGCGACTCATCCCTGAGCGTAAGGAACTTCTCTTCCCATGGCAGGAGAGTCTGGTCCACGATCACCACCCCGTCCCCGCCGGGCGTGAGAGCCACACTGTCGTATGTAAAAAGATCGTCCAGCTGCACGGCCGTATCCTCCATTGTACAGACGGTCAGAGCCTTGATATGAGCTCGGTGAATATCACGGTCATGCGGTCGGCTGCCGCATCCGCTGCACGTACCACATCGTCCCCGTTGTTCTCGAAGTCCTCGGCATAGTCGTCATGGGCCTCGTTGGTAATGACGGACATACCGAAGACCGGTACGGAGCTGTGCCTGGCGACAATCACCTCCGGGATAGTGGACATGCCTATCGCGTCAGCCCCTATCAGACGGAAATACTTGTACTCCGAGGGGGTCTCATAGCTGGGACCTGTACCGGCCAGATAGACTCCGGTCTTGAACTCAATACCCTTTTCGCGGCCTATCTCCCCTGCCATGGCTATCAGCTTGGGGTCGTAAGGACGGGTCATGTCCGGAAAGCGGGGGCCGAACTCGTCCAGATTGGGACCGATGAGGGGATTGGGCAGCTTGTTGATGTGGTCGCGGATGATCATGAGGTCTCCCACATGGAAGTCGAAGTTCACACCTCCGGCGGCATTGGAGACGAAGAGAGCCCTGATGCCCAGACGTACCATCACCCGCACGGGGAGAGTCACCTTGTCCATCGGATAACCCTCGTAATAGTGGAAACGGCCCTGCATGGCCATGACTGTCTTCCCGCCGAGAGTGCCGATGATAAAATTGCCCTTGTGGCCGATGGCCGTGGACTTCACAAAGCCGGGAACCTCAGTGTAGGGTATCGTAAGCGGAGCCTCTATCCGGTCCGCCAGTTTGCCCAGACCGCTGCCCAGGATGATGCCCACCTGGGGTCTGAGACCTCCGAGACGGCCTTCAAGATACTGTACCGCCTCATTTATCACTGTCATTCTGTTGTCCATATCTTATGCGTTTATTTTTCTTAAAAACCTTTCCGTCTCCTCCTTTGCCCTGGCCAGGACCTCTTCCTGCCCCTCTACCCTTCCGCCCTGCATGAGGATGCGGCCGCCGCAGATGAGGGTGTCGATGCAGGAGGAATTGGCTGAATAAATGAAATTGGCCTTGAAATTGTGAGCCGGGACGAAGAAGGGCGAATCCGTATCCACCAGGATAAGGTCTGCCCGGGCTCCTTCCTCCACCACACCGGAATTCAGGCCCAGGGCCCGCGCTCCGTTGACAGTGCCCATTGCCAGCAACTCGTCCAGAGGCAGGGCCGCCGGATCCTCCCTCCACGCCTTCTGGACCAGGGCTGCCGTCTTGAGAGCCTCGCGCAGGTCGAGATTGTTCGACGAGCCGGCCCCGTCCGTACCCATAGTCACATTGGCCCCGGCATCGCGCAGTTCATTGTACCTGAACCGCCACCCGGAGGCCAGCTTGAGGTTGGAGTTGACATTATGCACCACAGTAGTACCGGACTCTCCCAGCAGGTGTATGTCCTCCTCGTCGAGCCATAGGGTGTGTGCGGCCATGACATCGCGGCCCAGCAGCCCCATGTCGGCCAGCCGGCGGGTCGGAGAGACTCCGTAACGGGCCTGATGCGCCTCGTTTTCCTGACGGGTCTCGGATATATGGGTGTGCAGGAGAAGCCCCCTGGTGCGGGCAAAATCCGCGGCCCAGAGCATATTGTCGTCGCTGACCGTATAATGGGCGTGGATGGAAACTCCGAAACGCACCCTTGGAGACCAGGAGCGGGAAGCCGCGTACATAGCCTCGCACTCCTCCCTCTGGAGCCTCTGCTTGCCGGGGTCTCCCCCGTCCAGGAAACAATAGGTCAGATGCGCCCTCATGCCGCTGTCCTCCACCGCCTGCGCGGCCCGGTCTATCCGCCAGTACATGTCGTTGAACGCCACGGTACCGGTACGGATCATCTCCAGGCAGGCC
>HF990397.1:57468-105162 GCA_000432775.1 Alistipes sp. CAG:831
CAGACGTGTGCCCCAGTAGACCAGATCGTCGTCCAGGACAGCCTCGGCCTTCCAGACAGCATCGAGCCAGGCCTTCAGGGGCATGTCCTCGCAGATGCCGCGGAAAAGCGTCATCCCGGCATGGGTATGCATGTTGACAAATGCCGGCAGCACCGTCATGCCGCGGCCGTCGAATACTTGTACACTGTCTCCGCACTGCAGCGCGGAGCCTATGCGGGAGATTACTCCCTCCTTTATATAAATGTCGCAGGAACAGCCGTCCAGAAGGACGTTCCTGAGCAGAAAATTGCCTTTCATATCATCCGTTTCACATCTGTCATAAACAACAAATATAGAAATAAGTGGCGGAAATACGGAATTTTTTGAAAAGAATTTAAAACTTTAAGGAGCGGGGGCGTTGTTGATTAAATTTATAAGCATATTAGATATTTTTGGTATATATTTCGTATATTTGCAAAATGTAAATAGAATTTTGCACGCAATGATAACAAAAGAGTTAATCGCGCCTAAAAGCATTGTGGTCGTCGGAGGTTCGGACGATGTCCACAAGCCGGGGGGAGCTACCCTCAAGAATCTTCTGAACACTCATTATTCCGGAGAGCTGTACGTCGTCAACCCCAAGTGCGACACAGCCCAGGGAGTCAAGTCCTACAGGGACATAGAGCTGCTTCCCTCTGTGGACTGCGCCATCCTCGCCATCCCCGCGAAGATGTGCCTGGCCACAGTCGAGACCCTCTGCAACAAGAAGGCCTGCAAGGCGATTATCATCCTCTCCGCCGGATTCAAGGAGGACAGCAAGGAGGGAGCCGAGTGGGAAAGGAAGATCACCGAGGTCTGCAACTCCACCGGCACGGCCCTCATAGGTCCCAACTGCGTGGGCGTGATGACTCAGCACTATATCGGAGCCTTCATCCAGCCGGTTCCCAAGATCAACCCTATGGGAGCCACGCTCATCTCCGGCTCAGGAGCCACCATCGTATTCATCCTCGAGGCCGCCATGCAGCTTGGCCTGCACTTCAATCAGGTATTTTCCGTCGGCAACTGCGCACAGATCGGTGTCGAGGACGCCCTCGAATATATGGACGAGAACTATGTGCACGGCAAGAGTTCGCCCGTCATAATGCTCTATATCGAAAGCATGAACGACCCGGCCAAACTTGCAAGGCACGCCAGGTCCCTCATCGCCAAGGGGGCCAAGATAGCCGCCATCAAGGCCGGATACAGCGAGGCCGGCAGCCGTGCGGCATCGTCCCACACCGGAGCGCTGGCCTCTCCTGACAAGGCCGTCAACGCCCTCTTCCGCAAGACCGGCATCGTAAGGTGCTACAGCCGTACCGAACTGGTAACCGTTGCAGCCGCCATGATGTATCCCGAGCCCAACGGACGCAGGGTCGGCATCGTCACCCATGCCGGAGGCCCCGCTGTCATGCAGACAGACGTACTTTCCTCCAACGGCATAGAGATTCCCCACCTCTCCGGGCCCAAGGCCGAGGAACTCCTCAAGAAGCTCTACATCGGCTCGTCCACGGCCAATCCCATCGACTTCCTGGCCACCGGTACCGCCGAACAGCTGGGTTATATTCTGGACGCCTGCGAGAACGACTTCGACGTGGACGCCATCACCATCATCTTCGGCAATCCCGGACTGTCGACAGTATACGATGTCTACGACCTCATCAACGAGAAAATCAGGACATCACGCAAGCCCATTTATCCCGTACTGCCCTCCGTTGTCAATGCCCGTGACGAGATCAGGGCCTTCCATGACAAGGGCGGTATCAGCTTCCCCGACGAGGTGGCCCTCGGCTCGGCCATCGTGAAAATCATGAACCGTCCCAAGCCCATCGACGGATGCACCCTGCCCCCTGTGGACAAGAAAATGATCCGCGAGGTCATCGATTCCAACGGGAACGGCTACCTGGCCCCCGATCAGGTACAGCTTCTGCTCGACGCCGCAGGCATCAACCGCAGCCGGGAATACGTGGTCAGCGAGCTGGGCGAGGCCATCGAGGCCGCCAAGGAAATCAAGTATCCCGTAGTGATGAAGGTGGTAGGCCCCATCCACAAGTCGGATGTAGGAGGCGTATCCCTCAACATCACTGACGACAATACCCTGACCTCTGAATTCTACAGAATGATGCGTATCAAGGATGCTACGGGAGTCCTGCTGCAGCCCATGCTCAGCGGCACCGAAGTGTTCGTGGGCGCCAAGAGGGAAGAAAAGTTCGGCCACCTTATCCTCTGTGGTCTGGGCGGCATCTATGTGGAGGCACTCCACGACATCAGCTATTCCCTCTCTCCCGTCTCCAAGGTCGAGGCTGACGAGATGATCCGCGGCCTCAGGGCAATAAAACTGCTCGAGGGAGTACGCGGCAAGGAAGGGGTCAATCTGGTGCTCTTCAACGAGGTCATCCGCCGCGTGTCGGCACTCTGCGCCGCCGCTCCGGAGATATACGAGATGGACATCAATCCCCTGCTGGGCAATTCCAAGTCCATCACGGCCGTGGATGCCCGCATAAGAATTGAGAAGTCGGACGCAGCCATATAGCCGGAAAGATGAACAATCCTTTTAAAAAACTCAAGGACTGGTATTCGGAGCAGACCCCCACGACCAAGGGGTTCATCTGGATAGGGCTGCTGCTCATCATAGGCATCATCCTCCGCTGGGACTATATCAGCAAGGAGGTGGTGTCCGCATTCGGATTTTTAAATTTCAACCAATAACAAACACTAATTTTATGGCAACACAAGGAGCTATTGTAGTAGACAAAGAAAGGTGCAAGGGCTGCGGAGTATGCGTAGTCAACTGCCCCACCGGCGCCATTGCCCTCTCCCATGAGGTCAACGGCAGAGGTTACAACTTCCTTTCTCTGGTCAATCCCGAGAAATGCATCGGCTGCGCCAACTGCGCGACCGTATGCCCTGATTCAGTTATCACTGTTTATCGTGTTAAAATCTAAATTTTGAGAATATGGCAGAAAAGATTCTTATGAAAGGTAACGAGGCCATCGCATTCGGAGCCATCGACTGCGGCTGCGACGGTTATTTCGGATACCCCATCACCCCTCAGTCTGAGGTGATGGAAACCCTTATGAAAGTACAGCCCTGGGAGACCACCGGTATGGTAGTGCTCCAGGCCGAGAGTGAGACATCATCCATCAACATGGTATACGGCGGTGCCTGCTGCGGAAAGAAGGTAATGACCTCATCTTCCAGCCCCGGTATCAGCCTCATGTGCGAGGGTCTGAGCTATATCGCCGGAGCCGAGCTGCCCTGCGTCGTAGTGAACGTAATGCGCGGCGGTCCGGGTCTGGGAACCATCCAGCCCAGCCAGGGAGACTACTTCCAGACCGTAAAGGGAGGCGGACACGGTGACTACCATCCCATCGTACTCGCCCCCGCATCCGCTCAGGACATGTACGACTTTGTGGGCGAAGCATTTGACCTTGCCTTCAAATACCGCAACCCTGCCATTATTCTCGGTGACGGTGTCATCGGACAGATGATGGAGAAGGTGGAGCTCCGTCCCGCCAAGCCCCGCCGTACAGACGAGGAGATCCGCGCCCTGTGCGACTCATGGGCAACCATCGGCAACACAGGCCGCCACGGCAACACCATCACCTCCCTTGCCCTCGACCCTCAGGTACAGGAGAACTTCAACATCAAGCTCCAGAAGAAGTACGCCGAGATCGAGGCCAACGAGGTCCGCTACTCGACCTACATGACAGACGACGCCGAGTATCTGATCGTAGCCTTCGGCTGTATGTCCCGTATCGGCGAGAAGGTAGTGGAGCTGGCACGCGAGGAAGGCATACGCCTCGGACTGCTGCGCCCCATCACCCTCTACCCTTTCCCCAAGAAGGAAATCGACTCACTCGTACCCCAGCTCAAGAACATCCTCTCCCTCGAGCTCAACGCAGGCCAGATGGTCGAGGACATCAGGCTGGTAGTCAACGGACGCATCCCTGTAAACTTCTACGGCCGTCAGGGCGGTATGATTCCTGATCCCGAGGAGATCCTGGAAGTCTTCAAGAAAACTATGTAACAAAAGGCAATTATGATGGACATTAACGAAATAATCAAACCTGAGAACAAGGTTTACGGCAAAACCCCCGTACTTAAAGACAATATCCTCCATTACTGCCCCGGCTGCTCCCATGGCGTAGTGCACAAGGTAATAGCCGAGGTCATCGAGGAAATGGGCATCCAGGACAAGACCATCGGTATCTCTCCCGTAGGATGCTCCGTATTCGCATATAACTACCTGGACATCGACTGGCAGCAGGCAGCCCACGGACGTGCCCCCGCCCTCGCGACAGCCACCAAGAGGCTCATGCCCGACAAATACGTGTTCACATATCAGGGTGACGGCGACCTCGCTTCCATCGGAACCGCCGAGGTAATGCACGCCTGCAACCGCGGAGAGAACATCGTCATCATCTTTATCAACAACGCCATCTACGGTATGACAGGAGGTCAGATGGCACCTACCACCCTGCTGGGACAGGTGACAGCCACCACTCCCTACGGACGTAAGGCCGAGCTCAACGGTTATCCCCTCAAGATTACCGAACTCATTGCCCAGCTCGAAGGCACCTGCTACGTGACCCGTCAGTCCGTGCAGAACCCCGCCGCCGTACGCAAGACCAAGAAAGCCATCCGCAAGGCATTCGAGAACTCTATGATGCACAAGGGCACCTCTTTCGTAGAGGTTGTCAGCACCTGCAACTCCGGCTGGAAAGTCACTCCCGTAGAGGCCAACAAGTGGATGGAGGAGAATATGTTCCCCTTCTATCCCCTGGGCGACATGAAAGACCGTTGATTTAAAATCCTGCGAACTGCTGCGTCACCGCTCAGTCCTCGTATCCTCATTTACGAAAGTAAACTCCGGTACTCGGACTCTCGCGTTCCTTGCATTTCACAAGATTTTGGAAATCAACGGAAGGACAAAGCAGAACACAAGATACTGAAATCATAATTTAAAAACATTGCAAAATATTCAGACAAGAAATATGAAAGAAGAAATCATCATAGCAGGATTCGGAGGACAGGGTGTCCTCTCCATGGGCAAGATTCTGGCCTACTCCGGTATCATGCAGGACCAGGAAGTGGCATGGATGCCCTCATACGGCCCTGAAATGCGCGGCGGTACCTGCAACGTGAGCGTAATCCTCAGCGACAAGAAGATCAGCTCCCCCATCCTGAGCAAGTTCGACACCGCCATCATCCTCAACCAGCAGTCCCTCGACAAGTTCGAGTCCCGCGTAAAACCCGGCGGACTGCTCGTCTATGACCCCAACGGCATCACCCACCACCCTACCCGCACCGACATCTCCATCTACAAGATAGATGCCGCAGACGAGGCAGCCAAACTGGGCAATGCCAAGGCCTACAACATGATCGTCCTCGGAGCCTTCCTGAAAGTGAAGCCCATCGTGAAGATGGAGAACGTGACAGCCGGACTCAAGAAGTCCCTCCCTCCCCGTCACCACAACCTCATCCCGATGAATGAGCAGGCCATCAAGGTCGGCATGGACGCTGTAGTCAAGGTCCGCTAATCCGCGCTAAAGCAAACCGAAAGGGAGGTGTGTCGAAATGCAGATTTTGGCACACCTCCTTTTATTTTCCGCCCCTCTTCACCTTATGCCTCAGCTTCATCACAGCAAAATTCAGCTCAATCTCTGTCTCCGTCCCGTTAGTCTGCAGATCCTCACCGAAGAGGTCTGCCATGATGTCCCCGCTTCTCTGCATAAGGGACTTCTGCCCGTACTTGTCCGGACAGGCCGACAGCTCACCTATTGTCCGCGACAGCTCCCGCAGCTTGGCGAATGCCTCTATAATCGAGATAGTCGCCTCTATCGCCTTATCCCCCTTCAGAATAGTCGCCAGCATATACAGGCCCTTTTCCGTAAACGCTTTTGGCAAAGTACGGCTTTTGGGACTATTTGCAATCAAAAAATTTGACCGCAAATCAGCAAACTCCTGATAATCAAGATTGATAATGTAATTTTCAGGAAATTTACGAGGATTATTTCTGACTGCCTGATTTATCTCACGCGTCTCTACTCCGTAAATCTCCGCCACTGCAAAGTCCAGGATGACATCCTGCCCTCTCAGGCGCACGATTTTGTCTTTCACCGACTTGTTTTCCAATATTCCCATAGTATCTGATTTTGCCACAAAATTACCTCGTTTTTTTATAAATTTGCGGCACATTAACGTTCGTTGATAAAAATCCTGCAACGAGAAAAGACTAGCCGCCCTCGGCTCTAGAGGGAGGGGCCCGCCGCGGAGCGGTGGGAGGGCCTGGTCTTTTCGACTGCCGGATTTTTATCAGATTAACAAATAACAAACTAAATGGCAACAAATGATATCAAGGTCGGTATATCCGGCACATCGACAACGAAAGTATGCAAGGAGAACTGCGCCTCGCTTATGGGATCCGGCGCACTGGACGTATTCGCTACCCCGGCCGTAGTGGCATATATGGAAATGGCCGCCTGCTATGCGGTGAATGACCTGCTCGAAGAGGGTCTCTCGACTGTAGGTACAAAGATTGACATCGCGCATATCAAGGCTTCCCCGATAGGTGAGACCATCACTGCCAAAGCCACACTCAAGGAGATTGACGGCCGCCGTCTGGTCTTCGATGTAACAGCCAGCGACTCCAAGGGCGAAATAGCCAATGGTACCCACGAGCGGTTCATCATCAAGGTGGACAAGTTCATGGCCAAGCTGCAGTAGGAAGGTTTACAAATGAATCAAGAGGATACCATATCCCGCTCCGACAGTTCGGAGTCCGACGACAAGCAGCAGCCCACCAGGCTCTTCGAGTCCATCCATGCGGGCTTTCCCTCTCCTGCCGAGGACATTCCAGGGACTGCTCTGGACATCAACAGGCTGGTCGTCAAGAATCCGGCATCGACATTCTTTGCCAGGGTCAGCGGGGACAGCATGGAAGGAGACGGCATACGCGACGGGGATATCCTGGTCGTGGACAAGTCAGAGGAGCCTCGCGACGGAGCCATAGCCGTGTGCTTCATCAACGGGGAGTTCACCGTCAAAAGGCTGAAAATCAGCGATGGCTGCATCACCCTATTGCCTTCCAATCCCAGATACAAGGCCATAACGGTCCGCGAAGGGGATGACCTTACCATCTGGGGCATAGTCCGTTATGTCATAAAGAAAGTCTGAGGTATCTGTCATGTACGCCTTAGCCGACTGCAACAATTTCTTCGTCAGCTGCGAGCGGGTCTTCCGCCCCGACCTCGAGGGCAGACCGGTAGTCGTACTGTCCAACAACGACGGCTGCGCCATAGCCCGCTCCAACGAAGCCAAGCACCTTGGAATCAAGATGGGACAACCTATGTTCGAGTTCCGTCCCCTCATAGAGTCCGGAGCCGTCACCGTTTTCTCTTCCAACTTCGCCCTCTACGGAGACATGTCCCGCCGCGTCCAGCAGACCATCTCCCGCTTTGCCCCGGCTATCGAGGTATATTCCATTGACGAGTCATTCATCGACCTGACGGGCATGAACCCAGATACAGACTTCGACCTCTGGGCCAAGACCGTATCCAGAGAATGCCGCCGCTGCACAGGCATCCCCGTAAGCGTAGGCGTCTCCCCCACCAAGACCCTGGCGAAAATAGCCTCAAAGCTCTGCAAACAGTACCCTGCCACGAAAGGCGGCTGCTGGATGTACCGTCAGCAGGATGTGGAGAAGGTCCTGAAGAAATTTCCCATAGAGGACATCTGGGGCATAGGCAGACGCTACACCAAGCGCTTCAAGGGCTATTTCGGATTGAAAACGGCTTACGAGTTCTACATGAAGGACGAGGCCTGGGTCAATACGGAGATGGGCATAGGGGGAGTCCGGACGTGGCAGGAACTCCACGGCATCCCCTGCATCAGCTTCGAGGATACCGTCCAGGCGAAAAAACAGATTATGATCTCCAGGACATTCGCCAAGGAGATAACAGACCTGGACGACCTGTCAGCACAGGTCTCAATGTTCTGCTCCATGGCAGTGGAAAAGCTGAGAAAACAGCATTCATGCTGCGGAAATGTCACCGTATTCATCATGACCAACCGGTTCCACAGAGGTAGCGGCCGGGATCAGTTCGAAAGCCGCATGGTACAGTTTCCCACAGCTACGGACAGCACCTTGGAGATCAACACCGGAGTAATGCGCTCCGTCAGTGAAATGTTCCGTGAGGGCTACGGGTATAAAAGGGCCGGCGTGATGCTGGGGGACATCATCCCGTCAGACAAAGTACAGATGTCATTTTTCGATGATGTGGACCGTGAACGCCACTCCCGCCTGATGAGTATCATGGACAGCATCAACCGCAGGGAAGGCCGCAACACCATAGGCGTGGCATCCCAGTCCCTTGAGGGTATAAAAATGAACAGGGAGCACCTGTCTCCCTGTTACACTACTGACTGGAACGATATTATTTCCGTAAACTGTCGATAACGGACATATCCCCCGTATACAACGATGCAGGATAAGCCCGGTTCTCATCTCTAAAATGAAAATAGAAATGCGTGTCCGAATGTTTCATGTACCCGTTTCTGGTCACTCCTGTCCCGGCATTGGTCAGAATCATGCTCACTTCGCCATATATTTCCTCCACATAATACGCCGGATACCGGTAATAGGTAAAAGTGCCTGTATATTTCACCGTATCGGAGGCTGAGACGAAAAACATATCCACCTTCCCGTCTTCCTTGGTACCTGTCATCTTGGTCTTTGCCTCATACGGTGTCACTTCCGAATCATAGTAACAGAAGTACAGCACATCCCCACGGGCATCGTTGGTCCCTTTCCAGACAGTGCCGGCAAGTACCTCCGGCGGGTCAATCCGCCATATACCGCTGCACGACACGCTCAGGCATGCGGCCAGCATAACCAATCCGGCAAAAAAGAGTATCCTCCTCATGACTACTTGGCAAATGCCACAGAGCGGGTCTCACGGATAACCGTAATCTTGACCTGTCCGGGATATACCATCTCGTTCTGGATCTTTCTGGCAATCTCGTTGGACAGCATCTCGGACTCAGCATCGGACACCTGATCCGCGCCCACGATGACCCTGAGCTCACGTCCTGCCTGGATAGCATAGGTCTTCGTCACGCCGGGATAGGACAGGGCAATAGCCTCCATATCCTTGAGTCTCTTGATATAGGACTCGATCACCTCACGGCGGGCACCGGGACGTGCACCCGATATGGCGTCTCCGACCAGCACTATAGGGGAGATCAGAGACATCATCTCCACCTCCTCGTGATGGGCGCCGATGGCATTGCACACCTCCGGTTTCTCCTTGTACTTCTCGGCGAGCTTCATACCCAGGATAGCATGAGGCAGCTCCGAATCCTCCTCGGACACCTTGCCGATATCATGCAGCAGACCCGCACGCTTGGCCAGTTTGGGATTGAGTCCGAGCTCTGCTGCCATGGTCGCGCAGATATTGGCCACTTCACGCGAGTGCTGGAGCAGGTTCTGACCATAGGATGAGCGGTACTTCATCCTGCCGACCAGCCGGACCAGCTCTGCATGAAGCCCATGGATTCCCAGGTCTATGCAGGTCCGCTTTCCTGTCTCCATTATCTCATCCTCCAGCTGCTTGCGCACCTTCTCCACCACCTCCTCGATACGGGCGGGATGGATACGTCCGTCGGTCACCAACTGATGAAGCGCCAGACGGGCCACCTCCCTGCGGACAGGATCAAAGGCCGAAAGCAAGATTGCCTCAGGTGTATCGTCGACCACTATCTCGACACCAGTGGCGGCCTCGAGAGCACGGATATTACGTCCTTCACGTCCTATGATACGGCCTTTCATCTCGTCATTCTCGATATTGAACACAGTGACTGCATTCTCTATGGCCGTCTCAGGCGCTACTCTCTGAATAGTATTGATTACTATCCTTTTGGCCTCTTTTGCCGCATTCATCCTGGCCTCGTCCATGACATCATTGATATAGGACATCGCCTGGGTCTTGGCCTCCTCCTTCATGGTCTCCACCAACATCTCCTTGGCCTCTGCTGCAGACATCCCGGCGATATTCTCTATCTTCTCCACTGCCTCCTTGTGCAGTCTGTCATATTCTTCCGCCTTACGGTTGAGCATATCGGACTGAGCCTTCAGATTCTCTCTTGCAGTTTCGTTCTCGGCCTGCTTGCGCTGAAGGTCGGAAAACTGCTGTTTCATCTGCATCTCACGCTGCTTCAGCTTGTTCTCAGTCTGCTGAATCTGCTGGTTCTTCTCATTGATATAACGCTCGTGCTCACCCTTGAGCTGAAGGAATTTTTCCTTTGCCTGGAATATTTTCTCTTTCTTGATATTCTCTCCTTCGAGCTCGGCTTCCTTTATAATCTTGTCCGCCTGTTTCCTGCGAGCCATGTTGACGACCAGTAAAGTCGCTACCACAGCCACAATGGCCACGGCGACTAATAAAATAATTACTAATGTAATGTTCATATCGTATCTGTTTATATATTGAGTTAAAAATTCTCAACTATATAAAGAACTACAACATGGAAAGATAAAGAAAAAAGCCGTTAGAACACTGTTTATCAGAAAAACCTGAAAAAGTAGGATTTGAGCTCCGATTGCGGACTCAGACTTCCAACGTCCGGTATGTACCGAATCCCCTTGCGGGTCACCCAGGCCTGTCTTCATCCATCGAGTAGGCTCAGGATTGTAAATAATGTTGATTTTCGCAAAGAGCGATCTAACGGCTAAAGCTATATGACATCTGTCTCTAAATACTCATCCAACTGCTTGTCCAACAACTGAATCTCCTTGACAATCCTGCCCGTCGCATCCTCCATGCGGGCCATCTCCAGCAATACTGCGAACTGTATGAGCACTACCGTAAGTGCCTGTTGGTTGTCCACGAAATTATGTCTCTGCCTGAGATCCGCCAGCTTGTCGGTGATGTTCTTCACCGCACTGCGTATCACACTTTCCTCCTCCGGCAGGACTCTGTATGTAAACTTCCTGTCCAGTATCGTAAAATTACACAAGAACTTTCCGTCTTCCATATCAGTCATTCAACAATGAAATACATTTGTCTATCTCACGCACAAGTCTGCCTATATTCTGCTTAGCTTCTTTAACATCTGCGGCGGACGCCTCGAAGGCGCCGGCCAGCTGCAACTTATCTATCTTCTGTTCTAATTCTTTAATTTTGTTATTACTGTTATTCAATTTTGCCCTGCAGTCCTCTATCTCAGCCTCTTTCCTCTCCAGCGACTGCTTCAGGTCCCTGTTTCTGGCCTTAAGTGTCTCGTATCTGGAGATGAAAAGCTCCAATTTTCTCTTATGGGCTTCGAGCGCTATTTTATAACTTTCGTTCATGATAAAAACTTACGGGCGGCACAAAGTTACAAAAATTATTTTATAAAGCGCCACGAACCGGTCTTTTTCGCACCCGCAATTTCTTTAGGATCTATATCGCCCTGGGCCTCAATAAACTCACGGAGCATCTCCCGTATCTCAGGATAGATTTCCACCACGCGGGAGTCCATCGTCTCCCGGTCCAGACCGGCCTCCTTCAGCAGTCCTCCTGCCCCGCTGGCACGGTAGGATGTCATGGCGACACGGTATGTCCCGGACATCTCAAAAGGCGTACCGTCCCACATGGAGATAATCCTCACACGGCTGCCCTTGGCCGATGAAGGACTGACTGTATAGACCAGACCTCCGGCAGTATCGTAGTTATAGAGATAGTCCGAGCCGGTGATGCGCTTATCGTAGGCCCCCTCAAGATAATCCTTGATTTCCTTTCCCGTCATCTCCACCACATAAAGCAGATTCTCGAAACGGTAGAGGGTAAACAGGTCGTTGAACTTCAGTTCTCCGGCCGGCATCACTCCTTCGGACACCAGCGGAGCTGTGAACGATATGTCCACTCCGGGACAAGAAAGCTGGACATAATGAATCAGCGCCAGATAGTCCGAACGCCGGTCCTTCCTGTAACTCAGGTCCAAGGGAGAGACGAGACGGCCGATTGTCCTGTTGGAGAAATCATATACCGTCTGCCAGTCCTGCCCGAACTCATTCATGTATCTTCCACACGGTTTCAGGTGCCCGACATCGGCTACGGACGGGGATATGCTGAGAGAGACCAGACGGCCTCCTTTCTTCACCGCGGAAATACTCAGCCTGGATACGGCGCGTGCCTTTGAGCCGGACTCGACCACACAGACACTGTCTCCGTCCGCTCCCATCACCTTGACTGCAAGCCGCCGGTGATCATGCGCGGCTATCACCGCATCTATCCCGGGCACATGAGCCGCCAGATACAGTGCATTGTTCTCAATACTGGGGACATCCTCCTCTCCCAGACCGCAGTGCACGGCCAGAATCACCACATCCGGCTTCTCCCTGCGCCGCACCTCCTCCACCAGGGAGGCTGCAATAGAATCCACGGGGATGAAATCCATTCCCTCGTATTTGTCCTTGGAGATCCACGACTTCACATTGGCATTCGTGAAGCCGATGACAGCCGTCCGCAGTCCGTCCTTCTCCAGGACAGTGTACCTGTCGAAATATGCCCGTCCGTCCTGGAGAGCTACGGCGTTTGCGGCCAGGTAAGGGCAGTCCAGCTCCTCCGCCATACGGTCATACACGGGATGGCCGGCCTCCAGGTCGTGATTTCCGACCACTACGGCATCATATTTCATGAAGTTGAAAATCCTGCCTATCAGATGCCTGCCGTCCGAGGTATCCACATAGTTGGAATAATAGACGGCATTGTCCCCCTGAAGATGATCCCCGCAATCCAGCAGTATCACATGATTGTCCCCGTCAGCCTGCCTGAGGCTGTCCACATACGCACATACTGACGCAAGGGATGAATGTTCTGCGGTATCCCCGGTATAGCCCCGCGGGAAAACCGCTCCGTGAGTATCGTTCGTAGCTACAAGTTCCACCCTTACCGTCCTTTCGGCACAGGAGCAGCACAGAAGGACGGAAAGAGCTGCTGAAAAAATTATTGTCCTTATCATATTTATTTAGTTCAATTCAAAATCATCCGCATCCATCCAGGCCGGGAACTTATCCCTGAAACGACGCAGCTCCCTTATGTCCAATGCTGCCCGGAGGAATCCTCCGTCCGGACCGGTGAACCCGTCGAAGAGGAAATTCCCTACGGAACGGCCCTTGTAATCGATTATGAGCGACCCGCCGCAGTAACTGTTCTCGGGACTCTCCCCCACCCTGTTGCAGAAAACCATCCAGCACTGATTCTCCACCGCCCGGGCATGGGCCAGCAAAGAGGCCGCCGCCATGCGCGAGGAAGGCCATGAGGCCACATTCAGCAGCAGGTCGTAGTCATTCGATGGAGTACGGCGGCTCCATACCGGAAAACGGAGGTCATAGCATACATTGAGACCGATCCTCCACCCCAGGTACTCCACCGTTTTCCTGGTACTTCCGGAGGCAAATACCTCATGTTCCCCGCTCATCCTGAAGAGATGGCGCTTGTCGTAGAACTCTGTCCTCCCGTCAGGGGCGATAAAATACATGCGGTTGTACACCTTTCCGTCCGCTGCGGTAGGGACAGAACCGGTCACTGCTGCCCGGGATGAAATGGCCAGGGCCTGCATCCACCTCAGGGTGGGACCGTTCTCCTTCTCTGCCAGTTCCGTATTGGAAGTGAAGCCGGTGGCGAAGAATTCCGGCAGGACGATCAGGTCCGGACGGTCATTGTCCCCGCATTGTTCCAGATAGCCTCCTATGAAGGCTTGCAGACGACAGAGGTTCTCCTGCGGAGCCTCCCATACCACCCCGCATTGGCACACTGCTATATTGAGGATTTCCTTCATCGGACTGCCTGTCTTTTGAAGATCCGGTCGACTATCAGGGCGATGGCACCGTCTCCGGTGACATTGCAGGCCGTGCCGAAGCTGTCCATCGCTATGTACAGGGCTATCATCAGACCCTGCATGTCCTCGTCAAAGCCCAGAATGGAGCCGATAATGCCGATGGACGCCATGATGGCCCCGCCGGGCACTCCGGGTGCAGCCACCATCGCTATGCCGAGCATGAAGATAAATTCAGTATAAAGACCCAGGTCGGTGGGCATTCCCGTCATAAACGAGATGGCAAAAGCACAGGCGACGATTTTTAGGGTACTGCCCGAGAGATGAATCGTACCGCAGAGAGGTATCACGAAATCGGCCACCTCAGCCCTCACCCCGTTTTTCTTGGCCTGAGCCAGCGTTACGGGTATGGTCGCTGCGGAGGACTGGGTGCCCAGGGCCGTCATGTAGGCGGGGAGCATATTCTTAAGGCATCTGAGCGGATTCTTGCCGGCCACCGCTCCGGCTATGCAGAACTGTATCAGCAGCAGTGCCACATGCAGTATGAAGATGACGATGATGACCTTGAGGAAGAGCCCTATTATCATCATGACAGTCCCCTCGACGCCCATCTTGAGGAAGATACCGAAGATGTACAGGGGCAGCAGCGGGATGATGACCTTGCGGATAACGAGCATTATCACCTCCCTGAACTCGTTGAGGACCGTACGGAAGGCATTGCCCTTGACCGAGGCCAGGGCCAGTCCCAGGACGAAGGAGAGTATCAGTGCCGACATCACGCCGAAAAGAGGAGGCATGTCGATGACAAAATACGGCTCCAGCCCCTCGGCCGCAGCCAGTGCCTCGCTCGAGGAGAACGATCCCTGTTCCAGGATATGCGGATATGTCAGACCGCAGACGCCGTAGGAGAAGTAACCGGCCAGCACGGTAGAGCCGTAGGCCAGAAGTGTGGTGACTCCCAGCATCTTCCCGGCTCCGCGTCCGAGCTCGGCTATGCCAGGGGCCACAAGCCCCAGAATAAGCAACGGTATGATGAAATTCAAAAAATTACCGAACAATGAGTTGAATGTCACGAATATACGGGCAAGTGCCTCCGGAAAGAAATACGAGCAGCCGATACCGAGCAGTATGGCTATCACGATCTTCAGCAGAAGCGACATCTTTATACGTTTCATAGATTCTAAAGGTCATTAGGAATTTTGGCCGAAGATAGCAATATTTTTCTACCTTTGTATGGATGTAAAGAAAATGTCATGGAGCACCTTAAAATAGTAATCATTCCCACGTACAACGAGAAGGAGAATATAGAGAAAATAATCCGGAAGGTCCGCTCGCTGGAAGGAGACTTCCACATCCTTGTAGTCGATGACGGATCTCCCGACGGTACAGGCGCCATAGTCAAGGGCCTGCAGACAGAATTTCCCGGGACTCTCTTCATCATAGAGCGCCAGGGCAAGCTGGGACTCGGGACAGCTTACATAACCGGATTCCGCTGGTGCCTGGACCACGGCTACGACTACATCTTCGAGATGGATGCAGACTTCTCGCATAACCCGGATGACCTGATCCGCCTCTACCGGGCCTGCACCGAGGGAGGCGCCGATATGTCCATCGGTTCCCGCTATGTCAAGGGCATCGCCGTCAGGGACTGGCCGCTGAGCCGCATCATGATATCCTACGGCGCTTCCTACTATGTGCGGACCGTACTGGGCATGAAGGTCTACGACTCCACCGCCGGATTTGTGTGCTACAGCAGCAAGGTTCTGAAGGCCATCGACCTGGACCGGATAAGAATGAAGGGCTACGGTTTCCAGATAGAGATGAAGTACAATGCCTGGAAACTCGGATACCACATTATCGAGGTACCCATCATATTCACCGACCGCAAGGAAGGCAAGTCCAAGATGAGCAGCTCCATATTCGGAGAGGCATTCCGTGGAGTCATTGCCCTGAAGTTCAGAAAGATCACCCCCAACCCCGAAACAAAATGACAGCAATGGCCGGAAGCACTCTCATCCGGGACATCCGGATCGTCAGCGAAGGCAGCATCCGCGAGGGCAGCGTCCTGATAGAAAATGGTCTGATCTCTAAAATAATCCTGCGCTCTGAGCCGGGATATACCGATAAGGTGCGGCAGGCCGAAGCCTCCGCCGGTGAGGTCATAGGGGACAATGAGGGAGCCCTCCTCCTTCCAGGCGTCATCGACGACCAGGTGCATTTCCGCGAGCCGGGAGCCACCGCCAAAGGCTGCATAGCCTCCGAAAGCGCGGCAGCAGTACTCGGCGGCACCACCTCCTTCATGGACATGCCCAACAACAACCCTCCGGCCACTACCCTCGAAGCCCTCGAAGAAAAATACTCCACCGCAGCTCGGGACTCCTACGCCAACTACTCCTTTTATATAGGGGCCACCAATGACAATATCGGAGAGCTGCGTCGGGCCGACCCTGGCCGTATCTGCGGCATCAAGGTATTCATGGGCTCGTCCACCGGCAACATGCTCGTGGACTCGCAGGAAGCCCTGGAAGCTATATTTTCCCTGCCGGGCCGGCTCATCGCCACACACTGCGAGGATGAGGCCACCATCCGGGCCAATCTGACCGCCGCCCGCACCCGCTACGGGGACGATGCCATTCCATTCAGCGCCCATCCTCTGATCCGCAGCCGCGAAGCCTGCCTCCTCTCCTCGTCCAAAGCCGTGGAAATGGCTATGAAGCACGGCACCCGCCTGCACGTACTCCACGTCAGCACCGCCGATGAACTGTCCATGCTCTGCGAAGCCCGCAGGACACACCCCGGCATCAGCTCCGAAGTCTGCGTACACTACATGTGGTTCGACGACAGGGATTACGACAGATACGGCTCACTGATCAAGTGCAACCCGGCCATCAAGACTCCTGCCGACCGGGAGGCCGTCACCGCAGCTGTCCGCGAGGGCCAGGTCCAGGCTGTGGCCACCGACCACGCCCCCCATCTGTATGCCGAGAAAATGCAGGATTACCTCCATGCCCCCTCCGGACTGCCCACCATACAGCACTCCCTCGTGATGATGCTCCAGCTCGCTGAACGCGGCTGCTTCCCCATAGAGCAGGTGGTACGGATGATGTCCCACTCCCCGGCCGACCTCTTCCGCATCGACCGCCGCGGCTACATCCGCGAAGGCTGGTGGGCCGATCTGGTCATCGTACGCCGCCGGCCCTGGACCGTCTCCAAGGACAATATAGCCTGCCGCTGCGGCTGGTCCCCTCTCGAAGGACAGACTTTCGACTGGGCCGTCACCGACACCTTCACAAACGGTACGCCTGTCGTCCGAAACGGCCGCCTCACCGGCCTGCGCAGCCCCTCACGACTGGAATTCCATCCATCATAGTCTGTCAGAATGGCATAAAGCAGCAACGGCACAATCCTTGTTAGATTATTTAATAAACCAATTAAACAATCTGACAATGGCAGTACAGCAAGCAAACCGCAGCAATGACGGCAACAAACCGCAGGATCAGGGACCACGCACCAGTTCCTTTGTAGGAATGCTGGTGGTAATCGTTGTGGTACTGATACTCAACTGGCTGGTCTTTCCCAAGATGAGCGGCCAGCGCATCATTCCCACCGACTACGGCACCTTCATCAACAAGGTCGACAGCGGCCTGGTCGAGAAGGTTATGATCAAGAACGACTACATCTATTTCCTGACCGATGAGGGGGACAACGGCAAGACCACTTACTCCACCGGCTCGGTCGGCGATCCCGGCTTGGTGGACCGTCTGCTGGCTGCCAAAAGTCCGAATGAGGACGGCCGCATAGCATTTACCCGCGAGATTCCCCGCGAGAATTCCCCGATAATGAATTTCATCCTGCTGTGGGTCCTGCCTTTCCTGATATTCTACCTCATCTGGAGGCAGGCCGGCAAATCGATTCAGTCCCGGCTGGGAGCCGGCGGGGGCAACTTCATGTCCTTCGGAGGCAGCGGGGCGAAGATCTACGCTGACTCGGATGTCAGGACCACCTTTGCCGATGTGGCCGGACAGGACGAGGCCAAGGAGGCCCTGACGGAGATAGTCGATTTCCTGCACAATCCTGGCAAATACACCGCCATAGGAGCGTCCCTGCCCAAGGGGGCCCTGCTCGTAGGTCCTCCGGGTACGGGCAAGACCCTCATCGCCAGGGCAGTGGCCGGAGAGGCAAAGGTGCCGTTCTTCAGCATGTCAGGCTCGGAGTTCGTGCAGATGTTCGTCGGCATGGGTGCGGCAAAGGTCCGCGACCTCTTCAAGCAGGCCAATGAGAAGGCCCCCTGCATCATCTTCATAGACGAGATAGATGCCATCGGCAAGAAGCGCGACAACACCCTCGGAGGCGGCAATGACGAGAGGGAGCAGACCCTCAACCAGCTGCTGACCGAGATGGACGGCTTCGACGCCCGCAAGGGAGTAGTCATCCTGGCCGCCACCAACCGGCCCGAGAGTCTGGACAAGGCCCTGCTGCGTCCGGGACGATTCGACCGCCGCATCCAGATGGAGCTCCCCGACCTCGAGGGGCGCAAGGCCATCCTCAACGTACACCTGGCCCACGTCCGGCATGACAATGTGGACCTGGATGTAGTGGCCAGGGCCACCGCCGGATCATCCGGAGCCGAGCTGGCCAACATCGTCAACGAGGGTGCGCTGAGGGCCGTCCGCATGGGCCGTGACAAGGTCACTACAGCCGACCTGGAGGAGAGCGTGGAGACAGTCATCGCCGGTGCCCAGAAGAAAGGCAAGGTGCTGTCCGAGACCGAGCGCAAGACAGTATCCTACCACGAGATAGGCCACGCCATGGTAGCCGCCATGCAGACTCACTCGGCACCTGTACACAAGATAACCATAGTACCCCGCACCTCCGGAGCCCTCGGCTACACCATGCAGGTGGACAGCGGGGAGCAGGTGCTCCTGACCCGCGAGGACCTCTTCAACCGCATCGTGACCCTGACCGGAGGCCGCGCCGCCGAGGAGATTTTCTTCGGCCAGATCACTACAGGCGCATCCAACGACATAGAGCAGGCCACCCGTCTGGCCCGGGCCATGGTTACCCGCTACGGCATGAGCGACAAGTACGACATGATGGCCCTCGAGACCGTCAGCAACGCCTACCTGGGCGGAGACACCACCCTCGCCTGCTCGGCCGACACCGCCGCCGACATCGACCGGGAAGTGCTGGCCCTCATCAGGCAGGCCCACGAGAAAGCCCGCTCCATCATCACCGCCAACCGCCCCGCCATGGACGAGGCCGCAGCCTACCTGCTCGACAAAGAGACCATCACCGGGGAAGAGTTCATGGCCATACTTGCCAAATACCGCAAAGCATTACCGTCCAATGAGGAATAGTTTGTCCGATTACGATGAAAACAGTTCACTCTCCGGGCAAGTTTAACAACGAAATTTTATTAGTCGCGCGACCCACTCCCCTACAAAAAATAGTTACTACCCTATCTACAATACTGGAAAAGGACCGCGCGGAAATGAAGGTTCCCATGCGGCAAATCAGCCGATGAGCTCCAGCGCGATGCGGCCCCGCTTGAGGTCGACCTCGATGACGCGGACGCGGACGTGCTGGTGGACTTTGAGGACATCGGAGGGACGGGCGACCCGGCGGCGGCGTCCGTCGGGACCGGCGGCACCCATACGGGAGACGTGAATCAGGCCGTTCTGCTTGATGCCGAAGTCCACGAAGGCCCCGAAGTCGGTCACATTGGTCACGATACCGGGCAGCTCCATACCGGCCTGAAGGTCCTCTATCGTGTGGATATCCTCGGCGAACTCCAGCACCTTGTAGGAGGCACGGGGGTCGCGGCCCGGCTTGTCCAGTTCCTGCATGATGTCGGTCAGGGTCGGCATGCCCACCTCATCGGACACGTAGGCCTTCAGGTCTACGGCATCGCGCAGGTCCTTGCGGACTATCAGCTCAGCCACACCCACTCCGGCATCGGCGGCCATCCTCTTCACCAGCGCATACCGCTCCGGATGCACGGCTGTGTTGTCCAGCGGGTCTGCCGCCCCCGGTATGCGCAGGAAGCCGGCACACTGCTCGAAGGCCTTCTCGCCCAGCCTCTTGACGTGCAGCAGGTCCCGGCGCGAGGTAAAGGCTCCGTGCTCGTCCCGGTACTCCACGATGTTGCGGGCCATGGCCGGTCCGACACCGGAGACGTATGCCAGCAGGTGCCGGGAAGCGGTATTGAGGTTGACTCCCACACTGTTGACGCAGTTCTCCACCACCTCGTCCAGACGTTCTTTCAAAAGCCCCTGATCCACATCGTGCTGGTACTGCCCCACCCCTATCGATTTGGGGTCTATCTTCACCAGCTCGGCCAGAGGGTCCATTATGCGCCGTCCGATGGACACGGCTCCACGCACGGTCACATCGTACTCCGGAAACTCCTCCCGTCCCACCGGCGAGGCCGAATAGACCGATGCCCCGTCCTCGCTCACCGAGTAGACACGGACACCCTCGGGCAAGGCAATCTTCTTGATGAACGCCTCGGTCTCGCGGCCTGCCGTGCCGTTGCCGATAGCTATCACTTCTATCCTGTAAGTCTCCACCATATTGGAGATCTTCTTCATCGCCATGGTGCGCTCATTGCGCGGCGGATGGGGATATATCGTATCATTGTGCAGCAGCGCTCCCTGCGCGTCCAGGCAGACCACCTTGCAGCCGGTGCGGAAGCCGGGGTCGATGGCCAGCACCCGCTTCTGCCCGAGAGGCGGGGCCATCAGAAGCTGCCTCAGATTGTCCCCGAATACCCGTATCGACTCGATATCGGCCCTTTCCTTGGCCGCCTTCAGGGTCTCGTTCTCTATAGAGGGATGCAGCAGACGTTTGAAAGAGTCCTCCACGGCGTAGTCTATTTCCAGGGCAGCGGCATCCGAGGGAGAGGGCTTGCCGCGCAGCACCGAGGAATATATCCGGTCCAGCGTCCGGTCCTTGTCCACGTCCACCTTGACGCTCAGCACCCCTTCCCGCGCCCCGCGCAGCACGGCCAGTACCCTGTGCGACGGAGCCCGCGAGATGTCCTCCGAGAAATTGAAATAGTTGCGGTATTTCGAGGCCTCCTCGCTCTCCTGGTCCACACCCGAGGCCACATGGGCCGACAGCCGCCCATACTTGGAATAGGAACGCCGCATCATCTCCCTCACCGGCACCGACTCGGAAATCCACTCGGCCATGATGTCCCGTGCTCCGGAAAGGGCCTCTTCGGACGACGATACGGCATCATTGAGGTATTTGCCCGCCTCGACTGCAGGATCCTTCACCTTGCAGGCAAATACAGCCGCCGCCAGAGGCTCCAGCCCCTTCTCCTTGGCAACGGAGGCACGGGTGCGCCGCTTGGGCCGGTAAGGCAGATAAAGGTCCTCCAATACCACGGGGTCAAGACACTCCCGGATCCGCTTCTCCAGCTCCGGAGTCAGTTTCTCCTGCGAGGCAATGGTCTCGAGTACCGACGCCTTGCGCTTCTCCAGCTCCTCGAATTTCGCGCTGTAGTGCTTGATTTCAGCCACCTGGGCCTCATCCAGGCCTCCGGTACGCTCCTTGCGGTAACGGGATATGAAGGGCACCGTCGCCCCTTCGGCTATCAGTTCGACACAATGCTCCACCCTCCAGGGCGCAACGGACATAAGTTCCGCGATATGATTGACATATAGACTTTCCATACAGCTAATATTTTTACGAAAATAAGAAAAAATTACAGAATTAAATATGCGTTAGAATGGGTAAAATGCAATGACTGAGCCATGATACCGATAATGCCGCAGCAGTTTGCCCGTTATAACACATATTTACGCATATTTAGTCGCAGGAGACTTCCTGCAGACGCTTGCGGTAGGACGAGAATATCTTGGACTTGGAGACATAGCCCACATAGCGTCCGTCCTCGTCCACCACGGGCAGGTTCCAGGCTCCGGTCTTGTCGAACTTGTCCATGACGCTGTCCATCCTGTCGGTAGAGAGCACAGTGGCCGGAGCGTTCTTCATCAGCGAATAGAGCTTGGTGGTCTCGTACTTGTCCTTGTCGAACATGATCTTGCGGATGTCATCCAGACCGATGTAGCCGCGATAGATACCTGAATCGTCCAGCACTGGATATAGATTGCGGGTGGAGCGGGCTACGGCCTTGACCAGGTCGCCTAAGGTATCATCAAGACGGACGGAGGTAAAATCGGTCTCCACCAGGTCCGAGGTCTGCAGGAGGGTGAGCACCGCCCGGTCGCTGTTGTGGGTAATCAGGTCTCCGCTCTTGGCCAGACGCTTGGAATAGATGGAGAAAGGCTCGAAGGCCCTCATGGTGGCAAACGAGATGGCCGACACTATAATCAGCGGCAGCAGGAGGGCGTATCCTCCCGTTATCTCGGCGATGAGGAATATGGCCGTCATCGGGGCCTGCATCACCCCCGCCATAAGCCCGGCCATGCCAACGAGGGCGAAATTGGCCTCCGGCACGGCATGGAAGCCTATGAGATTGACGGTCCGGGCCAGGATGAAACCTGCTATGCCGCCGACTATCAGGGTAGGTCCGAAGGTTCCTCCGACGCCTCCGCCGGCATTGGTGAAGGACATGGCGAATACCTTGAACACCAGCACAAGGGCAAAATATATGGGGATCACCCATTTATGCTCGAATATGCCTGAGAACAGGGAGTTCTCCAGGATAGTGTCGGGATTGCCCTGAAGCATGTGGCCCAGGGACGAATAGCCCTCCCCGAAAAGAGGCGGGAATATGAATATCAGCAGACCCAGCATCCCGGCGCAGAAAGCCCACCGCTTGAAGGGATTGGATATCTTCCTGATGCGGTCCTCGAGAGAAAGGGTGGTCCTGAGGAAATACAGGGATACCAGGCCGCAGAACACGCCCAGCACTACGTAGTAGGGAAGGTTGCCCATGGCGAAAGGGTCTACCGTACTGGTAAACGGGACCTCGCGGCCCAGGAAAAGATAGGAGACTGTCGTAGCCGTCACGGAGGACAGCAGCAGGGGCAGGATTGAGGACATCGATATGTTGAACAGCAGTATCTCCAGACAGAAGAGGATACCTGCCATCGGGGCCTTGAAGATACCTGCCACGGCCCCGGCCGCACCGCAGCACAGCAGGATGGTCATATTGCGGTAGGAAAGTCCCAGCGTCCTCGCTATATTGGAGCCTATCGCCGCACCGGTGTACACGATGGGCGCCTCCGCTCCGACCGAGCCTCCGAAGCCGATGGTCACGGAACTGGACAGAAGGGAGGTCCACATATTGTGGCTCTTGATTCTGGAGTTGTTGCGGGATATGGCGAAGAGAACCTTCGTCACCCCGTGCCCTATGTCATCGCGTACGACATAGCGGACAAAGAGCATGGAAAGCAGCATACCCACCCCGGGGTATACAAGCAGCAGAAAGTTGTCGCGGGAGACACCGAACCATCCCGTCAACAACTCTCCGATAAGATCTATAAGAGTCTTGAGCACTACTGCCGCGGCCCCGCTGCCCAGCCCGGTAACTATGGCCAGGATCGTCATGATCCTCTGCTCGGGCTGGTGCTTGAGCCAGATGAGCGGCCTAATCGTCCATCTGGTCATCCTCGCCTCCCTGCATATCATCTCCATTATCAGGGAATACCTCACCGTCTATGCCGGCAGCATCTTCTACATCATCGTCGAAGAGATCCTCCTCGGCCTTCTCATAGTCATCTATGTCCACATCTATCTTCACCAGATACACTGCGTCGGGTATATCGACCTCCACCGCATAGAAACTGGAGCCGTCGGGCTTGTCCACCTTGAAGAGGTCGCCCATATAGTCTGCGTATCCTCTGGGATATTTCTCCTTGAACGCAGCCTGAAGCTCGGGAGACATGTTGTCATAGCTGATAACCGCCCTTCTCCTGGGACGGGCCGAAGATGATTTTACATTCTGTTCCATATCTATTTTTTCTCTTTTCAAAAACGGCTGCAATTATAGTGCATTTTTTCTAAAAAAAAGAGATTTTTGGATTTTCTTTCCGGAGATACTCCTTTCCACGAAAACAGGCCGCCCGAACAGATCCTTTCCGGTATAGAACATCACCGAGGAGGCGGTCATGGGCGTAGGAGTGAAATCCTGCACCTGCTCAAGCTGTATTCCCCTGAGTTCCTTGTTCTTCGAGAGGGATTTCATATCCTGGAAGGTACATCCCGGATGCGAGGATATGAAATAGGGAACAATCCTGTAGGGCAGCTTCTCCCGGGCCGCAATCCTCGAGAACTCCCGCCTGAGAACGGAAAAGAGGGCGAAAGGCGGCTTGGACATCAGCCTCAGTACGTGGTCCTCCGTATGCTCCGGGGCTACCTTGAACCATCCGGAGGTGTGCCTGGTCACCACCTCCCTCAGATATTGCTCCGAATACTCGTCCAGAAAGCCGTCCTTGTCCAGAAAAAGGTCGTAGCGGATGCCGCTGCCGATAAATGCCTTCCGGACCCCTGGAACGGCCGTAATGCGGCTGTACAGCTCCAGCAGAGCCTTGTGCGAATGCTCCATGTTGGGGCAGCGCGACGGGAAGAGGCAGGAGGGCCGGCTGCAGCGGGCACAGCGCGAGGCATCCCGTCCGCGAAGGCCGTACATATTGGCTGTAGGCGCACCCACATCCGAGATTATCCCCTTGAAATGCGGCATGGCCGTCAGGCGCTCCACCTCCGCCACTATCGACTCTGGGCTGCGGCTGCGGATAAATTTTCCCTGATGGGCGGCGATGGTACAGAAAGAGCAGCCTCCGAAACACCCGCGGTGAATCGTCAGGGAGTTCTTTATCATCTCCCACGCCGGTATGTCCTTGCCGCGGTAACGGGGATGCGGCTGCCGGGTAAAAGGCAGTGCGTAATAGGAATCCAGTTCCTCTGTGGTCTCCGGAGGAAACGGAGGGTTGACCTGGACATAGCCCCCGGGATAAGGCTCAATGAGGGTGGAGGCATGCAGGCGGTTGGCCTCCCGCTCCTCCACATTGAAGTCCTCGGTAAATGCGTCCTTGTCGCGGCAGACCCGTTCATGGCCGTGCAGGACAATCGTACCCTCACCGGCTGCCGGGCATGGCCCGTCCGAGAAAAAGGCGGTCTGAGGAATGTCTCTCAGGTCCTCTCCGGCGGCAATGGCACGGGCGGCGGCCACCACCGGCCTCTCCCCCATCCCGTAAATCAGCAGGTCTGCCCCGCTGTCCACCAGTACCGAGGGGAAAAGACGGTCAGCCCAGTAATCATAATGTGTCAGGCGCCGCAGGGAGGCCTCGATACCTCCGATAACCACGGGCACATCGGGATACAGACGCTTCAATATCCGCGTATATACGGTCACTGCATAATCCGGTCTGTGTCCGGCCTGTCCTCCGGGAGTGTAGGCATCATTGCTGCGGAGACGTTTGGCGGCAGTATAATGGTTGACCATGGAGTCCATGGCCCCGGAGTTGACCCCGAAGAACAGGCGCGGGACCCCCAGTTTCCGGAAGTCCCGCAGGTCGTCCTGCCAGTTGGGCTGGGGCACCACGGCCACCCTCCAGCCCTCATGCTGCAGGATACGCGCAATCATCGCCGTACCGGAAGCCGGATGGTCGATGAAGGCATCACCTGAAAAAAGTATGATGTCGATATAGTCCCACCCGAGTCTCTCCACCTCCTTGACAGAGGTGGGGAACATATAGGCGGACTGTCCTTGCTCCGTCATGGCCTGCTACATCCTCTCGGGCAGACGGATTCCGAGGATATCCATGGCCTTGACCAGCACCGATGCGATAGTGCCTATGAGCATCAGACGGGCATCGCGCAGGGCTGCGCTCTCCTCGCGCAGTATGGACACGTCGTGATAGTACTGGTTGAACTCCTTCGCCAGGTCGTAGGCATAGTTGGCAATCAGGGCCGGAGACAGGGCCGCGCCGGCCTCGGCTACCTTCTGGGGATACTGGTTGAGCATCTTGATAATGCTGATTTCCTTATCGTTGAAAGCAGCGTCCGCCGCCATTGCCGGGACGTATCCGGCCTCAGCCGCCTTGCGCAGGATGGAGCGGATACGGGCATGGGTGTACTGGATGAAGGGACCGGTATTGCCGTTGAAGTCTATCGACTCTTTCGGGTCGAAGAGCATGGTCTTCTTGGGGTCTACCTTGATTATGAAGTACTTCAGGGCTCCCAGACTGAGGGTCCGGAACAGTTCTTCCTGCTCGGCGGCGCTCATGTCGGCCAGCTTGCCCAGCTCCAGGGAGGTCTCCTTGGCGGTATTGTACATTTTCTCCAGCAGGTCGTCGGCATCTACGACTGTACCCTCGCGGGACTTCATCTTGCCCTCGGGCAGCTCCACCATACCGTAGGACAGATGGTAGATGTGGTCCGCCCATGCGAAACCGAGCTTTTTCAGTATGAGCTTGAGTACCTGGAAATGGTAGTTCTGCTCATTGCCCACCACGTAGACATGCTCGTCCAGACTGTATTCGGAAAATCTCTCCACAGCTGTACCGAGGTCCTGCGTGATGTAGACGGATGTGCCGTCCTTTCTCAGGAGCAGCTTGCGGTCCAGTCCGTCGGCGGTCAGGTCGCACCACACCGAGCCGTCCTCCATCCGCTCGAAGACTCCCTTGCGCAGTCCTTCCTCCACCAGCGACTTGCCGTGCAGATAGGTCTGGGACTCGTAGTAGATACGGTCAAACCCTACTCCGAGAGCCTTGTAGGTCTCGTCGAAGCCGGCATATACCCAGGAGTTCATCATCTTCCAGAGTTCCACGGTCTCCGGGTCGCCCTGCTCCCACTTGACCAGCATCTGACGGGCCTCCTGCAGGATGGGGGCCTTTTCCTCGGCCTCCTCCTTGCTCATGCCCTGAGCCTCCAGCTGAGCCACCTCTGCCTTGTACAGGTCGTTGAACTTCACATAGAAGTCCCCCACAAGGTGGTCCCCCTTCTTGCCGGAGGACTCCGGAGTGACTCCGTTGCCGGCTTTCTTCCATGCTATCATGGACTTGCAGATATGGATGCCTCGGTCATTGACGATATTGGTCTTTATCACCTTGTGCCCGTTCTCCTCCAGGAGCCTGGAGACCGACCATCCTAAGAGGATGTTGCGGATGTGCCCGAGGTGCAGGGGCTTGTTGGTATTGGGGGAGGAATACTCCACCATCACGGTCTTCCCGGTGGAGGGAAGATGCCCGAAGCTGCCGTCAGCGGCAATGGAGCCGTAGACCTCCTTCCAGAAAGAGGGCGCGAACTTGATATTGAGGAAACCCTTCACCACATTGAAGCTCTCTATCTCCGGAGTATTGGCCTTCAGCCACTCTCCTATCTCCTGGCCTGTGGCCTCGGGGGACTTTCGGGATGTCTTGAGCAGGGGGAAGGTGACGAGGGTCGCATCGCCCTCGAACTCTTTTCTGGTCGCCTGGACCTGTATGGGCAAATTAACGCCAGAAGCCCCGTAAAGGGCTTCCAGCGCATATTTTACCTTGTCTTGAATAAACTGTTCCTGATTCATATAAGGTTTGAGTGTAGATACTATTTGAGGCCTCTGTTGGCGAGGAGGGGATCGATGCCGGGCTCCTTGCCGCGGAAGTTGACGTAGAGGGTCATGGCGTCGTCCTCACCGCCGCGCTCGAGGACTTCCTCGCGGAACTTGCGGGCCACCTCCTGGTTGAAGATGTCACCGGTCTCCTTGAATGCCTCGTAGGCGTCAGCGTCCAGAACCTCTGCCCAGATGTAGCTGTAGTAGCCTACTGTATATCCGCCGCCGAACACGTGGGTGAAGTAGGTCGAGCGGTAGCGGGGAGGAATCTGGGAGAGCAGACCGCGGTCACCGAGGACTTTAGCCTCGAATTTGTTGACATCCAGGTCGGCGGGAATCTCATCCATGATGAAGTAGTCCATATCGAGCAGGGAGGCTGCCAGATACTCGGTAGTTGCGAAGCCCTGGCCGTACTTGCCGGACTTGTCGAGCTTGTCCACCAGTTCCTGAGGAATCACCTCACCTGTCTGATAGTGCTTTGCATATACTTTAAGCACCTCAGGCTCGAATGCCCAGTGCTCGTTGATCTGCGAGGGGAGTTCCACGAAATCGCGGGTCATCGAGGCGTTGCCCTGATACCTTACATCCTGAAGGAGGGACTGGAGGGCATGTCCGAACTCGTGGAAGAATGTCTCGGTCTCATCGGGGCTCAGCAGTGCGGGAGCGTCACCTGTTCCGCGGGTAAAGTTGCCCACGATGGTCACGATAGGGATAACCCTTACACCGTCCTTGTAGTACTGCTCGCGGTAGCCTCCGCACCATGCACCGCCTCTCTTGTAGCCGGGACGGGCGAACATATCCATGAAGATGATGCCGAGGGTGGAGCCGTCAGCGTCCTTGCACTCGAAGGCCTGGGCCTCGGGATGGGGCACCGGCACGTTGTTGAGCTGGGTGAAGGTAATTCCGTAAAGACGGTTGGCCACGTAGAAGATACCCTCACGCACGTTCTCGAACTTGAAGTAGGGCTTCAGCTCATCCTCGGAAAGGTTGAACTTCTCGGCCTTGGCCTTCTCGAAGTAGTATCTCCAGTCGGCGGCAGTCAGCTCGTCATTGACTCCCTGAGCCTTGGCGATGGGATACATGTCCGCGAGTTCACGCTTTGCGGATTTCAGGGCCGGTGTCCAGAGCTGGTCGAGGAGGTTGTAGACAGCCTCGGGGGTCTTGGCCATACGGTCCTCGAGAACAAACTCGGCATAGTTGTCATAGCCCATGATTTTGGCCTTCTGGTTATAGAGGTTCACCATCTCGACGATTATCGCCTTGTTGTCGTTCTCATCCCCGTTGTTGGCACGGTTGAGATAGCCGTTCAGCAGCTTGGTACGCAGTTCCCGGTTGTCATCATACTGGAGGAAGGGCATTACGCTGGCATTGTCCAGACCGAACACCCACATACCGCCCATGCCTTTCTCCTCGGCACGCTGTGCCGCAGCGTCTATGGCTGCCTGGGGAAGTCCGGCGAGATCGGCCTCGTCATCCACCACCAGATTGAAGGCGGCAGTCTCCTTGAGCACGTTCTGCTCGAACTTGAGCTGCAGCTCGGAAAGACGGGAGTTGATCTTCTTGAGCTCTTCCTTCTTATCTGCGGGCAGGGTGGCGCCGGAACGCTCGTATCCCTTGTAGGTCTCGGTGAGAAGTCTCATCTGGTCGGGCTCGAGGCCAAGGTTCTCGCGGTTGTCATAGACGGCCTTGACCCTCTCGTAGAGTTTCTCATTGAGGGAAATCTCATTGAAATGGGCGCTCACTACGGGGGCCAGCTCAGTCTCGATGGCCATCAGTTCGGGAGTGGAGTTGATGGAAGTCTCGCTGCCGAACACGGAGTACACACGGCTGAAAAGGCTGCCGGAGTTGTCAAGAGCGACTATGGTATTCTCGAAATCGGGAGCCGCGGGATTGTTGACGATAGCGTCTATCTCCCTGTTGTGCTCCTCAATGGCTGCCAGAATGGCAGGTTTGTAGTCATCTATCTGCACTTCTTCGAAGGGAGGGATTCCGAAGGGAGTATCCCACTCCTCAAGAAGAGGATTCTTGTTGTCACATGATGTCATCATAAGTGCACATGTCAGGATTGCTGTGGAAACTAAACATTTTTTCATATGAGGTCGGATTATAAGGTTGTTTGGAATTCTTATTAGCCCAGATAGCTCTTGAGGAGCTTGCTCCGGTTGCTGTGTCTGAGACGGCGTATGGCTTTTTCCTTGATCTGGCGGACCCTTTCGCGGGTTAGACCGAACTTCTCACCTATCTCCTCGAGGGTCATCTCCTGGGTCCCGATCCCGAAAAAATCCTTTACGATGTCTCTTTCTCTCTCGGTAAGTGTTGATAAGGCGCGCTCTATCTCCTTGTTCAGGGACTCATTGACCAGACCGCGGTCGGCGTTGGGCGAGTCATTGTTGACCAGCACGTCCAGCAGGCTGTTGTCCTCTCCGTCCACGAAAGGCGCGTCCACGGACACATGACGGCCGGATACCCGGAGGGTGTCGGCTATCTTGTCCCGAGGAATGTCGAGAATCTCCGCCAGCTCGTCAGGCGAGGGCATGCGCTCGTTGTCCTGCTCGAATTTCTGAAGCGCCTTGTTGATTTTGTTCAGGGACCCCACCTGGTTCAGGGGCAGACGGACGATTCTGGACTGCTCCGCAAGAGCCTGCAGAATCGACTGACGTATCCACCACACGGCATAGGAAATGAACTTGAAACCGCGGGTCTCGTCGAACTTCTCGGCGGCCTTGATAAGGCCCAGGTTGCCCTCGTTGATCAGGTCAGGAAGGCTCAGTCCCTGGTTCTGGTACTGTTTCGCAACAGAAACGACGAAGCGGAGATTGGCCTTCGTCAGCTTCTCGAGGGCCGCCTGGTCCCCTTTGCGTATTCTCTGTGCCAATTCCACTTCCTCATCCACCCCGATGAGCTCTTCCCTGCCGATCTCCTGGAGATACTTGTCAAGGGAAGCGCTCTCGCGGTTGGTGATTGATTTTGTAATCTTAAGTTGTCTCATTATCTCTATTATAAACCTATTCCGTAGTAATAGAGGTTGCCGGACGGATCGAAGCCCTCGATCAGCAGGGATCTGCGGGCCTTCTTCACCTCGGCGGCCACGTCCTGGGGCGATGCGACAGGATTATTATTGACGTACGTGATAATAAATCCTGGCTTGATGCCTGCGTCACGGACCTTGCCCTTGTCCACGGATGCCACCTTCACACCGGCCTTCAGCCCGAGTTTCTCAAGCTCCTCGCGGGGTGCGGGAACAAGCTGCGCTCCGAAGAGATTGACATTGCCCTGCTGGTTGTAGGCATTCATCTCCTGAGTATCCTTACCTATCAGCGTGGTTTTGAGCTTCAGGACCTTGCCGTCGCGGGAAATCTCCAGCTCCACCTTGTCTCCAGGGCTGTGCTGATTGATTATCTCCTGCACTGCCGTACCCTTGGCCACTGCCGTTCCGTCGATAGACAGAAGGATGTCCCCCTTCTTAATGCCTGCCGCCTCAGCGGCACCGCCTTTGACTACCTCAGCTATATATACGCCGTCTGAGGTAGAAAGTTTCATTTCTTCTTTCAAATCCTCGGAATTATTGATCATGGAGATTCCGAGCATTGCCCTCTGCACCGAACCGTACTCGCGGAAGTCGGCTGTGATTTTCTTGACCATATTCACCGGTATAGCGAAGGAATACCCGGCATAAGAGCCTGTTTGAGAAATAATTGCAGTATTGATACCCACAAGTTCTCCCTTGATGTTGACCAGAGCGCCGCCACTGTTGCCGGGATTTACCGCAGCATCGGTCTGGATGAAGGACTCTATCTTGAACTCACCGGAATAATTGGGCATTGAACGGCCCTTGGCACTGACAATACCCGCAGTAATGGTCGAAGTCAGGCCATAAGGGCTGCCGATGGCCAGCACCCACTCTCCGAGACGGAGCTGGTCCGAATCCCCCATAGGTATGGTGGGAAGTCCCTTGGCATCCACCTTCAGGAGAGCCACGTCCGTAGCCGGGTCGGTACCCACGATGTCAGCCTTGAATGTCTTGTTGTCCCCTACCGTCACCTCTATCTCTGTTGCGCCTGCGACCACATGGTTGTTGGTCACGATGAAACCGTCCTCGGAGATGATGACGCCCGAGCCTGTGCCTACCTGCTCACGCGGCAGGGAATTGCCGAACCCGAAGAAATACTCGAACAGGGACGAGGGCCCCTGAGGCTGCTCGCTCCTCTTCACCACCTTGACATACACCACGGCCTTGACCGACGTCTCGGCCGCATATGTGAAGTCGGGATACTCGCCGGTAATGCTCACATTGCGCACGACCGCTCCGGAATCCGGATCCTGATATACATAAGTCTTATTGTCCCCGCCGGAGGTGAACCTGACGGTCATGTATCCGGCCAGGCCGCCCGCCAGGACGGCAGCCAGAACTATCAGCCAATTTTTCTTTCTCATAATTGTGTGAATTTTTATCCAGTTGACAAATTAACTCAAAATATATGCCAAATTTTTTGTACATTTGTCCCCTCAATCAAAGTAAAAAACGAAAGATGAACTTTATTGTATCGAGCACTGAACTTTTACGCGGGCTGCTCTCCGGACTGAGAGTGATATCCAACAAGACTACTACCCCCATACTGGACAACTTCCTCTTCGTGCTGAGGGGGAATTCCCTGGAAGTGACTGCATCCGACTCCGAAACCACACTGAGGACCGTCATCTCCGTAGACGAGGTTATGGAAGAGGGATCCGCCGCCGTACCGGCCAAGATACTCACCGACTCCCTCAAGGAGTTCCCGGACATGCCCATCGAGTTCAAGACCCTCGAGGACAACAATACCATGCAGATCAGCTGGGCCACAGGAGCGCAGAAGATACCCTTCTTCCCCGCGGACTACTATCCCGAGCTTCCCGCCATGGACGAGCTGGCAGTCACCGTGACAGTCCCTGCCGAGACACTTTCCGCCGGTCTGGGCTACACCCTCTACGCGACTGCCGACGAGGTGCTGCGCCCCGTGATGAACGGAGTACTCTTCGACCTCACTCCGGACTCCACGTCCCTCGTGGCCTCCGACTCCCACAAACTGGTGTGCTACACCCGTACCGACATACGCTCCGAACAGAAATCATCCTTCATCCTGCCCAAGAAGCCCGCGGCCATCCTCCGCGGACTGCTCTCCAAGTCCGACTGCGACGTCAGGGTCACCTTCGACGGCAAGAACGCCCACTTCGATTTCGACGGCTGCCTGCTGGCAGGCCGGCTGGTGGACGGCACCTACCCCGCCTACAGGACTGTAATACCCAAGAACAACCAGAACAAGATGCTCATCAGCCGCACCACCCTGCTCAACGCGGTCAAGCGAGTGTCCGTATGCTCGAACCAGGCCACTTCCAGCATGAAGTTCTCCCTGTCGTTCAACACCCTGGTAATCTCGGCTCAGGACACCGGATTCTCCATCTCGGCACACGAGACCCTGCCCTGCCAGTACGACGGCGAGCCCATGGACATAGGATTCAAGTCCACATTCCTGATAGAGATTCTCACCAACCTGCCATACGAGGATATCTGCTTCGAGCTGGCCGATCCCGCCCGTGCAGCACTGATTGTAGCCGCAGAAGACCACAATCCGGACGAGGACATCTGCTCGCTGCTGATGCCTATACGTATTCCGAACTAATTTTCCCCATACAAGAAATGAAACTCAATCTCAAGAACCCCATAATATTTTTTGACATAGAGAGCACGGGTCTGAACGTCGCCACGGACCGTATAGTGGAGATATCCATGGTAAAGGTCATGCCTGACGGCAGCACGGAAGTCAAGACCCGCCGCATCAATCCGACCATACACATATCCGAAGAGGCATCCCGCATACACCACATCCACGATGAGGACGTCAAGGACTGCCCTACTTTCAGCCAGATAGCAAAATCCCTGGCCCGCTGGATGGAAGGCTGCGACATAGCCGGATACAACTCCAACAAGTTCGACATACCCGTACTCTACGAGGAATTCCTGCGTGCCGGCGTGGATTTCGATTTCCGCAAGAGAAAACTGGTGGACGTGCAGAACATCTTCCACAAAATGGAGCAGAGGACCCTTTCGGCAGCCTACAAATTCTACTGTCACAAGGACTTGGAGAACGCTCACTCCGCAGAGGCAGATACCGTGGCCACATACGAGATTCTGCAGGCACAGCTGGACAAATACTCCGACACCCTGCAGAACGACATCAACTTCCTTGCGGATTTCTCCTCCAAGACCAAATTCGCAGACTACGCCGGAAGAATCATCTACAACGACAAGGACGTGCCCGTCTTCAACTTCGGCAAGCACAAGGGCAAGCCTGTCGAGGAGGTTCTCCGCCAGGAGCCCAGCTACTACGCCTGGATGATGAACGGAGACTTTACGCTGGACACCAAGAAAGTCCTCACGGAGATTAAGATAAAGTCATCCGGAAAGTGAACATCCTGGTTTCCCCTCTGACCGGAGGAAGTTTCTACTTCCGCTCCGACTCTACTCTTATAAGGGCTCTGACAGACTTCTACATCCCGGATTATGTAGAAAGTATATCCGCTGTTCCCATAATATGCTTCCGGTCCGAACGGTCCGGAAAATCCGTGCGGGAGCAGTTCGCGCCGCGGTACCTCGGACCGTTTTCCTGCGGTATCGTGCTCAAGGCTGCCATACGCGAAGACGCGGTAATGGAGAAGGACCGCATCTTCGTCCAGAACGCCCTGGATTACTCGACCGTCATTCCCTATGACCTCATCCCGCAGGACAGGCTTCCGGGCAGCATCTCCGAAGCCAGGCCATTCGTCATCAAGGTCAACGGCATAGAAAAATGCAGGATAGAACGGCACCCTGGCATGCAGGAGCTCTGCCGCAGATTCGCGGACATAAGCCGGTACTGCTCGGTACGCACAGGGGATATGCTGGCCTTCGAACTGGCACCGGAAATCCAGGTGGGCCGGGAAGAACATCTCACCGCCAGTTTCGGCACAGGCGGCAGCATCAGCATCATCGTAAGGTAGATCGGTTTATCACCGAGCGCACGGCCGCAGCAGCGGTAGAAAAGGCTATCTGAAGATTATATCCGCCTGTATCAGCATCCAGATCCATCACCTCCCCCGCAAAATACAGTCCGGGCACCAGCTTGGACTCCATAGTCTTTCGGGAAATCTCCTTCAGCGGCACCCCGCCGGCTGTAACTACTGCCCTGCGATAATCCACGAAGTCCTTAATGGGTATCCGCCAGCTCTTAAGACGGACAGGCAGGCTCTGGACCGTAAGAGACGGAACTGTTTCAATAAAAGGACCTACCGCCTTAAGAGGGAGAAATCTCTCCAGAAAACGCTCCAGGTCTACCCCGGGACGATATTCCCTTTCGACCCTGGCCTTCAGTTCTGCCGGGGTGACCGCCGGCTTCAGGTCTATCACCGCCTCTACCTTCTTCCCGTCCGTGAGGGCCTTGACAGCCCTGCGGCTGACCCTGAATCCTATAGCTCCCTCCAGCCCTCCATCGGTGAATGTCAGTTCTCCGAACTCCGTCTGCACGACTCCTCCGTCAACCATGAGAGAGAGCGATACATTGCGGAGGGTCAGCCCGATCAGGTCAAAATTGTATTTCTCCGGCACCAGAGCCGTGAGCGAGGGCATGGTAGGAGTGACTGTGTGCCCCAGCCTGCCGGCCAATCGGTATCCGTCTCCAGTTGAGCCGGTTGCGGGATAGGAGAGCCCGCCGGTGGCGATTATCACCGTCTTAGCCTGAAGGCAGCGGACAGATATCCTGTCATCCGACCGCATGATACTCAGAGCGAAACCGCCGGATATCCGGTCAATCGAGACTACCTCACTGTTATATTGCAGATCTATATTGTCCGATGAGACTATACGCCGCAGAAGGGCGTCCCTGACATCCATGCTGCGGCCGGACCGTGGGAAAACCCTCATTCCGCGCTCTACCGTAACGGGCAGGCCAAGGGACTGGAACATAGCGATGGTGTCGGTGTTGGAAAATGACATGAATGCCGGACGGAAAAAAGCGGCATCAGGGTGAATATGAGTACTCAGTTCCTCCCATGGACGGGTATTGGTAATATTGCACCTGCCTTTCCCCGTCAGCAGGAGTTTCTTCCCGCACTGACCGTTTTTCTCCAGCAGAGCCACTTTCAGGCTGCTGCCCGACGCAAGTACCGCCGCAGTCATGCCAGCAGCTCCCGCTCCTACTATTATCAGGTCATACTCCTTACATTCACCCATATCTTGTTGCGATTTTTATTTCGATTTCGCAAAATTAGAATTATTTTCTATATTTGCGTCCTCTTTCAGGAAAAGCCTCTTTAGCTCAGCTGGTAGAGCAGCTCATTCGTAATGAGCAGGTCGTGGGTTCGAGTCCCATGAGAGGCTCCAGTTTTATTTTCATTTTCAGCCATGAATTTAAGATTTCTCACATCGGCCGTGATTGTCCTCATCTCGGCCCAGGTGCTTTTTGCCGCACCCAAGACCCGCACAGTCCAGTCTCCAGACGGCAGGCTGGCTCTGACAGTAGAGGTAAGTGACTCTGTCTCATACAGTGTAGCATTTGACGGACACACCTTCATTCTGCCTTCACCGGTCTCCATGACCCTTTCTGACGGCAGGGTACTGGGACATGACAACCTTTCCTCCGTACGCTTCAGGACTTCATCCGTAAGGGATTCCGTGGACACTCCGTTCTACCGGCAAAGCCGTATTGAGGAGAGCTACAATGCATTGACCCTGACTTTCCCTAAAGCAGGCTTCTCCCTGGAGTTCAGGGCCTACAATGAAGGCGCAGCCTACCGCTTCGCTACCTCGCTCAAGGACAGCGTCACAGTTGTCGGAGAGGAGGCCGTTTTCCGTTTTGACCAGGACTACCAGGCATGGATACCCTACAGCGCCAACACCAAGAATCCTTTCCAGACCTCCTTCGAGAGTCAGTACACCGTCTCGCCCCTGAGCGGATTCGAGACCGGACGCCTGTCCATCACTCCGATGCTCGTGGAGCTCGGCTCCGGAGCCAAGGTACTCATAACCGAGTCTGACCTGGAGTCGTACCCCGGTATGTTCCTTGACGGAGAAGGCAGCACCCTGCACGGAGTCTTCGCCGGACGGCCCACCACCTACGTGGACGGCTACAGATGCCAGGAAAGGATACTGCGCAACTCCGACACCCTGGCCGTCACTTCCGGCACCAGGACCTATCCGTGGAGAATCATATCCGTGGCAGAAAATGACACCGATCTGCCTGTAAACAATCTCGTATGGCTGCTCGGCTCACCCAGCCGCATAGAGGACATCTCGTGGATACGTCCCGGCCAGGCAGCATGGGAATGGTGGAACGACTGGGGATTCCACAACGTGGACTTCAAGGCCGGCATCAACACCGAGTCCTATAAATACATGATAGATTTCGCGGCCGCAAACGGACTCGAGTACGTGGTCGTGGATGAAGGATGGTCCCCCCGCACAGGAGGCGACATCATGAAGGCCATACCCGAATTCGACGTGGAGGAAGTGGCCCGCTACGGCCAGTCCAAGGGTGTGGGTGTGATACTCTGGGCTGTAGGATATGTCCTGGACGACAAGCTGGAAGAGGCCTGCAGCACATACTCCGCAATGGGAATCAGCGGATTCAAGGTAGACTTCATGGACCGCGATGACCAGGAAGTGGTGGAAATGAACTACCGCATCCTCGAAACGGCTGCAAAATATCATCTGACAATAGACCTGCACGGCATGTACAAGCCCACCGGACTTAACCGCACATGGCCCAACCTGCTCAATTACGAGGGCGTATGGGGTCTCGAGCAGATGAAATGGTCAGAGGAGGACATCCTGACATACGATGTGACCTTCCCCTATATCCGCATGGCCGCCGGACCGGTGGACTACACCCAGGGAGCCCTGCGCAATGCCCCGATGAAAAATTTCGCCCCCATATACAGCCACCCTATGAGCCAGGGAACGAGAGCCCATCAGGTTGCGCTGTACGCCATATTCGACTCTCCGCTTACCATGCTTTGCGACTCTCCCAGCGACTACATGAAAGAACAGGAGACCACAGATTTCATTTCTGCCATACCCACCGTCTACGATGAAACAAGAGTCCTTGCAGGAGAGATAGGCAAATATATCATAACCCAGAGACGTGCCGGCGACCGCTGGTACATCGGAGGCATCACGGGGACTGAGGGCATGACCATGACCCTTACCCCGCAGCTGCCCGAGGGGGACTATACCATTACTGTCTTCCGCGACGGCGTGAACGCCGCTACCGTAGGTGAAGACTACGTAATCGAAACTTCAGGACTGCACTCCGGCCAGAGCCTTGAGATCGAGGCCGTACCCGGCGGAGGATTCGCTGCCATCATTGAGAGAAAATAAGTCAAAAACAGATCTGCATGAAATCAAGACTCTACATTCCCCTGACGCTCATTGCCCTGAGCTGCGCCGTACTGGCCGTAGCCCTGTGGATCAGCACCTCTGACGGAAACAGCGGCAGCGACACATCCTCCGCTGTACTGGAGAATATCGCTTCACGCACCAGCATCCGCGCCTATACCTCCGAGCCGGTCGGTGACGAGACCATAACGGCCCTGCTCAAGGCCGGCATGGCAGCCCCGACCGCCATGAACACACAGCCGTGGACATTCTACGTGGTGCGCGACAAGGAACTGATGCAATCCCTTGCGGAGGTGCTGCCCTACGCCAAAATGGCAGCCGATGCNNTACGCCAAAATGGCAGCCGATGCCGCCGTACTGATCGTACCGTGCGGAGACCGGGACCGGTTCCTGAGCGGGGAAGGTATGACATACTGGGTGCAGGACCTCTCGGCCGCTTCCGAAAATATCCTGCTGGCAGCACACGCCATGGGACTTGGAGCGGTATGGACCGGGGTCTACCCTATCCGCGAGCGCATAGCCGATGTCTCCCGTATCCTTGAAATGGAGGACAGCCATGTCCCGTTCTGCGTCATACCCATAGGTTGGCCTGCCGACAATCCCGAGCCCAAGGACAAATGGGACACAGGTAAAATCCGCTACAGATAACCAGGCCCGCCTGCACAGGTGTATGTTTTTTTGACAGCTATCAAAAAATTAGACACTTTCTGTATGATTTTTTGACAGCAACCGATTTCAAAGATTTTGCTAAATCATTGTGCCATAATCAATTAACGATTATGGCACAATTTTGGTTATATAAAGGAATGATATTATACCGACCAATATGAAATCATTCCTCAGATTCATCTCCCGCAACCGCCTCTACACGGTGATAGAGGTGGCAGGCATGGCCATTGCCCTTGCCTTTATCATTTTCATAGGTACGTACGTGACTCAGGAGAGCAGTTTCGACACTTTCGTCAGTGACGATGTGTACGTCGGCTCGGATTCCGAGTTCTTCGGTCTCAGCGGCAGCATCAAGGGCTCTGTGGAAGGCCGTTATCCCGACATTGAGGCCATATGCCGCCTTATAGGTCTCAAATACCTCAGCGGAATGGCACAGAGCGTTACCATAGGCGATGAGACCATGGCCCAGAATGCCCTGTGCGTAGACTCCAGTTTCATGTCCCTTATCCCCATACCCATGGCCGTCGGGGACAGGAACAGTGTACTCGAGACCATCAGCTCAGTCATTATCTCGCAGTCATTCGCCGACAAGTGGTTTCCGGAAGGAAATGCCGTAGGCAATACACTGGATATCACGATAGACAATGGAAAGGCCAGCCTGACTGTCACAGGCATCTTCGAGGATATGGAACGGACGGTACTGCCGCAGTGCGACATGATATACCGGCTGGAAATGCTGGAGAGGCACGCACCGTACATCACCCGCAACGGCAACGGCACCACAGCTACCTTATACAAAATCAGGCCGGGAGCCGATATCCACGCCATTTCCAGCGGAATACTAGGCATCCTGAAGGAGAGCGACGCGCTGTATATGTCCGGTATCTGCTCCAAATACGACCTTATACCGTTCAAGGAGATACACTATGGCATAGGCTCCTCCTTCCCCTTACCTTTCGAGAACATTGTCAACCGGGATATGTTGCGGATATTCACAGCTGCCGGAGTGCTGCTGCTGGTATTTGCCCTGCTCAACTACATTTCCCTCACCACCGCCCAGGTCGGATTCAGGGTAAAGGAGATGGCCACCCGCAGGCTGATAGGCTCCTCCCGCGGAGGCATCGTACTGCGCTATATCGGAGAGTCCTTCGCCGTGACTGCCGTATCGTTCATTCTCGGTTTCCTGCTGGCCGAGGCTACCGCGCCTTGGTTCAGCACCCTCATAGGCAAGACCTACAGCCCGCTGTCGTCCCTTACCTGGGGGACTGCCGCAATGTGGGCCGGAGTCATAGTGCTGCTCTCCGTTCTGGCCGGTATCATACCCGCCCTGATGGTTTCCCGCTACAGGCCGCTCGACATAGTCCGGGGAGAGTTCACCAAGGCCAGCAAGATGATACTCGGACGGATATTCCTCGTGGTGCAGAACGTCACCGCCATAGGAGCCGTAGCCATTGCAATAGCCATGTTCCTCCAGCTCCGCCACATGGTGGAGAAGCCCATGGGTTATGTCCGGGACTCACTTGTCAATGTAACTGCAACCAATACCCAGGATTACGAGGATTTTCTCATAGACAGGCTGAAATCCCTGCCGTGCGTGGCGGATGCCGGTCTGATACAGGGTTGTCCTGCCGGGAGCAGCAGATCCAGCTGGGGAATGGAACTCAATGGCAACCGGTATGCAGTAATCCTGTTTGACGGGGACACCACGGCCATGAGACTGCTCGGAGTAAAGGTTCTCAGCCAGAATTCGGACCCCTTGCCCAACTCCTTCTATTTCACCCGCAGGACGGCCATAGCATTAGGCATGGATATGGATGCGACACTGTTCGAATACGACTTTGGCAGCATGAATGTATGCGGCGTCATAGACGACCTGTGGATGGGCAATGCCAACTCCACCGACAACGACCTGCTGGTATGGGCCGTACAGTCCTCCAGACCGGAGCAGCTCGTCAATATGCGGTCATTAGTTGTGAAAGCCAACGGCGATCCGGACGATGCCGTCCGCGCCATCAGCGAATTCTACGCAGCGGAAAAGCCGGAACTGAAAGTAATCGTCGATACCTACGAGAACATCTACCGCCAGACGTATAGCGCCGAGAACCGCAGCCTGAAGCTCATCGGCGTCTTCGCCCTGCTAACCATCGTCCTGACGGTCATGGCCATGGCCGCCATGAGCACCTACTACGCCCGCCAGAGGGCCAGGAGCGCGGCCATACGCAAGATCATGGGCTGCCCCAGGGGCGAGATATACACCCATACCCTCGTCAGTTTCCTGTCAGCCTCACTTATCGCAGCCGTCATTGCCGTACCGCTGATATATACCTTCACAGGACGCTGGCTGCAGACCTACAGCTACCGCATCGGCAACTATTGGTGGATCTACCTGCTGGCCCTGCTGATTGTGGCGGCCATAGCCGTCGTGACCATCACGTACCGGGCCGTACAGCTGATGAACACCAATCCGTCCACAGCCCTCCGCAAGGACTGACATGCATGGCAGGCAGGCCTGCCTGTCGAAACTGCCACACTGAGTTCGGCATGATTTTTTCAATACTGTCAGGCATTGATTTATTAAACAGAGTTTAAATGGGTTTAGAACTACTACTTATCATCGTCATCGCCATTGCCGGCATGATAGTGCAGGGCAGACTGCAGAAAGTATTCGCAAAATATTCACGTGTAATGTTCCACGGAGGGCTTACGGGACGGGAGGTGGCAGAGAAGATGCTGCGTGACCACGGTATCCGCGACGTGCGGGTAACCAATGTCAGCGGCCATCTCACCGACCACTACAACCCCGCCAACAAGACCCTGAACCTCTCCGACTCGGTATACAACAGCAACAGCGTTGCGGCGGCGGCAGTGGCAGCGCACGAATGCGGACACGCCGTGCAGCACGCCGAGGGCTACGCCTTCCTGAAGATGCGCTCCGCCCTCGTGCCCATAGTGCAGTTCTCGTCGATGTTCGCCCAGATAGTGATCATTCTGGGACTCGTCATGATGAACGTATTCCCCTCCCTGTACTGGATCGGCATCGCCATGTTCTTCATGATATTCCTCTTCAGTGCCATCACCCTGCCTGTGGAATACAACGCATCGGCCCGCGCCTTAGCATGGCTGGAACGCTCCAACACCCTTTCAACCGTTGAGCTGGACCAGGCCCGCACGACCCTCCGCTGGGCCGCCCGCACCTACCTCGTCGCAGCCCTCAGTGCCCTGGCCTCCCTCGTCTACTACCTCGGGTTCCGCAGGGAGTAAAGATATAAGGCGGCTTATGCTGCCTTTATTTTCAGGAGATTTACCATGAATAAAATTGTACTGCTACTTACTTCGGCACTCCTGCTTTGCCTATGCAGTTTCCACAACAAGACAGATGATTCTACTTGTTACAACATGAACATCGAGACTGTCAAGGATGGCAATCCGGTTCTGTGGAGGACAAACTCGCAGCATTCTGATTACGCCTTTTCGTTAGATTCGATTGAAGGTCTGGGATATTGCCTGAGCATTAAGTCTCCGGACGGGAGGAAAAGCCAATTCGGCTCCTGGTCAAATACCATTTCGGAACGTTTCGATGGAAAGTGGCTGACACTTTCGGGATACATCAAAACCGAAGATGTCCGGAACGGCTATGCCGGACTCTGGGTTCGGGTCGACCCTGATGTTTCGTTCGCAAATATGAGCAATAACGGCGTCAAGGGTGACTCTGACTGGAAAAGATACGAGCTAACCGTACCGTACAGTGAATCAGCCGAGCAAATTGTTTTTGGAGGGATGCTGATCGGGGAGGGGCAGGCATGGTTTGACAATTTCTCGATTTACATTGACGGAGTTCCGGTCTGCCGACTTGACGGAAAAGATGTAAACACTCCGGAAAAAAGTGATTCCGTTTTCCGCGGACAGCTTCTCCATGGCGAACTCTCCAACTCACAGGCAATGCGCCTATTCGACCTATGCAAACTCTGGGGCGCAATGAAATATGCCCATCCCGATGCTATGAATGGAGACATCGACATGGACTTGGAACTGGCCAAAATCCTGCCTGCCATAATAAATACTGACAATGAGGATTCCGTGCAGGTTCTGCTGAGAGAGTGGTGCAGACCCGGCAACATTCCAGAGACTGGCAACAGTGTGGCTCCCGCATGGGCCTACTCCAACACATCAGCCTATATCAAAGACCTCATGAACAGTTTCTGGTCTGCTGATTTCACGCGGGAATCCCACTACATCCGTCTGGAAATCAACAGCGTGCCTAATTTTCAGAATGAAAGGAGATATGAAGACATCACTTTCCCCTCACAGCCATTACAACTCCTGAGCCTGTTCAGATTCTGGAATGCCGTGCAATATTACTATCCCAACATCGGGAGCATCCCCAATTGGGACGATGTTCTTGAAGAATACATCCCGATATTCATGAACGCAGAGTCAAAGCAGGAATACGTGTCGTCATTGAACAGGCTTTCGCACGAGATATTTGACGGGCACAGCCAGGTGTATGCGGAGAGCGACCCTTACAGAATACTGTACGGCTCAAAGAAACCGGACCTGGAGGCTAAGTTTGTCGGCGATAAATTATATGTCTCAAGTGCCGGTGAAAGCGCACGCGCAATAGAGCCGGGAGACAGGGTCATTTCCATCGACGGACAAAGCGTCAGCGGGATATACGACAAGCGGGAGCATCTGACAATTGCCGCGAACCAAGGCGCCATCAAGCTTAGAATCAGCGAGGAAATCTTCAGGACAGATGGAGACTCTCTGAGCCTTGTCCTGCAGTCAGCAGACAATAATGCACTGAAAGAAATAACAATACCGGCATTCAGCACCATGCCGGGCACATCAGAGCCGGCATCCGACACCTGCTATAAAGAGATAAACGGAGTCGGGTATATCGATGTCGGGAGTCTGAAGCAGCAGCACCTTACTTCCTTATGGAATTCAATAAAAGGGACAAAGGCGCTTATAATCGATCTGAGACCATACCCCAACGAGTATATTCTGTACAGATTGGGCGACATGCTCGCTGACGGCACTTACAAATTTGCGGAAATCCGAAGATTACGCACTGTCAGGCCCCGTGATTTTGAGATAATCGATGCAGAGCCATTAAGAGGCAGCGAATCATCCTCCTACCAAAATCCGATATACGTGATAATCGATGAAGGCTCATTCAGCCAGTCAGAATATACCGCCCTGGCATTCACGTCATTGCCCAACGCAAAGTCAGTCGGCAGACAGACCTCCGGGACTGACGGGGACATCTCGACAATATGGCTGCCGGGAGGTGTATTGACCGGATTCAGCGGAATATCCGTATTGGACAGAGACGGGAATCCCACATACCGTGTCGGCCTGACTCCTGATATAGAGGTACAAAGCACGGTCGACGAATTGAAAGACGGTTCCGACGCCCTGTGGGAATATGTACTGGAACTGGCAAAATAAAATGCACTCACAGCACCTCCGCAAGATACCGCCGCGTGACAGAGCGCGGCTCGGACATCACTCCGGAGGGTACCCCGCTGTAAAGCAGCTCGCCGCCTGAGCCGCCGCCGTAGGGACCGAGCTCGATGAGCCAGTCGGCGGACTTAATCAGACCGGTGTTGTGCTCCACAAGGATGACGGTGTTGCCGGCGGAGACCATCGAGCGGAACAGCCGGGTGATGTGTTCCACATCCTTGAAATGCAGGCCGTCGGTAGGCTCGTCGAGGATGAATATCCTGCGGCTCTGCCCGAGACGGGAAGCGAGTTTCATGCGCTGGAGCTCCCCTCCGGAAAGAGTAGACAGGGCCTGGTTGAGATGCAGGTACACCAGCCCGACCTCCATCAGGGGGCGCAGTTTCTCCTCTATCACCGTACCGGCGAAATACCGGGACGCCGCCCGCACCGTCATGTCCATGACCTGGGCGATATTGTACTCCCCCCGGATTCTATACTGCAGGGCCTCCGGCGAATAGCGCAGGCCGCCGCAGGCCTCGCAGACCGTCTCCACCGAATCCATAAAGGCCATTTCGGAGACTATCACCCCCTTGCCGCCGCAGACCGGGCAGCCTCCCTTCGAGTTGAACGCAAACCAGTCGGCGCTGACCTTGTTCTCCTTGGCGAATATTTTCCTTATGTCGTCGGCCACCCCCATATAGGTCGCGGGCGTGGAACGGAGACTGGCCCCGATATTTTTCTGACTGATGTACTCTATGTCATCCTGCTGCGGGCAGCTGTCCATCAGGCACTGGATCAGAGAGCTTTTGCCCGATCCGGCTACTCCCGCCACGACCGTAAGCACCCCGAGGGGAAAATCCACCGTGATACCCTTCAGATTGTGCAGACGGGCATTCTCCACCCTAAGCCATCCGGCAGGTTCCAGCGGAGCAGGGTTGAACTCCCGGTCTGCCTCCAGCATACGCCCCGTGTCCGTACCGCTCGCCACCAGCCCCTCCAGCGGTCCCTCGTACATTATCCGGCCCCCTTCCATTCCGGCTCCCGGCCCCATGTCCACGATGTGGTCGGCGATGCGGATCATCTCCCGGTGGTGCTCCACGAGCAGGACGGTATTGCCGTGGTCCCGGAGCTTGCGGACCGAGTTCTTCAGCAGGGCGATATCATGGTTGTGCAGGCCGACACTGGGCTCGTCGAGAATGTAGAGCAGGTCGGACAGGGAGGAATTGATGTATTTTGCGATCTTGCACCGCTGGGCCTCGCCTCCGGACAGGGTTCCCACGGCCCGGTCCAGGGTCAGGTAGCCTAAGCCGATCTCCTCCAGTGCATCGAGCCGGCTCAGGACTGCCTGCCGGATATCCTGGGCCAACGGACCGGCCAGCATGCTGCCCGGCTCCGGGTCGCGCATCCATTCCGCCAGTTCCGAAACGGACATGGCCGTCACTTCCGCGATATTCTTTCCGTCAATGCGGCAGGAAAGCACCTTGAGATTGAGGCGGGTGCCTCCGCAGTCAGGACAGACTCCGGTACGCAGCATGGGATCGAGGACCTTGCGGTGCAGCAGACCTTCCTCCGAATTGATGATGCTGCGGTACATCCTCGGCACCAGGCCCTCGTACTTCGCGGTCTTGGGCCAGTTGGAGGGAGGGTTCTTCAGACGTATCTGCGGCGAATACAGGAACAGGTCCAGTTCCTCGGGAGTGTAGTCCCGTATCTTCTTGTCCAGGTCGAACAGACCGCTGTGGGCATAGCGTATCCACCTCCAGCCGCCCTTGTGGAATGCGATGTAGTGTATCGTGTCCTCGTCATTGAGGCTCTTGTCGAAGTCCACCAATTTGTGGATGTCCAGCTCCCGTATCTCCCCCAAGCCGGAGCACCGCGGGCAGCTGCCCTGGGGATGGTTGAAGGAAAATGTGTCGGAATATCCCACAAAAGGCTGCCCGACGCGGGAGAACAGCAGTCTCAGCAGCGGGTGGATATCGGTGTAAGTGGCTACTGTCGAGCGGGAGTTGGAGGCAGGTTTCTTCTGGTCAATGACAATGGCCACCGGCAGGTTGTCAATGCTGCCCACGTGCGGACGGCCGTACTTGGGCAGGTACTGCTGCACGAATGAGGGGAATGTGTCGTTCAGTTCCCTGCGTGACCTGGCTGCAATGGTATCCAGCACCAGCGAGGACTTGCCTGAGCCCGACACCCCGGTGAACACCGTTATCTTATACTTCGGGATGCGCAGCGAGACATGCTGCAGGTTGTTCTCGTACGCATCATTGATCGTTATGTATTCTCTGTCTGTCATATATCTTATTTCCAAATAGTCAGCCCTAACCGCAATCAATCACTACCTTCTTCTATACAGCCCCATCCTCCGGGCACCCTACCTCCAACACCCTCATCCACAACGGCAGCAAATCGCGGGATTCGGTGCCGTTGTGGTATGACTGATTCAGCCTACCGTGCCCTACAGCCGCGGTAGGCCGCATTGCGATTCCCGCACTGCACCACAACGGCAGCAAATCACGGGAAACACTGCCGTTGCGGAAGAAATCGCCTCGGAAATCGCCTCACACCGCCATCAGGGAGTGCTGCCTTCTGGAGGTACGCGCTTCGCGCTATCCCTCCCACGCCTGCGGCGCGGGCCCCTCCCGTTCACGAAGCCACGGGCGGCTACGCCTCCAGGAGGCAGCACTCCCTGATGGTCCGGAGCGTTATTCTCACAGACGGTTACTCCCAGTTCAATACTTTCTCTACGATTTCTCCGACAGTGGAACAGAAGCAGGGAATGGCGGCATCGGTCTCCGACATGAAACCACGGGAAGCCATTGTCGCGAAAAGCTCACGCAGCGGATCGTAGTATCCGTCCGTATTGAGAATGAACACTGGCTTGGAATGCTCGCACAACTGCCGGCCCAACAGCCAGCAGAAAAGTTCATGCATGGTGCCCCAGCTGCCCGGCAGCACGATGCAGGCCTGGCCCAGCTCTGTCATCTTCGCCACGCGGGATGCCAGGTCCGGAGTCTCGACCATCTCCGCAAGTCCCTGTGCCCTCACCTCTATCCGGCGGTCCCTGGACTCCTTCTTGCCCTTGAAATTCTTCGGGAACACTCCCGTAACCTTTCCTCCGGCCTCAATTGCCGCCGAGGCCATCGTCCACATTGTGCCTACTGATGCTCCGCCGTAGATTATTTCCACTCCGGCCTGTGCCAGACGGCGGCCGAGTTCTGCAGCATTGTCAGCATACTCCGGCGAATTTCCTGCCGCCGAACCCAGGTATACCGTAACTTTCTGTATCATATTGTTTAATTGATTATTCTGATATCACCCCGCTGCCGAGCATCTCCAGATTCTCAGGCTCGTACCACACTGCGAACTGCCCTGGGGTTATGCCCCTCTGAGGTTGGTCGAAGACGATGTACATCCCGTCGTCGAGACAGTAAAGGGATGCCTGCTGCAGAGGCTGGCGGTAGCGGATCCGGACCAGATAGCGGCGCACCTCCCCGGGACCCATCCGGAGGTCGCGGCGGATCCAGTGCACCTCGTCCGCATTTATCTTCAGGGCCCGGCGCATCAGACCGGGATGCTCATGTCCCTCCCCTACGTATATCGTATTGGTCTGCACGGAAGTGTCGAGGACAAATATCGGCTCTCGGTGTCCTCCGATATTCAAGCCCTTGCGCTGCCCGATGGTATAGTACTGCGCTCCGATGTGAGTTCCTATTTTCTTTCCGTCACTCTCTTTATAGTGGTACGCCCTCGCGAGGGCCTTCACTTCCTCCGGCTGCAGCTGACAGAATCCTCCGCATGCTTCCGGCACTGCCGTACCCACTTCCGAATCATC
>HF990397.1:105187-119697 GCA_000432775.1 Alistipes sp. CAG:831
TCGGAAGAGACCGCAAAGCCCGGATATTCCTCCAGGAGACGACCGTAGAAATCCGGGAAAATCTCCACCACATTGCCCTCCCTCGCAGCCAGTTTCTGCTGGAGGAACACCGGCAGGTCTACCTTGCCCACAAAGCAGATGCCCTGCGAGTCCTTCTTCTCCGCGCTGGGCAGCCCGGCCTCACGAGCCAGCCTGCGTACCTCCGGCTTGACGATATCCCCTATCGGGAAAAGCGCGGGAGCCAGCTGCTCCTGGGTCAGCTGACAGAGAAAATAGCTCTGGTCCTTGTTGCCGTCCGCCCCGGCCAGTATCCGGTATACAGGCTTGCCGTCCGGACCTTCCGTCACATCCTTGCGGCAATAGTGCCCGGTGGCCACATAGTCCGCCCCGAGATCCCTCGCCGCCTTCAGAAAAGCGTCGAACTTAATCCGGCTGTTGCACATCACATCCGGATTGGGAGTACGGCCCTTGGCATATTCAGAGAACATATAGTCCACTACCTGATGCCGGTAAGTATCCGACAAGTCGATGAACTCGAAGGGTATGCCTATCTTTCGGGCCACCATCTCGGCCACCCTGCGGTCCTCCTCCCACTCACATTCCCCGTGCAGGGTCCCGGTGATATCGTGCCAGTTCTGCATGAACAGCGCGAACACATCGTACCCGGCCTGCTTGAGCAGCAGCGCAGCCACCGACGAATCCACTCCGCCGGAAAGCCCGACAGCGATTCTCTTACCCCGAAGATTCTCTTTTATTTCCATTCCAGACATCGTTCCTAACATTGGATTTTCAAAAATTCTGTGCAAATGTAGAAAATTTGGCGAAAATTTATATCTTTGCAGCCGGGTAAGTCTTACACGACCAGCTCCCATCCAACCTCCCCAGGGCCGGAAGGCAGCAAGGACACGATGGTCGTAGCGGTGCGATGTAATCAGCTTACCCTTTTTCATATCCGGTGCTCCCGGGGACTCTCCGGTCAGTAGAAGTTACGGGGCACAACTGCATGCTGTTCAGCACTTTGTTTTTTCAGGCCAGGAAGAGCGCCTGTATTTTTCAATCAGCTGTATAACAGCAAATTGCAAAACAAGATGCAATTCTCGCGTTCTTCTGAGGTGGCGAAAATTGCATGCAAGTTTGTAATCTATTGACTTCCAGCGGACTGAAAAGCGAGGTGCATTTCTTGAACAGCCACAAGAGCACAGAAAATGCAGGGTCTTTTCCAAGAGACACGGGATGCCTCGCAGCAGTAGCGCGAGAGGATACCCAGAAGGCTGTGATGAACGGATTGACACAGTATTTACGTATTGACAGCATCTGATTTCTGACGTTTTTAACCAGTGAAACGTTTTATTGTCAGGATGGAACATCTGTCCTTTTCCTACCTGCTATATTTGTGGACATATCATATAACCTAATACCCTACAAATATGGCTCAGAAACAAGACGGGAAAAAGAAAAAAGCTCCCAAGAACAGGAAGAAAGCGATGCGCGAAGGCTATCTGTCGTTCGACATCGTGGAAGTAAAACAGCTGTCGGAAAGCGACAGTCCCAATGCCGAGGCTTACGGCTATCTCTATCAGGCAGTGACCACCCAGGCAGGTACGGACAAAGGCATAGACGATGTCTATCCCGAGACCGCTCAGGAGACAGAACAGATGCGTGCTCTGGTCGACAAGGCGAGGAAAGCGCGGGTGGACATGAGCGACCAGTATCTCAAGATATGTCTGGATGAACTGGACGAGATTCTGGACTGGTCCTCCACAAGGCACTGGAACTTCCAGTGGCAGGTGATACTCGGTGTGATACTTACGGTGGCCTTCCTATCCTGGAGAGTGGACCAGAAGCAGGAAAGCGTGGAGAACAGGCAGGAGAATGTCGCAGCTGTGGAGGGCTGGGAGGAAACAGATACTGTTCTCAACTGGGATACTACTCCCGAAGATCTCTACAGTCCGGCCGGTTTTGTCAAATATGCTAATCTGAGTGCTAAAAATTATAAGCTGTTGTCTCTTTATGAGCAGAAGTCCTCTTATGCCAGTGCGATGGAGGCTGCTGACGAATATGCCGCCAAGGCCGATACCGCCCAGTCGAGGGATGTCAGGAAAAGCTTAGAGGAGCGGCGTGACGAGTCCCTTGCCCATGCAAAGGAGTGCAGGAAAGAGTTCGACAGGATCAATAAGATGGATTTCAAGGATATAAAGAAGATGGCGCTGGATGAGTATGGTTCGTGGGTCAAGAGCGCCAAGGCCGAGAAACGGGCGGTCAGGGCCTGGAACATATTCTTCATCATCCTGATACCTGTCTATATCTTCGCCGAGCGTCCGTACGGCTACACCATGACCCGAACCAGGGCTGAATCCAGCACTCTGAGGGGCATCAGCAAGTTTACCTACACTCTGTCGGCGATGATGTTGGGCAGCGCCGCCTCGATAGGATGGATCCGGACTGTGACGAAGTACAGCGACGGGCGTACCGAGAGTTCATACGATGCCGGCACCAATGCTCCGGTAATGATCATGAAGGCCGGGCTGTATATCGCTGCGTTCGCTTTAATCTGCGTGGTATCCTGCATACTGATGCTCTATATGACCATTCAGGGTCTCAGACGCAACTATAACTGGGCACCTCTTATGGCCAAGGCCAAAGTCGCGGCATCCTCAGCCGCATCGAAAGTCAAGAAGGATTGATCTCTTTAACGACTATGAAAAACTTTGAAGGGCCGCACCGGACATATGGCGCGGCCTTTTCTTTGCTCTGAAATGTAAGCAGCAGCTTCCTCTATCTATTTGCCGAATACCGTCTTTCAGAAAATTCAAGGGATCTTTCCACCAGTGGCACCTCGGCATAACAAATAAATTTGCTCTGCCCTCGGCTTCTGAGTATATTTGTGTTTCACAAATAATTAAAAATAGGAAGTATGACACCGAAGAGAGCGTATACTGCCATGAATCTGTTTATGGCGATGATGGCTGCGGCATTTATGCTCAGCGCCGTATCATGTAGCGACTACATACCGGGGACCATGACCCTGAAGACATCCGGGACATACAGGCTCTCGGATGACAGTGAGGCCGAACTGGACCTGAAGATAAACGTCGAGTACCTTATTTCCGGGCCGGACAAGGGGGTCATGGACAGCATAAACGGCAGTATTGCATCTGCCATGTTCGGAGACGTACCGGCAGACATCAGCATAGAAGATGCTGTTACTGAATACAAAGACAAAAAGGTCGCTGAGTACAGGGAGGTCAATCTGCCCCTGCTCGTGAGGGACAGCACCATGGACCGCCATCCGGCCTCAGCCAGCTGGTCGGACTACACCACCGGGGCCGTAAGCGGCTTCTACGATGACATCCTTTCCTATACCGTCACCAAATACACCTATACCGGAGGTGCCCACGGAACCACCTCTGTCAAAGCACTTAATCTTGACATGAAGACCGGAGCGGCTGTGACCGAGGAAGAGATGTTCAAAGCCGGATACGCAGACAGACTGTCCGGGCTCCTTACCGGCCGCCTGCCCGAATCGCTGGAAAATCCGGCCGACACATCCATGCTGTTCGAGAAAAACATCCGTCCCAACGGAAACTTCACCGTATCCGACAGCGGCGTCACCTACATCTACAACCAGTACGAGATCGGCCCCTACGTCATGGGGACAATAAAGGTCACTGTCCCTTGGAACGAACTTGAAGACCTACTGCGTCATTGACCCCGTTCTATCTTCCCATCATAAAAATCTCCAGAGTTCTGACTATGAATAGAAAAACGACTTTCAGCATTTTGATTGCGGCCGCAATGGCCGTATCCTGCACCTCCGGAACCGACCGGAACGGCATCCGCGTCATAGACGCAGACCTGACAGGCCTGGATGTCAAGGAGATTTCCTTGTCAGAAATGAACATGCTCCCCCTGGAATACTCTGAAAAAAGCATTGTAGGAGGAATCAATGGTATAGTGCAGACAGACGACGGAGGCTACATAATAGCCTCTTCTGCATCCAACACACACCGGATAATGCAGTTCGACAAGTCCGGACGCTATCTGCGCGACATCGGACATCAGGGCAGGGGTCCTGGGGAGTTCCTGGACATTTCCTCCATCTTCATAATCTCGGACACCCTGTATACAAGTAGTTTCTACGGGAAAAACATTGCGCGTTACCTGATAGAAGATGACGGATACGAGTTCCTTCCGCCCATCAGCTGCGAGAACTTGAACTGGGGCATCTCCTACATATTCGCCACCGATGACATTCCTGACAGATATTTTGTAAAAAACACCTACAACGGCACTCCCGGATATACCACTCCGCTGTTCACAGTCTACGACCGAAACTGGAATATAGTTGACACGTGCAGGACCAAGCACCCGGAAGGAGGCTTCAAGTCTTCGTATCCAATATCGCACACCGGAGACAAGGTATATCTCAGCCAGATCTTCGTCGATACGATATTCGTCGCCGACAATAGCGGCATATATCCGGCATTCAGGCTCGACTTCGGCAAAAGCGACTACCCTAAAAGTATCAAATACGATGGGATGAAACGGTTCGAATATCTACAGGAGCATCCTGACGCACAATACCTGCTGCACATCGCATCACTGATAAACGGTGAAAAGGCATACCTCTGTCTGTCTTCAGCCAGCTCATTCTATATCATGATGTACAACTTGAAGAAAGACGAGTCAACATTCTACCGGATACTGGATGAGAACGGAGAGACTGCCTCCATGCTGTATATGTTTACTGCCGCAGACGGCAAAACCAAGGGAATCTTCACATCTTCCCGCCTGGAGAATCCTGTCATCTGCGATCTTTCCGTCCTATAGCTGCTCTTCCGTCTTCACTTCACTTCTCTGCTTATGGTTCTGGAACAATTTCGCAGAAGCTATTCAGCAACAGGAATAGCACTGCCATCGAAAATAAACGGCAGAATATCGTCCACCGAGGAAAACACGACAATACGGCTGAGGCCTCCCACGATGACACGGACGGGGGCCTCTGCCCTTTTCTGGGTCTCGGCCAGCACCTGACGGCACGCACCGCAGGGCCAGGCGGGCTCCGGGGCCATGCGTCCGTTGCGGCAGGCAGTCACCGCCAGGGCACGGACAGCAAGCTCCGGATGCTGGGCATGTGCCGCAAAAAGAGCCGTCCTTTCAGCGCAGAGCCCGGACGGGAACGCCGCATTCTCCTGATTGGCCCCCTGCACCACCGTCCCGTCCGAGAGGAGTACCGCCGCACCGACGTTGTAATGCGAGAAAGGAGCATAAGAGCCTTTCGTCGCACCGATAGCAGACTCCAACAGGGAGCGGTCCTCGGGCATCATATCTTCCATAGATGCAAATTCCTGATATTCGATTGTCAAACTCTTATGTGCCATACATCTTATTTTACTCAAGTAACTTTCAACTGCAAAGTTAGAAGCAATTTTCATTCCGCCCGAAAATTTCTGACATCGCAGCTGCTGCGGCACATACATTCCGCCGACAAAAGCACCTGTGGACAGGGACACTCGGATGCGAGCTACAGAAGGTGACGATGATATGCCACTTTCGTCGGCACCTTCTGGAAGAGGACGCGAAGACATGGCCGGCAGAAGCACCTGAGGACAGGGACTCTCGAATGCGAACTACAAAAGGTGACGATGAAACGCCACTTTCGTCGGCACCTTCCTAAAGAGGATACGGAGGCATGGCTGGCAGAAGTACCTGTGGACGGAGGCGCACTACTGCGTTTCCGTATTCTCCTTTTTTGCAAGCCGTTCCGTGGCCGTTTCCCAGTCCCCAGTCAATCCCCTTTCCACACTGGCAGCGTTTCCCGCGATTCGCTGCCGTTGCGGCAGGTCCATCTCGCCGTAACCCTCCCGGCAGGCATCTCTGGTACGGATTCCTCATCCGGTTCCTTTCCACACTGGCAGCATATCCCGCAATTCGCTGCCGTTGCGGTAAGCGGTCGTACCTAATCGTGCCTAACTGTCGTGATGGTGGCCAGGTCTACCAAGCTCAGTGCATATCTACACACTTTATAGGTATATACTGTCATTTTGCATTGTCCAGCATGCAGCTTGAGATATTGTGATTATTGACTAAATTAATTCTTTAAAACGAAGTGTTTGATAATAAGCGCAATAGCTTCAACTATATTGTTTAGTGAATCTAAAAAGGAGGCACAAGCTGGTTTTTGCCGCCACATAGCAAAATGGCGTTTTAAAAATATTTGAAAATCAGAAAGTTCACCACAACTAATCTGTTTAGTGACATTTGGCCGGGCAGCCTGGATTCGGATTAGTGATATGACATCCACCAATGCTCACTCCGCAATGGTTCCGGCCGGCACAAAAACTTCCGGCTTACCACAGAAACTTCTGAGTCTCAGCCCCAAGTACCGCAAAAAAACTTCCACCGCCGCCTTTTCCTTGTCCGGCTTGGAGCAAACATCTAATTTTGCCTGCGGATTTAACTAACAACAATGCGACCCATGAGACCGATAAGATTCAACCGCCACACGCTGTTCTCCACCATCCTCAATATCCTGGGACTGACACTAGCCCTATCGGTATTCCTGATACTGATGGTGCAGGTGATGTATGACTGGAGATACGACAGATGCTGGCCCGGACACGAAAAGATATACCGGCTGGAATATGCCGCCCAGGAAGACCTTAGTTCCTACAGCGTGAACTGGTCGAGACCTATGATTAACACGATGAAGGATGCGTTGCCCCAGGCCGAGGCTGTCGGCACATACCTGTACAGCAAAGGGCAGAGTGCTCCTATGCGTGAGACCGGGACGGACAATCCGGGAATTACACTCAGGTACGCAGACTGCGACTACGGGCTGCTGAGGGTATTCCCATTCGAGTTCACCGAGGGCGACACATCGATGTTCAAGGCTCCCCGGACTGCCGTAATCTCCGAAAATGGAGCGGAGAAGCTGTTCGGCAGCGAGTCTCCCATAGGCAGGGAGGTGGAATTCGCCTCTCCGGCCACCGTCCGGTTCCTTCCAAGGCAGTTCACTATCGTGGGGGTGTTCAAGGATTTCCCGGAGAATTCCAGTGTGGACAACGAAGTCATAATCAATATCGGGGACTTTTCCATCAACAGTTACGGGGCGTGGGCCTACTACTGTTATGTCAGGACTTCCGACCATGAAGGGCTTCAGTCGGCACTGGATGAATATGCAGACAAGTTGTCCGGAGGACAAGAGGATTCCGGATTCAGGGGATTCCGGATCACCGGCCTGCACGATGCGTACTACAACTACAATTTCCCTCCTGACAACATCGCCAAGGGCAACCGCAGCACCACCATCACACTCTTCTCCGTCGCCATCCTAATCCTGCTGATTGCAGCCATCAATTTCATCAATTTCTCCATGGCGGCAGTACCATTCCGCATCAAGAGTCTCAATACCAGAAGAGTAATCGGAGCGACACGCGGAACCCTGATATGGCGGCAGCTCGGCTCGACACTTCTGCTGGTACTGGCCGCTTTTGTCCTCAGCGCAGGAGTGATGTCCGTCGCCGCGACCACAGGCATTACCTCGTACATCTCCGGTTCGCTGAAAGTCCAGGACAACCCTGCCGTGCTCCTTATCGGCCTGGGCGCTGCCGTGACCACTGCCCTGGCCGCAGGGATTTTCCCCGCCCGCTACAGCACCTCGTTCAACCCGGCGATGGTGCTCAAAGGCTCATTTTCCCTCTCCGCCCGGGGCCGGAATCTGCGCACGGTGCTCGTCAGCATACAGTACCTGGTCTCTTTCATCCTGATTATCTGCGCACTGTTCATCACCCTGCAGGTAAGATACATGAAAGGGTTCGACATGGGCTACGACCGGGAACATATCGTGGAGTTCAGCCTTTCAAACGAATCGGCAGTAAGGCGGGAGACTCTTAAAGAAATGCTGCTCGGAAACCCGGCCATCACCGACGTGACCTTCTCCGCCTACTCCATCGCCTCGGAGACAAAGATGCCCTGGGGCCGTCAGTACAACGGAGAGCCGGTACAGGTAGAGTGCCTGCCCGTAGACCGCAATTTCATTTCCTTCTTCGGTCTGGAACTGACCGGCGGAAGGGACTTCCTCCCATCCGATGACAACAATCCGGACGGCACGATGATAGTAAACGGGACTTTTCTCAGCATGCATCCATTCTACCAGATCGGTTCCGGATTCCCGGGACACTCCAGCGGCTATGCGACGATAATCGGCTCCATCAGAGATTTCAACTTCAAGCCCCTGCAGCACAGTATCGGTCCTTTCTGCCTGTACAACTTCGGAAGCACCCCCTGGTGGCCGCTGCGGACGGGATATGCCAGAATAATTCCAGGCGACATTCCCGCCACATTCGGATTCATCCGGCAAAAGATACAGGAGACAGACCCCTCCGTCAATGCCGAGGACATAGACATCCATTTCCTCGATGATACGGTGGACAGACTCTATGCCAAAGAGGACAGACTGGGCCGCCTGATCAGCACCGCTTCCTGGATTTCCCTGCTCATCTCCATCATCGGTATCCTCGGTCTCGTCCATTTCGAGACCCAGTTCCGCCGCAAAGAGATAGCCGTCCGCCGGGTACACGGAGCCTCCGTCAGGGAGATACTGCTGATGATCAACCGCTACTACCTGATCCTCACCGCAGGCTGCTTCATCCTGACAACACCGGTATCATTGGTCATTATCCGCCGCTGGGTCTCCTCATTCCCCTACCGGAGCCCCATACCGGTATGGATATTCCTGGCCGCCATCGTCATTGTGACCGTCATCACAGCAGTGACTGTCACTCTCCTCAGCCGCAGGGCCGCTCTCCGCAACCCAGTGGAGTCCATTGCCAATGAATAGGCTGGCATCGTCCTTGTCCGGCACGCCGATTTTCCATATTTTTGCAGTATGGACTGGGACTTTATCATTCAATGCATACTGGCTGTGGGGCTGTCGGCCGCCCTGCTGGCACTTCTGGACGCCCGCCTGAAGCTGAGGGAGGAGAAACGGAAGACCTCCATGTTCTACAGCATTTCCAAGGACCTGGAGGGAGACACATGGAAGCAGAAGGATGTCATCGAGGAGCAGAGCGGCACCATCGTGGAACAGAAGAGCACCATCAGGGAGCAGGAGGGCACTATAATGGTGCAGAACAATACGATTCTGGAACAGAAACACGAGATAGAGAGCCTTGAGACCGATCTGGAGGAAAGCCGGACCATGGCCCGGATGCTGCTGCAGCGCGGCAGTGAGAACGCAGAGCTGACCGCATTTACCGAGAAGCTGCTGATGCTCGCCGACGAGACGGCCAACATCTACTACGAGAGCGCATCCAGTCCCGTAAACATGAGCCGCAGGATAATAGCCGTCCTGCGCACGGAACTGGCGGACAATAGCATATTGCCGCAGATCAATTCCCTCATCGAGGCCTCCTACCCCGGCTTCACAGAGAGCCTGTACTCCGAATTCCCATGGATGACACAGGACGACCGCCTGCTCGTCTCCCTGATGTGCTGCGGAGTCTCCCCCAACGCCGTAAGCGTCATCCTCGACACCGACCTCAACCGGCTCAACAAGTGGAAGACCCGTCTGGGCAGACAGATGGGCCTGCCCGTCCGGCTCTCCAAATACCTCAAGGACCGGCTGTCCTCATACCGCACCCGTCCCTCCAGTAGGATCCCAGTACTTCCGCAATAGCATAAATATCAGCCGAAAATTGGGCGCAAGCCAGGAACTCCTTCGGAAGGAGTCGGAATATCGCCCATTTCTCGACTCCTTCGGAAGGAGTAGCAGTTCAATCCCGAAAATGCAATGTAAGGGAGACTGGAAAAGTACAGAATATTGTAATTTTAAGGACTGCTTCAAAGGCCCGATGAATCGAAAGGCTGACGGCAACCAGATGGCGAATTGAACAATAGTGGCTTTCCATGAGTGTCATTACGCTGAGCAGCAGGACCGGCAGACACAAAAACTTCCGGAAAACCGCAGAAATACCTAAGTATCAATCACCTCCGCAACGAAAAAACTTCCACGACCGTCTTTTCTTTGTCTGGCTTGAAGCAAACGATTAATTTTGTGTACGGATTTTATTGCCAATTTCAATTTGATAAAAGCCAAAAACTATGAGACCGATACGATTCAACCGCCACACACTGTTCTCCACCGTTCTCAACATCGCGGGACTGACACTCGCCTTCTCGATATTCATGACCGTGATGGTGCAGGTGATGTACGACCTGCGGTATGACCGGAATTATCCAGGGTACGGGAAGGTGTACCGCCTGGAGAGCATGCTGCCGACCAATCCGGGGATGTGGTATGCAACGGTATCGCGGCCGGTGATAGAGCATTTGAAGACCTCGCTTCCTCAGGCCGAGGCAGTGAGTGTGTATCAGTATGCCAAGGGGATGACGCAGCTTTTCAATGAGACCGGTACGGACAACCCGGGCGTGAGCCTGAGGACAGCTTATTCGGAACATGACCTGCTGAAGGTATTCCCGTTCGAGATAATCAGCGGGGACACTGCCGGTTATGGTGCCCCGAGAACTGCCGTCATCTCCGCGAAAGGGGCCAGGAAGCTGTTCGGAAACGAGTCCCCGTTAGGGAAAGAAGTCAGCTTTACGGTAGGCGCTGATCCGCGTCCGTTCCGCATTGTGGCGGTCTACAAGGACTTTCCGGACAATTCCAGCGCGGACAATGAGCTGCTGCTGTCATCCGGTCTCGACGGTCTGGAGGATTGGAGCGGATGGTCTTACTGCTGCTATGTAAAGCTGTCCACAGAGGAGGGAGCGGCTGCGGCCGTAGATTCGGCAGCGGCGCATATCGGGCGGCAGATATTCCAGGCGGACATAATAAAGCTGCGGCTTACCCGCCTGCATGACGCCTACTGGTCGGAGGATGTCATTTCGGACGTTGCCGGCAAGGGCAACCGTTCCACTGCCATTGTCCTGCTGACTGTAGCCATTGCTGTGATACTCATCGCTGTCATCAATTTTATCAACTTCGCCATGGCCTCGGTGCCGTTCCGCATCAAGGGACTGAACACCCGGAGGGTAGTCGGTGCGACAAGAGGCAGTCTGATAAGGTCGCAGCTGATTTCCACTATCGGGCTGGCACTGCTTGCATTTGCCCTCAGTATCGGGGTGATGTCGCTTGCAGCCGGTACCAGCCTGGCCTCATATATCTCCGGATCAATGCGGCTCCAGGACAATCCCGCGCTTATCCTCATATCCCTCGGGGTTGCGGTGGCGACAGCTGTTGCCGCCGGTATCTTCCCTTCGTTCTACAGTACCTCATTCAGTCCGGCTGTGGTGCTCAAGGGCTCTTTTTCCCTGTCAGCCAAAGGCATCAGACTGCGTTCGGTACTGATAGGGGTGCAATACGTGATATCGTTCGTACTGCTGCTCTGCTCTATGTTCATAGCCGTGCAGAACAGGTATATGAAGAACTACGACATGGGATTCGACCGGGAGCAGGTGGTCGAGATGGAGGTGACGGACAATATCGCGGCCAAGCGCGAAACCTTCAGGAATATGCTGCTGGAATATCCGGGTATCACCGGAGTCGCGGCGGCATCCAGGTCAATAGTCTCAGCGGAGGCAGGCGGCTGGGGAGGTGACTACGGCGAGGGATACATCATGTACGATGTCATAGGCACGGACCGCTGGTTTGTACCGTTTTTCGGTCTTGAGATTGAGGAGGGACGGAACTTCGTTCCTTCCGATGACGGGAGCTCCGAGGGCTGCTATATTTTCAACAGGACGGCAATGAAGACATGGCCATACCTGCATTCGTACATGGAAAACGGCAAGATGAATATCGTCGGGATAGTCAAGGATTTCCATTACAAGCCCATGCAGCATGCCATGGCCCCGATGGCCCTGTACAATTACGGTTCGAATACCGGGAGCAAGCTCAGAATGTTCTACGTAAGGATTATGCCGGAGGGAGTCAGCAAGAGCCTGGACTGGATCCGGACAAAGGTATGCGAGCTGGACCCGTCCCTGAATCCCGATGACCTGGACATCCATTTCCTGGACGAGAGCATCGACCGCCTGTACCGCAGCGAGGAGCGCCTCGGCCGCCTCATTACAGCCACCGCCCTCATTTCCATGTTCATCTCCCTCATCGGTATCCTCGGGCTGGTGTACTTCGAGATCCAGTTCCGCCGCAAGGAGATAGCCGTCCGCCGGGTGCTCGGGGCCTCCGTCAGGGAGATTCTGCTGATGGTCAACCGCTACTACCTGACCATCACACTGGTCTGCTTCATCGTCACCGCACCGGTCGCCACTGTCATCATCCGGCATTGGGTCTCCTCTTTCCCCTACCGCAGCCAGATACCCGCGTGGATATTCATCGCCGCCCTTGCCCTGATTGCCCTCATCACAGCCGTCACCGTGACCCTGCTGAGCAGAAGCGCCGCCATGCGCAATCCGGTCGACTCCATCTCCAACGAGTAGAATTTTTTCGTATTTTTGTCCGTTCAGACTCAGAACTGAACTGACGACATGAGACAGATACTGAATTTCAATGGAATCCGGACTATAATCACGGGAGCGGCCGCAATCATACTACTGCTGCTTGCGGCTCTGCCCGGATACGGACAGCAGACCCGCGAGGAATACATAGAGAAATACAAGGACGCGGCCATCCACGCAATGAAGACCCACGGCATCCCCGCCAGCATCACCCTTGCCCAGGGCTGTCTGGAATCGGCCGACGGCAACTCCGATCTGGCTGTCAGGGCCAACAACCACTTCGGCATAAAATGCCACAATGACTGGAAAGGGCCTACATACTACAAAAAGGGAGACGACATCGGAAAATCCTGCTACCGCAAGTACCGCAACGCATCGGAGTCCTTCAAGGACCATTCGGACTTTCTGCGCTACGGCCAGCGCTACGCATTTCTCTTCGATCTGGAAATCACTGACTACAAGGGCTGGAGCCATGGTCTGAAAAAGGCCGGATACGCCACGGACCCCAAATATGCCCAGAAACTGATAAAGATTATCGAGGACTACCAGCTCTACCGCTTCGACCGGGAGATGTACGCCAAGGCCGAGAAAAAGCCCGACCTGCTGCCTCCCAGCCCAAGTCAGCTGCAGCAGGTAATGGAGCTGAATCCGGCCAAGAACTCACTGCTGTACAAATACTCCCGCAACCGGACCATCTACGTGCGCAACGGGGTGCCCTTCATCCTGACCAGCGATCTGGACACCTACGAAAGCATCGCAGAAGAATATAACCTGTTCACCGGAGAGCTGCTCCGCTTCAACGACCTGAAGAAATCCCGTGACCTCGCTCCGGGCACAGTGGTATACCTCCAGCGCAAGAAAGGCAAGGCCCGGAAGCATCTGGAGATACACATCGCAGTCGAGGGCGACACCTACTACGATATCTCGCAGAAGTACGGAGTCCGCATGAAAAAGCTCTTCAAATACAATGACTACAGGAACGGAGATATCCTCCACGTAGGAGACGAAGTGTTCCTCCGCAGACACAGATAGGACAATATGAACCGCAAGACACTCATCATAACAGCCGCAGCGGCCGCCGCAGCCGTCATCGCCGCTTTCGGCCTCAGTCTGTACATCACGTACAAAAAGCCGAACACAGTAAAGGAAGGGGTGATCCTCATCTACCGGGATGCGGATTACCAGGATGTGGAGGACTCCCTCAAGGCTTCAGGCACAATTAAGAATCTCAAGAGTTTCGGGCGCGCCGCCCGCAAGCGGAATCTGGCAGCCCACTTCGAGCCTGGCCGCTACGTCATCAGCCCGGGCATGTCGAACCAGTACATCATCCGCATGATAGCCAACGGATGGCAGACTCCGGCAAAAGTGACCCTCAGGGGATATATCAAGACTCTGGACCGTCTGGCGGCTTTCCTTGGGCGCAATTTCGAAGCGGATTCGGCTGCTTTTGCGACTGTCCTCAAAGACACTGCCATGATAGACTCGCTCGGATTCCTGCCCGAGACATTCATAGGAATGTTCATTCCGAACACGTACGAGTTCTACTGGACGTCAAGTCCACGCAATGTAGTCATGCGCTTCAAGAAAGAGTACGAGACCTTCTGGAGCGGAGAACGCGACCGCCTCGCCAGGGAGATTGGCCTGGACCGCAACGAGGTGATGACCCTGGCCTCGATAGTCATAGGCGAGACCAACAACGCCGGGGAAATGCCCAAGATAGCCGGCGTGTACATGAACAGACTCCACAGGGGCATGAGGCTCCAGGCCTGTCCTACTGTCATCTACGCCCATCTGGATACCGAGCCCGGACTCCGCCGCCTCCTGCACCGCCACCTGCAGATAGACTCCCCCTACAACACATACAGAATAAAAGGGCTGCCACCGGGGCCTATTGCCATACCCACAGTGACAGCCATAGATGCGGTACTCAACTACGAGAAGTCCAGTTACCTGTATTTCTGCGCAAAGCCGGAATTCGACGGGACTCACAACTTCGCGACCACATACAGCCAGCACAAGGCCAATTCCCGGGCCTACAACAAGGCCTACAG
>HF990397.1:119722-125809 GCA_000432775.1 Alistipes sp. CAG:831
CAGGGAAAGAGAAGCCTCCCGCAAAGCCTCCAATGCAGCCTGAAACTCCGGACTGCTGGAATTCATCACCCGGTAGAAACAGTCGCGCGAGACGATAGAGCTGGCAGCCAATGCCTTCATATACAGGCACAGGTCCTCTCTGGAACGTTCAAATCCTTCCTTATCAAACTCAACACCTCTCCCGGATGCCAGTGACACAAGTCCGTCCAGCATATCGTCCGTAACCTCGAAGCCCCGGTCGAATTTTTCAAACGTCCGGTATTTTGAAGTCCATGTGCTCCGGTTGCGGTCACAGAGTCCGTTCATGTACTCAATCACCAGTCCCTGACGGAGCAATGCCGCATAATAGTCTGAGTACGATGTCGTATCCTGAGGCACAAAGACATCCGGCATGATGCCGCCGCCTCCGTAGACAGTCCTTCCGAGCCTCAGAGTCTTGAACTTGAGCGAGTCAGGGAACTGAATGCTGTCCTTGCTGAAGGACTCCCCGCGCAGGTATCTCTCATAGAAATCCTTGTAATACTGGTCTGTATGCCCGGCCTCATAGTGCGATTGTATCACCCTGCCCGAAGGTGTGTGGTATCGGGCTATGGTCAGTCTCAGTTCTGAGCCGTCCTCCAGTGGAATGGCCTGCTGCACAAGCCCCTTGCCGAATGAGCGGCGTCCCACGATGACACCCCTGTCCTGATCCTGCACCGCACCTGCGACGATCTCGCTGGCCGATGCCGAATTCTCGTCAATCATCACCACCAGCGGTCCATGACGGTACAGACCGTTGCCCCGGGCCGACTCCTGCATCCTCGGCAGGGCCCTGCCCTCGGTATAGACTATCAGGTCCCCTTCCTCAAGAAACTCGTTCGCGATGTCGATGGCCGTAGGCAGGTATCCTCCGGAATTGCTCCTGAGGTCCAGTATCACTCCGCGTATCACCCCGTCGAAGGACCTTATGGCCTCCACTATCTCATCCCGCGACTTGGCCGCAAAACGGCTGAGCTTGAGGTAAAGTACATCGTCCCCCACCTTATAGGCGGCATCCAGACTGTTGATGGGTATCTTGTCCCTGACTACTGTAAAGTCCAGCAGTCCGTCCACTCCCCTGCGCAGCACTCCCAGCTCCACCTTCGTCCCTTTCTTGCCCCGCAGATAGCTGTAGACATCCTCGTTGGTCAGTCCTACAGATGCTATATAACTGGTATCCACACGGATAATCTTGTCTCCAGCCAGCAGGCCCACTCTCTCTGAGGGCCCTCCGGCCACCGTCGCCTGCACAGTAAGGGTATCCCGGATAATCGCGAACTCAATGCCGATACCCTCGAACTCTCCCTGCAGCGGCTCGTTCATGGCCTTGACGTCTTCTGCCGAGATATAGGACGAATGTGGGTCGAGCTCCCCTACTGCAGCCACGATGGCCTTCTCCACAAGCGCATTGAGATCCACATCCTCCAGATACAGCCGGTCGATGTAGAACAGTGTCTGATTGAACTTTCCGGCCGCCATGTTCATTTCGCTCCTCTGCTGCGCCCGTCCCGTAACAGCGGAAGCCAGCAGCAGAATCACGCAGAGGGCAGCCGCCTTGATCTTATTCTGTCTCATTATTCAGTTTTTTTACAGGTACTTCAAATTCACGGCCCTCCCAGCCCATTTCCGTCCGGGGGAATACCTCCAGAGCCTGAGCCAGCAATACAGAAGGGTCCTTATATCTGGATGAGAAATGTCCTATCACCAGTTTTCCGGCACCGGAGCGCAGGGCGGTCTCCCCGGCCTGACGCGCAGTGCTGTGAAACATTTCAGCGGCTTTCTCCGCACAGTCATCCCCGAATGTGGCCTCATGATAGAGCAGGTCCACCCCGCGGACCATTTCCGGCAGGGCTCCGAATACAGCCGTATCACTGATGTAGGCAAATGAACGCGGTGCGTAAGGCCTGTAGGTCAATTCCGCCGACCTCAGCACACTCCCGTCCTCCCTCTCCACGTCCCGTCCGTCCTTCAGGGCAAGTATCTCGCTGACGGACAATGCCTGCGACGCAACAGCATCCTTCCGGACATTCAGTCCCGGCTCCCGCTCACGGAAAAGATACCCGTAGGTGGGAACGCGGTGCAGCAGGGGCAGGGCCGTCACCGTCATGGAGGAGTCCTCATATATCACCTCCGTCACGGAGGCCGTCAGGGGATGGAATACGATGGGATAGGTCTCCCTCTCCAGGAACTGCTCCTTGAAGAAATCCAGTATTCTGGAAAATCCCTCCGGGGCGTAGATATGCAGGGGCTCGGTTCTTCCGGTCATGGACAGGGTGGACATGAGTCCGAAGATTCCCAGGACGTGATCACCGTGCAGGTGGGAGAGGAAAACCATCTCCGTCTTCATCAGCGATATCCCGTGCCGCTTCATCAGCATCTGGCAGCCTTCACCGCAGTCGATAAGCAGCAAGCGCCCACATATATTAAATATGTGAGCGCTGGGGTATCTGTCCGTTGTCGGGGAGGCTGAGGAGACTCCCAATGTCGTCAACGAAAACTTCATGGAAGGGTTCTCTACTTGGCCTCCTGCTCCATCTTGCTCTTGAGGTTGGCAAGCTCTGAGATATCGCCGAGAGTGGTCTTCTCCAGATTGGTCTTGATCTTCTTCATCGCACTCTGGGTGCTCTCGCTCTCACGACGGCTCTCCTCCTTCTTGGGCTCCTCCCATGTCTTGGTGTGGGAGAGGATGATCTTCTTGTTGGACTTGTTGAACTCAACCACCTTGAAGGGCAGTTTCTCGCCTACGTTGGCAGTAGTGCCGTCCTGCTTCTGGAGGTTCTTGATGGAGCATGTGCCCTCAACGCCCTCACCGAGAGAGATGACAGCTCCCTTGTCTGCGAAGCTGGCTACTGTTCCCTCGTGGATAGAGCCGAGAGGATACTGGGTCTCGAATACGTCCCAAGGATTCTCCTCAAGCTGCTTGTGACCGAGGCTCAGACGACGGTTCTCCTTGTCGACTTCGAGAACTACGACCTCGAGCTTGTCACCGATGGAGGTGAACTCCGAGGGATGCTTGATCTTCTTGGTCCAGGACAGGTCACTGATGTGAACCAGACCGTCCACGCCCTCCTCAAGCTCTACAAAGACACCGAAGTTGGTGAAGTTGCGGACGGTGGCGATATGACGGGAATTTACAGGATATTTCTCTGTGATGGTAGCCCAAGGGTCCTCCTTAAGCTGCTTGATGCCGAGAGACATCTTCCTCTCCTCGCGGTCGAGGGTCAGGATAACGGCCTCTACCTCGTCGCCTACCTTCAGGAAGTCCTGGGCACTGCGCAGGTGGAGAGACCATGACATCTCGGATACGTGGATCAGGCCCTCAACGCCGGGCTGAATCTCAACGAAAGCACCGTAGTCTGCGATAACGACCACCTTGCCCTTAACGACGTCACCCACCTTGAGGTTGGGATCAAGAGCATCCCAGGGATGAGGCTGGAGCTGTTTCAGGCCGAGAGCGATACGCTTCTTGGTATCATCGAAGTCGAGGATGACCACGTTGATCTTCTGGTCAAGCTGCACGACCTCCTCGGGATGGTTGATACGGCCCCAGGAGAGGTCTGTGATGTGGATGAGTCCGTCCACACCGCCGAGGTCCACGAACACACCGTAGGAGGTGATGTTCTTGACTGTTCCCTCGAGGATCTGACCCTTCTCGAGTTTGCTGATGATCTCGGCCTTCTGAGCCTCGATCTCGGCCTCGATGAGAGCCTTGTGGGAAACCACCACGTTGCGGTACTCGTTGTTGATCTTGACGATCTTGAAGTCCATGGTCTTGTTGACGAACACATCGTAGTCGCGGATGGGCTTCACGTCGATCTGTGAGCCGGGCAGGAAAGCCTCGATGCCGAATACATCGACGATCATACCGCCCTTGGTGCGGCACTTCACGTAGCCCTTTACGATCTCGTCCTTCTCGAATGCCTCGTTCACGAGATCCCATGAACGCAGGGAGTGAGCCTTTCTGTGGGAGAGAATCAGCTGGCCTTTCTTGTCCTCGGCTGTCTCTACATAGACCTCGACCTTGTCGCCCACCTTCAGGTCGGGGTTGTAACGGAACTCGGAGATGTTGATAACGCCCTCGCTCTTGTAGCCGATGTTCACGAGAACCTCGCGCTTTCCGATGGCCATCACGGTTCCTTCTACGACCTCATTCTCCACTACCTTGGAGAGGGTCTGGTTGTACTTCTCCTCGTCGGCCTTGCGGTCCGCGTAAGGAGTATCTTCCTCAAAACTGTCCCAGTCGAACTTGTCAACGGGCACCGACGCATTGCTCTTGCGCTTGGGAGCCACAGCGTCCACTACCTGAGCGGCCTCCTCCTGATAGGACTCGGCTGTCTCTTTTTCTGCGGGAGTCACGATTTCCTCGTTCTCCGTCATTACTTCCTGTTCTTTTGTCATAATTTTAGTTAAACAATCTTTCCATTAAGGAGTTAGACAATATTTATAAGCCCTCCCTCCTGGGAAGGGAGCGCAAAAATAAGTACTATTTTACTGATTTCCAAATATTTTTCCATTTTTAGGAAATCCGCAGGCGGAGGGACGGCGGCAGCAGGTTGTTGCACCTGTTCCCGAGGTTCTTGACCAGGCCGGAAGGCACTCCGCCATAGGTCAATACGACATATCCGGCAGGGGCGCCCGGAAGGGCCGGAAGTCCGCGGCGCAGGTACTCCAGAGCCGCATCCAGGGATACCTCCACCTCCGGCAGGCTGCCTCGGCGGTAGACCTCGCTCTGAATCAAAGAGAACTGGGGAACAATGACCTGTTTTCCACCGCTCCTTCCATCCTTGACCCCGGCCACCGCCGTTCCCGAGGCCAGCACTCTCAGCCGAGCCCCGCCTTCCGTCAATTCCAGCATGGGGACGGTGACTGCGGCCGGGAAGGCCTTGATAAGGCTGCCGCAGCGGAACAGATGGAATCCTTCATTGACCCAGGGAACATCCTCCTTGAAACGGAGAGGGGCTCCGCCGCTCCTGCCGCGGCCTTTTCCGGCACTGCGACCGGACACCCCGTAAGTCCCGCCCTTGCGCAGGGACGAGAAAAAGAACCCTTCCCCCGCGCCGGGGTCTCCCGGATAGAAATGCCTCTGCTCCAGCACTTCCATACCGTACTGAGAGGCAGTCCACGCCACATTGTCCTCATCCTCCACAGGGTTGAATGTACAGGTCGAATACACCAGCAGGCCGCCCGGACGCAGGCACGGCAGGATGTCGGAGAGGATTCTCCGCTGACGGGCGGCGCAGAGACGGACATTGTCCATGGACCACTGGGCCACTGCCTCCGGGTCCTTGCGGAACATTCCCTCCCCGGAACACGGAGCGTCCACCACGATTACGTCGAAATACTCTCCGAGAGACTGGAAATCCGACGGATCGCTGTTGGTCACCACTACATTGGCCGCACCCCATTTGGAAATATTCTCGTAGAGCACGGATGCCCTGGAGCGGATCACCTCATTGCTCACCAGGAAAGAGCCGGGAATCTCCCGGAGCATTGACAGCAGATGGGTACTCTTGCCCCCGGGAGCAGCGCAGAGGTCCAGCACGGTGAACGGTCCTTCCGGACGCTCCTCCCGCATCCGGGTCATCAGCGGCAGGATACTCTCCAGATACATGGAAGAGGCATCCTGGACGTAATAGGCCCCGGCGTGAAATAAAGGGTCCAGGGCAAAATCCGGACGTTCCGGCAGCAGCCTGCCCCAGCGGGAGTATGTCTCCTTACCGGAGGCAAACTGCGGAGGGACGGCTTCGGTCTTGAAAGGATTGACCCGGACCGCCGTAGAGGCCGGCGAACCGGTGATAAAAGAAACCACCTCCCCCACCCTTTCCGGACCGAGGGAGATGGTAAGTTGTCTGACAAATTCCTCAGGCAGAGTCTGCATCCCGCACAGGATCAACTGAAGCTGACCGGAGGCTTGATGTTGGAGAAGTCCACCGGATTGCCTTCCGCATAGCTGTTTACCGCTTTCTCGACCTGGTCGGTAATGCTGTCGACCATCTCCTGAAGCTTATTGCCTATCATCATCTTCATCATGAAGTTGAGCTCAGTGCTCAGCTCTATGTGGAAGAGCGT
>HF990397.1:125824-152711 GCA_000432775.1 Alistipes sp. CAG:831
GAAGAGCGTGGAGTCAAGTCCGACCGGATCCATATGGAATGTCACCGAAAAACTCAGGAAAGACTTCCCGTCATCCTTCAGCTCCACCAGAGAGAAAGGCTCCCGGCGGGCTACGACGAATCCGAGGCTTATGCCCTTGTATTCTATATGGACGCTGTCTCTGTCAGCGGTGATCTTGCCGCCGTACTCCTCCGGGACATTCTGCACCAGTTGGCTGAGATCCCCGAAAAGGCCGAACAGCACCATGGGAGGCCGCTTGAGAAGAACCTCGCGGCCGGTCAATTTAGTCTCGTTACTCATGGTCCTTGCTCCACTTGTCAGGATCGTATCTCCACTCCTTCAGCATCTTCACGTCACCTTCCCGGATATAGCCGGTATCGAGGGCCACGTCCACCAGGGTATCGTAGTTGGAAAGAGTATGCAGCTCCACGTCGGCGTTCTCGAAGGCACGGCGGGAACGGTCAAAGTTGTAGGAGAAGATGGCCACCATGCCCGCAATGTGCACTCCGCACTTGAGCAGGGCATCCACAGCTGCCAGGCTGCTCTGGCCGGTGGAGATGAGGTCCTCGATGACCACCACCCTCTCGCCTCCGCGGAGCACGCCCTCTACCTGGTTGCCCATGCCGTGGTCCTTGGCCTTGGAGCGGATGTATACGAAAGGCTTGCCCATCATCTCGGCGACTATGGCACCGTAGGCGATGGCGCCTGTAGCCACACCGGCTATCACGTCTACATCCTTGAACGTGGCGTTGATAACCTCTATCATGGCCTCGCAGATGGTCTTGCGGAAGGCCGGATATGACAGGGCCTTGCGGTTGTCACAATAGATGGGTGAGTGAAGTCCCGATGCCCAAAGGAAAGGCTTCTCGGGACTGAGCTTTACTGCCTCGATTTCGAGCAGTCCCTTTGCAATTTTATATTCCGTATTTTCCATATTTTACCTTTTCTAAAAATCGCTCAAAGTTAGTAAAAATTCCATTACGAACCACTACAGAGAGCAAAAGAATGTTACAAGAAACGGCACGCTGAAATCTACCACGAAGCCGTGGAACATCGACAGCACCGTATACTTCTCCCCGCTGGCCTGGATGATTGAAGGCAGGGTCACGTCCATGGTGGTGGCGCCTCCGCATGAGATGGGGGCCAGGGGACCGAACCAGCGCACCAGCACAGGCGCCAGGATAAGAGTCAGGAACTCCCGGCAGATGTTGGATATGAGGGCCACTGTTCCAAGTCCTGCTCCGATGTACTCCGTTATCAGCACACTTGAGAGCGAGTAGTAGGCAAATCCGGAGCCCACGGCCATCATCTCCGGCACAGTCCGGTGCGGGACGAGCAGACCGAGCAGGGCCGCAGCGGCGAGGGTCCCCAGGACAGTCATGAGCGGCAGCAGGGCCAGACGGGGATTGAGACGCTTGAAGCCGCCGATAATTTCAGGATTATTGCCGACACTGAAGCCCACACTGAGTATCAGGGCATAGAGAGCATACATGGCCACACCCGTCTGCGACATGTCCACCGGCAGGACGTCCGAGACTCCTAAAAGTATGCCGGCCACAAAGAATGCGATGATGATCAGACTGTCCTTCAAGGCTCCCGAGCGGGCCTTGGCTCCGTCTTCCTCCGAAACTGTCTTCCGGCTGTCCACAGATGCCTGCGCGTCACCTCCTCCAGGAGTCCCTGCGTCTGTCATGTCCGCATCTGGTCCGGTCTTCGGCCTCTGCTCACTCCGGCGGGCCCAGCGCCACAGCAGCATAGCCGCCAGGCAACTGCCCAGTGCACACACTACGGCAATCAGGGCCGCCTCCGCTCCCAGCGTCGGCAGGCTCCGGATCAGCTCCCGGTTACACCCGACCTCCACTCCCAGGAGGAAAAGCAGCAGCCATATCAGCGCCATCGTGACCTTGCCGGTCCATGTAATGCGCCACCGCCGGAGAAGATATCCGGTCAGCACGCCGCCGAACAAAAAACCGAATAATATCAGCATACAATCATCATTTAATTCAGGGCGCAAATATAATGTATAATCAAATATCCGCAGCCTCAACCGCACGGGGTTCCCACAGTCGGGCACCTTCCACCTTTGACATACAAAAAGGGAGTGCTCCAGAATTCAAATTCCGGAACACTCCCATTACTACTTTACCGCCTTACAGCATACCCACATTCAGGTCATATTACCTGGATGTGATGACAATCCGGTCACCAGAGACATCCACCAGCACCGGCCTGTCCTTGGATACCGAGCCTTCGATGAGGTCCTTGGCCAGCATGTTGACCAGCTCCCGCTGGAGGATACGCTTGATAGGACGGGCACCATAGGCAGGATCGTAGCCTTTCTCGGACATATAGTCTATGAACTTCTGACTGAAATCTATCCGGATGCCGTGCTCCTCCATCTTCTTCTTCAACGCATCGAGCTGAAGATTCAGGATACCGAGTATGTCCTTACGGGTCAGCGGCTCGAACATGATGATCTCATCTATACGGTTGATGAACTCCGGGCGCATCCCCTTCTTCAGAATGTCTATCACGGCCCTGCGGCACTCTTCCAGTACATCGGCCCTGGAAGCCTTGTCGTCTATATGCTCGATACGCTGCATGTACTCCTGAATCACTTCCGCACCGACGTTGGAGGTCATGATCAGAATAGTGTTCTTGAAGTCCACCGTACGGCCCTTGTTGTCGGTCAGACGTCCGTCGTCGAGCACCTGCAGCAGGATGTTGAACACGTCCGGATGGGCCTTCTCTATCTCGTCCAGCAGGATTACCGAGTACGGCTTGCGGCGCACGGCCTCGGTAAGCTGCCCTCCCTCGTCATATCCGACATATCCCGGAGGAGCGCCGACCAGACGGGAGACGCTGTGCCTCTCCTGGTACTCGCTCATATCGATACGGGTCATCATGTTCTCGTCGTTGAACAGGGCCTCGGCCAGGGCCTTGGCCAGCTCGGTCTTACCGACACCGGTGGTACCCAGGAACATGAACGACCCTATGGGCCTTTTCTCGTTCTGCAGTCCGGCACGGCTGCGGCGCACTGCATCGGCCACGGCACGCACGGCCTCGTCCTGACCCACCACTCTCTTGTGCAGCATGTCCTCCATGTGCAGCAACTTGACCTTCTCGCTCTCGAGCATACGGGTTACGGGTATACCGGTCCACTTCGACACGATCTCGGCGATGTCCTCCGGCTCCACAGACTCGTTGATGAGCGGGTCGGGATTGGCGGCCTTCTGGGCCGTCAGTTCGTCTATCTCCTTCTGGGCCGAGGCTATCTTACCGTAGCGCAACTCCGCCACACGGCCATAGTCACCGCTGCGCTCGGCCTCATCGGCCTGGAACCTGTACTGCTCGATGTCGGCACGCTTCTGGGAGATACGGGCCAGCAGGTCCTTCTCCACCTTCCATTTGCGGTTGAGCTCGTCGAGCTGTTCCCTGGCCTCCTTGATGGAAGCCTGGATCTCGTCCAGCTTGGGCGAATGTCCCTCGCGCTTGATGGCCTCCCTCTCGATTTCCAGCTGCCGGATCTTACGGTTCAGTTCGTCGATGGGATCGGGCACCGAGTTCATCTCCAGACGCAGCTTCGAGGCAGCCTCATCTATGAGGTCGATGGCCTTGTCAGGGAGGAAACGGTTGGTGATGTACCTGTGCGAGAGCTCCACGGCCGCGATGATGGCGTCATCGTCGATATGCACCTTGTGATGATTCTCGTATTTCTCCTTCAGTCCCCTGAGGATGGAAATGGACTCCGCCGGCGTGGGCTCGTCCACCATGACCATCTGGAAACGGCGTTCCAGGGCCTTGTCCTCCTCGAAGTACTTGCGGTACTCCTCGATAGTTGTCGAGCCGATGGCCCTCAGCTCGCCCCTGGCCAGGGCAGGCTTCAGGATGTTGGCCGCATCCATAGCGCCTGACGAGCGCCCTGCTCCGACCAAAGTGTGTATCTCATCTATGAACAGGATGATCTCGCCCTGACTCTCGACCACGGCGTTGACCACTCCCTTCAGCCTTTCCTCAAACTCGCCCTGATACTTCGCGCCGGCCACGAGGGCACCCATGTCCAGCGAATAGATTTCCTTGGTCTTCAGGTTCTCCGGCACGTCCTGACTGACTATCCTCTCGGCAATACCCTCCGAGATAGCCGTCTTGCCGACACCGGGCTCTCCGACCAGGATAGGATTGTTCTTCGTCCTCCGGCTCAGGATCTGGAGAACCCTCCGGATCTCCTCGTCCCTGCCGATGACGGGATCGAGTTTCCCCTCGCGGGCCCGCCGGTTCAGATTCACGGCGTACCTCTCGAGGAACTCCTTGTTGTTATTGTTCTCTTTGTAATTCATATTGTTCATAACTTTTCTCCTTTTCAGCGGTACTATTCGCAAAAAATCTGCCGTGATATTTTTTTCTGCCATAGTGGCATATTTTTATACATTTTTTATTACATTTGTTCCGGATAAAATCCGCTTATAAGGAATGACAGACGCACACACACACGCCTCCATCGGCACAGGGACAGTCCTTCCGGTAGTCGAATCCTTCTACACCGTTCAGGGAGAAGGTGTCAACACCGGAAAGGCAGCCTGGTTCATTAGGCTTGGAGGCTGCGACGTGCGCTGCCCGTGGTGCGATTCCAGGAATTCATGGGATGCCGCCTCCTTTCCCCTCACTGACATTGAGGACATAGTCAGCCCCATAACCGGCAGTCCTGCGGTCAACGTAGTGATTACCGGTGGTGAACCGCTGATGCACGACCTCGGTCCCCTCTGCGGAAGACTTAAAGAGAAAGGGTACAACATCTTTCTGGAGACCTCCGGCACCCATCCCCTGAGCGGTATCTTCGACTGGATATGCGTCTCCCCAAAAAAACACCGTCCTCCCCTGCAGGAGGTTCTGGAGAAGGCCGACGAGCTCAAGGCAGTGGCAGGCTGTCTGGAGGATATCGCATGGGCAGAGGACATCAGAAAGCATGTAAGGAGACAATGCGTCCTGCTGCTGCAGCCCGAGTGGGGACAGAGGCAGAGCGCCACTCCTATTATAATAGAATATGTGAAGGAGCATCCGGAATGGAGAATATCGCTTCAGACACACAAATACCTCGGCATACCTTAAAACTCAACACAATACTATCAAATTACTATCAAACCAACAACTAATCTAATCTTTAACACCATGTCAATCAAACACATTATCACTGCATTATGCATCTGCTGCATGATCTCTCCTGCGCTTTCGGCACAGAAAAAGAGCAAAAAAGAGGCAGCACAGCCTGAAGGATATCAGTTCGAGACAGTGATCGAGATCCCTACCACCCCGATCAAGAACCAGAGCAGCACAGGCACATGCTGGTGCTTCTCAGCCCTGTCTTTCTTCGAGTCTGAGATTCTCCGCAACGGCTACACAGAGCCTCTTGATCTCTCCGAGATGTTCATCGTCCACAAATCCTATCAGGAAAAGGCCGAGAAGTTTGTAAGGCTTCACGGTGTCCTGAATTTCGGACAGGGAAGTTCATTCGGCAATGTACTCTACGGCCTCAAGAACTACGGTATCGTCCCCGAGTCTGAAATGCCCGGACTCAACTACGGCACTGACACCCACCGTCACGGTGAGCTCAGCGGTGTCCTCTCCGCCTACCTCGATGTAATAATCCGCAACCCCAACCGCCAGCTCTCCACAGCATGGCAGAGAGGTTTCAAGGGTATCCTCGACGCATATCTTGGAGAATGCCCCGAGACTTTCACCGTCAACGGTAAGGAGTACAATCCCCACACATATGTAGAAGCCCTCGGCCTCAATCTCGACGACTACATCGACATCACATCCTGGACACACAAGCCCTTCTATCAGAAAATGATCATAGAGGTTCCTGACAACTGGCTCTGGGAGTCCTCAATGAACGTGCCCATCGATGACCTCGTTGCCATCATCGACAACGCCCTCGAGAACGGCTACAGCGTAGCATGGGCAGCTGACGTGAGCGAGAAAGGCTTCAACCGCAACGGCCTCGGTATCGTTCCCGACTATGAGGCTCTCGAAGCCGAGATCAAGGAAGTAGGCTCCGACCAGGCCCACTGGATCGGCACCGACAAATCCGCAGATCCCCAGGCAATAGCCTTCGAGGCACCCTGCCCCGAACTGGAGATTACCCAGGAAATGCGTCAAATCGGTTATGACACATACCAGACTACAGATGACCACGGAATGCATATCTTCGGTCTTGCCAAGGACCAGAACGGAAAGAAATACTATATGGTGAAGAACTCCTGGGGTGATTCAGGCAAATATCACGGAATATGGTATGTATCCGAGGCTTACGTAAGATACAAGACCATGGACATCATGGTCAACAAGAACGCCATCCCCGCTGACATCAAGGCCAAGATGGGACTTTAATCTTTAATTAATCAAACTTATGAAATTACATTGCATCATAGCTGGAGCCCTGGCCATAACCATGGCCCTTCCCTCTGTTGCCGCTCCCAAGAAAAAGCAACAGGAACCTGAGAAAGTGAACCCCTATCAGTTCACCGAGCAGTTCAGGATACCCGTAACATCTGTCAAGGACCAGAACGCCACCGGTACATGCTGGTGTTTCGCCACCACCTCTTTCATCGAGGCGGAACTGCTCCGCATGGGCAAGGGCGAATATGACCTTTCCGAGCTCTACACAGTCCGTCAGAACTACTACGAGAGACTGAACGACAACTACCTCCGCCGCGGCAAAGGCAACATCGGCGAGGGCAGCATAGGCCACATGACCTTCAACATCATCGACAAGTACGGCATCGTACCCCAGTCAGCATACTCAGGCATCAACTACGACTCCCCCCTGCCCAACCACAGGGAACTGGGCTCCTACCTCAGAGCCATAGCCGAAGCCTCTGTAAATCTCAAGGCCCGCTCCGATGAGTACTGGGAACTGCAGGACGCACTCTTCGACATCTACATGGGCGAGGTTCCCGAGACCTTCACGTATGAAGGCAAGGAGTACACTCCCGAGTCCTTCAGGGACATGCTCGGCCTCAACACCGACGACTACATCGAGATTACCTCCTTCTCCCACCATCCCTTCTACCAGCAGGTGCCCCTCGAGATTCCGGACAACTGGGACCACGCACTGCTCTACAACCTGCCTCTGGACGAGATGATGGCTGTCATTGACAACGCCCTCAACACCGGCTACACTGTAAGCTGGGACGGAGACGTAAGCGAGAAAGGCTATGTGTACAGCCCCCTCGGAATCGCAATTCTTCCCGCTGACGCTACCCTCGACCGTAAGGCCATCGCTGCCACCGATACCCTCATCGCCGAAGTAGAGGAAGTGGACCAGGAGCTCCGCCAGCAGGGTTTCGAGTCCTTCGTCACCACTGACGACCATCTGGAGCACATAATCGGCATTGCCAACGACACCGCTGGTACAAAGTACTACATCACCAAGAACTCCTGGGGAGCAGAAGGTCCCTACGAGGGATACCACTACATGTCCGAGAAATACGTAAGGGCCAAGACCATAAGCATCATTGTCCACAAGGACGCCATACCCTCGGACATCAAGGCAAAACTGGGACTGTAATACCGCTGAAGCATGAAACTCCTCAAATACCTGCCAAACACCATCACCTGCCTTAACCTGCTCTCTGGCAGTGTTGCCGTCATTCTCGCTTTCAGAGATGACTTCGACATGGCACTGGCGATGATAGTGCTGGCCGCGGTATTTGATTTTCTGGACGGCCTTGCCGCCAGATTGTTTCATGCATACTCCGACATAGGGAAGGAGCTGGACTCGCTTGCCGACACTGTCAGCTTCGGGCTGGCTCCCTCCCTTATTCTTTACAATTACATCGCCGGCTTCACCTCCGGAATTCACCCCTATGTCTGCTATATACCCCTGCTCATAGCGGCATTCTCAGCCCTGCGGCTGGCCAAGTTCAACCTGGACACCCGTCAGAGCGAGAGTTTCCTCGGCCTGCCAGTCCCGGCATCCGCCCTATTCGCGGCCTCATTAGCAGCTTTCGCGGGGCACTATGAGTACATAGCCAACACCTTCCTGGCCAACAACTGGGCCATACCCGCAGTGAGCGTCATCCTCTGTGCCCTGCTGGTAAGCGAGCTTCCGATGTTCTCCATGAAGCTCAAGACCCTCAAATGGAAGGACAACGCACAGCGCTTCACGTTCCTGTGCATAATAATACCCGCCGCAGTCATTCTCCTTATCCTGAAGATACACTGGACGGGTATCGTATTCTCTGTCTTCGCGTTCTATATCATCTGGAACGCAGCTGCGGCACTACTCCGAAAACTGCTTGACAAGTGAGTCGACTGTCGCGGCAGCCTTCTCTCCCTTAGCTCCGAAATAGAACTTTATCTTGGGTTCTGTACCCGAGGGACGCACTGTCACTACGGAGCCGTCCTCGGAGAAGAACCTGAGCACGTTGGACTTGGGCAGACCGGTCTTCTCCGGCTCTGTGTAGTCGATTACCTTCACCACCGGAGACTCTCCTAACTTTGCCGGAGGATTCTCGCGGTAATTCTTCATCATGGCGGCTATCTGCTGGTTGCCGTCGATACCCTTCTTGGTCAGGGATACGAGCTTCTCGCGGTAGGTGCCGAACTCGGCGTAGATCTTCTGCAGCAGACCATAGAGGGTCAGGCCCTGGTCTGCGGCCCATGCGGCGCACTCTGCTACAAAGGAGCAGGTAATCACAGCATCCTTGTCACGTACGAACTCGCCGACGTTGAAACCGTAGCTTTCCTCACCTCCGCATATAAAGGTCCTGTGGCCCTCATTCTCGCGGACTATCTGGGCAATGTACTTGAAACCTGTAAGCACATCGTACATCTGGACCCCGAAACGGTCGGCGATGGCCTTCAGAAGCTCGGTGGTCACGATGGTCTTGACACAGTAGGTGTCCTTGTTCAGTTTTCCAAGTTCGTTCCAGCGGGTAAGGATGTAATAAGTCAGCAGGGAAGCGGTCTGATTGCCGGTCAGCAGGAGCATCTGTCCCTTGTCGTCACGTACGGCCACACCCACGCGGTCGGCATCGGGGTCGGTGGCCAGCACGATGTCAGCTTCCTTGGCCTCGGCCAGTTCCACAGCCATCTTCAATGCGGAAGGCTCCTCAGGGTTGGGAGATGCGACTGTCGGGAAATTACCGTCGCTTATCATCTGCTCGTTCACAGGATACACCTCAGTAAAGCCGATCTGCTTCAGGGCCCTCGGTACCAGACGTACGCCTGTCCCGTGCAGAGGGGTATACACGAACTTTATATCCTTGTGACGGGCTATAGACTCGGGTGAAAGCATCAGCGACAGGATGGAGTCGAGATAAATCTTGTCTGTCTCCTCACCCATCATCTTTATCCCTGAGAGGTTATCCTCTCCGAACTTGACCATGGAGGGATTCTCTATCTTGTTTACCTCGGCGATGACTGCAGTGTCATGAGGGGCGGTAAGCTGGGCGCCGTCCTGCCAGTAGGCCTTGTAGCCGTTGTATTCCTTGGGGTTATGAGAAGCAGTTACCATGACGCCGGCATGGCAATGATAGTGACGGATGGCAAAACTCAGCTCGGGGGTAGGTCTGATATTGTCGAAGAGGTATACCTCGAATCCATTGTTAGCGAATACTTCCGCCGTAATCTTGGCAAAATCCCTGCTGTTGTTCCTCGAGTCGAAAGAGACAGCCACGCGGATTTCCTCACCGGGAAAAGCCTTTGCGATATAGTTGGCAAATCCCTGGGTAGCCATACCCACCGTGTACTTGTTCATCCGGTTCGTTCCCACACCCATGATACCGCGGAGTCCGCCGGTACCGAACTCCAGTGTACGGTAAAACGCATCCTCGAGTTCTTTCTCATCTCCATGAAGGAGAGCATTGACCTTGGTCCTGGTCTCCACATCGTACTCAGGGCCGGTCCATTGCATTGCGACTTCTCTGTAATTCATTTTTCTATAGATTTAGTTGTATTGAATCCAGTTTATCGGTGCAATTTACGAAAATTTGAGCAGAATGCCATAAATAATTCCGGGTTTGGGATTAATTTTGCGGCATGACAGATCAGGAACTGAAAGAGTTTATCCTCAGACACGAGACGGACAGTACGGCAGAGCTGATGCTGCACCGCGACCGCTGGCCTTCCATAGACATGCAGGTAGCCGTCAGATGTATCCAGGGACGTGCCAAGGCCAGAAACAAGCTGCCGTTGTGGTACGCCGAGCCCGGGCTGCTCTACCCGCAGTCCCTGTCCCTGGAGCAATGCAGCTCCCAGTCCACCGCCCTCTACAAACAGCGTTTCGTCCGCGAGGGGGACAGAGCGGCCGACCTCACCGGAGGTCTCGGAGTTGACACCTGGAGCCTTGCACACGCAGCCGCATCGGTTGATTATTTCGAACGGTCCGAAGAACTATGCGCCTGCGCCCGCCACAACTTCCACATCCTCGGCAGGGACAACATCACAGTCCATACCTCCGAAATCTCCAGGGAAATGCTGCAAGGCATCCCCTCCGGCTCATACTCCCTCATCTATCTCGACCCCGCCCGCAGGAACAAGGGAGGAGGCAGAGTCTATTCTCTGAAAGACTGCGAGCCGGATATCACCGTCCTCCGTCACGAACTGCTGCGCATAGCCCCCCGCATCCTGCTGAAAGCCTCCCCCATGGCCGACATCAGCGTTCTGCTCTCGCAGTTGCCGGAGGCCTCCGAAGTGCATATCCTCTCTTCGGACAATGAGTGCAAGGAAGTCCTGATTCTGATGCTAAGGAACAATTCATTGCCGGCAGAGGAGATTCCGATTGTCGCCGCTGAGCTTCAGTCAGGAGACAATTCCGGAGAAGGGACGGAAGAATTCCATTTCACCCTCCGGGAGGAAAGGGAAGCCGCTACAGACATGGCTGCACCTTCTGAAATAAACGGCTTCCTCTTCGAACCCTCCCCTGCCCTGCTCAAGAGCGGAGCCTTCAAGCTCCCCTCCGTCCGCTTCGGCCTGAAGAAAATCTCCGCCTCCACCCACTTCTACATCGGTCATGCTCCTGTAGAGCTTTTCCCCGGCAAATTCCGCCGTATCCTCGAAGTCCTGCCTTTCCACAAAGCCGCCATCCGGGATTTCCGGAAAAAATACCCCGCCTGCTCCGTCACAGCCCGCAACTTCCCGATGACATCCGAAGAGCTCCGCCGCCGTCTCGGCACCTCCGAGAGCGATACCTTCCGCGTCCTGGCCACCACCGCCTCCGACAACTCCAGGGTTCTCATTGTATCAGCCGCAATGCCACACGTCAGCCGAAGAATTTCTTGTTGAAATTGACCAGATAGAGTTTTTCCGTGGCACGTGTCAGGGCTGTGTACAGCCACTTGAGATCCTCCACAGTAAGTATATCCTGCCAGAAGGCATTGTCAACGAAGACGCATTTCCACTGGCCGCCCTGGGACTTGTGGCAGGTGATGGCTGTGGAATACTTGATCTGCAGGGCGTTGTAGTAGGGATCCTCGCGGACGGCCGCATTGCGCTTGCGTTTGGTGGAGATGTCGCCGTAGTCGGTGAAGACTCCTTCGTAGAGAGCACTCTGCTGCTCTGCCGGCAGGGATGCGGTCTCGGACGTAAGAGTGTCCAGAATCACCTTGGCCGTAATCTCCACGTCGCCGTAGTCAGGAAAGGCCAGGACAGCCTCGGCGAAATGCAGGCCATAGCGTTCCTCGTAATTCGAAATCCGGATCAGCTCCGCTATATCCCCGTTGGCTATGAAGTCCAGCTCCTCGATCTTCTCCAGAAACTGGTAGCAGTTCTTCACCACCATCAGCCGGTCTCCGCGCGAAAGGGCCTCCTCCCTGAAGAGCACTGCCCCGCGGATACCCTGATTGTAGCGGTTGGCCCGCTTGTTGGAGCGGCAGAGAACCACCGTCTCGTCTATACCGTAGCGGCCTATAGCATCGTCAAGGGCCTCGATAAGCTCCCCGCCGCCGATACGTTCCACATCCGTGAAACCGCGGGTCTCCAGCCGGGGATACTCCTCGCAGGCCCCGGTGACTATCGCATGACGCACCACAGTAGCATTGAACAGGATACCGGAAGCATCGGCCTGACGCACCACCTTGTCCAGCAGGACGTAGTCCACATGACCGTACATTCCTACATACGAGGGATCGAGAGCGGGACTGCGGTCGAGACCTATTGGCGGGAGCTGGGCATTGTCCCCGACGAGAATAAGGGTGTTGCCTTCCCCCTGACGGATGTAGTCCAGCAGATCCTCCAGAAGATTGCCGCTGCCGAAGAGCGAGCTGCCCGCCTCTATCGTAATCAGCGAGGCCTCGTCCACGATGTAGCAGGTGCGGCGGTCCTTGTTCAGGTCCAGGACAAAACTGCCCCCTCCGGCATCCATCGACTTCTGACGGTATATCTGTTTGTGGATCGTAGTGGCCTTCTCACCTGTATAGCCTGCCAGAACCTTTGCTGCACGGCCTGTCGGAGCCATCAGAAGGAAACGCAGATTGAGCGCCTTCATGGCCCGTACCGCCGCTCCCATTGCCTCTGTCTTGCCAGTACCGGCATAGCCGTTCACTATCATGATGTCGCCCTCCCCGGTCAGAAAGGCCGGCAGACGCGAAAACAGCTCGTCCTGACAGGGCGTAGGCTCGTACGGGAAGGCCTCCCGTATCTTCTGTTCCAGAAATTCCTTGACAGCCATCCCTTAGACTTTCTTGAAAATAAAGAACAGCATCAGCAGCGTGTATATCTCCAGACGGCCGAGCAGCATCTCGAGAGTCATCACCAGCTTCGCAAAAGGAGAGAAATGCGAGAAGTTGCCCATCGAGCCGCTGGCGCCGAAACCCGGTCCTACGTTGCCCATCGATGTCAGGGACGCCGAGAAAGATTCCTCGAAATCCGGCCCGGTAAGCGAAATCAGCATTGCTCCGACTATGAATATCAGGGTAAAAGCCACGATATACAGGATAGAAGAGCGGATGACCGAAGGGTCTATGGTATGGTCTCCGACCTTGACGGGTATGACAGCATTGGGGTGCACCTGCTTGAAAATATTGTTCTTCAATACCTTGTAGAATATCCACATGCGGTCTGCCTTCACACCGCCGCAGGTCGAGCCGCTGCATCCGCCGTGGAACATGGCGAAGAGCAGCAGGAATATCGAGAACAGGGGCCAGACGGAAGTGTCCGCCGTTGCAAATCCGGTGGAACTGACAATGGACGCATACTGGAAAAATCCCTGCCTCATGGCCTCCCCATAGGTCGCTATCTGCCCGCTGGCCTTGAGGTCCAGCCCGATAAGCAGGGACATCACCAGGCAGAATCCCATGAAATAGCGGAACACCGGAGATTTCAGCAGGGCCGTGGAACGCTTTACCACCAGCGCGTAGACCATGCCGAAATGCAGGGTGGACACATACATGAACACTATGCAGACTATCTCTATCGGCAGAGAATCGTAGTACATGATCGATAGGTTGCGGGTGCTGAAACCACCGGTGGAGACAATGCTCATGGCGTGGTTGACCGCATCGAAGAACGACATTCCGGCCACCATCAGGGCAATCGTGCCGGCTACGGTAATGCCGATGTAGGTAGAGGCTATGACCCGGACGGTTTCCTTGGAGCGGTAGCGGTAGTTGTCCTTGGAAATGGAGGAAATCTCTATCTTCGATATCCTCATGCGGAAGGTACTCATGGACGGCAGCACCAGAAGCATGAAGACCATCACTCCCATACCGCCGATAAAATGGGTGGACGAGCGCCAGAACAACAGTCCCTTGGGCAGGGCCTCGACATTCTGGAGGACGGTACCGCCGGTAGTAGTGTAACCGGATACGGATTCATACCAGGCATTCGGCAGCGTGAACTCCCCTCCCCACATGACGTATGGCAGCATTCCGAAGATACAGCTGAGAATCCAGGAGAATATAGTAATCGCAAATCCCTCGCGGAGATTCACATCGTCCTGGCCTCTTACGAAGATAAGGGGAAAGCAGCCCACCATCGCCGTAATCAGGCCGCTCAGCAGCAGTGGCGAGAAAGAGGAGTCGAAACCGTTGAGAGCCGACACGCCCAACGATATGAACATGAACAGGGCGTTGAAGAGCAACGCTATACCGATATACCTGGCTATCAGTTTAATGTTCATATTCCTCTCTTCTTGAAAGCTTTGTTCTCGTCTATAATTTCCTTGATATCCTCATTCATGGCCTGTATCTGGTCCCCGCCGTAATCAAAGGACACGTCATAGCCCTTGCCGGTACGGCGGTAGTCGCTCAGGCCCCGGGACATGCGGAGCATGGGATGCACTACGTAGTGATTGAGAAAATAGACGAAGAGAATAATCAGAATGATACTTGCAGCACTGGCTATCACTCCGGGCATGATAGAACGGTAATAGCTGTCCTGCAGGCTGTTGTAACTGTCAGTAATCGCGCTCTGCGAGGTGTCTGACAGACGCTGGAGATAACCGCGCAGTTTCATGTAGACAGTCTGGAGCCGGTTGAAATACCAGTCGGTACGCTCCTCCTGCGGTCTGAGCCATACAGACTCTATCTCCAGCGCCACCTGCATGTAGGCCGAATAGGCATACCGCACCGAATCGGCCATCTGCCTCTCCCGGTCCGAGGCCAGCACGGTATAGAGCCTTTCCATCCCCGCTTCGAACTCATCGGCCGGAATAGTCTCAGGCTGAGCCAGCAGTCCGTCACCTCCTATCTGCCGGAAGAGGTCGGAATGGTAGCGTTCGGATGTGTTGAGCAGATTTCGCGTAAGGTCCACGCTGAGAATACTGTTGGATATGAACTCGGAGATATATCGGCTCATACGCCCGAACTCGAAGAAAGCCATAGCCCCCGACAGCACAAGCATAAGCGCGATAACCAGCGAAGCCGTGAAAATCTTGCTTCTTATACCTAATTTGATCTTATTGAATATCGGCATAGTCTCTTCTTTAAGTCTTAGCCGGACAAAGATACGCAAAATTGTTCAAAAAAATTCCGGCCGCCCGATACCGGGCAGCCGGAACACGTCAAAGTCTATGTAAGGTGTGAATTAGTTGCGGGCGATGTAGCGGGCCATCTCAAGCACCTTGTTGGAGTAGCCCCACTCGTTGTCATACCAGGAAACCACCTTTACAAAGGTAGGATCGAGCTGAATACCGGCCTTTGCATCGAAGATGGAAGTACGGGAGTCACCGCGGAAGTCGGTGGATACCACTGACTCGTCGGTGTATCCGAGGATACCCTTGAGCTCGCCTTCCGAAGCGGCCTTCATGGCCTTGCAGATCTCCTCGTAAGTGGTGGTTTTCTCAAGCTCTACTGTCAGGTCGACTACGGAAACGTCGGAGGTGGGAACCCTCATGGACATACCGGTCAGCTTGCCGTTGAGCTCAGGAAGCACCTTACCTACAGCCTTGGCGGCACCTGTAGAGGAAGGAATGATGTTCTCGAGGATACCGCGGCCGCCTCTCCAGTCTTTCTTCGAAGGACCGTCAACGGTCTTCTGGGTAGCTGTTGCAGCGTGAACTGTGGTCATCAGACCCCTCTTGATACCGAAGGCCTCGTTGAGCACCTTGGAGATAGGTGCAAGGCAGTTGGTGGTGCAGGAAGCGTTGGAGATGATGTCCTGTCCCTTGTAGGATTTCTGGTTGACACCATAAACGAACATAGGAGTGTCGTCCTTTGAAGGAGCTGACATGATGACTTTCTTTGCACCTGCCTGGATGTGCTTGCGGGCCTTCTCGTCTGTCAGGAAGAGACCTGTGGACTCCACTACGATCTCGGCGCCCACCTCGTTCCACTTCAGGTTGGCGGGATCCATCTCGGCGGTCAGACGGATCTTCTGACCGTTTACTATAAGGTTGCCGTTCTCTACGGACACCTCGTGGTCGAAGTGGCCGTGAACGGAGTCATATTTCAGCATGTAAGCCAGATACTCAGGGTCGAGCAGGTCGTTGATGCCGACTACCTGGATGTCATCAGAAAATTTGTCGATTGCAGCGCGGAATACCATGCGGCCGATACGGCCGAATCCATTGATACCAATTTTAACTTTTGTCATTGCTGTAAGATTTTAAAGTCGGCGGCAAAGATACGAATTTTGATGGAATTAATCTATATTTGCGCACAAATTTGCATTAAAATATGACATCCGACACCAGAGATATCCTCATAACCAACGACGACGGCATAGGAGCCGACGGTATCCACGTCCTGGCCTCCGTCATGCGCCGCTACGGCAACGTCACAGTCGTGGCTCCGCTCCACCCCCAGTCCGGCAAATCAGCAGCCCTTTCCCTTGACACCAAGCTCTATCTCAACCTTGTGAAGGAAGAGCCCGGCTACAGGGAATACACCTTCAACGGTACTCCGGTGGACTGCATCAAGATAGGCATCAACGAATGCTGGAGCAAGGGACGGCGGCCGGACCTGGTGGTCTCCGGCATCAACCACGGTGCCAACTGCTCGGTAGCCGCACTTTACTCAGGCACCCTCGGAGCCTGCATAGAAGGCACACTCTACGGCATTCCCTCCATCGGATTCTCAATATGCACCCACGCCGAGCATCCTGATTTCAGTCCGATAACCGAGTATGCGGACACCATCATGGAGCGGTTTTTCGCCTGCCCCCCGCAGGAAGGCGTGTATCTCAACATCAATTTCCCGCCCATCCCCGCTTCGCAGATACGCGGCATACGCATGGCCCGCAGAGGCAAGGGCATGTGGGTAAAGGAATTCGACACATACCAGGAAGAGGACGGCAGCACCTACTATCTCATGGCAGGCCATTTCGAGAATCACGAGAAGGACAGCAGCCTGGGCGACCACATGAAGGTCAAGGAAGGCTATATCTCGGTAGTGCCGCACCGCATAGACACCACCGACTACGGCGAGATGGAGCGGATGCGTGATGTCTGGGAGAAATAACCGCTTCCCGTCATGAAGTACTACATCATAGCGGGCGAAGCGTCCGGGGACCTGCACGGAGCCAATCTCATGCGCGGCCTGCTGGCCCACGACCCCTCCTGCGACATACGCTTCTGGGGCGGAGGTAAAATGGCCGTCGTCGGAGGCACCTTAGTCCGGGACTACCGGGACAATGCCGTGATGGGCCTGATAGAGGTAATCGGCCGTCTCGGCAGCATCCTGCGCAACCTGCGTTTCTGCAAGGAGGACATCCTCGCCTGGAAGCCCGACGCCGTAATCCTCATAGACTATCCCGGCTTCAACCTCAAGATCGCCCGTTTCGCCCACGAGCACGGCTTCAAGGTATTCTACTACATTCCCCCTAAAGTCTGGGCCCGCGGAGAGGGCCGTATCAGACTGCTGAAAAAATACGTGGACCGTACATTCATCATCTTCCCGTTCGAAATGCCGTGGTTCAAGTCCCGGGGTCTCGACGTCATATACAACGGGAATCCGCTGGTAGACAATATCGCCTCCACACCATCGGTACACCTCACGCGGGAAGAATTCCTCCGCTCCCACTCCCTGACCGACGACGGCCGGGAGATAATAGCCATGCTCGCCGGCAGCCGGAAAATGGAAGTCGGCTACCTCCTGCCCCGTCTGGTGAAAACGGCGGCAATCCTGAAAGCAAAGACCGGGGGCCGCTTCCGCTTCCTGCTTGCCGCAGCACCATCCATCGACCGCTCCTACTACGCAAAATACCTCGACGGCAATTCCGACATCGAAATAATCTACGGCGACACCTACGGAGTCCTGAGCCACTCGGCGGCCGCTGCCATATCCTCCGGCACAGCCAGTCTCGAAGCAGCCATCATAGGCACTCCCCAGGTGGTCTGCTACGGCATGAACCCCATAACCTACGCCATCGCCCGGACCATAGTCAGGCTGGACACCATCTCTCTGGCCAACATGATTCTCGGCCGGCACATCTTCCGCGAGCTGCTGCAGGGCGACTGCACCCCGGAACATATAGCGGACGAACTGCTGCGCATGACCGGTGACTCCGAGTACCGCAGCCGGATGCTGTCCGACTACAAGGACATGATGGCTCTGCTCGGAGAAAAAGACCCGGCCATGAGAACAGCCGCCGACATCGAACGTATCATTCAGGAAAAATAACTGGACAATGGACATTTTCAAATACCAGGGGGCCGGCAACGACTTCGTCCTGATCCGCTCCCTCAACAGCAGGGCGGAGCTCACGGAGCAGGAGATCATCCGCCTGTGCGACCGGCGCTACGGCATAGGGGCCGACGGACTCATCATCCTCGAAAGCAGCCCCGTCCACGACTTCTCCATGCGTTTCTACAACAATGACGGCTCCACCGGCATGTTCTGCGGCAACGGCGGCCGCTGCATCATCGACCTCGCCTGGCGCTCAGGACTTCCGGCATCGGGGGCGGACGGCAGCTGGACATTCTCGGCCCCGGACGGGCTGCACTCCGGAAAAGTTCTCTCCCATGAGGGCAGACGGAGCCAGATACTGCTGGGAATGAACGACATCACCTCCGTGGAGGCAATGCACCTTCCGGCAGAACCCGGTCAGGAAGCGACAGCATGGAAAATGAACACCGGCACGGAGCATCTGGTCATCTTCAGGGACAATATCGAGGACATGGACGTGCAGAGCGAAGGCCGCCGATGGAGATACGCCCCTCAGTTCGCGCCCATGGGGGTGAATGTCAACTTCGTCCAGTCCACCGGAGCGGAAGGCGGCCTCCTGCATGTACGCACCTACGAGCGCGGAGTCGAATACGAGACCCTCTCCTGCGGCACAGGAATCATCGCCGCAGCCGCCGCTTCCTGGCTCCGCGGAGACCACAGCGGAAAATACACGCTCCGGTCCACACACGACACCTTCTCGGTATCTTTTAGACACCAGGACGGAATCTTCACGGAAATCGAACTGACAGGACCCGCAGAACTGGTATTCAAAGCCGTCATCTAACCGATGACAACGCAGCAGTCCGCCCGCGCCATTGACTGTCCGCTTATCAGAGCGGGTGAAATGCAAGGCGTCGAGGCGCGTGGGGAAGAAGTTTACTGAACGTAAATGACTGAACAACGGGCCGATGACAACGCAGCTGTCCGCCTGCTATGATAAGCGGACGCCGCGTGGGCCGAAGATCTTCGTGCCGATACGTACCATGTTGCTGCCCATCTCCACGGCGATGTGATAGTCGTGGGTCATACCGAAGGACTTCAGGTCGAATTGCTCCAGGAAAGGCCAGCCGAGAGCCTTGATACGGTCGTACACCGAGTTGAGATGAGCGAACTCCTTGCGGATCAGCGCCTCGTCCTCAGTGAGGGAGGCCATGCCCATGACTCCGCGGATGCGTACCTGCGTAGGGAAGCCCTCGCTGTCCCCGGCCTGACGGGCCTTCTCGATTCCTTCGAGAAATCCGAGCACTTCCTCATCGGAAAAGCCCTGCTTGCTCTCCTCCGAGGCGATGTGCATCTCCAGCAGCACGTCCACGCTGCAGCCGTTCTGCCGGCACCACTTCTCGATCTCGAAGAACAGCTTGGGTGTATCCACCGAATGGATAAGCTTGACATACGGTACTGTCATCTTAATCTTGTTGCTCTGTAGATGACCGATGAAATGCCACTCTATGTCCTTGGGCAAGGAAAGGGCTTTTTCCCTCAGTTCCTGGGGACGGCTCTCGCCGAAGACCCTCTGGCCCGCATTGTAGGCTTCGAGGATCTCTTCCCCGGACTTGAACTTGGACACTGCCACGAGCTCGACCCCGGAGGGCAGTTCCTGTCTGAGCGACAGGATATTCTCAGTAATGTGTCCCATAGTGTATATCTTTAACTAACGTCTTCTCTGCTGCTTCTGCTGCTCGCGGATGGCCTCTTGCTGGGCCTTCTGGATAGCCTCGAGACGCTGCTGGAACTTGGACTTGGGCTTGGCGGCACCTTTTACGGATGCTGCGCGCACCTTGGCCATGATCTTTTCCTCGTCCACGAAGAAACGGCGGATAATCCAGGTCTGGAGCATCATGATGAGGTTGGAGAGCAGGTAGTAATATGTCAGACCGCTGGAGAGGTTGTTGCAGATGAACAGCATGAAGATAGGCATGAAGTAGAGGGTCATGTTGCGCATGCTCTTCATCTGGGGGTTGTTGTCCGCGCTGCTGCCCTGGGTCATCCTGGCCGAGAAGTACATACTCAGGGCACAGAGGATGGCGAAGAGGCTGACATGGTCACCGTACAGCGGTATGTTGAATCCGAAATCGAGGATAGAGTCGTAGGTACTCAGGTCGTCAGCCCAGAGGAAGCCCTTCTGTCTCAGCTCGAACGATGCGGGGAAGAAACGGAACATCGCGAAGAGCACGGGGAACTGGAGCAGCATGGGGAGACAGCCTCCAAACATGCTCACACCCGCCTTGCGGTACAGGTCCATGGTCTCCTGCTGCTTCTTCAGGGCATCTTCCTGACGCGGGTACTTGGCATTGATCTTGTCCAGTTCCGGCCTGAGGACATTCATCTTGGCCGAAGACATGTAGGACTTGAGAGTCAGGGGGGATATCACCAGCTTGATAAGCAGGGTCAGCAACAGTATGATGATGCCGTAGTTGCTGATGAAACGTCCGAAGAGGTCAAATACCGGGATGATGATGCCCCTGTTGATCCACCTTACCAGCCATCCTCCGAGAGGCACTATCTTCTCGAAGTCACAGTCGTAGCTCTTGAGGGTACGGAAATGGTTGGGTCCGTAGTAGAACTCGAAGGGCACGGTGACATCGGCTCCCGGGTCGTACTGGACAAGGGTCGAGGCCGAGCAGGCCATCAGACGGCGGTCCGGGTCCGTCTCGGGATAGAACTTCATGGAGAGGTTTCCGGACTCGAAATTGTCCTCAGCCCTCAGGATGGCGGAGAAGTACTGCTGCTGGAATGCGAACCACTCGATGCGGGTGGTCACCTCGCGGTGATTGCCGCCGGAGCGTCCGCCGCCACGCATGATTCCGAGGTTCTCTATCTTCTTGACCTCACCTGGATATTTGAAATCCACGGTCGAATAATTCTGCTCGTTCTTGTAGCCGCGCTCCAGACGGGGTACGTCCATGTTCCAGGCAATCTCGAACTGGGAAGCATTGCGGGGAATATGACGGTCCATGTTGACCATGTGCACGTCGAAGTCCACCATGTAGCTGTCAGCCGGCAGGAAATAACGGTGCTCGATGAAGGCGGTGTCCGAGAAATACAGGCGCATCACCAGTGTGGAATCGTTGGACACCACTGTCTCGTAGGTAAAGCCGCCGGTGTTGATGTACTGGTCGGTATAGAGCTGCAGGCCGAAGTCACTGTAGTCGTCCTTCATCAGGTAGAGGTCAGTGCTGTCGCTGGTGTAGTAGTCCTTGATCAGGACTGAGGCGGCCTGGCCTCCCTTGGTCGAATACTTTATCCTGAGCTTGTTGTTCTCCAGGTAGTGGAAGTCCTCTCCGGCGTTGTAGGCCTGCTCGAGGAAGGGATTGGCGTATGTGCTGGCATAGACCGGCTGCCCGTCCTGTGTTCCCTGCCCCGCCGCTGCCGAAGCACTGTCGGCGGCCATCTGCTGAGCCATCCGCTCCGCATACTCGAAGGCATTGGCCGCAGCCACCGAATCCCTCACCCTCTGTATCTCCTGCTGCTCTCTTGCTATTCTGGAATTATAAACGCTGAATCCTATCAACAGGAGTCCTATGAGCGTTATACCTATTATAGTATTCTTGTTCATGCTTTATTCCTGGCTGTCGAGTTGGTGAATCTTCTCCTCGAGGGCGGCGAGCTCCTCCTTGGCGGCGTCTATCTTCTTCTGGAACTCCCTGACGAGCGAATCAGCTTTCTTGGAGCTGGCGAAGAAACCGATATTGTTCTCGTATGTGGCTATCTCGCTCTCGAGCTTGCGGAACTTCTGGAGGAGACGGTCCCTTTCCTGACGGGCGGGCGATGTCTCCACACGGCCGCGTCCTCCGCGGGGCGCCCTGCCGCGTCCGCCGCCTCCGGATACACGGAAGTCCGGGAATTTCTCCGACATGGCCTCGCGGTAGGCATCCTGTATCTTCTCCTTCTCCTTGAAGGGCACGAAGCCTATTGCATTCCACCTGTCGGCAAACGCGCGTGCGGCTTTCTCGTCCTCGCGCCTGTCACCCGAGGGAGTATAGGCGCTGATCTCGTCGATGACGGCCTGCTTGGCCTTGAGATTGTCCACATACTGAGGCTCGATACCGCCGAAGTTCTTCTCCTTGTTGTCGAAGAAATGATCGCAGGCGGCACGGAAACGGGCCCAGATCTGGTCCGATTTCTTACGGGACACCGGTCCGACCTCCTTCCACTGCTTCTGGAGGGAGATAAGGTAGTCGGTGGTCTTCTTCCAGTCCGTGCTGTCCTTAACGGCCTCGGCCTGCTCGCAGAGGGCTATCTTCTTCTCCATATTGCCGTTCATCTGCTCCTTGAAGTCAGCATAGAACTCACGCTTGCGGTTGTAGAACTTGTCACAGGCGGCGCGGAAACGGTCATATATCTTCTGGTTGTCCTTCTTGGAGGCGAAGCCTATCTTGCGCCACTCCTTCTGGATGTCCTCGAACTCCTTGGTTACGGCGTTCCATCCGTTGGACTCCTTGATATCCTTGTCGGCCAGAGCCTCAGCCTTCTCGCAGAGGACGGTCTTGGCTGCCAGATTCTCCTTCTGCTGCACCTTCAGGCTCTCGAAATAGGCCTGGTGCATCTTGTTGATGCGGGACGTGGCGGCACGGAAGCGGTCCCATATCTCATCGCGGAACTCCTTGGCCACGGGGCCGAACTCCTTCCACTCCTCGTGCAGTTTCTGCAGCTGGGCGAATGCCTCCACCACATTGGGGCTCTTCTCCAGCGCCTCGGCTCTCTCGCAGAGAGCGGTCTTGGCCTCGAGATTCTTCTTGAAGTCCAGATCACGGAGCTCGTTGTTGAGCTTCACATAGTCGTAGAATCTCTCGACATAGTGCTGGTATGTCTCATACACGTCCTTCACCCTCGCCTGGGGGACAGGACCGGTCTCGCGCCAGCGGGCCTGAAGGTTGCGGAACTCGGGATAGGAGCGGTTCAGGTCCTCTGTATTCTCCACCAGATTCTTGAGTTCCTCAATAATCTGGAGCTTAAGGTCGAGGTTGGCCTGTTTCTCCTTTTCCAGATTCTGGAAATATACCGCACGACGGCCCTTATAGCGCGCGTACAGTTCCTTGAACGCACGCTCAATCTCTATGAAGGGGTTGACGGACACTTCCGCGGGAGAGATCTCCTCCACAGGCGCCTCCACTGCCGCAGGCTCGGATCCCTCTGCCTCAGGCTGGTCGACGGCAACATCCCCGAGCTCCTCCTGCTCCTGTACTCCGGCATAGTCGGAAACTCCCGGCTGTACGTGATAGCCGGAAGCTATCTTCTCCTCTTTCAACACCTTATAAAACGTAGCCTTGATATACTCGGACTGCCTGTTGAGTTCCATGATATCACCATTGTCCACCAGGTTGCGGAAAGCCTCGACTATCTCCTTGAGGCTCTTTGACGAAAGGCTCTTCAGCTCCTCGTCGCTGATAATGGCTCCGCGCATCTCCTCGGGCTCCTGCACGGCAGGTTCCTCCGCCACAGGCTCCGTCGGCGCGGCCGGCTGCTCATTGTCAGCTTTGTCCACAATCTCCCCGGCAGCCACCACCGCAGCGGCCACAGCAGCGGCCTCCTCGACAGCAGGACTCACTTCCGAAGCATTAACATTCAGTGATTCAGAATTCTCTACAGAATTTTCAGCAGTACTCTTCCCGAGGGAAGGATTCAAGGTCTCTTCAGTCATCGTTATCAGTTGTTAAATTGAACTTGCAAATATACATTATTTTTTTAAAGAACCGCGGTTTTACATAAATTTGCGCCCTGTATGAGGATAGATATTATCAGTGCGGTACCTGAACTGCTGGAAAGTCCGCTCAACCATTCGATTATAAGACGGGCCCGGGAAAAGGGACTCGTGGAGATTCATATTGTCAACCTGCATGACTACGGAAAGGGCAACTACAAGCAGATAGACGATTACGGCTTCGGAGGCGACGCCGGCATGGTCATCAAGCCGGAACCGCTGTACAGGGCTATCACGGACCTGACCTCGCAGAGGGAGTACGACCAGGTGATCTACACCTCGCCGGACGGGGAGATGCTGGACCAGGGTATGTGCAACAGCCTGTCCACATGCGGAAACCTGATCATCCTGTGCGGTCACTACAAGGGCATCGACCACCGCATCCGCGAACATCTCATAACCAAGGAGATATCCATCGGCAGCTACGTTCTCAGCGGAGGAGAGCTGGCTGCATGCGTCATCTGCGACTCCATTATCCGGCTGCTGCCCGGCGCCATTACCGATGAGACATCCGCACTGTCCGACTCCTTCCAGGACGGACTTCTCGCACCTCCTATCTTTACCCGCCCGGCGGATTTCATGGGCTGGAAAGTTCCGGAGGTACTGCTTTCCGGAAATCCCAGACTCATCCGCCAGTGGCAGGAAGAACAGGCCCTGGAGCGCACCAGAAGACTCAGACCCGACCTGCTGGAATAAAACCGTCAAGACTATGGGCAATACGACATCCAACACCGAGCAGCAGATACTGGCCTCCGCAGAGAAACTGTTCCTGCAGAAAGGCTTCAGCGCAACCTCCACTACCGACATCGCACGGAACGCCGGGTGCAACCAGGCACTGGTCCACTATTACTTCCGGACCAAGGAAAACCTCTTCAACAGGATATTCGACGCCAAGTTCGACTCTGTAATGGACTTCATTGACAGCAGCATGAAGGACGACAGCGATATATTCGGGAACATCCGCAATGCAGTCGGAGCCTACTTCCGGTATCTGAGCGAGAACGCCTATACCCCGCAGTTCATATTCAACGAACTGATGCAGAACCCAGTCAGGCGCAGGCACATACGTGAAGTGTTCCTGACCAGCCGGCGCAGCAGCCAGGTCTTCGCCAGAATTCAGGCCATGGTGGAAAAGGCCGCCGAAGCCGGCACCATCCGGAAAATAGACCCCCTGGACCTGATTTTCGACGGTATGTCCCTGGTAGTTTTTTCCTTTATCACCGCTCCGGTATTCGTAGACCTGCTGGGACGCGACTCCTCCAGTCTGAATAACTTCCTCGAGCACCGCAGGGAAGAGATCATAACCCTGCTCACCCAGGGGCTCAGACCGGCTTCCTCAGACGCAGGAAGTCCGCGGCATGAATCCGGTACTGAGAGACAGCTATGATTATCGGACTGCTTAAAGGACTGATTGTAGGCATTATAGTCTCGATACCGGTGGGACCGCTCGGCCTGCTGTGCATACCGCGCACTCTGGCCAGAGGACGACGCGCAGGACTGGCAGTAGGTCTCGGGGGCTCGGCAAGCGACACGCTCTACTCAGCCCTGGCCCTTTTTGCCCTCTCCTTCATCAGCGGCTTCATCGAGGCTCACAAGGGCTGGGTTCTGCTGGCCGGAGGCCTGATAATCAGCATCACCGGCATCAGGCTCCTGGTCAGCCGCCGCCAGGTCCGCCACCCGGACAGTGTAACCGCCAGAGCCATGAGTCCCGTACGCCACATCGAAGGAGCCCTCAACGGCTTCCTCATATCGGTAACCAATCCCGGCACTCTGGTCTGCATGCTGTGGCTGTTCACTTTCCTGAATGTAGATACAGCCACACCGTCCGTCATGGCTGCAGAATGGGCCGGCACATCCCTGGGCTCAGCCACCTCCTGGTGCCTCATCACATGGGTCATCAGCACCTTCCGCGACCGCATCACCATCGGCCAGCTCCACATCCTCACCCGCATCTGCGGAGCCGCCATCCTGCTCATCGGCCTGGCCTCCGCCGTCAAGAGCCTTCCTCTGCTCCAGTCCCTGTAATCAGCTGTTCGGCCACGTCCGCCATCTGCGGTGCTCATCGCGCTGACGTATTCGGGGGTCGTGGTCCGTAGCGTGGTCCTTCTCGCCGGAGGTCTGCCTGGGTGGGCAGGTATCCGTTACGGTTCGTCCTGCGGTTCCCGGTTTGACGTCCCCGCACGCCCCATTTCTGTAACCCGTTGATGGTCAGTTCAGAACGGCCCAACGATGTGCTTTCGTCCATTTTAAAAACGGACGCATCCACGGCCACTTACGTTAAGTTCCAGGATGTCAGCTTGTTCCTGAATCATTGTGTGCGCACTGTTCATTTTCGTTCGCTTGCAGGCGCGGAGTGAAACCGTAACGGCAGCAAATCCCGTAATCCGGTGCCGTTGTGGCATGCCCGCTCCTACGTCCTTCTGCCAGTGGTCCCTTCCGTGCCGGAAGGTGACGGTGAAAAGTCACTTCTGCCGGCACCTTCTCGAATTCGTTATAAGCTGATCCACTTCACAGGTGGCTCTCGGAGGCCAGGCATCGGTTTCCTGCAGACACCACCACCTTCTCGTTTCGGTCCCGTCCAGCCTTTTGCATCTCCCTCATTCCAAAGCTTCCCGCTTACCTCTTCACTCCTTCGAAAGGAGTCGTGCTTTTCCGCATTTCTGCTCACCTTCCGAAGGTGCGCAATCTCACGGGGCCCTCTGTAGCGCCTGTGCCCGCGTTTCCGTTTCCAGCCGCCTCTTTCCACCTTCCGAAGGTGTGCCAAATCCGGCAGTATCCGTATCACCTTTGGAAGGTGAGCACGTCTATCTTTACCGCAACGACAGGAAAATGCGGTAATCAGTGCCGTTGTGGAAGGTGCCCGGAGAGACAATGCCGTCCAGGAAGCCCATAGCAAGGATGCGGCGGAAAAGCCATTCCACAACGGAATGGCTGCGAGAAGGTGAAGAAAACTCTGCCGAGACACCGGACCACTGCCCTCTCGGAGCGAAGCAACTAAGCCTTCCCCTAGGGGAAGGTTTGGATGGGGGTAAAACATAGCCGACCTTGTCGGCCATCCCCCTCTTTCCGCAGAAAGGCCCCG
>HF990398.1:0-17123 GCA_000432775.1 Alistipes sp. CAG:831
TGGCAGATTTCACTCCTTCCGAAGGAGTAGGGAAAACGGGCAGAATGACGACTCCTTCCGAAGGAGTGGAATGGGAAGGTGTAGTGAGAATCGCTGCCGTGGCTGGAAATCTGGGGAATGTTGCGGTGTGGTGATGCCTGGTGCGATGCTTTTTCGGAAAAGTGGGGGCAATATGTTTATTGGAGGTAGTGAAGGACAAAATGAAGTTTCGGAAAGGCAATTGGATGGGTTAGAAGGATTTCAAGAGGAATTTGCGAAGATTTTGAGAGGATTTTGGGAGGATTTCTGAGGGTTTAAGGAGGATTTCCAGGAATGGATTTTGATAAAATAAAACGATTTTTTTTCTTTGCCGGAAAAAGATTATTAAATTTGTCACGTGGCATGTATGCTGAATGATGCAAGTTTCACGAGCGCACCATGGACACAGTGCAGGAACATAAGCAATGGATGCACAGTGCATGCTAGATGAGAGCAGTGCAGGCAAAGTGCAAGTTTCACGAGCGCATCACGAGCGCAGCAAGGCATAGCATAGGCGAAGCGCAGGCGAAGAGCAAGCAAAGAGCAAGCAAAGAGCAAGTTTCACAAGCACATCACGAGTACAGCACGCGCGTAGCGCAGGCCCATCGCGCGTATCGCACAGGCGCAGCGCAGGCGGAATAGGCAACGCAAACAGGTAATGGAAATGTAAATAATAAACAAATAATTAATAATTAGGGATTATGGAAAATAATAGTAATGTACGCCGTTTTACGGGAACTGCGATTATGGTTCTGGTTGCAGTTGTCGCATTTTTTATGTCGATAGGTCTGTCTGTGCAGGTGGCTCAGGCGGGTCCTGCAATGTCCCATCAGGAGCAGGCTCGGAACACAGCTCTAGAATCGTCCCATCAGGAGCAGGCCCAGAACGCAGCTCAGGCCCGGACTCAAGTTCAGCCGCAACTCTATCTCTGGCCTATTGCGGGGGCAAAGATAGGGGACAATATCCTCTTCCGGCCGCAGCAGTATGTGGACGGCAATCTCAATTTCGGGAATCTGATTATCGGTGCGCCGGAGGGGACTCCGGTGGTGGCTCCGGTGGACGGGGTGATTCATCGTCCCGGGGTGGCGGTGAAGTGGGGGACAGGTATGCAGACATATCACACGGATGAGGACCGGACATGGAATGAGCAGATATCCAGCGTGGTGGCTGAGGGAGGGTACGGTGTCCCGGACAGATGCGTGAGCATGACTCTCGGAATACGCACTGCTGACGGGGACAAGCTATGGTTCTCGGGTCTGAACGGGGACATGGTGCTCAAGGACGGGCAGCAGATACACAGGGGAGATACGTTAGGTTATGTGGCCTGGTACGAGCCGTCTGTAGATGAGCCTCATATCTGCTTTTCCATGAGCGGTAAAAACAATGCCGGAAAGGATCCCATGACTCCTTTCGGGCTTGAGACGACTTTCATCGAGCCGGAGGCGCTGGTTATCCCCGACAGCCTGACGGCGGAACAGGCACAGGAAGATTTCCGGGCACTGATGGACGTGCTCTATAACGAGTATCCGTCGCTTTACGATGTGGTCACACCGCAGGAGATAGCCCGGTTCGATTCGCTGACTGTCAGCCGGGACCTGGCGAAGGACCTTTCCTATACCGAGTTCTGGCTTATCCTGAAACGTACGGTATCATTGGTGCATGACAGCCACATCTGGATCATGACAGCTCTGAATACAAGTGAACTGAATGTCGCCAATATATTCCCAGGCGTGATAGGGGACAGTCTCATAGTCACCAGGGTGATGAACGGCAAGGGGCTGGAGAAGTATGTCGGCCGCAGGATTGCGGCCATAGACGGCAGGCCGGCCGAGGATATCATAGAGGAGGTCAGGACGTTCAAGGTGGACGGATACGACGGCCGCAGCGAGAGTCTCAGGGACTATAGGATGAGCCAAGGCTGGAACTGGTACTATGATGACAGAGATGTGTACAGCAGCAGCGGCAAGAAGGAGGCGGTAATAGAATTCGCGGACGGTGAGGTGTACCGCGACAGATGGGTGTCCCCGCGCAGGGCTACGGGCTTCTGGCCGCAGCCTTCCCTCGAGATGGCTCACTACAGCCACCTCCTGCGGTACAAGGATTGTCCGTACAGTTTCCGGATGCTCAACGACTCCACCGTGTATTTCGGTCTGAACGCATTCGATATATCGAAGGTAGACAGGGACGCCGTACGCGACTCGATAGCGGCATACCTCGATGTGCCCTACATGGTCATGGATCTCAGAAACAACCCCGGAGGGGATGTCTTCTTCACCAACGAATTGCTGTCGATGTTCATCAATGCCCCGACCCGCGACCTCGGCGGCTATTCCTGGGTCAAGACCAGAGGCCCGCTCAGGCACTCGCTCAACTACACTCCGGACCAGATTGTCTTTCCCGACTATGAACCGGTCGAGGGCAAGGAAGGCTATTTCGCCCCGTCAGAGAACAGCCGGGTACTGTATCCGGACTCGGCCGTCAATTACAGGGGCCGTCTCTACATCCTCACCGACGAGACTTCCTGCTCCGCAGCTTCCCTCTTCCCGTCCGTCCTGGTGCGCAACCGCCGGGCCGTGACCGTAGGCCGCGAGACCCAGACCTGCTATCATTTCATGACAGCCATGAAATACAATGAGGTGCGTCTGCCCAACTCCAAGATTGTCCTCCACATCCCTTTGGTCCGCGAGGTCTTCGACGCGGCCGTCACGCCCAGAACTCCCGCCGGCAGGGGGCTGATGCCCGACTATCCGGTGCCAGCCACCTACGAGGAATATTTCACCGCGAAGGAGGATTTCGTCCTGGACCGTGCCTTGGAGCTCATAGCTGAGGGGAAGTATCTCGGAGAGGACTATTTCGCCGAAGTGGATGCCGCGGCAGATAAAAAGGACCGTCCGGTGCCGTGGCTGGTTCTCGGGATTGCGGCGGCAGTAGCGGCAGCTGCCGGAATAATCGCTGTCACAAGGAGGCGCAGATGAATTTTACGGAAAAATTTATTATTTTTGTCGTGTTAATTGGAAACGTATTTAATCTGCAATACAATGAGAAGCGAATTCACAAAAAGAGAGGAAGAGGTAATGGACCTGCTTTGGGACAACGGTCCGCTGACAGTCTCTGAGATGATGAGTCTGTATGCCGATCCCAAACCCCATTTCAACACTGTGTCAACTATGGTACGCTCTCTGGAGAAGAAGGGTTTCGCCACCCACAAGCCGGAGGGTATGTCCTACCGCTATACCGCTACGATGAACCGTGAGCAGTATGGTCAGAGGTATCTGGGCGGTGTTGTCCGCGATTATCTGGACAACTCCTACAAGAAGGTCGTATCCCAGTTCGTGGAGAGCGAGCGCCTGAGCGTGGACGACCTGAAGTCCATCATCGAGATGATAGAGAAGGAAGGCAAGTAGTCTCTGAAAATGAACGCTCTGCTGACATACGCTGTCGGTTCGGCTGCGGTGCTGGCGGTGCTTTGGGTCGGGTTCAGGCTGTTGCTGCGCTCGCAGAAGACATTCAGGGTCAATAGGGTACTGCTCAATCTGATTCTGTATTTCGCCTTGTGCGCACCGTTGCTGCTGTCCCGCCTGAGCATCCCCATACCTGATGGCCGTGCTCCCGGGGTGGTGGGTCTGATGACCCTCTCCGGGCAGACCGTCTTCTCCGACGGAGGTTCCTCCCCGGCAATGGAGGAGGCTTCCGGCGCCCGGCTCGTCTCATGGCTGCCGGAGGCGCTGACGACGGTGTATGTGGCGGGAGTGGCGCTTACTCTGCTGACGCAGGTGATACTGCCGGTCTCAGCGGCTGTCGTCCTGCTTTTCAGGGGCCGCCGCTATAGGACTCTGGTAGGAGGAAGGGCGGTGACCGTGGTCTCTGTTCCGGTCCGGAGGGGACGCAGGGTGGAGCCGATGAGCTGGTTCGGCGTCATCTTCCTTCCTGCGGAGGAGGATTTCACCAGTGACAGTTACGTTATCAGGCACGAGATGGCCCACGTCCGTATGCGGCATTCGCTTCTGCTGCTCAACGCCTCGCTGCTGCTCTGCCTCCAATGGTTCAATCCCGCCGCATGGCTGTTGCTCCGGGATCTCCGTCAGAACTGCGAGTTCGAGGCGGACAACGCGGTGCTTTCCTCCGGGGCTGACCGCAAGGGCTATCAGCTCTCCCTGGTGGGCCAGGCTGCGAGGGGTATGGCCGTATCGCTGGCCAACCCGTTCCGCAATTCCAGTCTCTACCGCCGTATTGCCATGATCCAGAAACCGGCACCCGAAGGATGGAGGGTCTGTCTCCGCCTGTTGTATGTGATACCTGTGGCCCTGGCGGCTGCGGTTCTTTTCGCCAGACCGCTGACCGCTGCCCGGATACAGCCGGTGACGGTGCAGGAGAATGTGCCCGAGAATAAGCCGGTGCCGTATTCCTTGGTGGAAAAGAAACCCTTATTCATGGGCAAGGACGCCGATGAGTTTACCCGCTGGGTGTTCTCGTCCCTGAAGTATCCTCCGGAGGCCAGGGAAAACGGTGCTAGTGCCAGAGTGACCGTCCAGTTCCGGATACGCAGTACCGGCGAGGTCTCGGACATACGGCTGGCCCGTCTGGATCTCAAGGGTGAACGCCTGGAAAGTTTCGATTACAATGTCTTCACAGATGCCGTGCTGAAAGTCTTGGAACGCTCACCTCGCTGGACTCCTGGAGAGACGGACGGCAGACCGGTGGACGTGACGTACAATTTCCCTGTATATTTCCAATACAGAAACTGATATGGAACCGCTTTTAGGAAAAAATATAGAAGAACTCAAGGCCGTCTGCGTGCAGTACGGCCTCAAATCTTTTGCGGCCTCGCAGATGGCCGACTGGCTCTACCGCAAGCGGGTGCGCTCCATAGATGAGATGACCAACCTGCCGAAAGCGGCCCGGACGGCCCTTGCCCGGGACTTTGAGGTGGGACGCACTGCCTATGTGGACCTGATTTCCTCGGCGGACGGTACGAAGAAGTACCTCTTTCCGTTCGGCCCGGGAGTGGAGGCCGTGATGATTCCCGACAAGGACCGCAGCACCCTGTGCGTCTCCTCCCAGAAAGGCTGCCGCATGGGCTGCCGTTTCTGCATGACTGGCCGCGGAGGATGGCACGGCAACCTTACCCCTGCGGAAATATTGTCCCAGTACCTGGAGGTGGACGAGGCCGCGGATCTGACCAATACGGTCTTCATGGGCATGGGCGAGCCTCTGGACAACTGGGACAGCGTGCGCCGCGTCATTGACATACTTACCGCCCCGTGGGGATTCGGCTGGAGCCCGAAACGTATTACCCTTTCGACCATAGGCGTGACGGAGGACCCGCGTACCGGAGAGTCCCCCCTGCGCCGTTTTATGGATGAGAGCTCCTGCCATCTGGCGGTGAGCCTGCACAATCCGTTTCCGGAGGAGAGGGCGGAGCTGATGCCCATGGAGAAACCTTTCCCGCTGGAGAGGACATTGTCCCTGATACGGGAGTACGACTTTACCGGGCAGCGGAGGGTGAGTTTCGAATACATCATGTTCGCCGGTGTGAACGACGACAAGCGGCATGCCGATGCCCTGGCCCGGATGCTGCGCGGACTGGAGTGCAGGGTCAATCTGATCCGCTTCCACCGCATTCCGGATTCGCCTCTGGCCCCGTCCCCGATGCCGGTTATAGAGCAGTTCAAGGACAGGCTCAACTCGGCCGGGGTGCTTACGACCCTGAGGGCGTCCCGGGGAGAGGATATCCTGGCGGCATGCGGAATGCTCAGCGGCAAGGGACGGAAAGCACAGGAACAATAGCATTATGACGAAGTTGAGGAAAACAGCAGTGGCGGCGGTCTTGTTTCTGCTGCCTTTTATGGTCTGTCAGGCGGCAGTCCCGGATACGCTCGTGCCGGGAAAGAGGCCTAAGGTGGGTGTGGTTCTGAGCGGGGGAGGGGCGAAGGGCTCGGCGCACATCGGGGCTCTGAAGGTTATCGAGGAAATGGGCATCCCGGTGGATTTCGTAGCCGGTACCAGCATGGGCTCCATTATCGGAGGGCTGTACTGCATGGGCTATACTCCGGACGAGATGGACTCGCTCATCAGCAGCGTGGACTGGTCTGTCATCATGAGCAACAATGTGACCCGGGAGCAGCTCTCGTTCCAGGATAAGGCGCATAATTCCAAGTTCCTGCTGACAGTGCCCTTCACTACCGCAGCCTCCCTGGAGAGACAGATGGAGGCTGGACGCAGCCGCAGGGACCAGGAGGCGTCCGCGGAGCGGTCGTCGCACGGAGACGGGACCAATACCTTTGTGGGCTCGCTGCCGGCCGGCTTCATCAACGGCAACAATGTGGAGAATCTGCTCAACTCCCTGTCGGTAGGCTATCAGGACTCGATAGATTTCAACAGGCTGCCCATACCATATGCCTGCGTGGCCACGGATATGGTCACCGGCCGGGAGGTGATCTTCCGCAGCGGCTATCTCTCCAAGGCAATAAGGGCCAGTATGGCTATTCCGGGAGTCTTCTCGCCGGTGAGGATGGGCAATATGGTCCTGGTGGACGGAGGTATGCTCAATAATTTCCCGGTGGATATATGCCGGGAAATGGGGGCGGACATCATAATCGGGGTAAGGGTCTCCAGTACCCTCAAGGGGGATCCGGATGCTCTCAACTCCCTGCCGCAGCTCATAGACCAGCTTATGGGCGTGGTGACACAGCGCAAGTCCAACGACAATATAGCGTCGTGCGATATTTTCATCGAGCCGGACGTCACCGGGTACGGGCCGATGAGTTTCGACAAGGCCAGTATCCGTACTCTGGTGCACAACGGTTATGTGGCGGCGGACCGGCATCGGGAGGAACTCCGTGCGCTCAAGGAGATGCTGGACTCCTACGGTCCCTGCGGTAAGCATCTTCAGGCTCCCAGGGCCAGGAACATGGACAGCGATACCCTGACTGTCAGCTCCGTCTCGGTGACGGGAGTAGGCATCAAGGACGGTGAGTGGCTGCTCAAGAAGTCCGGACTGCTGAAGAAGAAGAGAATGACCGGAAGGGAGATAGAGAAGGCGGTGGCCATGTTCTACGGAACCAATGCCTTCTCCAAGATCAGTTATACCCTGCAGCCGGATCCCGTGGACAGTACCTGGCAGGTCAATATCGCCCTGGTGCCGGACGTACCTCACAATTTCGGCTTCGGCTTCCGTTTCGACTCCCAGGAGGCCGCCGCGATCCTTCTCGGGCTGGGCATCAACGAGCAGAAACTTACCGGGGTCAAATTCAACGTCACCACCCGCCTGAGCTACAACCCTTGGGCCAAGGTGCAGGTCTCCTTCGTGCCCCGCATCATACCGCGTTTCAACATCTCCTACTCTTTCCGCAAGGAGGAGGCCAATATCACCAGTGGCGGCAGGACCTATGCCAACGCCCTGTTCTATAACCAGAAAGTCAAGGCATATTTTTCTGAGTACCATTCCCGCTTCATGAGTACCGAGCTGGGTCTCTGTTATGAGAACTACATCTACCAGCACTACCTTCAGCCAGTGCTGGGAGACGGCGGCATCACTCCGATAGAAGGGGACGAGACCCTGAGAAGCTCGTATATGGGGCTATATGCGCGGGTCCGGTTTGACAGCAAGAACCGTTCGACTTTTGCCTCCAAAGGCGTGGAGTTGACCCTGGACGGCAGCTGGAAGTTCCATGATTTCAATGCTCCGAAGGATTTCGGTACGTTCGGTGACGTGATATTGTCATTCGCCTCGTATATTCCGGCGTTCGGGGAGAGGCTGGTGATATCCCCGCAGGTGTATTCCAGATTTCTGATAGGGGGAAACTATTTCAAGGCCTACAATACGATAATGGGAGGGGTGATGCCGGGGCGGTATGCCGAGCATCAGCTGCCCTTCATAGGATTCAACCGTCCGGAGATTATGGACAATTCCCTGGTCATCCTCCGCAGCGACTTCCGGGTCAATGTCTACGGCAAGCACTATGTCACCGGTATAGTCAACTATGCCAGGGAGTCGGACGGGCTGCAGAACTTCTTCGCGCGCCGGCATCAGTCTGACGACGGCAGCATGAGTGCCGGCAACTGGTGGGGCTTCGGCCTGCGGTATTCGTACGACCTGCCGATAGGCCCGGTCGACGTGGATTTCTCCTGGTCGGATCTTACTAAGAAAATAGGTGTGTATGTCAGCCTCGGATACTACTTCTGATGTTCTGTTCAACCGCATTGCCTGGCTGTGCTCCCGGCGGGAATACTGCAGCCGCGGTGTCCTGGACCTGCTGCGCCGCAAGGGCGTGACGGATGAGGATGCCGCTGCCGTGCTGGAGCGCCTGCGCTCGGAGCGGTATGTCGACGATGCCCGCTATGCCCGTGCTTTTGCCAGAGACAAGGCCCATCTGGCCGGATGGGGCCCCAGGAAGATATCCTATGTCCTGGCTTCCAAGGGTATTCCGGCGGACGTGGTCCGGGCCGCTCTCGCAGAGGTGGAGGAAGGGGAGAGCGCTCGCCGCATGCGGGAGGTCATTCAGGTCAAATGGCGGAGTGTCAAGGCCGTCACGCCCTTCGAGCGGCGTCAGAAGGTCCTGCGCTTTGCCCTCTCCCGCGGATATGATTTTGAGGCGGTAACGGAAGTTCTGGATTCTTTGGAGGAGTAATTGGAAAAATTACTAACTTTGTAGTTCGTAAAACAAACACTAACTTTTAAGAAAGATGTCTACAACTCAAACCGTGAAGAAGAACTATGCGCTCCCCATCGCAATGATGTACCTGCTGTTCTTCATGATCGCCTTCGTGACCAATCTCTGCAACCCGATGGCGGTAATCGTGAAAAACCAATTTGAAGTTTCCAACGCCATGGCCCAGCTCGGCAACGCGGCCAATTTCATCGCATACGCCGTGATGGGTATCCCCGCCGGCATACTTCTCAAGAGGATAGGCTATAAGAAGACGGCCCTGACTGCCATCGCCGTAGGTTTTCTCGGAGTATTCCTGCAGTATGTCTCCGGATGGAATGCCGTACAGAGCTACGGTGTCTATCTTGCGGGAGCCTTCATAGCCGGATTCTGCATGTGCATGCTGAACACTGTAGTGAACCCCATGCTGAACACCCTCGGAGGAGGCGGCAAGAAGGGTAACCAGCTGATCCAGTTCGGCGGCGTGGGCAACTCCCTGGCGGCTACTTTCGTGACTATCTTCGTGGGTGCCCTCGTGGGAGACGCCTCCAAGGCGCACATCTCCGATGCCACCCCGGCCCTGTTCGTCGCACTGGGTATTTTCCTGCTGGTGTTCATAGTGCTGTCCTTCGTCAGGATTCCCGAGCCCGAGCTCGATAAGGCTTCCGAGGCGTCCGGGAAACAGGCCGTGTCTCCTGCCGGCAAACGTTACAGCGCATTTTCCTTCCGTCACTTCAATCTGGGTATCATTGCTATCTTCCTGTATATGGGGGTTGAGGTGGGTATCCCTACCTACGTGCTCCAGTACCTGTCTACGGCTACTGACGCAGCTACTCCAGGTTTCGGAATGGATTCCGGCGTGGCCGCTTCCATCGCGGGCGTATTCTGGCTGATGATGCTCATAGGCCGTCTGTGCGGAGGTCTGCTGGGAGGACGTTTCTCCAGCCGTGCACAGATACTTTTCGTATCTTCGGTCTGCATCCTGTTCATTGTCCTGGGCATGCTGCTGCCGACTACCTCCACCGTGCGCTTCTTCGGTTTCGAGGGCTCTACCGGACATTTCGTATCGGCTGATATCCCCGTCGGCATGATGCTGCTCGTGCTTTGCGGTCTGTGCACCTCGGTATGCTGGGGCGGTATCTTCAACATGGCCGTCGAGGGACTTGGCAAATATACATCAGTAGCTTCCGGCATGTTCATGACAATGGTATGCGGCGGCGGTATCCTCATCCCGCTCCAGGGCGCCATAGCCGACATCTCCGGCTCCTTCCTGGTCAGCTTCCTGGTACCTCTGGTATGCGCTGTCTATATTCTTTTCTATGCGCTGGTGGGCTATAAAAATGTCAATAAAGATATTGTAACAGAATAAATACTTGGTAATTATGGCAAAACAGGCACTGGTAATGGGTATCGACGTGGGCGGTCAGTCCACCAAGCTCGGAGTGGTCGATGCCCGAGGCAACATCTTGTATCAGAGTGTTATATCCTCTCTACAGAGAGAGTTGTCCACATATGTGGACGATCTGACCACAGCCATCAAGGACCTTATCAAGAAGGCTGAGAACGACGGCGAGGTGAAGGGCATAGGCATCGGGGCCCCTAACGGCAACTACTACAAGGGCACTATTGAGTTCGCCCCCAACCTCAAGTGGGCCTATGACGAGAACGACAAGCCGATGGTCATCTTCTTCGCCAAGATGATCCGCGACATAGTGGGTATTCCTGTGGCTATAACCAATGATGCCAATGCGGCTGCCGTCGGTGAGATGACCTACGGTATCGCCAAGGGTATGAAGGATTTCATCATGATTACCCTCGGTACGGGCGTAGGCAGCGGTATCGTTATAGGAGGCAATATCGTGTACGGACATGACGGTTTCGCAGGCGAACTGGGCCACACTATCATAGTACGCGGCGGCAGACAGTGCAACTGCGGCCGCAAGGGCTGTCTGGAGACCTATACTTCGGCCACCGGCGTAGCCCGCACTGCCCGCGAGTTCCTGGCCGAGCGTAAGGACAAGAGCCTGCTCAGAGCTCTTGATCCCGAGAAAATCACTTCGAAGGACATTTACGATGCCGCCACCAAGGGCGACAAACTGGCCATTGAGATTTTCCATTACACCGGCCGCATCATGGGTGAGGCATTTGCCAACTTCGTGGCATTCAGCGCACCGGAGGCCATTATCCTCTTCGGAGGCCTGGCCCGCTCGAAGGAATTCCTGACCGAGTCCATCCTCGATGCCATGAACGAGAACCTGCTGGATGTCTGGAAAGGCAAGATACGCCTGCTGTACTCCACCCTGAAGGACTCCGATGCCGCCATCCTCGGCGCCTCGGCCCTCGCCTGGGAACTCTGACCGCAACTGCCCTGTCCGGCCTTACCTTACAGTGTGCCGGTGGCGGATATAGCATTACCCTCTGAAGGTCCTCCCCACCACGATGTGGCTGGTCCCCTCCCTTTTCGGGAGCCAGCACCTTCAGAGGGTAATGCTATATCCGCCTCAGATTTGAGTACGGAGCAAGATGCTATGATTTATAGGGATGTATCTGAACTGGATAGGTTCGCGTTATGACTATCCGCAAAAATGTCCCAGGTCGCCAGAACCTCTCCTAAACCCACTTTCGCCGTAGATCTATTCTGCACTCCTTCCGAAGGAGTCGCTTTTCCCCGGCTTTTCCCCACTCCTTCCGAAGGAGTAGAGAACGTTCACCCTCGCTACAGAGGCATAGGAGAGCTATTTTAACGAATTTACTTCGGGGTGCATAGGGAAGGAAAACCTTCCTGTAAATCAGGTAGTTATAAAATCTGCTGCACATTTGCTCTCTTTTGAGGCAGGTCTAATGTGCAGTAACTTTTGCAGACCGCTGATTTTCAGCCGGTTGAAAAACCGAGTGCACCCCGAAGTAAATTCGTTAAAAGCAGGGTACAATATTCTGTCCATCAGTTGCCAAAAATCAAGAGAGTTTCATTATGCAGCAGTTCTCTGATTGTCATACCCTGACTTAATTGCAACAATATACAGAAAGTGCAAAATATGGTCATTTCTTGTGGCAAGGGGTATTCTTGCGGATAGCCATTATTCGCGTAAATAGCACTATGTACGGACAGCAGTGTCTTACGCTACTGTGCGTTGCCGGCTTCCATGAGGAAGGATTTCATGAATGCGTTGAGGTCGCCGTCGAGGACGCCCTGCGTGTCTGAGGTCTCGTAGCCTGTCCGCAGGTCCTTGACCATCTTGTATGGATGCAGGACGTAGCTGCGGATCTGCGAGCCCCATTCGATTTTCTTCTTCTTGCCCTCGAGCTCGGCCTGCTTCTCCTGACGCTTCTTGAGCTCCAGGTCGTAGAGGTGCGACTTGAGGATGCGCAGGGCCCGCTGCCGGTTGTCGAGCTGGGAGCGGGTCTCGGTATTCTCGACCACTATGCCGGTGGGGATGTGGCGCACGCGGACGCCGGTCTCTACCTTGTTGACATTCTGGCCGCCGGCACCGGAAGAACGATAGGTGTCCCATTCCAGGTCCGCCGGATTGATTTCTATTTCGATAGTATCGTCCACGAGAGGGTAGACGAAGACGGATGAGAATGTCGTCTGTCTCTTGCCCTGGGCATTGAACGGCGATATTCGCACCAGGCGGTGTACCCCGCTTTCTCCCTTCAGGTATCCGAAGGCATAATCCCCCTCGAACTCGATGGTCACCGATTTGATGCCGGCCTCGTCGCCCTCGATAAGGTCGCTGACCGCCACCTTGTAGCCGTTGCGCTCGCCCCAGCGGACGTACATGCGCATGAGCATGGCCGACCAGTCGTTGCTCTCGGTGCCGCCGGCTCCCGAATTGATCTTGAGGATAGCCCCGAGATTGTCGCCTTCCTCGCCGAGCATATTGCGCAGCTCCAGGTCCTCGACCTTACCGGTCAGAGCCTCGAACTGGGTATCGGCATCCTGCTGGGCAGACTCGTCCTCACGGGCGAATTCTATCAGGACTTCCAGGTCCTCGTCCATTTTCCTGATTTCGTCGTAGGCGTCAGTCCAGAATTTCACTCCCGACATTTTCTTAAGATATGCCTCGGCCTCCTTCGGGTCGTCCCAGAATCCGGGCCCGGCACTGTGCTGCTGCATCTCAGCTACCTGCTCCTTCTTCGAAGCGATGTCAAAGACACCTCCCCAGCGTATCGATACGCTGACGCAAGTCTCTCACCTGTTCTGTGGTAATCATCTTCCGTGGTTATTTGGTTGTCGTAAATGTTTCAATGTTCCGTGCCGCAAATATAGCAATTCCGCTGGAATGCGTAAAATGCGCACCTTTGGAAGGTGAGTGGAAAATGCGGGAAAGTGCCTCACCTTCGGAAGGTGGGACTGACCTGATGGAAAGGGAAAGCGGCTGTATGGTGGTCTGGCGGCGATGGCGCATCTACGCACCTTCGGAAGGTGAGTGGAAAATGCTGGAAAGAGTCTCACCTTCGGAAGGTGGGACAGGACAGAGTAAAGTATTATTAAAAAGAAAAGGCCGCCGGGAAGGCAGCCTAAATGTGAGTCACAGGCGCACTCGGAGCGAAGCGACCAGGCCCTCCCTCTTGGGGAGGGTTGGGAGGGGGTGGAAACCTTCTCAGGAGCTTGCTCCGGAGAATTATTAGTGCCTGGCGCACTAATAATTCTCCTTCTTGGGCTCGAAGTAGGCCTGCGGATGCTGGCAAGCAGGACATTTCTCAGGAGCCTTCTTGCCCTTGTGCACGTAACCGCAGTTGCGGCACTGCCAGTAGATCTCGCCGTCGCGCTCGAAGAAGCGGCCGCTCTCGACTCTTTCGAGGAGCTTGCGGTAGCGTGCCTCATGCTCGGCCTCTACGCGGGCGATCATCTCGAAAGCCACGGCGATCTCGATGAAGCCTTCCTCGCGGGCCACCTTGGCTGCTTCGGGATAGAGGACTGTCCACTCCTCGTTCTCGCCCTCGGCTGCGGCGCGGAGATTCTCGAGGGTGGTGGAGATGATGCCGGCGGGGTAGGTGGAGGTGATCTCAACCATTCCGCCTTCGAGGAATTTGAAGAATTTCTTGGCGTGCTCCTTCTCCTGCTCGGCTGTCTCGAGGAAGATGGCGGCTATCTGTTCGTAGCCCTCTTTCTTCGCCACGCTTGCAAAATAGGTGTAGCGGCCACGGGCCTGGGATTCACCTGCGAATGAGGCGAGGAGGTTCTTTTCGGTTCTGGTTCCTTTTATTGATGCCATATCGTACTGTTGTTTTGGGATTAATATCAGACAAAGATAGCAAAATTATTTTATTTTTTTATTTTTGCGGCTTGTATTAATTTAAGGAGCAGAATGCAGCAGCAATTACATAATAAATACGCGCTGGTCACCGGAGGCTCCTCCGGTATGGGACTGGAGTATGTCAGGATGCTGGCGCAGCGGGGGTACAATGTCATTATTGTCGCCCTTTTCCAGAATGAGACCGATGCCATGGCAGCTGAGATGTCCAGGGTCCATCCCGACCTGGACTTTCTCTCGCTGGGCATTGACCTTTCAGCCAAGGAGGCGCCGAAACAGGTCTATGATGCCGTGGTCAGCCAGCGTCCGAACGCAGAGGTGGAGGTGCTCATCAACAACGCCGGCATGCTTCATGCCATGCATTTCCGCAACATGCCCCCAGAGAAGATAAGCAGCATCATCATGGTCCACAACCATGCCACTGCCATGCTCTGCCGGTATTTTCTCCCTGCTATGCTGGAGCGCCACAAGGGGTATATCCTCAATATCTCCTCGCTGGCCGCCTGGTTCCCCTTCCCGTTCCTGACTACGTACGCGTCCACTAAGTCCTTCACCAGAATATTTACCCGGGCTCTCCGGACCGAGTGCCAGAAGACAGGGGTGAAGGTCTGCTCGATCTATTTCGGGGCTGTGGATACGCCGCTCATAGGCCTGACTCCCAAGCTCAGCCGCATAGCCCGCGGAATAGGGGTGATGATACGTCCCGAGACGGCTGCCCGCAAGGCGCTCAACATGATGTTCCGGGGACGCAGCGGGAGGATACCCGGCTTTGTCAACAAGGTGGGCTGGCTGGTGTCGCCCCTGATACGCCCGTGGATTTTCGGACCTGTGGAGCGCAAGGTTACGAAGAGATGGAACCTGAAGTAGGAGCAACAGGCAGATGGCAATGACCGGCACGGAGTTCAGAACGCGCTGCGGGGCGGCGGTACGGCGATGCCTGCCCTCCACCAGGAAGACTGCCCTGTGGATGATAAAGATTACGGTGGCTGTCTCCTTCGCCATCATGCTGCTCGGTCATTTCGGAGTGATAGAGTGGGTCTCGAAAGTCCTCTCGCCGGTCTTCATCCATTTCGGCCTGCCCGGCGAGGCTGCCCTGGCTTACGTCTCAGGCTACTTCGTGAACATGTACTCGGCTATAGCTGCCGCAGTCACCCTTGAGCTGGATCCAAGGGCCATGACCATTTTGGGAGTGATGGCTTTGTGCTCGCACAACATGATAGTAGAGAGTGCGGTACAGCACAAAACAGGCAGTTCCACGCTGCGAGTGGTGCTGGTCCGCACACTTTCGGGAATAATTCTTGCATACCTGTTGAACATAATCCTTCCGGGAGAAGCCCCGGCTGCCGGAGGTGCCGAACACGGAGCTGTGGTACATGATTTCGGGACAGAGCTGACGGGCTGGCTCAAGAATACGGCGATACTGGTGCCCAAGATGCTGATAATCATCTTCGCGCTCAATATCCTTCAGGCGGTGATGGCCGAATTCGGAATCATCCGTGCCGTCTCCAGGGCCCTGCGTCCGGTGATGCATGTCTTCGGCCTGTCGTCCAGATGCGCTGTCCTCTGGATTATCGCCAACACCCTGGGCCTGGCCTATGGTGCCGCAGCGATGATAGACGAGGCCTCCACCGGCAAGCTCCGTAAGGAGGACATAGACGGCCTTAACATGCATATAGGCATCAGCCACAGCAACTTGGAGGATGTAATCCTCCTGGCTTCAGTGGGAGCCGTGTGGTGGGTGCTCCTGCTGTCGAGGTGGACTTGGGCGATAATGTTGGTGTGGGGTTACAGATTGGAAGTGTACATTAGAAAGAAATATTGTATCTTTGTAAGTTCGGAACGAAATGATTGATAAAATGATGTCGAAGACTGTATTCAGAATGCCGGCGCTCCTGCTGGCTGCGTCTCTGGCGGCGCTTATGACCCTGTCCTGCAAGAGTCAGTATGAAATGATGCTGGAGAGCAACGATGTGCCCGCCAAGTACAGGATGGCCTTCGAACTGTTCGACGCCGGCAAGTATTCCAAGGCCGCGTCCATGTTCGAGTCCCTGAAACTGGGTGTAAGAGGTACCCTCCAGGATGACACTGTCCAGTACTATACCGCGTATTCCCATTACTGCTTCGGAGACATGGTGGCTGCCGAGCAGGCATTTGATTCCTATATCAGCATGTTCCCCCGCAGCCCGTTTGTGGACAAGGCCCGTTTCATGTATCTGGACTGCCTGTACCAGGGCACTTACAGGTATGAGCTGGACCAGACACCTACCTACAAGGCCCTCTCGGCTATCAATGAGTATCTTATAGACTATCCTGACAATGACTACACCCCTCAGTGCCGCGCCATGATCGAGGACCTGGAGGAAAGGCTTGACCGCAAGGAGTACGAGTCGGCCAAACTGTATTATACGATTGAGGACTACAAGGCGGCGCACTATGCCCTCCGTCTGGTATTGAAGGAGGATGCTTCCAACCGTTACCGCGAGGACATTATGTACTACACGGCCCTGTCGGCCTACAAATACGCCTTCAACAGCGTGCCGGAGAAGCAGAGGGAAAGGTACGTCACCTTCACGGACGACTACTACTCATTTGTCAGCGAATATCCCGAATCCGGCTACCGCAAGGAACTGGACGGACTGGCACATCGTGCGCAGAACTTCCTCAATAAAGACAAGAAATAGTTAAAGCAATAGATAAAACCATGGAAATTAAACAGGTACCTACCAACACAATCACCCGTAACCTTTCTGAACTGGCAAAGCCCACCGGCAATATCTACGAGACCGTAATGATTATCGCCAAGAGGGCCAACCAGATTTCTGCCAATGTAAAGCAGGAGCTCAGCCAGAAACTCGAGGAGTTCTCCAACTACGCTGACACCCTCGAGGAGACCTTCGAGAACCGCGAGCAGATAGAGATCTCCAAGCACTACGAGAGGCTGCCCAAGCCGACCCTCATCGCTGTTGAGGAGTTCCGCAACAACGAGATTTACTACCGCATGGCCGAGGACCGCCAGTAGTTCCTCACTGTAGCCATGCAGCTCAAGGGCAAACACATACTTCTGGGAATAACGGGAAGCATAGCGGCTTATAAGGCGGCATACCTTACCCGTCTGCTGGTCAGGGAAGGCGCCGAGGTAAAGGTCATCATGACGGCATCGGCCAAGCAGTTCATTACTCCCCTGACCATGGCTACTCTT
>HF990398.1:17149-37795 GCA_000432775.1 Alistipes sp. CAG:831
CCGCAACCCTATTCTGGTGGAGTTCTTCGATCCCGAGAACGGCCAGTGGAACAGTCATGTCTCTCTCGGAATCTGGGCCGATCTCTACCTGATAGCCCCGGCTTCGGCCAATACCCTTTCTAAGATGGCTCACGGCATAGCCGACAATCTGCTGCTGACCACGTACCTCTCGGCCCGCTGTCCTGTAATGGCGGCGCCGGCCATGGACCTGGACATGTACGCGCATCCCGCCACTCAGGAGTCTATCAGGATTCTCAGGGACAGGGGCGTGAGTATAGTCGAGGCCGCCTCTGGAGAACTGGCCAGCGGACTCGAGGGCAAGGGCAGGATGGAGGAACCGGAGAAAATATTGAGGCATGTCGTCAGGATGCTGGGGGCACCCCTTCCGGCAAGAACCCTTGCCGGGCGCAGGGCCGTGGTCACCTCCGGGCCTACCCGCGAAGCCATAGACCCTGTCCGTTTCATATCGAACCACTCTTCAGGGAAAATGGCTTCCGCAATAGCCGACGAGTTGTCCCGGCGCGGCGCCAGAGTGACGGTGGTCTCAGGTCCGGCTGCGGTGTATCCGTCGGCTCCGGACGTGGAGATACGGAAGGTGGTCTCGGCTGAGGAAATGTACACGGCGGCAGTCGAGGAATACGGCAGAGGCTGCGACATCACCGTGCTCTGTGCGGCTGTAGCGGATTTTACTCCGGCATCTCCCAGTGATACCAAGATCAAGAAGGACGGCAGCCGTATGACCCTGGAGCTGCTCCCCACCAAGGATATAGCGGCGGCTATAGGCTCGTCCCGTCGTCCGGACGGAGTCATAGCGGGTTTCGCCCTGGAGACGGACAATGCCCGGGAAAACGCGCTGTCCAAACTCCGCCGCAAGAACATGGACATGATAGTCCTCAATTCCATGCGCGATCCCGGCGCGGGTTTCGGCGTGGATACCAATAAGGTCACAGTCTTCAGACGCGACGGCAGCTCGCAGGATATACCTCTGGGCTCCAAGGCGGAAGTGGCCTCCGCCATAGTCGACAATATCGAAAAACTGCTGGAGAGAGGATGCTGACCCGTCTTTCGATATCCAATTACGCCCTGATATCGTCCCTGGACATCACTTTCCCGGACGGTCTTGTCATCATTACCGGTGAGACAGGAGCCGGAAAATCCATTCTCCTGGGAGCGCTTTCCCTTATTTTAGGCAGGAGGGCGGATGCCTCTGTTTTCAGCGACAATACCCGTAACTGTGTGGTCGAGGCCGAGTTTCATGACGGCAAGACCGGAGAGGAGTACATCCTCCGCCGCGTCATCACACCTGCCGGACGCTCCCGTTCGTTCCTGAACGACGAGCCGGTTTCCCTGGCCGACCTCTCGGCCATTTCTTCCAGAATAGTAGACATACACGAGCAGCACCAGCACCTGCTCCTTACCGACCCGGATTTCCGTCTGGGAGTGATAGACCATTTCGCCGGCACGGCACCGCTTCTGGAAGAATACAGAAAGATATATGGAGAATACGAGTCCAAGGACAATGAAATACGGTCCCTCGAGGAATCAATAGCCGAATCGGAGAGGGATTCCGAGTACAGACAGTTCCAGCTCGGCCGTCTGCAGGAGGCGCGGCTGGTATCAGGGGAACTGGAGGCTCTGGAGGCGGAGCAGAAGGTCCTGTCCCATGCGGAGGATATCCGCGGCGGACTGGAGTCTGCATACTCTTCCCTCAATCCGGAGGAACTCTCTGTGGCACAGTTGCTAAAGGACGCGGCCGCCCGACTGTCCAGGTACTCTTCATTTGACTCCCGTCTTCAGCCCATGGCAGACCGTCTGGACTCCTGCCGGATAGAGGTCTCGGATATAGAACGGGAGATAGAGGACATATCTTCAGGCATCATGGTCTCCCCGCAGCGGTTGGAGGAGGTGGAAGAGCGTATGTCCCTGATTTATTCTCTTATGAGAAAGTATGACTGCGACAGCGTGGATGCCCTGATTGCCCTCCGCGACAGTCTGTCCGCCTCACTCAGCGGTACGGAGGAGCAGCAGGAGCGGCTGGAGGAACTGAGAATGGAACAGGAGGTACTGGACAGGCACCGCAGGGAGCTGGCAGACCGTCTTTCAGAGCAGCGACGCGGGGCGTGTGACGCGCTTTCTGCTGAACTGCAGGCTGATATCCGTTCACTCGAGATGCCGCATGCGGTATTCCAGGCAGTGGTTACTCCTGTGGACAGGCTGACTCTTTCGGGTGGCGACAGGCTGGATTTCCTGTTCTCGGCCAATGGCCCGGCCTCCATGCGGGATATCTCCAAGGTAGCATCGGGAGGTGAGCTTTCGCGGGTCATGCTCTCCCTCAAGGGCCTGCTGGCGCGCTATACCTCGCTCCCGACGATGATTTTCGACGAGATAGACACAGGCGTATCCGGCAGGATAGCCGACAAGATGGGTGACATGATCGGCAGGATGGGGGAGAGGATGCAGATATTCGCCATCACCCATCTGCCTCAGATTGCTTCCAAGAAAGGCTCGCATTATCTGGTTTACAAGGAATTTGATGCGGACGGCACGGCCAGGACCGGCATCCGCAGGATAGAGGGAGAGGATAGGGTCGCGGAAGTGGCCCGGATGCTCAGCGGCTCGGAACTCACATCCGCTGCGGTGGAGAATGCCCGGGAACTGCTGGCAAAGGCAGGCAATTAGTTACAACTTAATAAGATCATATCTATGGAAAGAACCCAGCGTATCGACCTTCTCCGTAAGGTCCTTGCCGAGGATGATATCTCGGCGATGATTATTCCGTCCACGGACCCCCATTTCGGCGAATATATACCGGCGCACTACAAGATGCTGGAATGGCTTTCCGGCTTTACCGGCGAAGCTGCCACTCTCGTGGTCACTCAGACTGAGGCTGCCCTGTGGGTGGACTCGCGTTTTTTCATCCAGGCTGCCGCGCAGCTGCAGGGAACCGATATCCGTATGGTCCGGCTCAGGGTCGAAGGGGAGCCTACAGTACAGCAGTGGATCAAGGAGCGTCTCTCGGACGATGATATAGTGGCAATGGACGAGGACCTGTTCTCCTACGCTGAGTACCAGAATATGCTGGACGCTCTTGCGCCCCTCAACGTCACCCTTGTCGAGGATCCTTTCGACAAGATATGGAAGGACCGTCCCGCCCTTCAGTTCAACCCGGTGCGCTTTGTCCCCGAGAGCATCAGCGGGGAGAGCGTTTCATCGAAGCATCGCCGCCTGGTGGAGAAACTCGACCCCGGAATGGAATTTGCCTATATCGTGACCGCCATGGATGAGGTGGCCTGGCTCTGCAATATCCGCGGCACAGATATCGAGTACAATCCCCTGCCGCTTTCCTATGCCGTAGTTACCCGCGGATGCGTCACCCTCTTTCTGCGTCAGGAGATGCTGGAACATGACGCTATGTCCGCGCTGCTCAAGGAAGGCGTGATACTCAAGGACTATGAGGAATTCGGCCGTTACCTGAAGGACCTGCCCAAGGACTGCGTCCGCATTTTCTCCTCGGGGAAGATTACGGCCAAGTACTTCTTCGCGTCGATGGAGAACATACATCAGCGCGCTCCTTTTCGCCCCTACATGGCCGATCCTACGGCTGGAGGCACACTGAATTTTATGAAGGCTATAAAGAATCCGGTGGAGATAGAAGGATTCCGCCGCGCTTTCCTGGAGGATGCCAAGGCTCTGGTCAGGACTATAGACTGGGTCAAGGCCAATGCCGACAAGGGTATCCGGGAGTATGACGTGGCTCTCAAGCTGATAGAATTCCGCAGCGAGTGCCCTGACTATTTGGGAGAGAGTTTCCCTGCAATCGTGGGTTTTGGGGCGAACGCCGCCCTTCCCCATTACGTGCCTTCGGAGGAGAACAGCGCGGTCATCCGTCCGGAGGGATTCCTGCTTATCGATACCGGAGCGCAGTACACCTACGGTACTACCGACACTACCAGAACTATCCCCCTCGGTCCTCTGACCCAGGAGCAGAAGGATGATTATACTGCGGTACTGAAAGGCATGATAGACCTGAGCATGGCGGTCTTCTACAAGGGTATGAGAGGCTGTCTGCTGGATATCCTGGCCCGTGGACCGGTAATGAAGCGGGGCAGGATGTACTGGCACGGAACCCAGCACGGTATAGGACACAATCTCTGCGTGCATGAGGGACCCCAGAGTGTCCGTATGGAAGAGAATCCCGTGCCTCTTGCCGAGGGTATGGTCATGTCCAACGAGCCTGCCATATATGTCGAGGGCAGCTATGGTATACGTCATGAGAACGCTGTGCTGATAGTGTCCCATGAGAAGAACGGCTACGGGGAGTTTCTGGCCTTCGAGACTCTGACAGTCGCTCCGATAGACATGTCTCCGGTCAATTATGACATGCTCGACGCTGCCGAGAAGCAGTGGATAGAAGATTTCAACCGGAACTGCAAATTCTGAAGTTCCCTTTAAGGTAAAAGTGCGTCAGAATGGGTAAGATGCAGGGTACTAATCCCGATAGTAACGCAGCAGATTGCCCATTCTGGCGCGCTTTTATTCATTGAGGATTCTCCAGCCGGAGGTGAAGCATATATCCTTGAAAGCCGTATTCAGGTAACCGGAGCCCGGTTCTGTCTGCTCGAACATTACATCCGACTGCAGCAGGCTCCTCCTTACGCCGGCTATGCCGTCGGGGAAGTCCCGGCCCAGAGCATTCATGGCTTCCACGAAGAAAGTCATGATGTCGTAGCCCTGGAATGCGAACGATGTGGGTTCGGTGTTGAAGGCAGCCCTGTATTTGTCGATGAAGCTTATGACCGCAGGGGAGTTGTAGTCTATATGGTAGGACATGGCCAGGCGCAGGTCCAGGGCGTGGAAGTAGTCCAGTTCCACTGTCTCAAAGCTCTTCCATCGGCTCATTCCGTAGACATCTATGCTGTATCCGCGTGAGCTCTGGATAAGGCTGAGATTGCGCAGGGCGTCGGTGATGAATGCCTCGCTCATGGATGGTATGATCACGCGGTTGACCAGGACGGAGTCCAGCGACTGGCTCATCAGGGAGTCGATGCCGCGGCCGCTGAGAAAATCGTATTTGAAGGTCTTGAACGGTATGCCTCTCTCAGCCAGTCCGCTCATGGTCTGGCTGACAATGTCGGAACGTTCGTATCCCTGCTCGTAGATGACTGTTACGGACTCTGTGGTGTCAGAACTGTGCGAGGCTTCAGCTATCTTGTCCAGCTGATGATCCAGGGCCAGGTCCGACTGGGGCGGGAATAGGTACAGGTAAGGATTGTCCTGCAGGAGGGAGGCTGTCTTCAGGTCCAGCGGAGAGACTACCGGAATCCTCTTGCTCCGGGCCCATGAGGCTATGGGCTGCATGTCCCGTTCGGAGATCGGGCCTATAATGAGTCCGCTGCCGTTGAGGGCATTGTCGGCAACCAGTTCCCAGGCACTGCCGTAGCGGTTGATGTCTATTATGTTGAGGTGGAAATTGGAGAAAAGTCCCTTCTCCTTGAGGTCTGCCGCAGCAATCATTGCTCCGGCATAGAAATCAGCCGTATAGGCGTTCAGACTCCCGGTAAGGCGGCTGGCATTGAAGGGCAGGATCAGGGTTATGCAGCGGTCGGTGCCGCTGAGGTCGGGTGTCACGTCCCATTCCCATGCCTGTGCTTCCGCAGGAACGGATTCATCTGTGACGGAGGTTCTTTTATCCGGAAGGACTGCATTTTCCTCCTGGACGGTCCCTGCGTTCCCGGTGCCGGCTTGTGGTGCTCTCTCTCTGAATTCCTGCATGTAGGCGCTGTCCGGAATCAGGACAGCGCGGATGCGCTTGCCGGAGTCAGGGTCTATGCCGTTGAGGGCTATGATGGCTTCTGTGGTGACATTGAACTTGACAGCCACGTCGTCCAGCGTCTCGTACCATTTTATATTGTACTTCTTGTATTTCTTCTGCTTTGCGGCCTTGGTCTTTCCCTGGGGGGCAGTCCTTTCCCCGCGTTCATCTGCTGTGGTCTGAACGGTGTCGCGCCGGGGCTGGACTGCAGGTGCAGCGGCGGTTGCTTCAGCCGTGCCGGACGGTTTCTCCGGGATATAGAGCAGCATGCCGGCTTTCAGACCTTCGGACAGAGACGGGTTGGCGGCCTTGATGGTCTCTATGTCCACCCCGTATGCCTTGGAGATGGAGTACAGGGTGTGTCCTTTGAGTACCTTGTGGAGGTAGTATACGGATCCCTTTACATTGACCTTGTCGGCTGATATCTCTACGGGTGTGGCCACAAATTCCTGGGCGCCGGCCCGTACGGCGGCCGGAACTGCCAGCATGAAGCCGAGCAGGACGGTCAGCAGCAGTCTCATACCAGTCGGGCGAGAGTGTTGTTGATATTGGCCTCGATACGGGCGTAGGGATCCTCCCCGTATTCCGCGGGCTCGAATTTCTTTCCGGTAATGTGCTCGAACAGCTCGATGTAACGGTCGGATATGCTGCTTACGATCTCATCGGTCATCTCGGGTATCTTCTGCCCGGCCTGGCCGCTGAAGCCGTTGTCCATCAGCCATTCGCGGACGAATTCCTTGGAAAGCTGCCTCTGGGGCTCACCCTTGGCGAAACGCTCCTCGTATCCCTCGGCGTAGAAGTAGCGGGAGGAGTCCGGGGTATGGATTTCGTCGATGAGGTAGAGCTCTCCGTCCCTCTTGCCGAACTCGTATTTGGTGTCCACCAGTATCAGTCCGCGCTGAGCTGCCATCTCGGTGCCTCTCTGGAAGAGCTTCAGGGCGTAGTCCTCGAGTCTGGCGTAGTCTTCAGCGGACACCAGGCCGCGGCGGATGATTTCTTCCTTGGAGATGTCCTCGTCGTGGGTGCCTATCTCGGCCTTGGTGGTCGGGGTGATGATAGGGTGCTCGAACTTCTGGTGCTCGCGCATGCCGTCGGGGATGGGCACGCCGCAGATCTCGCGGGCTCCGTTCTTGTAAGCCCTCCACGAGCTGCCGGTCAGGTAGCCCCTGACGATCATCTCTATGGGCAGACCCTGGCACTTGTAGCCTACGGTCACCATGGGATCAGGAGACGCGATCTTCCAATTCTGAACGATATCGGCTGTGGCATCCAGAAACATGGATGCTATCTGGTTGAGCACTTGTCCCTTGTAGGGTATTCCCTTGGGCAGGATAACGTCAAATGCCGAAATCCTGTCAGTGGCGATCATTGCGATGTAGCGGTCGTCGATAGTGTAGACGTCGCGGACTTTCCCCTCGTACTTGCCCGTCTGATGGCTGAGACTGAATGCGGTCTGAGTAATTGCTTTCATGGTGTATAGTGTGTTATTATAGACTGTTGTAAAAATCCAGCAGGTTCGAGCAGAATCTCTTCCACGAGAGTCTGTCCTTCTCCCCGGCTATGGCTTTCAGACATCCGCCGCGGATACTTTCATCTGAAAAATACCTTAGAACGGCTGCCCTGACAGCTGCGGGGCTGATACTGTCTGTAACAATTCCCGTGCCTGAGTCTCCTATCATCTCCTTCAGGCCGCCCACGGAGGTGGTGACCATCGGGAGGTCGAAGTGGTAGGCGATGGAACTGATGCCGCTCTGGGTTGCCGAGCGGTAGGGGAGGACGCAGAGGTCTGCCGCGCAGAAGAACGGAGCCACCTCGCTGTCGCTTATGAAACGGTCGAAGAGATGGATGCGGCTGCGGTTGGGACTGACCTCTATGAGCCGGGCGTACTTTTCGAAGGAACCGTAGGGCTCTCCGGCGATTACCAGCTGGAAACTGTCGTCCAGAGTGGCAAAGGCCTCCAGCAGGATGTCGAGTCCCTTGTATTCGCGTATAAGTCCAAAGAAAAGCAGTGTCTTCTTTCCCGGGTCTATGCCAAGGGTCCTGCATGCCTGCTCTCTCGGGACCTTCTCTCCGAAGTTGGAGTAGATAGGGTGGGGTGATACGATGTGGCGGGCATCCGGCTTCAGGCGCAGGAGGTCGTCGCGGACAGCGTTGCAGAGCACGACAAAACCGTCGTGACCATTTATATAGTAGGAGGTCAGCGGACGGTCGAAGAAATGGTGCTCGTGCGGTATGACGTTGTCCAGTATCGAGATGACCTTGCATCCAGGGGCCATGTGCCTGGCTACGTATCCCTGTGACGGTGCGAAATAAGGCATCCAGTACCTCATCAGCAGCAGGTCGGGTCTCCATTCGCGTATGGCTCTTGCTGTGGAGATGTAGGTCAGGGGATTGGCTGTGTCCAGCAGGCGGCGGGTCTCAAACGGCAGGGCCGTACCGTCCTCGATGTACTGGGTCTTGCCCGGGAAGAGGAATTCGGGATACTGTCTCTTGAAATTGAACGCTCCTACCGTGCATCTCCCGGCTAGTTCCTGATAGAGGGACGTGTTGAACTGGGAGATACCTCCGCGGTATGGCGGAAAGCACGATAGGATGGCGATTCTCAAGGTGTTATTTGTTTCTGTTCTTGATATATTCGGCGTTGAGTCCGCTCAGGATGTCCTGGGTGATGTCCAGGCCGGCGTTGCCGTTAAGGACTGTGGTGGTGGCTGTGGTGGTGGTCAGGATGAGGGAGTACTGTTTCTGCTTGTTGTACTCGGCCACGTAGGTGCTGATGGCGTCCATCACCTTATTGAACATCACGCTCTCCTCCTCGGCCATCTCCATCTGTTTCTGCTGGGTAAGGTTGCGGAGATCCTGGTCGCGCTGTGCCAGGTCGTTGTTCATGCTCTCGGCCTGGGAGCGGGTCAGCAGACCCTTCTGCATCTTCTCCTGGAAACTCTTGATGTCATTCTCGAGTGCGCGTCCCTGCTTGTTGATATCATTCTCTATCGCGCTGAGCTTGCCCTGCAGTTCCGAGCGGAGGTCGTTGTACATGTCATACTGGTTGATGAGGGTGTCCAGGTTGATGTACACGATGTCTCCTTTGGTTGCAGTAACGCTCTCGCTTCCAGCTGTCTGTGTCTGTGAGGCATTGCCTCTGCCGGTGAAGTGCAGGACGAACAGTGCCGCTACGGCAGCAATCAGTACGATGTTGATGATGAGATTGGCTTTCTTCATATCTGCAAATTGTTGGTCTAAATTGTAAATTTCAAAAAACACACAAAATTATATAATATCTGTTTCTTTTTAAAATAAAATCGCAATATTTGCAACCTGTTTACGTTTCTAACACTTGGAAAATGCATTTCGCCCTATATGGCCGGAAGTTCGGCCAGGATGCTGAAGGAAGGATAAGAACATTGCTGGAGCACCTCGCCCGCAAGGGCGTGAGGGTGACGTGCTGCTCTGCCCTGGCCTCCTGCATAAGGGAGCGCGGACTGGACGGCGGGACGGACATAAGGGAGTTCTCCGGTCCGGAGGACCTGCCCGGAGATGTGGACATCTTCCTTTCCCTGGGCGGCGACGGGACTTTTCTTAATGCCCTCACGATAGTAGGGGACAGCGGGATACCGGTCGCCGGCATCAATTTCGGCCGTCTGGGCTTCCTGACCTCCACCGGCAGCGGCGATTCCGGCTGCGGGATAGTAGACCGGATGCTGGCAGGAGATTATAGTGTGAGGAAACGCAGTCTGCTGGAGGTCTCGTACGAGGACAGACCCGGAGATTTCTATCCCTATGCCCTCAACGAGATTACACTGCAGAGGTCGGAGCCATATATGATAGGTATAGAGGTGCTCATCGACGGGATGAGGATTCCCACATACTGGGCGGACGGACTGCTGATAGCCACGGCGACAGGTTCCACTGCCTACTCGCTCAGTTTCGGCGGGCCGGTAGCCGTGCCGGACTCGTCCGTCTTCATCATCACTCCTATGGCCCCGCACAACCTCAACGTAAGACCCCTCATCATCCCCGATACGTCGGTAGTCGAGGTGGTCATCCGTTCCAGCGGACACGGAACCATGATATCGGCGGACAACCGTTCGTCCGGTATCGCTGAGCGCAGGCGGGTGACCGTGCGCAAGGCTCCCTTCGGCCTGAACTGCGTCAGTTTCGGCAGGGATACCTTCTTTGAGGCCCTGAATGAGAAACTGCTGTGGGGAGAGGACCGCAGGAATGAAAAGAACAAATATGCAAGATTATGATACCAACACATGTCGCGATAATAATGGACGGAAACGGACGCTGGGCAAAAATGCGCGGCAAGGAGAGGATCTACGGCCACTATGAGGGGACGGAGAGTGTCAGGGCCTGCTGTGAATATGCCGTGGAGGCCGGAGTCAGATGGCTCAGCCTCTTCGCTTTCTCCGAGGAGAACTGGGCCCGCCCCGAGGCGGAGGTGACTGAACTGATGCACCTGATGGCCAAATCCATACTCAACGAGAGACCGACTTTCGAGAAAAACAACATAAGATTCATTGTCGTGGGCAACCGTTCCCGTCTCTCCGATGCGCTCAACCGGGACATAGACGCCGCTATGTCCGAGACTGCCGCCAATACCGGTCTCAGCCTGGTAATCTTCCTGAGTTATAGCGGAAGGTGGGATATAGAGCAGGCCGCCGGGCGCTGGGCTTCCGACGGAGCTCCTGAGGGACGCTACGGGGAATACCTGGCCACAGCCGGCATTCCTGACCCTGACCTGCTGATCCGTACCAGCGGAGAGCAGCGGATAAGCAACTTCCTGTTGTGGCAGTGTGCCTACACCGAATTTTATTTTACCCCTGTGCTTTGGCCCGATTTTCGCAAAGCGGAGTTCCGAAAGGCTCTTGAAGACTATGCCTCCCGCCAGAGACGCTTCGGGAAGACCGGTGACCAGATAACCCAAGAAACGAACGACTCTAAATGAAGATGAAGAAGGTGAAAAGTATTTTACTCCCTCTCCTGCTGCTGTGCTCAGTGTTCGCCGGCTATGCGCAGCAGAATCAATCCTCTCTGGTGGTGGATTATGCGCATCCCCGGAAATATATCGTGGGAGGCATAAAGGTAGAGGGAATCAAGTACCTTGGCGAGCAGCAGATCATAGCTCTGACAGGTCTGCGGGAGGGAATGGAGATCACCATCCCCGGTGAGCAGGCTACCTCTATTGTCAACAGAATATGGGGACAGAGACATTTCTCCGATGTCTCCCTCAACATAGACTCCCTCTCCGCCGGAGGTGACACTGTCTTTCTTGCCCTTCACCTGCAGGAGAGACCCAGGGTGTCCCGGTGGAACTTCCAGGGAGTCAAGAACTCCGAGCAGTCAGAGCTGCAGGACCGGCTGAGTCTGCGAAGGGGAGTGCCGCTCTCTGAGTACGTACTCCGTTCCTCTGTGGGGATTATCAAGAACTACTACAAGGAAAAGGGTTTCATCAACGCCGATGTGGACGTCATACAGGTCAACGATACAATAGTCAAGAATGCCGTCAGGGTGACTTTCAAGGTGGACCGCAAGTCCAAGGTCAAGATCAAGACGATAACATTCACCGGCAACGACCATGTGCCTGAAAGCAAGCTGGTCGGCTCCATGGCCAAGACCCGCGACATGCGTATAAGGAATCTCTTCAAGTCCAAGAAATTCAATGAGAAAGAGTACGAGAACGACAAGCAGTCGCTTATCAGTGCCTTCAACGAGGCCGGTTACAGGGACGCCCGTATCGTCAAGGATTCCATATATTATATAGAGGAGGACAGGCTGGGCATTGACTTCGTCATCGACGAGGGACAGCGCTACTATTTCCGCAATATCACCTGGACCGGCAACTCCCTCTATACCGCTGATCAGCTCAACGGCGTACTCATGATCAAGAAGGGGGACGTGTATGATGTGGTCAATCTTCAGAAGAGACTTTTCGGTGACCCCAAGAAGGAGTTCATGGACATCCATACCCTCTATGCCGACCAGGGCTACATCTTCTTCAACATCGTGCCCGTGGAGACCAACATCGTGGGGGACTCGGTGGATATAGAGCTCCGCATGGTGGAGGGCAAGCCCGCCACATTCAACAAGATAATCGTCAGCGGAAACACCATAACGAACGAGAAAGTGGTGCGCCGTCAGATATTCACCAAGCCCGGCTACCTGTACAGCCAGTCGATGCTGGAGCGCTCTCTCAGGGAGATTGCCTCCATGGGTAACTTCGACCCGGAGCAGGCCCTGGACCATACCCGCGGCTACTCGGTCATTCCCAACCAGATAAACAATACCGTGGACATATCCTACAACGTGGCTGAAAAACCCAATTCCCAGTTTGAGCTTTCGGGAGGATGGGGCGGCTATTCATTTGTGGGAACAGTGGGTGTAAGCTTCAACAACTTCTCCATCAGACGGCTCTTCAAGAAGGGCGCGTGGAGGCCCGTGCCGCTGGGAGATGCCCAGACGCTGTCCCTGAGGTTCCAGACCAACGGTACATACTATACGGCGGGTTCCATCAACTTCATAGAGCCCTGGCTCTTCGGCAAGAAACCTACCTCATTCAACCTGACAGGATACTATACCCGTCAGACCAACTCCTATTACTGGTATCAGATCAACAATACCGACGAGTATTACGAAGTTTACGGTATTGCCGCGGCCTTGGGAAGCCGTCTGAAGTGGCCTGACAACTATTTCGTCCTTTACCACGAGCTCAGCTGGCAGACCTACAACCTGCACAACTGGAGGTACAACTTCCTCTTCGATACCGGAAAATCCAATAACATAAGCTACAAGCTGACCCTGGCCCGCAATTCCACCGACCAGGCCATCTATCCCCGAGAAGGTTCTGATTTCCAGTTCTCCGTGCAGCTGACTCCTCCTTACTCTGCATTCAGGGGCAAGGACGTAGATTACGTCAATATGACCGACCAGGACCGCTACCGCTGGATAGAGTATCACAAGTGGACATTCAAGGGGGCCCTCTATGTCCGTCTTGTGGGAGACCTGGTGCTGATGACCAGGGCGCAGTTCGGTTATCTGGGCTACTACAATAAGAACTTGGGCTACTCTCCGTTCGAGGGCTATCAGGTCGGAGGAGACGGTATGTCGGGTTACAATACCTATGGTTCGGAGATTATCTCCCTCCGCGGTTATTCCAACTATTCGCTTACGCCAATCAACGACGAAGGCATATACGTGGGTCACGTGTACGACAAGTTTACCATAGAGCTGCGCTATCCGGTCGTACTGCAGCCTCAGTCAACGATATTCGTGCTGGCCTTCCTCGAGGGAGGAAACTGCTGGGAGCATATACAGGAGTTCAATCCCTTCCAGATCAAGCGCTCGGCCGGAATCGGCGTGAGGATCATGCTCCCGATGATCGGTCTGCTGGGTGTAGACTGGGGATGGGGCTTCGACCCCGTTCAGGACCAGGAAAGGGGAGGCTCGAACTTCCATTTCGTGATAGGTCAGCAGTTCTGATGCTCCACGTACCGGAATATTTATTACATTTGCAGCTGTTTAGGACAAATACAATTTAAATTAATAACATGAAAAGGATTACTTTAATCGCCCTGAGTGTGGTCGTGACCGCATTAACCGCTACGGCTCAGGAACTTAAATTCGGTCATATCAACATGCAGGAAGTCGTTTTCCTGATGGATGAGATGGACTCTGCACGCGTACAGCTTGAGAAATTCAACCAGGACATCCAGACCACTTACAATGCCATGATCGAGGAGTACAATACCAAGATCTCCACCTATGAGCAGATGAGTGCCAACTGGACTCCTTCAGTCCTGGCCACCAAGCAGCAGGAGATTCAGGACCTTCAGTCCCGTCTCCAGCAGTATCAGCAGAATGCCCAGATGGATATCAACAACCTGCAGCAGCGGCTCATGGCGCCCATTTCCCAGAAAGCCAATGAGGCCGTTTCCAAGGTAGGCAAGGCCAACGGACTGATCTACGTCTTCGATCTCTCGTCCGGCGCCGTACCTTATTTTGACGCCGCCCTCAGCATGGACATCACCGCTCAGGTGAAGACGGAACTGGGTATATCCCCCGACAAGCAGCTTCCTCAGGCTCAGCCCCAGATGTAGGCTCGCCGCGGTATCCTGGGAGTCAGTGAAGGACTTCTCCGCCGGTTGCGGGGAAGTCCTTTCACATTTTATGAAATCTTGCAAAATAAATTCCCATTATTAAGGGAAATTCCTTACATTTGTCTAAAATTATAAATAACCTGTCAACCTATATGCAACACAAGATTATTGATGTTGAAGATATCGTTATAAGATTCGCGGGTGACTCCGGCGACGGCATGCAGCTTACGGGCACCCTGTTCGCAGATTCCTCCGCGCTTTTCGGTAACGAGATCTCCACTTTCCCCGATTATCCGGCTGAGATACGGGCACCTCAAGGCACAGTTTCAGGTGTGTCCGGTTTCCAGGTACACATCGGATCCATTGAAATCAACACCCCGGGCGATTTCTGCGATGTACTCGTAGCGATGAACCCGGCAGCACTGATGGCAAACGCCAAATGGGCCAAGCCCACCGCGACCATCATCCTCGACGAGGATGCCTTCGATGAGAAAGGTATTCAGAAGGCCGGTTTCAAGACCATGAATCCTATCGAGGAACTGGGTATCGGGGACCGCAATATCATAGTTTCTCCCATAACCACCCTGACCAAGGAGAGTCTCAAGGACAGCGGCCTGGACTTGAAGTCCATCGTAAGGTGCAAGAACATGTTCACCCTCGGTATGTGTTTCTTCATGTTCAACAAGGAGCTTGACCACACCTTCGCATACCTGGAGAAGAAGTTCAAGAAGAAACCTGCACTGATTGACACCAATAAGAAAGTGCTCAAGGACGGTTTCAACTATGCCTCGAACATACACGCGATAGCCAATACCTATTACGTTCAGCCCGCAAAGCAGGAAAAGGGCACCTACCGCAACATAAACGGTAATCAGGCCACAGCATGGGGTCTGCTCGCTGCCTCCGAGAAGTCCGGAGTGCCTCTCTTCTGCGGTTCATACCCCATCACCCCCGCCACCGCTATCCTCGAGGAGCTGGCCATCCACAAGGAACTCAAGGCCAAGACCCTCCAGTGCGAGGATGAGATCGCCGGCATCTGTACCGCCATCGGCGCAGCCTACGCCGGCAACTTCGCCGTGACCACCACCTCCGGTCCCGGTCTCTCCCTGAAGTCCGAGGCCCTCGGTCTGGCCATGATCACCGAACTGCCCCTCGTACTCGTGGACGTACAGCGCAGCGGTCCGTCCACCGGTATCCCTACCAAGACAGAGCAGACCGACCTCAACCAGGCCCTTTACGGCCGCAACGGCGAGTGCCCCATCATGGTGATGGCCGCCCACTCTCCTTCGGACTGCTTTGAGAAAGCATTCTACGCAGGCAAGTTCGCCATGGAGCACATGATGCCCGTCATCCTCCTCACCGAGGGCTTCCTGGGCAACGGCTCCGAGCCCTGGCGCATTCCTTCCATGAAGGACCTGCCCGAGATACATCCTCCCTTCATCAAGGACGCCTCCGAGTGCGGCGGCAAGTTCAGCCCCTTCGAGAGAGACCCCGAGACATTTGTCCGCAGATGGGCAGTTCCCGGAACTCCCGGTCTGGAGCACCGTGTCGGCGGTCTGGAGAAGAGTCCTGCCGGAGTGATCTCCTCCGATCCCCAGAACCATCAGATGATGGTGGACCTCAGGGCCAGGAAGGTGGCTCATGCCGCAGTGGACATACCCCCGCTGAAGGTCATCGGCGACGAGAGCGGCGAAGTCCTCATCGTGGGATGGGGCGGTACTTTCGGCCACCTCTACACGGCTGTCAAGGAGTTCCACAAGCAGGGCAAGAGCGTTTCCCTGGCTCACTTCGACTATATCAACCCCCTGCCTCTCAACACGGAGGAGGTCTTCTCGAAGTTCAGGAAGATCATCGTCTGCGAGCTCAACTCCGGTCAGTTCGCCAACTATCTGAGGGCAAAGCATCAGAAATTCAATTACTATCAGCTCAACAAGGTGCAGGGACAGCCTTTCATCGTAAAGGACGTCGTGGATGCAGTCAACAAATTATTATAGGAGGACAGACATCATGAAATATACAGCACAGGATTTCAAAAGCAATCAGGAAGTAAGGTGGTGCCCCGGATGCGGTGACCATTCCGTACTTGCCTCTCTCCAGAGGGCTCTTCCCCAGGTGGCGGAAGAACGTGGATACCCCATGGAGCGTTTCGTGTTCGTATCGGGTATCGGCTGCTCGTCGCGACTGCCCTACTATATGAATACCTACGGTTTCCACGGAATACACGGCCGTGCCACTGCCATATCGACCGGCATGAAGGTGGCCAATCCCAATCTGTCAATCTGGCAGGCTACCGGTGACGGCGACGCCCTGGCCATCGGTGGAAACCACTTTATCCACGCTATCCGCCGCAACATCGACATCAACATAGTGCTTTTCAACAACCGTATCTACGGACTGACAAAAGGGCAGTATTCCCCGACATCTCCTCTGGGCAAGATCACCAAGACCTCCCCTTACGGAACCGTGGAGCATCCCTTCAATCCGGGAGCCCTCGTAATGGGCGCACGCGGCACATTCTTTGCACGAAGCATAGATTCGGAACTGAAACTGAATCAGGAGATATTCGTTGCGTCAGCAAGACATGACGGATGCTCGGTGACCGAGATGCTGGTCAACTGCGTCATCTACAACGACGGCTCGCACCGCGAGATATCCGACAAGGAAGTTAAGGCCGACCGCACGATAGTTCTTCGTCATGGTGAGAGAATGATTTTCGGCAAGGACCGCAACAAAGGTCTGGTGCTCGTCAACAAGGAACTCAAGGTGGTGACTATTGGCGAGGGCGGAGTCACTGAGGACGACATCCTGGTGCATGACGCCCACACTGCCGATATGGGAATGCACAGCATGCTCATCGACATGAAGTGGCCCGAGTATCCCGTGGCCCTCGGAGTCATCCGTGACGTGCCAGACAAGACTTATGACGACAACGTCCGCGACCAGCTGGAGGATGTAAGGGCACACTCCACTATCCACACCATGGACGAGCTGCTGCACAGCGGATCGACATGGGAGGTAAAATAAGAGATTGAAATTTATTGAACCTTTTTAATAACAAACACAACTAAAACACTTTTAATATGAAAGTTTCAGAAATCATGGCCAAACTTGAGGCCAAGTATGGTAATGAGAAAGAGTACCTGCAGGCAGTCCGCGAAGTGCTCGAGTCCATCGAAGAGGTTTACAACCAGCATCCCGAGTTCGAGAAGGCTAAGATCGTCGAGAGAATCGTAGAGCCCGACCGTATCTTCACATTCAGGGTTACCTGGGTTGACGACAAGGGTGAGGTTCAGACCAACCTCGGCTACAGGGTTCAGTTCAATTCCGCTATCGGCCCCTACAAGGGAGGTCTCCGCTTCCACAAGGCAGTTACTCCTTCCATGCTGAAGTTCCTCGGTTTCGAGCAGACTTTCAAGAACGCTCTGACAACTCTGCCTATGGGCGGTGCAAAGGGTGGTTCTGACTTCGATCCCGTCGGCAAGTCTGACGCTGAGATCATGAGATTCTGCCAGGCCTTCATGTATGAGCTCTGGAGATGCATCGGCCCCGACACCGATATCCCTGCAGGTGACGTAGGTGTAGGCGGACGTGAGATCGGCTATCTGTACGGAATGTACAAGAAGCTGGCCCGCGAGTACAACACTGGCGTGCTCACCGGAAAAGGCGGCACATGGGGTGGTTCTATCCTCCGTCCCGAGGCTACCGGATTCGGCGCTCTGTACTTCACACAGCACCTTCTCCACCATGCCGGCAAGGACATCAAGGACAAGACAGTCGCTCTCTCCGGCTTCGGTAACGTAGCATGGGGCGCCGCTACAAAGGCTAAGGAGCTCGGCGCAAAGGTTATCGCTATCTCCGGTCCTGACGGAGTCTGCGAGATTCCCGGCGGTATCACCGATGAGATGATTGACTACATGCTCGTAATGCGTGCTTCTAACAGGAACAAGGTTCAGGATATGGCTGATAAGTTCCCTGGTGCCGCTAAATTTACAGCCGGCAAGAAAGCATGGAGCGTTAAGTGCGACATCGCTCTGCCTTGCGCATTCCAGAACGAGCTTAACGGTGACGATGCCAAGGAGCTGATCGCCAACGGTACATGGTGCTGCTGCGAGGTGTCCAACATGGGTTGCACCCCTGAGGCCATCCACGAGTTCCAGAGCAACGGTATCCTTTTCGCTCCCGGTAAGGCTGTCAACGCAGGCGGCGTAGCTACCTCAGGTCTCGAGATGACCCAGAATGCTACCCACATCAGCTGGTCAGCCAAGGAAGTGGACGATAAGCTGCACTACATCATGCAGAGCATCCACGAGGCTTGCGTTAAGTTCGGTACACAGCCCGACGGTCATGTAGACTATGTCAAGGGTGCCAACATCGCCGGCTTCATGAAGGTGGCTCAGGCTATGCTCGAGCAGGGTATCATCTAGTTTCGGCGCGTCATAACAGGCGAATTGCGGCGTCATCTTCGGTATCACGGTTCAGTCATTTACAGAAGTAAACTCCTTCGCCGTGAACCTCGATTCCTTGCACTTCACCTATTCTGACGCACCTCAGGAGCGACATCTGTTATAGCAATGTTCTCCTCCTAAAGTTAAAGGACCGTATCCGATATGGATGCGGTCTTTTTTGTATTCGTCAAACATACTGGAAAGCGTCATACCGAGTCCTTTCTGAGGCGTTGGCTCCCGAAAAGGGAGGGGACCCGCCGGAGGTGGGGAGGACCGCAGGAAGGACTCGGTATGACGCTTGATGTTTATTGTGATTGTGGCATTGATGTGCAGTGTGTTTATTATTTTTCTATATTTGTGTCTCAATTTTCAAAAGATTTTTGGTATGGCTATTATAAGACCGCTTAACGGAATCATGCCTAAGATAGGAAAAGGCTGCTTTATCGCTGAGAATGCAGCGATTATCGGTGATGTGGAGATAGGGGACGACTGCAGTATCTGGTATGGGGCAGTGCTCAGGGGGGATGTCAATCCCATCAGGCTGGGCAACAGGGTCAATATCCAGGACGGGGCAGTGCTGCATACTCTCTACAAGCGCTCTGTGGTGGAGATAGGTGACGATGTGTCGGTAGGGCACAATGCCGTGATTCACGGAGCTAAGGTCGGCAATGATGTGCTCGTGGGCATGGGTGCCATCCTTCTCGACGGAGTCGAGGTCGCAGACGGCAGCATCATAGCGGCCGGTGCGGTGGTGCTCAGCAACTCTAAGCTGGAGCCCGGGGTCTATGCCGGTGTCCCTGCCAAGAAGGTCAAGGACGGCACTGAGGCAGTACGGGAATCAGCCCATAAGAATGCCCAGGGGTACATGATGTACAAGGAGTGGTTTCTTAACGGAAATGAGAATGAATAACAAAACAATATTTACCATCATGAAAAAATTACTCTTCATCCTTGCAGCCGCTGTTATGGCTGCGTCCTGCGGTAGCGGTAACGGCTACACCATCAAGGGAACCATAACCGGTGACAGCGACAAGCTTGTAAACGGAACAGCCTATCTGTTCAACCGCGACCGGGAGAATCCCATCCGTGATACTGCCGATGTGGTCAACGGCAAATTTGTCTTCAAGGGCTCAGTGACGACACCCGAGTCCTATCTGATTACCATAGACGGAATACCCGGCATGATATCTCTCTTTCTGGAGAATGCCAATGTGACAATCACCACCGACACCACTTTCGCCGAGCCGGTAATCACCGGAGGTCCTACCCAGACCCTTCTCAACCGCTACGGTGAGCAGGCCAAGGCACTTGGTGACAAATATGATATAAAGAACGTCATTAAGGACATGCGCAGGCCCACCTCCACTGAGGCTGAGCGTGACTCCGCCATGGAAATATACGGACAGTACCAGGAAGAGCTGGACGCTGCCCGCGAGGCTCTCACAGCCGAGGCGCCCGTTTCGGATTTCGCCCTCTATTTCATCATGCAGAACAGAGAGTACTACTACATGACTCCCGATAGCCTCTCCGCTCTGATAGCCGGCTACAAGGCTCTGCCTGAGTTTGCAGAGAACAGATTTATTGCAGCCATGGACGAATACCTGCAGAAGGAGCAGAGTCTCGCAGTAGGAAACAAGGCTCCTGACTTCACGCTCAACGATCCTGACGGCAAGCCTGTCACCCTCTCGGAGTTCTATCCCAAGGGCAAGGTGACCATGATTGACTTCTGGGCAAGCTGGTGCGGTCCCTGCCGCAACTTCAACCCTACGCTCGTGAAGATTTACAACAAGTATCACAAGCTCGGATTTGAGATCATCGGCGTATCCCTGGACCGTGACCATGACGCATGGGTCAAGGGCATTAAGGAGGACAAGCTCACCTGGACACATGTTTCTGACCTCAAGTTCTGGCAGAGCGAGGTGGGTCAGATGTACAATGTCAACTTCATTCCCCAGAATACCTTCGTAGACTCAGAGGGCAATATTATCGGCCGCAAGGTGGCTGAGGACGAGATAGAGGCCCTGCTCGACGAGTACCTCAAGAAATAATCTTCCCGAATCAGCAAGAGCATATGATCGGGGTATATGATTCGGGTATCGGCGGTCTTTCCGTGTGGAAAGAGCTCCGGGCCCTGATGCCTCAGCAGGATTACGTGTATGTGGCCGATTCGGCCCATTGTCCCTATGGGGAGAAATCACCCGAACATATCACTGACCGGGCCCGTGCCGTGACGGAATTCCTCATCGGCCGTGGAGCGGAAGCGGTGGTCGTGGCCTGCAATACGGCTACGGCT
>HF990398.1:37893-40718 GCA_000432775.1 Alistipes sp. CAG:831
CCTGGCCTCCCGTACCGGCGTCGTCGGAGTGCTCGCTACGGCCAATACCTTCAAGGGCAGCCTCTACCATGATACTGTCATGAGATATGCCTCGGACATCCGTATTGTCGAGAAAGTCGGCCGCGGCCTTGTGGAGGCGGTGGAGAGGGGAGAGGTCCCTTCGGACCTCGTGAGGCAGTATGTGGCGGAGATGACGGGAGAGGGCGCCGATGTCATTGTCCTTGGCTGCACGCATTTCCCCTTCCTGCAGGAGGAAATTGCGCGCGCCGCCGGTCCGGACGTGAGGATTATCAATCCTGCCCCGGCGGTTGCGCGGCAGACTGCCCGTGTGCTGAGGTCACCGGCTTCCGGAGGAGGGACTGCCGAATTCTATTCTACCGGAGATACCTCTGTCCTCATGCGTACGGCCGTATCCATCTGTCCCGGGCTTACAACGGAACATTTTCACAAAATCAATATTCAGTAACCACTTAATTCTAAAACACCAAACAATGTCAGTAGATTTATTATTCTGGCTCGTGCCCCTTTCTTCCCTCATCGCACTGGGCTTTGCATTCTACTTTTACAGAAAGATGCTCAAGGAGGACGAGGGTACTCCTACAATGAGAGAGATAGCCGCTCATGTCCGTAAGGGAGCGATGGCCTATCTGAAACAGCAGTATAAAGTGGTGACGATAGTGTTCGTCATCCTGGCTATATTCTTCGCCGTCCTGGCCTACGGCTTCGATGTGCAGAACCACTGGGTGCCCTTCGCGTTCCTGACCGGTGGATTCTTCTCCGGCCTGGCAGGATTCATCGGCATGAAGACGGCAACCTATGCTTCCGGCAGGACAGCCAATGCCGCCCGCCGCTCGCTCAACTCAGGACTGAAGCTGGCCTTCCGTTCGGGAGCAGTCATGGGCCTCACGGTAGTGGGCCTCGGTCTGCTGGATATCTCGCTGTGGTACATTATCCTGGATACATTCGTCAACGCGGACGGTCCCCAGAAGCTGGTGGTCATCACCACTACCATGCTGACCTTCGGTATGGGTGCGTCTACCCAGGCCCTCTTCGCACGTGTCGGTGGCGGTATCTATACTAAGGCCGCTGACGTGGGCGCCGACCTCGTAGGAAAGGTAGAGGCCGGAATTCCTGAGGATGACCCCCGTAATCCCGCCACTATCGCCGACAACGTAGGTGACAACGTAGGTGACGTGGCCGGTATGGGCGCGGACCTCTATGAGTCCTACTGCGGTTCCATCCTTGCTACTGCAGCCCTCGGAGCTTCGGCATTCTATTCCTACGCCGATACCTCCATGCAGCTCAGGGCCGTGTTTGCCCCCATGCTCATCGCGGCTGTCGGCATTATCCTGTCAGTAATCGGCATATATCTGGTGAAGACCAAGGAGGGAGCCGGCATGAAGCAGCTCCTCCGTTCCCTGAGCGTGGGAACCAATGTGTCGTCGGCCTTGATAGCAGTGGCCACATTCGGCATACTGTACGTGCTCGGAATTCCCAACTGGGCGTGGGTATCCTGCTCCGTCATCGTGGGCCTGGTCGCCGGTATCATCATCGGCCAGTCCACCGAGTACTTCACCTCGCACTCCTATAAGCCGACCCGCAAGCTCGCGGAGAGCTCCAACACCGGTCCGGCTACAGTCATCATCTCCGGAGTGGGTCTCGGCATGATATCGACAGCCATTCCCGTCATCACCATTGTAGTGGCCATCATCCTGGCCTATCTCTGCGCGATAGGATTTGACGTGCAGAATATGCTTTCGGCCCAGAACCTCAGCCTCGGCCTCTACGGTATCGGTATTGCTGCAGTCGGCATGCTCTCGACTCTCGGTATAACCTTGGCTACTGATGCCTACGGCCCTATTGCCGACAATGCAGGCGGTAATGCCCAGATGAGCGAGCTGGAACCCGAGGTACGCCAGCGCACCGATATCCTCGATGCCCTCGGCAACACCACTGCCGCTACCGGCAAAGGCTTCGCCATCGGCTCTGCCGCCCTGACAGCCCTTGCCCTTCTGGCATCCTATCTCGAGGAAATCAAGATAGGACTGCAGAGAATAGGGGAGACCGTCCTCGACCTTGGCGGCGGACGGACAGTAGAAGTCGCTCAGGCCACCATACCTGATTTCATGGAGTACTACCATATCAACCTGATGAACCCCACGGTTCTGGCCGGAGTCTTCATCGGAGCCATGATGTCCTTCCTTTTCTGCGGTCTTACCATGAACGCGGTGGGACGCGCCGCCCAGAAGATGGTCGAGGAGGTACGCCGCCAGTTCCGCGAGATCAAGGGTATCCTTACCGGACAGGCAACTCCTGACTACGCCCGTTGTGTGGCAATCTCCACCAAGGGCGCCCAGCAGGAGATGCTGCTGCCCTCGCTGCTGGCCATCATCGTGCCTCTGCTCGTAGGCCTGTTCTTCGGTGTGGCCGGTACGGTGGGACTGCTCGTGGGATCTCTGGGCTCCGGCTTCGTGCTGGCTATCTTCATGGCCAACTCCGGCGGTGCCTGGGACAATGCCAAGAAGTACGTGGAGGAAGGCAACCTCGGCGGCAAGGGCTCTGATGCCCACAAGGCTACCGTAGTAGGCGACACAGTAGGCGATCCCTTCAAGGATACCTCCGGCCCTTCACTCAACATCCTCATTAAGCTGATGAGCATGGTATCCATCGTGACAGCCGGACTCAACGTGGTATTCAGCGTGCTCTAACCGCACTTGGCAGAGCAGCACTTAGCCCTGCACAACCAATAGACAACATCCCCGTACGATATCGAGACCGTACGGGGATGTTTTTACAGGTGGTCCTGACGGCTCAGTGGTGTCTCT
>HF990399.1:0-181 GCA_000432775.1 Alistipes sp. CAG:831
AGCGGCAGCTTGCCGTCAAGAATTGTGGTTTTGTTTTTTTCGATACACTCCAGCAGGCGGGCAAGCTCCGTGTCATTGCCATTCCAAGGCACGTAGAACATGTCTTCCCTTGGCACGAAGCGGAAGGTGTAGGTCGTGTCTGCTTTCTGCTGCGCAAAGACAGGAAAAGTTACTGCCGTCA
>HF990399.1:200-628 GCA_000432775.1 Alistipes sp. CAG:831
CAGGAAAAGTTACTGCCGTCAGCCACAGAAACAGGGTAAGAAAAGTGATTTTTCTGCTCATATAAACTTGAATTTATTATCTTTGTCTTCCCCAAAGGTAATAAATGCCATTCAGCGCCCAAAATATTACAAAAACTTTTTCTGTTAAAATACAGTGTTTTATGGAAATTGTCGTTTGAGCACTTTTCAAATTGTCGTTTGAGCACTTTTTTGTCGAATTAGCACTTTTTTGTCGTTTGAGCACTTTTTGAAAATGGGCTTCTGTGACCTTTTTCAATGGCTTTTTACCACACAAATTATTCCTGATTTGCTTTTTTCCACTTGGCAGGCGTACACCCTTCCTTCTCAGTAAATGATTTGATAAAGTTACTGCGGGAAAGGAAACCGGAAGACTCAGCCAGCTTCTGTATATTGATTTCCGGATGCTC
>HF990400.1:0-5117 GCA_000432775.1 Alistipes sp. CAG:831
GAGCCCGTAAGACCCACCGGACTGCACCGCACCTGGCCCAACTACCTGGCAGCCGAATCCGCACGAGGCACCGAGTTCGAGTCCTCCGACGCGATAGGCAATCCGCCCGAGCATACCACCATCCTGCCCTTCACCCGTATCATGGGCGGCCCGATGGACTACACCCCAGGCATTTTCCAGCAGGACATGAAATACTACGACGAGAATGCCAAGGGCCACATCCACACCACACTGGTAAAGCAGCTGGCCCTCTACGTGGTGCTGTACTCCCCCCTGCAGATGGTAGCCGACCTGCCCGAGAACTACGAGCGCTTCCCCGACGCCTTCACCTTCATCCGCAACGTACCCACCGACTGGGACTACACCAAGGTGCTGGAGGCCGAGCCGGGCGACTACATCACCACAGCCCGCAAGGCCAAGGGTGAGGACAAATGGTACATCGGTGCCATCACCGACGAGAATGAGCGCACTGCGACCATCGACTTCTCCAAGCTGCCCCTGACAAAGGGCAAGCAGTACACCGCCACCATCTACGCCGACGGAGAGGACGCATCCTGGGACGGGAATCCCCAGAGCTACAAGATATCCGAGACCCTGATCACCTCCGACTCCAAGCTGGAGATTCCCCTGGCCCGCAGCGGTGGCGTGGCCATAGAGCTCCGCTGAGCCGTCTCTACCTGACCTCTGCGGCCCAATAGGCCGCAGTAAGTTTTTCGCCCGTGGCACGGCTGATCATCTCATTCCAGGGATACAGCTTGCCGGGGGCGAAAATTTTTTCTGAGAGCCAGCGTCCCACTTCAGGGCAGCCGGTGTAGGAGTCGGAGGCCAGGTCTCCGCTGCGGGTGATATTCTCCACGATGTAACGGTGCATCTGCGAGGCAAAGAGCTCGCCCATCTGGTAGTTGTGGTAGTAGCAGGGATAGAGGGCAATGTGGATCTTCGCGGCCCAGTCCGGCTCGTCGCGGCCTTCGGGGTAAGTCAGCAGCTGGTACTTCTCCACGAGGTCACGCCACAGGGCATTGAGGTCCTGCTCCGGGTCGGCGTACATGGCCTTCTCGAAGCGGTAGACCACCTGCATGAAACGGGCCTGCACCAGCTGGCTCAGGCGGGCGGCACGGCGGCAGTCGGGTGCGATACGGGCAGCTTCCTCTGCGGATATTCCAAGGTTGAGCCGCATCCACTCCGGGTTGCGCGAAAGGCGGCCGAACATCATGGCCACTCCCTCGGTAGTGAAAATACCGGCGGCCTCCCTCAGCAGGAAGGGCAGATCCGGATTGGAATCATGCCCCACACTGTAGGCCGCATGGCCGAACTCGTGCAGCATGGTCTCCATCCACCTCTCGTTGTCGGTGAGGTTGCACAGCACCCGCACATCCCCCATGCCGTCCATATCGATGCAGAAGGCATGCTGGTTCTTGCCCTCACGCGGGTAGAGGTCACTGCGGCGCATCATGGGCTCCACGTCCAGACCGATGCTGCGGTAGTAGTCTATGGTCAGCCGCTCCAGGTCCCTGTCTTTGTAGTACTTGTCGAAGTCCACCGGATAGAGGTCCGGAGCCTCCTGAAAAAACCGTCCCTGATAGTGCCAGGGTCTCAGTTCCTCCCGGGTGATACCGCAACGCCGGACCATCGCCTCGTCCAGTTCCGCCTTGACAGCGGCAAAACTATCCCGCGAAAGCTCATCCACCTCATTCATCAGCAGTTCCACCTCACGGGGCTTCTCCCCACTGAGCATCAGGCTCATGGAGTGATAGTTGGTAAACCCTAGCATATCCGCAAGTCGATTGCGCAGCCGCACTACATCCAGCACATCCCGGGCCACCGCCCGGCCCACCGCCTTATGCGCCTCCCAGACATCCCGCAGCTCCGCAGAGTCGGAAGAAGTCCGCAGCAGCCGCTCCACCTCATTGTCATTGATCCTGCTGCCCCGGAAATCCGCTCGGAAAGCAGCGTACTTACGCTCCAGCTCGGTTTCCTTGTCGATTATCGCATTCAGCAGAGACTTGTCCGCCTGCCTCGAGAGAAAAGCATTGTAGAGTTCCTCAAGCTGACGGCGCATGAGAGGTTCCGTCACGCTCCCGGACTCCCTCATCCGGCGCAGCTCCCCGAAAGTCCTGCTGTCGGAGAACAGCTCCGCTATTTTCCTGTTTATCTCCGCATACCTTTCAAATGCAGCGGCACTTCCTGTCGTCGTCCCCTCCCAATAAGCCTCGGAGGACGCCTTGACCAGCGGGGCATACGCCGCCACCGTCCTGTCGATGATTTCCTGTAAGTCCATATCCATAAATGAAAATAGGGTGTCGCAAGGGCACCCTATCGCTATCTTTAAGTAATTGATTTACTTCTTCTCGAAAAATTCCTTCGCACGGTCGGTGGCTACGAAATCCTCCTTGAAGATGTAGGCACCGGTACGGTCGGATTTTTCCATCCTGATACATTTGACAAATGTCCTCTTGGAGGCCTTGTCGCCGCTGAAGGTTGCAACCGCTTTCTTTGCCATATGCTAAACTTATTTAATTTCCTTGTGAACAGTTACTCTGCGGAGGTAGGGATTGTATTTCCTGCGCTCCAGACGCTCTGTTGTATTCTTTTTGTTCTTGGTGGTGATGTAACGGGAGATTCCGGGAACTCCGCTGTCCTTCTGCTCCGTGCACTCGAGGATCACCTGCACTCTGTTGCCTTTTGCTTTCTTTGCCATGATTAGTACCCTCCGTTAATAAATGTCGATTAAACCTTTTTCCTGAGCGGCCTTCAGAGTGGCTGCGAGACCGTTCTTGTTGATGGTCCTCATGCCGGCAGCAGAGACCTTCAGAGTGACAAATCTGTTCTCCTCCTCGAGCCAGAAGCGCTTAACCTTCAGGTTGGGAGCGAACTCGCGTTTCGTACGACGCTTGGAGTGGGAAACATTGTTTCCGATCACCCTCTTCTTTCCTGTTACTTGACAAACACGTGCCATATATTTTTTCCTATTTTATTTCTAAATTTCAAAGGGCTGCAAATATCCCCTTTTTTTCTTTAAATTCCAAATTTTTTACACAAACTTCAACAATCGGTTCCATCTGATATTCCGAGGGAAAGGTTTGTTGACATCCTTCGAGAACCATACCACGCGGGGTTTGCCGACGACGTGGTTCTCGGGGACGAAGCCCCAGTAGCGGGAGTCGAGAGAGTTGTGCCTGTTGTCACCCATCATGAAATAGTAGTCCATGGCGAAGGTGTAATGAGTGGCGGGCTGGCCGTCTATCACTATGGTACTGTCCTGAACCTCAAGGTCATGTCCCTCGTAGACATCGATGATGCGGCGGTAGAGGGGAAGGTTCTCCAGGGTCAGGGCCACGCTGTCTCCCTTGGCCGGAATGTAGAGGGGACCATAATTGTCCCTCGTCCACTTGAAATCCTCCGTAAACGGAAAGAGCATCAGGTAGGAATCCGGGTAATCGGGAGGATAGGCGTCCACGTTGCGGCGGCACTCGGTCACATTGGCCGTTGCTGCTATCTTCTCCGCCGCCTCAGCCGTCATGGGCATCGACGGATATCCGGGGAGCGTAGCGTCGAACCATGCGTCCACGGTCTGTATTCCTGCTTCCTCGAGTATCTTGGAATTGATCTGGGTGCCGTTGGTGACTACCTTGTAGGTGTTCTGTATTCCAGGGAATGTGTCGAGGAGTTCTCCGTTGACGAAAACCTCGCCGTCACGCACCTCTAAGGTATCTCCGGCTATGGCGACACATCTCTTCACATAGTTGTCCTCCTTGTCCACGGGTCTTACAATCAGAGGACCGTAGGTCTTCTCCGTGTACTCCCGGCCGTTGAACCGCACATGCGTGTAGTAGTCATCGGCTGGCAGTTTCGAAAGGACTGTGTCCCCGTGAGGGAAGTTGAATACCACGATGTCGCCGCGCTTCACGTGGCCGAAACCGGCCAGACGCCTGTAGTCGCGCTTGATGAGGTCCGAATAGGACTTCCTGCCGAAAATCGTGTTGTGGACAAAAGGTATGGAAAGAGGTCTCTCGGGCAGCTTGGGGCCGTATGCAAGCTTGCCTACAAACAAGTAGTCTCCTGTCATCAGAGTACTTTCCATAGACGAGGAGGGTATGCGGAAAGCCTGGAGAATGAAGATATTGAGAGGGACAACCACGATGACGGCGAAGATGATGGCGTCGAGCCAGTCCAGCCACACATTGCGCTTTTCTCCCTCCTTATAGTTCTTCTTCCAGAAGGCCCACTTCACCTTCCTGGTGATGAAGATATCGAAAATCACCAGGAGGCCGAGAAGCCACCAGTAATTTCCGAGCCAGATCACCCAGAGGAGGTAGAGGACACCCCAGACTCCGAACCGGAACCACTTATTATGCAGGAGCTCTTTCACGTGCTGCTAAGGTGTGATTACTTCTTCACAGAGTTGATCACTGCCTCGAAAGCCTGAGGATTGTTCAGGGCCAGGTCGGCAAGCACCTTACGGTTGAGACCTACGTTCTGCTTTGCGAGAGCGCCGATGAACTGCGAATAGTTCATACCGTGCTCGCGGGCAGCGGCATTGATACGCTGGATCCAAAGCGAACGGAAGTTGCGTTTCTTGGCTTTACGGTCGCGGTACGCGTAACCCAAACCTTTCTCATAGGTATTCTTGGCTACGGTCCAGACGTTCTTCCTTGCGAGGAAGTTACCGCGGGTCTGTTTGAGAATTTTCTTGCGGCGGGCTCTTGAGGCCACCGAATTCACTGATCTAGGCATACTGCACTTTTTGATTTTAAGAATGTCAGCGCTCCCCCCTTACGGGAGACTTCTTCTGCTGGGACATTCAGTTAAACAATAAATTAAATGAACTTGAACTTAGGCGACAATCATTTCCTTGATCCTCCTGGTGTCGCATGCATCGGCAATGACCACCTTGTTGAGGTTCCTTTTCTGCTTTGTCGTCTTCTTGGTGAGAATGTGGCTGTGGTAAGCGTGTCTTCTCTTCACTTTTCCAGTTCCGGTAAGCACGAAGCGCTTTTTGGCACCGGAGTTGGTCTTCATTTTGGGCATTGTTACAAAAATTTAGTTAAATATTAAACGTTACAAAACGGTTATTTCTTCTTTACAGGAGCGATCATCATTATCATCCTCTTTCCCTC
>HF990400.1:5133-19099 GCA_000432775.1 Alistipes sp. CAG:831
CCTCTTTCCCTCCAGCTTGGGCATCTGCTCGGCCTTGCCGTACTCCTCCAGTTCGAGGGCGAAGCGCAGCAGGAGCTTCTCGCCCTGCTCGGAGAAGAGAATCGAGCGGCCGCGGAAGAACACATACGCCTTGACCTTCGAGCCTTCCTGCAGGAAGTTGATGGCGTGCTTGAGCTTGAACTGGAAGTCATGCTCATCGGTGTTCGGACCGAAGCGGATCTCCTTTATCACCACCTTGGAGGCATTGGACTTCATCTCCTTCGCCTTCTTTTTCTGCTGATAGACATACTTCTGGTAGTCTATGATCTTGCAGACAGGCGGATCCACCTTGGCGGAAATCTCCACCAGATCCAGCTCGAGGCTCTCTGCCAGCCTCTGGGCTTCCCGCAATGGATAGATACCGGGCTGCGGGATATTGTCACCCACAAGCCTTACCTTAGGTGCTGTGATCTCGTCATTGACCCTGGGGCCGTCGTCCTTCCGGCTGTCCGGCTGACGGTTGCCCTGTCCATTGTTGTTGCGGCCCTCATTGTGCTGCTGTGGTGCTGCGGGCCTGGGAGCACCCGTGTAAGGGCGCTTTTTGACTGGTGTTGCGATAAAGTTGTCCTCCTAATCTTTTTAGTTAATCATATTTTTTACTTCCTCGTTGACTTTCGCAGCGAACTCTTCGGGAGTCATCGAACCCTGGTCTCCCTCGCCCTGACGGCGTACAGAGACTGTTCCGTTCTCGGCCTCCTTCTCGCCGACCACCAGCAGGAAGGGGATGCGCTTGAGCTCGTTCTCCCTGATTTTCTTGCCAATAGTCTCGTTGCGTTCGTCAATCGAGGCGCGAATATCGTAATTATTAAGCAATTCGCAAACTTTTTTTGCGTAATCGTTGTATTTTTCGCTGATGGGAAGTATCACCGCCTGCTCGGGCGTGAGCCACAGAGGGAACTTGCCGCCGGTGTGCTCGATGAGCACTGCCACGAACCTCTCCATGGAGCCGAAGGGGGCGCGGTGAATCATCACGGGACGGTACTTCTTGTCGTCCGCGCCGGTATACTCCAGCTCGAAACGCTCAGGCAGGTTGTAGTCCACCTGGATCGTACCCAGCTGCCAGCGGCGTCCGATGGCGTCCTTGACCATGAAGTCCAGCTTGGGACCGTAGAAGGCCGCCTCTCCATACTCCACGATCGTCTTCAGACCCTTCTCCTGAGCAGCCTCGATGATGGCCTGCTCGGCCTTCTCCCAGTTCTCGTCGGTACCTATATACTTACTGCGGTCGTTCTTGTCCCGCAGGGACACCTGGGCGATGTACTCGTCGAAGTTGAGAGTCTTGAAGATATACAGCACGATGTCTATCACCTTGCAGAACTCCTCCTTGAGCTGGTCAGGACGGCAGTAGATATGGGCGTCGTCCTGTGTGAAGCCGCGCACACGGGTCAGGCCGTGCAGCTCTCCGCTCTGCTCGTAGCGGTACACCGTACCGAACTCGGCCAGACGGATGGGCAGGTCCTTATACGAATGGGGCTTGCTGCGGTATATCTCACAGTGGTGAGGGCAGTTCATGGGCTTCAGCAGAAATTCCTCGCCCTCCTGGGGAGTTGTGATGGGGCGGAAGGAGTCAGCTCCGTACTTGGCGTAGTGACCGGATGTCACGTAGAGCTCCTTCTGGCCGATGTGGGGAGTGATTACGGGCAGATAGCCGTACTCCTTCTGAACCTTGCGCAGGAACTGTTCCAGACGCTCGCGGAGGGCGGCACCCTTGGGCAGCCACAGAGGCAGACCGGCTCCGACTCTCGGGGAGAATGTGAAAAGCTCCAGTTCCTTGCCTATCTTGCGGTGATCCCTCTTCTTGGCCTCTTCCATCAGGGCAATATACTCGTCGAGCATCTTCTTCTGGGGGAAGGTGATGCCGTAGATACGGGTGAGCATCTTGTTGTGCTCGTCGCCTCTCCAGTAGGCTCCGGCGATGGAGGTCAGCTTGACGGCCTTGATGACCGAGGTGTCCCTCAGATGGGGTCCGCGGCACAGGTCGGTGAAGCTGCCGTTGGTATAGAAGGTGATGGTACCGTCCTCGAGACCTCCGATAAGGTCGCACTTGTACTCGTCGCCTTTCTTCGTATAGGTGTCCATAGCCTCGGCCTTGGACACTTCCTTGCGTACAAAATGCTGTTTCTGGCGGGCCAGCTCGATCATCTTGTCCTCGATCTTCTTGAGGTCCGACTCAGTGATGGTCCTGTCTCCCAGATCCACGTCATAGTAGAACCCGTTCTCAATCGAGGGTCCGATACCGAACTTGATGCCGGGATAGAGCAGTTCCAGAGCCTCGGCCATCAGGTGGGACGACGAGTGCCAGAACGTGGACTTGGCCTCCTGGTCCTCCCATTTGTGCAGTCTGAGCTCTCCGCTCTCGTTCAGGGGAAGCTCAAGGTCTATTATCTTTCCGTTGAATGATGCTGCAAGTACCTCACTTGCAAGGCGCGGAGAGATCTGCTCCGCAATCTGATAAGGGGTGATGCCCTTCTCGTAACTTCTGACACTGCCGTCAGGAAATTTTATATCTATCATAATCGGATAAATTTTCGGTTCTTTGTTGTTTCTCCAAACTGCAAAATTACTAAATTTGCAGTCAAATCCAACATTTTCCACGATGAACTACAAACTTAACTGGTCCGAAGCCGCCAAATACGGCCTGATACTCGCAAGTATCTCAGTAGTGATAAATCTTGTCATAAGCCTCTTCGAGCTTCCCGGCTTCCTCAAAACCATCCTCAGCGCATTGAAATTCTGCGGTTCAGTCTATATTGTATACTACGCCATGAAGCGCAACGCCGAAACCTGGGACTACGTCTCCTACGGCCAGTCATTCGGTTACGGAATGGCGGTCTGCACCCTCTCGTCCATTGTCTGCACCCTATTCGTGCTGCTGACCTATACGGTATTCATTCCGGGCTCACTTACCGAACTGCTCGACCAGATATTCGCGTCCTACGAGTCTCTTGGCGTTGCGGGGATGTTTGACTACGACGCCCTGGCCCGCTCCATGCCCGCCATCCTGGCCATATCTCAGTTCATAGGCTGCGTCATCTGCGGTCTCATCGTAAGCGCCATAGTGGCCGCCATAGCCAAGAAGACCGATTCAGACCCTTTCCGCAACTCAGGCACTTCTGACTCAGCAGAATAATCGATATGGATCTCTCAATATTAATCTCCCTCTACAACGAGAACGAATCCCTCCGCGAACTCGTGGAGTGGATTGACATGGCCATCGCCCAGTCCCCTATCGCCGGCATAGAATACGAGATACTGATGATAGACGACGGAAGCGACGACGGCTCGTGGGACACCATCAAGGAGATGTCTGTCTCCAACCCGCATATCCGTGCCTACAGTTTCCGCCGCAATTACGGCAAGTCCGCCGCCCTCCAGACCGGTTTCCGCGAGGCCGCCGGAGACGTGGTCATCACCATGGACGCCGACCTGCAGGACAGCCCGGACGAGATACCCGCACTCTACAGAATGATCCGGGAAGACGGGTATGACCTGGTTTCAGGCTGGAAAAAAGTCCGTCACGACAATACTTTCACCAAGAACATCCCGTCGAAGATATACAACTTCACCGCCCGCAAGGTCACAGGGCTGAAACTGCACGACATGAACTGCGGACTCAAAGCCTACAGAGGCGATGTCGTAAAAGAAATTGAGGTCTACGGAGACATGCACCGCTACATCCCCTACATCGCAAAGAATGCCGGTTTTACCAAAATCGGAGAGAAGGTGGTAGTCCACCGCAAGCGCAAGTACGGCAGGAGCAAATTCGGCATGAGCCGTTTCTTCAACGGTTTCCTGGACCTGATGACGATATGGTTCCTCTCCGGCTTCGGCAAGAAGCCCATGCATATCTTCGGAGTATGGGGCATAATCTCATTCCTCATCGGATTCGTCATCGCAGTGTGGCTGATTGTCGACAAGGTAATCTCACAGGTGAACGGCCTGCGTTTCCGCTCCGTCACCGACCAGCCCCTGTTCTATCTGGCCCTGGTGGCTATCCTCGTAGGTTTCATGCTCTTTCTCACCGGCTTCCTCGGGGAATTGGTTTCTCGCAACAGTGCCACGCGCAACGAATACAAAATCAAGGACACGATAGAATAAAGAAGGACACAGCTTCTCACAGGCTACTGCGTGCGGAGGAAAGAGTCCTTGGGGAAGTTTACTGGGGAAGTTTGCTGGAAAAGCTTGTTGGAGTAAGTTTGCGGATAATCATTAAACTACATGCTCCAGGACCCTATTCCCATTTTCGGGAGTTAAAGTCCTGGAGCATATGTGTTTTTATTTCTTACGCAAGGTGCTGATGCAAGCAGCTGGCGTGAATGGCAGAACAATCAACTTACTTGGCGGCGGCAACGGAGTGCGCTGCTGCAGCGGCGGCAGGCTTGGGTGCCGCCTCTTTGTTGAGTTCGGGGATTTCGTGAAGATGCTTGTTGTACTCCTCCTTGGTAATGATGTGGCAGGTACCGTTGTAGACTACACCTACCTCGATGCTGAGTTTGGGTGTCTTGAGAGAGCCGGTGAAGTTGGAATTTGCCTTGAAATTGATAATGTCCTCCATAAAGATGTCTCCCTCCACATGCCCCCAGACATCACAGCTCTGGGCAAAAATTTTGCCTTTGATGTTGGCGGCCTCGCCTATAACCAGCTTTCCCTTGGTATAGACTGTTCCGTCGAATGTACCGTCGATACGGATATCGGCGCTAGAGGTCATCAGACCGGTAATCTTGGTGCCCTTGGATATCCTGCACAACTCATTGGCCTGTGGGATTATTTCTGTTTTTGCCATAATATAAACTGTTTAACTGTTGATACTACTGATGGATACATTCTCCGTGAGATGCCTCGGCGGCCTCCATTATCGCCTCGCTCATGGTAGGATGAGGGTGCACGGAGTGGATCAGGTCTGAAGCGGTCATGCCGATGTTGCGTCCCGCCACGATACCTGAGATCATTTCAGTAACATTGGCTCCCACGAGGTGAGCTCCCAGGACCTTGTCGGTGGCAGCGTCGATAATCAGCTTCACGAAACCGTCCTTCTCCCCTGCCGCAGCGGCCTTGCCGGAAGCGAGGAAGAAGAATTTGCCCACCTTGTACTCTATGCCTGCTTCCTTGACTGCCCTCTCGGTCATGCCGACAGATGCCACCTCAGGGGTGACATAGGTACAGCCGGGGATATTGCCGTAGTCTATCGGCTTGGGGTTAAGACCGCAGATGGCCTCTACGCAGCAGATACCCTCAGCCGAAGCCACATGGGCCAGAGCCTGGGTCGGGATGATATCGCCGATGGCATAGATACCCTCCACGTTGGTGCGATAGTACTCGTCCACCTTGATCTTCCGGCCACGGACCATCTCCACGCCTACTTCCTCGAGTCCGATAGAGTCGGTGTTGGGGATAACGCCGACAGCGGAAAGCACGGTCTCGGCCTCGATGGTCTCCGTACCCTTTTTGGTCTCGACAGTCAGCTTGCAGAGTTCTCCGGAGGTATCCACACTCTTGACCTGGGCGGCTGTCATCACCTTGATGCCGGCCTTGCGGAACGAACGGCTGATCTGGGCCGATACGTCATCGTCCTCCACGGGCAGCAGACGGTCCAGATACTCTATGAGGTACACCTCCACTCCGAGACTGCGGTAGAAGAATGCGAATTCGCTGCCGATAGCTCCCGAACCGATGACTGCCAGGCTCTTGGGAAGCTTTTCCGGCACCAGTGCCTGACGGTAGGAGATGATGCGCTCGCCGTCTATGGGGGCGAAGGGTAGGGAATTGGCCCTGGAGCCCACAGCCAGGATTATATGGTCAGCTTCGTAGACAGTCCTCGTTCCGGCCTCGAAATCGTTGACCTCGACGGTGTGGCCGCTCTTGAGGACTCCCTCTCCGTGAATTAATGTTATCTTGTTCTTTTTAAGAAGGAACTCCACGCCCTTGGACATCTGGGCGGCCACTCCGCGGCTGCGCTGCACCATCTTGGTGATGTCAGCCTTCACGTCGGAGGCCTCGAAACCGTACTCTGCGGCATGAAGGGCGTAAGTATATGCCTGGGCGCTCTTCAGCAGGGCCTTGGTGGGGATACATCCCCAGTTGAGACAGATACCGCCTATCTCCGAACGTTCGATGACTGCTACTGACTTGCCGAGCTGAGCGGCGCGGACCGCTGCGACGTAACCTCCGGGACCGGAGCCTACCACTATTATGTCAAATTTTTCCATATCTTGTTTTAAATTAGTTATTTTCAAGTCTTCCGTGACAATTCTTGTATTTCTTGCCCGAACCGCAGGGGCAGGGGTCGTTGCGGCCCACCTTCTTCTCGACATGGACAGGGGCATTGCTCTTGGGCTGCCCTCCGTTGGTGACCATATCGGTCCTGGATGTATGCATACGGCTCATATCAGTGCGGCGGCGCTCACTCTCGCGGACGTCCTGAGGGGCATTCTCCCTGACGGGTATGGCCGCACGCAGAAGGAAGGTCACCACCTCGCGGCTGATGCGCTCGATGACACTCTTGAAAAGGTTGAAGCTCTCGAACTTATAGATGAGCAGAGGATCCTTCTGCTCGTAAGTGGCGTTCTGCACGGACTGCTTCAGGTCGTCCATGTCCCTCAGATGCTCTTTCCATGCGTCATCTATCATAATGAGAGTGATTGTTTTGCTGACTGCACGGATGAGCTCGCGGCCCTGCGTCTCGTAAGCCTTCTTGAGGTTGACTATCACGCGCATGACCTTGGTTCCGTCTCCTACGGGCACTGCCACGTTCTCAAACTGCTGGCCCTGACGCTCGTAGATGGCCTTGATTATCGGCCAGGCCTGGGTGACCATGGTGTCGCTGCGGCGCTGGTACTCCTCCCGGATCTGGGAGTTGAGGGATTCTGCTATCTTGTCGCGGGAAGCGTCTTTGTAGAACTGGGCGTCGAAGGCAGGATCGATCGACAGGGTCTTCATGACCTCAAGCTTGAAGTCCTCGTAGTCCATATCCTCGGACTTGTCGGCCAGCACCTCGCAGCAGTCTCCTATCATGTTCATGACGTCCACATCGATACGCTCTCCGTAGAGGGCATTGCGGCGCTTGTTGTATATCACCTCCCTCTGGGAGTTCATCACGTCGTCGTATTCGAGAAGGCGCTTACGGATACCGAAGTTGTTCTCCTCCACCTTGCGCTGGGCTCTCTCAATCGAGCTGGAGAGCATGGGATGCTGCAGGGGCTCACCTTCCTTGAGGCCCATCTTGTCGACCAGGGCGGACATGCGCTCGCCTCCGAAGAGACGGAGCAGGTTGTCCTCCAGCGAGACGTAGAATACCGACGAACCGGGGTCGCCCTGACGTCCGGCACGGCCTCGCAGCTGACGGTCCACGCGGCGGCTGTCGTGGCGCTCCGTTCCGATGATGGCCAGACCGCCCGCATCCTTGACGCCGGGCCCGAGCTTGATGTCGGTACCACGGCCGGCCATGTTGGTGGCAATGGTTACTGTACTGGCCTCTCCGGCATGGGCTACGATCTCTGCCTCACGGGCATGCTGCTTGGCGTTGAGGACATTGTGCTTGATGCCGCGCATACGGAGCATCTTGCTCAGCAGCTCCGATATCTCGACGGAGGTAGTACCCACGAGCACCGGACGTCCGGCCTGCGTGAGCTCCACGATACGCGCGATGACGGCGTTGTATTTCTCCTTCTTGGTCTTGTAGATGATATCGTCCTCATCCTTACGGATAACAGGGCGGTTGGTAGGGATGACCACCACGTCCAGCTTGTAGATAGACCAGAACTCACCGGCCTCGGTCTCTGCGGTACCGGTCATGCCGGCCAGCTTGTGGTACATCCTGAAATAGTTCTGCAGGGTAATGGTGGCGAAGGTCTGGGTCGCGGCCTCTACCTTCACGTTCTCCTTGGCCTCGATGGCCTGGTGGAGACCGTCGGAATAGCGGCGTCCCTCGAGGATACGGCCGGTCTGCTCGTCGACGATCTTGATCTTGTTGTCCATGACCACATACTCCACGTCACGCTCGAACATGGCGTAGGCCTTGAGCAGCTGGGTAACGGTATGGACGCGCTCGGACTTGAGGGCGTAGTCGGCAAGGAGGGCCGCTTTCCTGGCCTGCTTCTCCTCCGGAGTGATATTCTCCTTCTCCAGCTCGGCTATCTCGTTGCCTATGTCGGGGAGGATGAAGAACTTGTCATCGGAGACACTGGCAGCGATGAGGTCGTTGCCCTTGTCGGTCATCTCGACTGTCTTGGTCTGCTCCTCGATGACGAAGTAGAGATCGTCGGTGATCAGGTGCATCTGCTTGTTGTTGTCCTGCATATAGAAGTTCTCCGTCTTCTGCAGGAGCTGCTTCATGCCGGGCTCGGAGAGGAACTTGATCAGGGGGTTGTACTTGGGCAGTCCCTTATGGGCCCGCAGCAGGAGCTTGGCTCCCTCGGTCTCCTTGCCCTCGGCTATCAGTTTCCGGGCTTCGGTAAGGAGCTTGGTCACCAACTGTTTCTGAGCGTTGTAGAGGCGCTCCACATAGGGCTTGTACTCAGCGAACTGCTGGTCGTCTCCCTTGGGTACGGGACCTGATATGATAAGAGGTGTACGGGCGTCGTCTATCAGTACGGAGTCCACCTCGTCGACTATGGCGTAGTGGTGCTTGCGCTGCACCAGGTCGTTGCGGTCGATGGCCATGTTGTCACGCAGGTAGTCGAAACCGAACTCGTTGTTGGTGCCGAAAGTGATGTCGGCGCGGTAGGCGGCGCGGCGTGCGGCCGAGTTGGGCTGGTGCTTGTCGATGCAGTCTACTCTCAGACCATGGAACTGATAGAGAGGGCCCATCCACTCGGAGTCTCGCTTGGACAGGTAGTCGTTGACGGTGACTACATGGACTCCCTTGCCGGCCAGGGCGTTCAGGAAGACGGGGAGGGTCGCCACGAGGGTCTTTCCCTCACCTGTGGCCATCTCCGATATCTTACCCTGATGCAGGACAATACCACCGATGAGCTGTACGTCGTAATGGACCATGTCCCAGGTAATCGGGTTGCCGCCGGCCAGCCATGTATGGTTCCAGTAGGCCTTGTCCCCCTCGATCCGGACGTAGTCGTGCTTGGCACTGAACTCTCGGTCCATATCGGTGGCGGTCACTTCTATGACCTCCTTCTCCTTGAAACGGCGGGCTGTGGACTTCATCACCGCGAAAGCGTCGGGCAGCACCTCGTTGAGAACTTCCTCTATCTCCTCGTCGATTTTCTTTGTCAGCTTGTCCACCTCTGTAGCCAGCGCCTCCTTTCTCTCGACTGGAATCGTGACGTCCTCCAGCTGCTCGCGAAGCGATTTTTTACGCTCTTCGTCTGCAGCTATCTTATTGTGTATTACTCCTTTTATTCTTTCTGTCTCGGCTCTGAGACCATCGTCCGAAAGTTTGTCTATCCTTTCATAGGCGGCCAGCACCTTATCCAGTACAGGCCGGATCTGCTTCATGTCCCTCTCGGCTTTCGAACCGAAAATTTTCTTCAAAAAACCATTAATTGATACCATCTAAAAATATATTTTGTACAACTTACAAAGATATGGAATATTCAGAATATTTCGCAAAATTTATCACGACTTAGGACAATATCCGGAACATATAAGCAACACAGCCGACAAATGCTACAGACCGAAGAGATAGAAGAGGCTGCCGATAAGGATGGCGAAGAGGGCGTTGACTACTTTCGCGACGAGGAAGCTGCGGGTACTTGAGGCCAGCAGAGGAAGCGAAGTGTGGCCGTCCTGCGACATGGAGCTGGTCAGCAGAACGGAAAACGGAACATACCCTCCGGCAAAAAGGGTGATGAACACCATGTGGGGCCCCGACTCGGGTATCATGCCCACCAGGGCCGCCAGGACAAGCAGATAGTACGTATTGTCCCTGAGCCAGTCGCCTACGTCCACATAATGCATTCCGACCGTGATTACAGCCAGAGCACCGGCAGTCCATAGAAAAGTCTTGAGAGCATGCTTGCGGATGACATGATGCCAGAGATGCTCCTTGACGAAATGCTCGGAGGATGCGGCCACCTGCAGGGCCACGAAGAGGCTTAGAATCGCAAACAGTACATTCATCCACCTCTCACTGAGAAAATTGAATGACAATGCATGAGCAGCGTCCTCCGTTGCAGCCACCGCTGCGGCCTCTTCCCCCACATGCTCGTGCTCCAGGATACCGGTGAACACCGCTACGGCAAAAATCAGGATAGCGGCTATCAGCACCAGCCTCTCCCAACCCGCCGACCGCATTCCACGGTAAGACGAAAGACGGAATATCCGGGGAAACTCTCCCTTATTGGCCTCATGAAGCTCAAATCCGGGATCGCAGCTCACCCGTATCGGATGCTTCCGGAAGATAAGGTCAGTCAGGAGTCCGCAGCAGACAGCCAGGACGAACAGCACGGCAAACAGAATCAGGGCCTGACGCGGAATCATCGCCAGCATCACGAAAGACTCGTCTCCGGATGACGAGATCATCGCCGCCACGAGGGCACCCATGCTGATGATACCGTGAGAGTACAGCGACACAGCTGCGAATCCGCCTATGCAACCAGGAATGAGACCAAGAAGCGAACCGGCCATCACCTGACGCAAAGGAGAGCCCTGCAGCCGGCCGAACCAGCGTCCGGCCGAGGCCACATTGACATACTCTATCATGATCATCATAACCATCACCAGGGAGGTTATGAGCCATGAGTTGAGAAGGACGTCCTTGAGAATATGCCAGAGCATCTGTTACTTGCGGTAGAGTTTTAGCAGCTCGCCGGCAGCCGAGAAAGAGTCGATCTTGCCCTCGAGCACGGCCTTCTCGTAGTCGTGCAGGGCAGCGGCAACGGACGGATCCTCGTAGAACATATCGCGCAGGGAGTTGTTGATGGTCTCGTACATCCAGTAGCGGTCCTGTTCCAGACGCCTCTTCCAATAGTAGCCGTTCCCCTTTACCAGCTTGAAATATTTCTCCATCATGGCCCAGATTTCCTCCAGTCCGGTCTTCTCGACGGAGGAGGCAGTCAGGGCGGTGGGAGTCCAGCCCGACTCGGTGGGAGGGAACAGGTGCAGGGCATTGGAATAAAGGGCACGGGCCATGTTGGCCTTGTCGATGTTGTTGCCGTCCGCCTTGTTCACTGTAATCAGGTCGGACATCTCCATAACACCACGCTTGATGCCCTGGAGGTCGTCTCCAGCCCCGGAAATGAGAATCAGCAGGAAGAAATCGCTCATCGAGTGGACGGCTGTCTCCGACTGGCCGACGCCCACGGTCTCGATGAAGACTACGTCGTAGCCGGCGGCCTCACACAGCAGAATCGTCTCGCGGGTCTTTCGGGCAACACCTCCGAGGGAACCGGCGGAAGGACTGGGACGGATGAAGGCCATGGGATTGTTGCAGAGGGTCTCCATGCGGGTCTTGTCGCCGAGGATACTGCCCTTGGTCTTCTCACTGCTGGGGTCAATGGCCAGGACGGCGAGACGGTGGCCCTTGGCCGTGACCAGATTGCCGAAAGCCTCTATGAAAGTACTCTTACCAGCTCCGGGCACTCCCGTAATGCCGATACGCATCGACTCCTTGCGCTTGGAGTGCTCCAGACAGCGGACTATCAGCTCGTGCGCCATGTCACGGTGCTCGGGCAGAGAACTTTCCACGAGAGTGATGGCCTGACTGAGGATTATGGTATTGCCCTCGAGGATACCTTTCATATAGTCATCCACCGTCATGGCGGCACGCCTGCGGTGAATTATGTTGTTCAGATATGGATTCACGATAGGCGGCTGCTCTATCCCGTCGTTCATCACCAGCGCCGAGTCATCGTGATGATACTCGTCGAAGAAGTCTCCTTGTCTGTCTGATTTATTGCTCATGATAAGTCTCTATTTTACGGTATAAATAATAAACAGGTTGATAATTGGCCGGGTGGGCGAATTGGTAATCAGCGTAAGGATATTGATAACTTCCCCGCTCTGTCCTTCCGTATTGACACTTACCCTGACAGTTCCCCTCTCCCCGAAGGGCACCGGGGACGGAAGATCCACACTCACACCGCCCTCGCTTGAATCCGCCTTGTATATCTCGAATGCGTCCTGACCTATATTCTTTACATGGAATTCCCCTTCCAGGACACTCCCGGCTTCCACTACGCCGAGTTCCAGCGACGAGGACTCGAACTGAGGCAGGGCCCCTGCCCTCTTCTGCGCCTCCGTCAGGGACGTGAAGTTCTCCTTTATCAGAGCCTCAACGGTCAGGGCTGCCGGATATTTCTTCCCGTCAGCAACGACAGAGAATGTAAACGGCGTCTTTCCCCATTTTTCCCCGTCGGTATTACGGGTGTCCACCATGCAGTTGATACGGACCTTGGACTTTGCAGGGACAGTCGTACCTGCCATGGACACTGTCAGACCGGGAGTCATGTCGGCGAAACTGACCTCAACGGACCGTCCGGAAGTATTGGCCATCTCGACCTCAATACTGCGGGCAAGCCCCTGCTCTACCTGTCCCATGGATACCGACGCCTCCCGGAAACCGAGCGGACCGCTGGATACAGGGAAAAGCTCCGCGAGACTCTTCTGCTTCTCATGGACTATACCTCGGACCTTGAGCACTATCGGCTTGCTAAGGCCTGACACATACACAGTAACGGACTTGCTGAAGGGATAGGGGCCCTGGTCGTTGGAGAACACGACATGTATCTGCCCCGTCTCCCCGGGCCTTATCGGAGCCTCAGTCCACGTAGGCTCCGTACACCCGCAGGAAGTAATGACGCGGTGTATCACCACAGGCGCCCCACTTATATTCTTCATCGTGAATGTACAGGACTGGGGACCGTCAGACATCATGATATCCCCGAAGTCATGGACTATCTTGTCGAATGACACTGTCTGCTCGAATACGTTCTGGGCACCGGCACTCACGGCTCCGGCAAAATGGAGGCAAAGCAGAACTAAAGCACTGCAAATCAATCGGTTCATATCACGCATGGTTACAATCTTGCATTTATCTCGCAAAGATAGTTTTTTATTCGGATATTAAGGAAATTTTACTATATTTGCGGAACTTTTAATAACAACATTACTTTTTATGGCACACAAAATTGATCCTGATGCATGTGTAGCATGCGGCTCCTGCATTGACGAATGCCCTGTTGGAGCTATCTCCGCCGGAGATGTTTACTCGATTGATCCTGATACATGCGCCGACTGCGGTACATGCGTTGACGCTTGTCCTAACGGAGCCATCTCACCGGCATAACTTATTAAACAAGAATAAAAAGGAAAGGGGGTCCTATCGGGCTCCCTTTTTTATTTCTTGGCTATCAGCAAAAATTTTTACGTGTAGCCATTAAAGACTATACTGTGAATAAAAAGTCTATATCGAGAAGTATAGGTTCATATTCGTTCAACGAAATTTTGTCGGGCAGGATGTACTTCTGCTAACCACCTTGTTCTCAAACACATGTATTTCAGCATTCTTGCCGTAAGCGACTTCAAACGGCTCACAGCATCACATTGAAAAGCAAACATCCTACACCCCAGCGACTTAACATATTTGTTTCCTCCCCGACAAAATTTAGTTCATCTATTCGGATCAATGATTCATCTAGGACACATCTGAACCGCAAGGCAGCCCAGAAGGTGCCGACAAAAGTGACGTTTCTTCGGCACCTTCCGGTAATCTCTGATGTCACACGCGATGCGGTGGAGTGTTGAATGACATGTACTGCGAGCAGGTTAGTCGTAGTTCTACAAATTCATAGCATAAGTTTTGTCGGCCAAAGTGCAATCCAGGTAACAGTAGAAATTTACCCCGGGCGGATTTCTACTGACCCGGGATTTGCCTAGCAGGCTCGGCTTTTCCCGCACGGGAATACTTCTGCTGGCGGAATTAGCCCCAAGGAATTTCTACTGAACCCCAAATACCCCTTGCCACAAGAAATGACCA
>HF990401.1:0-4327 GCA_000432775.1 Alistipes sp. CAG:831
GGCATGCCATTATCCCTTTTTCTTGTACGGCAAGGCGAGGCACCTGCACACCTGTGCCTCCGAGGCATTGAAATTCCCAATAAGCCATTTCGCCGTCTCTTTCTTCTCTTCCTCAGTCAGATGCCAGTAACTTTCCCGCCCATACCGATTTATGATATCCGTGTCAATTATCCGGCAAAGCTCCATATCAGAGACAGCCTCCTCCCTGTACCAATGCTTGCTCTTTCGCTCAAAAGCCTCCACCTCCTCATTGGACATCCACGGTTCTATAGACTTCAGCGTAACAGGCTCGTCTTCTGCGCCATCCTGTTTCTGCTGCTGTTTCCATTCCTCATAGTCGCGTCTGTGGAGATTGTACTGAAAGGCATTGTACGTACCGAAAATCATCTCGACCGTCTTGTACTCCACAAATGAAGCCGGATCGACGCACCCCTTGTCATCCAGCCGGAGCAAGTCCGTCAATGGCTTGCTGCGCCTGAGCAATTTCTTGGCCAGGGTCTCATGCACCCGTTCCTTTTGTGTCAGAACCGTTCCTGACTCACATCCGCCCCCTCTTACCGCACGGCCGAAATACAGGCCCGCGCTACTGTACGGATAACTGAAGGGATTCACGCATACCTGATGATGCACGGGATTTTTCAGAACATAGCTGATTGCTGCGGCCTTATGCTCTATGCCGCGAAGTTCGAGGCTGAAGAAATTCTTCTCACCCAAAGGCCCTTTACGATGATATTTCTTATTGAAAGTGCTGGTGTACGAATGCCTGAGCCGCCTTGAGAACTCAGGCAGGTTATCAGTCTCGATAATCTGATGCGCATGTGTAGACATCAACGCGTACGCGAAAATACCCGCGTTCATGGTCTCCGATATCTGCGCAATCCTGCACAGAAGCCGGCAAAAATCTTCATCGTCCCGGCAAAGCACCTCTCCATGAGAGGTGTAGCAATAGTGATACGGTGCTCTCATTTTATTATGTTTTAAGGATTTGTACACTGGTTACTGCGGGACGTGACGTAAAGATACTGTATTATCCCGGAAAATCTGCCAGGAATCTCATCCGACGGGTAATTTTTTTACAGAATCTGCATTTGGTCCACGTTTCAGCGGCCGCACAACACACATCCGCAACGGCAGAGAATCGCGGGATTTGCTGCCGTTGTGGAAGAGCGATGGAGAAACAATGCCGTGCTGAGAGCCTGTAGCAAAGGTGTTGCAGAAAAGACAGCACCGCAACGGCAGAGAATCGCGGATTACACTGCCGTTGTGGAAAGGAAACGGAAAGGTAATGCCGCCCAAAGGGTCTGTTGCAAAGGAGACGCGCTAAAGGCTCCTCCACAACGGAGACCACGACACGGTCATCCGGCCGTAACGATAATCACGGCCACTCTGTCACCATACGATACCGACGCGACACTCTTCATCCCTTCTCACTCCTTCCAAAGGAGTCAGCTTTTCCCGCATTTTCCTCACTCCTTCCGAAGGAGTAGGCTTTGATGACAAAGGAAGTGTCTACATGACAAAAATGCGTATCTTTGCACCCTGTAATCAGTAACAACACAGAACCGACACCGATATGAAATTTATCTCGTGGAATGTAAACGGCCTGAGGGCCTGCTGCGGCAAGGGATTCGAGGAGTCCTTCAAGACACTGGACGCAGACTTTTTCTGCCTGCAGGAAACCAAGATGCAGGAGGGACAGCTGGACATAGCCTTCGATGGCTACCGCTCATACTGGAACTACGCCCAGAAGAAAGGCTACTCCGGCACCGCCATATTCTCCCGGTATGAGCCGCTGTCAGTCACCTACGGCCTGGGCCTGGAGGAGCACGACACCGAAGGCCGCGTAATCACACTCGAGATGCCTGAGTTCTACCTGGTTACGGTCTACACACCCAATTCCCAGGACGAGCTCCGGCGGCTGGATTACCGCATGACATGGGAGGACGAGTTCCGCGCCTACCTGCTGCGTCTGGATGCCGTCAAGCCGGTCATCGTCTGCGGCGACCTCAACGTGGCCCACAAGGAGATCGACCTGAAGAACCCGAAGACCAACAGGATGAATGCCGGATTCACCGACCAGGAGCGCGGCAAGTTCTCCGACCTGCTCGCCGCCGGATTCACCGATACATTCCGCTATTTCTATCCCGACACCGAGGGTGTCTATTCCTGGTGGTCCTACCGCTTCAAGGCCCGCGAGAAGAACGCCGGGTGGCGCATCGACTATTTCCTCGTATCCAACCGCCTCCAGCCCAAGCTGCTCGGTGCGTCCATCCACAACGAGATATTCGGTTCCGACCACTGCCCCGTCGAGCTTACCCTCGACATCTGAGAGTCTGGGAAACGGACTGCCGGCAACACCGGCCCGATTGAACAGCATCGGTCCGCTCACCTCTCATTGACCACCTCCTCGTAGCTCTGGTCTCCGCTGACCCGCCGCACACTGACCTTCCGACCTCCGGAGAATGACCAGAAGACGGACAGGGTCGCGGTCTGTGCCGGTGTCGTGTAGGCGTGGGTTATTACCTGATCTCCGACTATACGGTCTATACGTCGGCGTTTCCCTGCAACGATACCGGACAGGGCCACTCTGAGCCTGCCATCCAGGAATGTCTTGTAGAACTGGAGGTTGACTGTGTACACGGAATGGTAGGTGTAGCCGAAGGAATGGAAGGCCGGGTCGTAAACGGCATTGACCGCAGCTCCCCATCCCTTGAAGCTCAGCTGGTTCAGCAGCATGTAGAACTGGTGCACATTGGTGCCCCGGTAGGTGACTCCGCCGATGGTATTGTCCTCCACGTTGAATGTATATTCTGCGGAGAGTTTTATCCGCCAGGGTTTCAGCGGATTGAGATTCAGCTCCGCGTTGAGGCCGTAGGAATTGCGGCGGGGAATGTTGACAGGGGTTTCATAAAACACGCCGGGGCTGTCCGGGTCGGCGAAGTTGTCCCAATAGATAGAGTTGCGCGAATGTGTATAGGTGCCCTGGAGGGAGAGGATGTCCCCGAAAAGGGAGAGGCCGAGCATGACGCGGTCCCGGGTGGGAGCGACCAGATCGGGATTGCCTGTAGAATAATGCCATGGGTCAATCCAGCGGACGGTGGAGGAAATGGCGTCATACGGGATATTGTCGAGCTGGTGCCTGTAGTTGAGCCTCAATGAGAAACGCCCCCGGCTGTCCAAGGGCATGCGGAGCTGGACGGAGGGATTGACACCCCACTGGATATTTCCGGAAGGACTGCCGCCACCGTCAAGCGGAATATACTCTATCCAGTTCATCTGGAGGTTCAGGCCGGCACTGTACTGGATTTTCCACAACTTTCCGGCGACGGAGGCATAGGCGAGCGGGGTAAAGGCGCGGGTTCGGGTAGGGAGGCTGCTGCCGAGGTCCGTCTCAGAGTCGTCCTGTCCTACGGTTTCGGGAGAATACGATGATGCAATGTACTGGGCCGAGGCTCCGTATTCCAGTTCCAGTTTTTCCGAAAGAGGATCTGAAAAATCAACCGCGAGTTTCAACATGTTGCTCCGGTTCTCCTGCGCTGAAAGAGCCTGATGCCGGTTCTGTCCGTCATCGGAGGTATAAAGATACTCCGTGGACAGATTACGGTTCAGCCAGTCGGCGGTGACGTCCATGGATGTGCCTCTGTCATTGAACACCGACGAATATTTGACTGTAGCCTCCTGGGTCAGACGTCCGCTTCGGTTGATCATGGAGGTGGAGAGGCCGCCCTCACGGGTTCCGGTCTCAGGTGCGGACTGGCTCCATCCGGCGTAATAGCTGATTCCGATATTGTTCCTTTTGTTTATCTCCCGATTGAGACTGAGACGGTCCTGGATTCCCCAGAACGGGGATGAGGTCTGTTCGTCCTTTGCCGAGAGCAGCTCACCGCCGGAGGTCCGAGTGCTCTGCCAGCCCCGCTCCTTCATTGCCCCGCCGTTGACCGTCAGACTGTTGTAGATACTGGTCCTGCCGTAGCGGGCCTGAAACAGCATTCCGGCATTGCCTAAGCCCCCGTAGTTGGCATAGCCTCCCATGGCGGAGACGCTGCCGGAATAACCTCCTTCCGGCACCCGTTTCAGAGTTATCTCGATGGTGCCGCCGCTGACGGAGGCGTTCTGGCTGACTCCTGCGAGATAATTGACCTTAATCTTGTCGATCCTTTCCGCTGGAATATTGTCCAGTTCACTGAAACTCGTAAGTTTCATTCCGTCTACGTATATCTCACTGACATCCACGCCATTGACCCTGTAAACGGAAGCCTGGCGGCTGACACCGGGCAGAAAGACAAGGGCCTCCGAAGCGCTCTTGCCCCTGACAATGTCGGAAGAG
>HF990401.1:4349-5160 GCA_000432775.1 Alistipes sp. CAG:831
AGAGCGCAGGTTCATCGTATAGCCGTCAGCCTGATGGCGGGTGCGGCGGGCAATGACAGTGACCTCCTTGAGATATTCGACACTGTCCTGCGGTTCGCTCGCATATGCTTTTCCGACCGTGTCCGTACAGGCCGGTGACGGCACTGCCGCCGCAATGAAGCAGGATGAAACTGACAGCAGCAACAACAACAAACGTAAAAAAGGAAACTTTTCCATAGCAGTAATTCCACTCATTTTACAGACAAAGAAAACCTCCTTGAAGTTTCAAGGCAAATGGAAAGTTTCACAAATGGAAAAAATCACCCTTGTATATCAGCTCGTTGCAATTTAAAATTTCACAATGGGGATTTTCTACGGCCAAAGTTTCATTGCTTACCTGATTCTCTTCGAGAGATTGCCTGCGGAGCGGTCCTCGGCCTGACGGACGTATTTGCGGCCGAAGGTCTGTCGCCATGACAGGGTTATCAGGCCGGACCAGGTCTGCCAATCGCGGTGATAGGTATAGGTGGCGGTGGAGAAGTGCTGAGGGCCAAAAGTACCGAGCAGATCGGTGGCCTCGAGACTGAGCGTACCTCCAAAGTCGAACTGCTTGGAAATGGAAAGATTGAGATAATGCCTCTCGGGGACTTCCCAGGTAAGGGAGCGCATTGGGGAATTGTAACTGTAGGAGAAGGTCATGAACAGACCATGCTGCCGCGAGAGGTTTACGGTGTTGCGCAGGTCCGCCATCCAGTACCAGGTGGAGTAGGACATGTCGGTTTCCCCGAGAACGGCCTCCAGATTCTCGTATCCTGCGGTGGCGTTCAGACGT
>HF990401.1:5178-9112 GCA_000432775.1 Alistipes sp. CAG:831
GTTCAGACGTATCTCCCAGATTCCGTTGAAAAGCCGTTTGTTGATATCGGCTGTCATGTGCAGCATATTGTGTATGCCGAAATTGCCTGTAGATGACTTCATAATACCGTTTCCGACATACTCGTCGTAGTCGAATACGGCATTGCCGGAGTTCATCCACATTATTCCGAGCATATAGTCATAGAAGAAGGTGTAATTGAACATCAGCTCATGGGCCAGTGCCGCCCCGAGCTGCGGATTGCCGGTGCTGTAGGTGTTCTCCGTAGTCCATATCTCGAATGGATTGAGGCTGGTATAGAACGGTCTGTCTATATTCATCCGGTAGTCCAGCATGAGACTGTGTTTCCCTTCTCCGAGATTCAGCATCACCGAAACTGATGGGAACAGATTGAAATAACTCTGCCGCACTTTCTCTCCGGTCACCTGTTGTTCCCCTGAAATGTGGGTGTATTCCCCACGCAGTCCGGCCGTTGTCCACAGCACTTCGTTCCACTGCCGGTCATAGGAGATGTAGGCATGGGAAATATGCTCATTATACAGGAACGTGTTGTTCCAGCCCGTGCTGTCGTCTCTGAAAAAATCGTTTGAGAGCAGTGTGGAAGTGTGTTCCAGACCGCTGCTCAAGGAACTTCCGTCTGCGAAAACATGGCGGTACACGGCCTTTGCCTCAAAGGCCCGGAAATCCGAGACGGTCTGCTGAATCCAGCTCCGGGGTGACTGGCTCGTGATTTCTGTCCTTATGCGGGAGTTGTCGTAGTAGGAAGAGTAGTTGGCACTTATATCGAGATTGCTGCCATAGGTATCCGTTTTCAGGTTGTAATACATCTCTGCTCCCAGGCCTGGTTTTATCTCAGGATTGCCGGTTATGGAAGATACCAGGGAACTACGTGTCAGGATGCCGTCACTCAGGTAATCGGTGAGGATCTCATTGCGGATATCCGTCCAGTCGCCGTCCAGGGCGACAGAGGCTCCTATCAGGTTTACGGAATTGATGTCACAGCTCAGGTTCAAGTTGCCGTGCAGCATGTAAAGGTCACTTCGCAGCGATGATCTGTAACCGATGTCCTGACCGGTATCGAAGTAGCTGTACTGCTCGGTCTGGTCAATGCGGCTGCCGCTGTTCACGAATCCGAGATTTCCCGATACGGTCAGTTTCCTTCCGGCCCAGTTAAGCCCCAAAGCCGTTTCCGGAGACACCTTTCTCGCATAGTATGTGCCTCTCAGACTGGCGCTTCCATCAAGACCCTGTCCCGGTTCCTTCTTGTAGACCACGTTGATAACCGCCCCGGAGGAGGCCTTGTAGGAGGCCCCCGGGGAGGTGATGACTTCGATTTTCTCTATTTTTTCTGCAGGAGTGTTGCGCAGTATGTCCATTGCAGCCTCCTGGCTCATGACGGGCTTCCGGCCGTCTACCCAGATTTCTGCCCGTTTGTTCCCGAGAACGGTGACGGCCTCCCTGCTTACGGTCACGAGCGGGGCATATCCGAGCATGGAGAATGCGTCCATCGCCGAGGCCGTTTCCGCGGGAGGAGAGTAGACGAGCTTGCCGGGACGCTTGCTTACCGTGCCCCGGTCAGATGTGACAACAACCTGCGCCAGTGTCTCGGAAGATGCCTCCAAAGTCACGACGAGATTGGAACTGGGAGGCGTGACCGTGAGTCTCACCTTCTCATATCCCATGGATGAAATCTCTACGATGAGCGGGGTATCCGGGACAGTTCTCATGTCCATGGAAAAGAGGCCGGAAGTGTCGGCATAGGTGAAATTGAGTACAGTACTGTCTTCCTGGGAGAGCAGCACGACCAATGCGGCGGGGACCGGTTGTCCCTGCTTGTCCTTCACTTTCCCTTTAATGGAAAGGGACAATGGCTCTGCATCTGCGGAAACGGTGACAAATGACAGCAACATGGCTGTCAGTAGAAATACGGATGGTTTCATATCGGGTCTGGTTTGATGTTGGGGCAAAGATATAACCGCCCTGACCCTGTGTCAAGGATGAAAGAGTAGTGCTATGATTTGACAATCTATTGAATATGTGGCAATTATAAAAATAAAAAACTTTCACAGCCTGATTCCCTGCACTCTGCCGCAGGTGGGGGTGAAAGTTTTGCACAAAACGTAAAATGCTGATATACCGCTATTTCTGATTCCAGTTGTAAAGTCTGTCGCGCAGGTATATCGAAAGTCTGTCCGGTGCGTTCATCTTCTTGGCAATCCGTGTCTTCCGTATATTGAGACTATTCAGACCGATATTCAGTATCACGCATGATGCGCCGGATGATATCCCGCAAATCATCAGCGATATCAGCAGCCTGTCATCATCATTCAGCCATGGGAATTCTTTGGTCAGGTCCTGCATGAAGCCCGGATAGGATGCCTCTACAAGTTGCCCTATGCGCCGGAATGCCGCATTCCTGTCCAGTCTGTCCCCGAGAGTTTTCTTCACCCTGCCGGCCAAGGTCTCCGGACGGGAGGAAGACTCATAGTAAATGTTGGCCAGTTCTCCGGTGACTTTGAGCAGATCCTCGGTGAAGGCTATCAGTTCTTCACTGCCTTCTGCCCTCTGCTGCAGCATCACAGCCAGCGCCTTCCGGGCCCTTTCCTCCTGCCGCTGCCGCTCCTTCATTCTCTTCATTCCACCTTCAAGTTCCCGGATTTCGTCTTTCTGTCTGACCGATTCTTCCTCAATGTCCCTGGAGATGTAAGCATGGAGGGACGTTATTTTTCTCTGTTTACGCAGCTTGCTGTAAAGCGTGAATGTCGCTGCCGTCAAGGCCAGGACTGCCGCAGAAAGTATGACGATGGCGACAACAAGCCCCATGTGTGGATTCTGCTCTTTATCTTCCTCTTCCGCCTTGTGAAGGGCATTGCCCAGACTGTATACCTGCCGGTGAAGTTCCTCGAACCGGATGCTGTCCGTGATATGCTCCAACCGGTTCAGGCTATGGTACGCCCTCTGCCAGTCCTGCCCGGCCATCCCGGCTTCATGGCTGAGCATATAGAATACGATGCTGTCCTTTGTACCGCTGAAGCACGCTTTGTCCAGAAACATTTCAACAGAATCGACCCAATCTTCCAGTACCGGATGCCCGCCCTGCGAGGAAAGCGAGTCCACCGCATTGCCGATTATCCGATTGTATTCATTTCCGGTGAGCAGGGGTGTCCCCATGAAATCCACAATGACCCGGCCTTGACTGTCCGGCTCTCCGCCTGATTGTCCGTAACCGGGCACATTGGGCAATGACAATGCTATGCAGAGAAAAGCTACTGCAATTCTAATCAATTGCGCCATAGTTGTACTTACGCATAAGTTCGCAAGGCAAAAATAACAAATTTTCCGGATATCTCATTGCTTGTCCCGGAGCATGTTACGGATGTAAATCGACAGATTCGTATCACTCTCCATGAGGCCGATTTTGGCTCTGACCGTACTTGCGATATTGTAGTGGCCGTGTCCGCCGTTGTTCAGAAGAAAGGATATATCCTTGCCTTTAAGGCCTGACGCATAAAGGCAACAATATCCTATCTCCTTATCCGTAAGGCCATAGCCCTGCAACTTTGAGACAAATCCGGGTTCTGTCAGCGAATAGGACATTCTCAGGGCGGTCATCAGCCCGGATTTATTGGCCGCCAGCCTCCGGATCCGCTCATTGCTCCTGTCGGACATGCTGCCTGTAAGGTCCTTTTCAGACAGAAGTCCCGTAAGCAAGGATATCGTATCCTGTATCGCCTCCCTCGTATCCTCATCGATATCGTAAGAGAGCATACTCTGCAGCCTTTCCCTTTCAGGCTGCAATGCCTTGACAATGACTTTCTTCCGACAAGTCTTCCTTCTCACCTCCATCAATACGACGTAAGAGGCAAGCAAGACACAGGCCGAAATGCAGAAATACAGGACCCACGTCGCTGTCCCGCGGCGCCTCTCCCCACGTCT
>HF990401.1:9132-18780 GCA_000432775.1 Alistipes sp. CAG:831
GTCTGAAATCTTCCAACGCCCGGTCATACTTCTCCTTTGCCTGTTTAATTTTCCCGACACTCTCTTCCATCCTGTCCCTCTCCCCGGAAATTCTCACTGCCATCTCCTGCACAACCGCACTGTCCGTCACCTCTTCCGCTACTTCTGCCCTCAGGCATTCCTCCTCCACGCTCCCGACTCCATGCGCAAAGCACGGCAATACCGACACCCGCAGCAGCATAAACGCCAGCAGCAAGAATACGGTGAACCAATGTGCATATCCTCTATCCATATTGCAAATATAGCACAAACCCGTCACAAACCTCAATTATGCCGCCTCTTTCCGAAGGAGTCGGTCGGGCTTTTCCGCGTATTCCCCATCCCTTATGATCCATATCCACAACGGCAACAAATCGTGAGAAACGCTGCCGGTGCGGTAAGGCAAGGGAACAGAATACGCGAAGGCAAGGTAACAGGATATCGAAGAAAGGACGGTGGCGCGTACAAGGCTACAGCCCGTAGTCGTAGAGGGCCTTGCGCTGTGCGTCGCGGGCGTTTTTGACGGGGACGAGGGTGAAGCTCCAGGTGTAGTCGCGGTCGGCGGGGAGCTGGTACTGCGGTTCGGGACGGTCACCCCAGCTGTCGTAGCCGGCCACACCCTGCTGGCGCATGTCGATGCAGACCTCAACGTAGTCCTGCGGGACGATGTCGTTGATGTGATGCATGCGGCGCAGCACGTCCTTCGCATCAGCGGGATCCTTGGAGGCAATCTGCTCCGGAGTGAAATTGGGCCACTGGTAGTCGTGTTCCACAGCCTCCTCCGAGTCGAAATCCTCCACGGGATTACGTAGGGCACTGAAGCCTATCGTACTGTCAGCCACCACCATCAGGCCGTTGCCACTTCCATAGAAGGCTGCCCAGCGGGTGTCGCTGCGGTGACCGTTCTCCTGGGGACGCACGTAGGGGAAGTACATGGACTCTGCCGATGAGGAATACAGTCCCACCAGCGAGCCGCGGCTGCGGTCGACATAGTTCTCTCCCGGGCCGCGTCCGTACCAGGTCACCCCGTGCATGGCTACGGGCAGACGGAAACGCACTCCGATACGGGGAACTTCCGGACGGGCCTTCAGGCCTACACGGGACTCCTGTCCTGGCGTATAGGTCGCCGTCAGGGTCGCCTCGGAAGCCTCGGACTCCACCTCTGGCATCAGGGCCGGGGTAAAATGCAGGCGGGCATCCACCACTCCGTCGGGATGCACCCGGTACTCGGCGATATACTTGTTGCCTGCCGCTAACAGGTACTCCACCGTCATCACGGCATCAGTCCCGTCCATGACAGCTGACACAGCACCCACGCGCAGCTCCTGCGAGGAAGTCTTCCAGATCTGCAGCCGCTTGGGAGCCCCGTTGCCGTAGTCATTGTCATTGGGCCCGCGCCAGAAATTGGGACGCAGTCCGAAGCCATCGGCAAAATACTCCACGCCCCGCACCTTGTAGGAGGTGACAGCGGCGGCGGAGCGGTCGAACACCCATTCCACCGAAGGGGAGAAAATGCGTATCACACCCTCGGACGACACGGAGTCGACCGACAGGACCGGACCGCGGCCCTCGGCATAGACAGGCCGCTCACCCGTGACAGGGAAGGCTATCTGGTCGGAAGCCAGCACATGTCCTGCAGGGATACCCGACACCTCCGAACGCTGCTTCATATACAGGTTGAGAAAATACTCCGTGCCGCTGCTCTTCAGTGCCGGCACGGGAATCTCCACCGTCACGGTATCCTGTGGAGCTGCGCTCACGGCCAATGTCCCGGAAGCGGCCACCCGTCCGTCAGCGGTCAGCTCGTAGGTGAAATCATACGCATCCAATGAGGTGAAATAGAAGCGGTTGATGACATCCACCGAAACCTTGCCGTCCTCCGGAACAGAGTCAAATGCGAGCCGTCCGGTCGCAAGGGTACGCTCCGCCGTGGGATCCTCGGCATAGCCGGAAGGCCGGAAAGCGGCATTCTGGTAGGCATGCTTGACTTCAGTCATCGCCGGATGGGGATTGCGGTCGGGATTGACAATACCGTTGCAGAGGAAATTGCCGTCGCTCGGGGCATTGACGCCGAAGTCTCCGCCGTAGGCCCAGAAGCCTCCGTCACGGTCCTGCCAGATGCCCTGGTCGACCCAGTCCCAGATATAGCCGCCCTGCAGGTTGGGGTAGCGGTAGATCTCGTCCCACTGCAGGGAGAGGCTGCCGGAGGAATTGCCCATCGCATGGGAATACTCCGAAGGCACCACCGGACGGTCACTGCCGGAGCGGCCTATCTGCCGCAGCCAGTCCGCTCCCGGATACTGCGGCACGTACATGTCGCTGTTCCACTCCCACTGTGCCCGCTCATAGCAGACGGGACGGTCCATTCCTCCCCTCTCGCGGTCCTTGATCCAGAGATAGGTCTGGTAGAAATTGTATCCGTTGCCGGCCTCATTGCCAAGGGACCAGACGGTGATGCAGGGATAGTTCTTGTTGCGCTCGTACATATTGACGGTACGGTCCATATGGGCGGCAAGCCATTCGGGATTGTTGCCGAGCGTCCCGCCCTTGCGCAGGTTGTAGTACATGCCGTGGGACTCGATATTGGCCTCATCGTAGACGTACAGGCCGTACTCGTCGCACAGCTCGTAGAAGCGGCGGCCCTGGGGATAGTGGGCCAGACGCACGGTGTTGATATTGTTCTGCTTCATCAGCTCCAGGTCGCGGCGGATAAGCTCCTCGGTGACATAGTGACCGGTAAGAGGGTTGTGCTCGTGGGTATTCACGCCCTTGAGCTTGACGGGCTGACCGTTGACGTAGAAGAGCACGTAGGGACGGCCCTCAGGGGAAAGCTCTCCGGAAGGCTTGATCTCGAACTTGCGGAATCCCACATGATAAGGCACGGTCTCCACCACCTTCCCGTCAGCATAGACGGTCATGGTCAGCCGGTACAGGTCCGGATGCTCCGCAGACCAGGGCTGGACATCGGGAATACTGTTCTCGAAGAGCACTTCCGAGGTACCGCCGGCATCCAGAGGCACATTCCGGACATCAGACCACACCACGGCCCCGTCCGGCCCGGTCAGCGTTCCGCGCAGCACCGCCTCGGAGCCACTGGCAGATGTATTCTTCAGCACCGCCCTGAGCGAGAACAGACCGTCAGTATAGGTGTCATCCAGTGTAGACACGACCGTGAAATCCTTCAGCGCGGCCTCTCTGGGCTGGCACCACAGGTACACGTCCCTCTCGATACCGCTCATCCTCCAGAAATCCTGGCACTCCAGGTAAGAGCCGGTGCTCCAACGGTATATCTTCAGCACCAGGGTATTGACCCCAGGCACGAGAAAGTCGCTCACGGCAAACTCCGCCGAGGTCTTGGAATCCTCGCTGTAGCCCACCTCGCGTCCGTTCAGGTACACGTACACCCCGGACTTTGCCCCGTCGATATTCAGGAATATCTCCGAGCCGTCCCATGACTCGGGAACGGTGAACTCCCGACGGTAGACCCCGACGGGATTGTCCTCGGGCAGGACCGGAGGCGTGGGATTGCGCGGCTTGAACTCATAGCCGTGGTTGGTATAGATGGCCGTACCGAAGCCCTGCACTTCCCAGTTGCCAGGCACGTTGATGTCGTGCCACCCGGAGGCATCCACGGAAGGATCCGTAATATTCTCCGGCAGGTCACGGTAAGCGTCAACGAAGTAGAACTTCCACACCCCGTTGAGCAGCAGGTAACGGGGGCTGTTCTCATAGCGGTACGCTGCGGCTGTCGCCGAGTCGGGATAGCTCATGAAAGCCGTCCGAGGATATTCCCGGTTCACCTCCACGGTCTGCACGTCCTGCCAGTAAGGCAGCCGGTCCTTCTGTTCCTGAGCGGCCAGTACCGCCGGACAGAGCACAAGAGCGAGAGGAATCAGTATGTTCTTCATAAACGTTATAAATAAAAAAAGGCTGTGTCGAAATGCTTCAACCACAGCCCGTTATTCTTAAAGTCCATTTAGAGGTGTGTCAGAATGGGTAAAATGCAAGGCATCGAAGTTCATGGCGAAGGAGTTTACTGGGCGTAAATGACTGAGCCATGGACTGAAGACAACGCTGCAGTTTGCCCGTTATGACACGCCGTAAATTACATTATAGCGTAGGCCTTCAGGCAGGATACCACAGCCACTGCCACAAACACCAGGCAGATGATGGTAGCCACGATGTAGGAAATCACCTTCAGGCGGCTGATCCATATATTGTTGTTCCAACCGAGAGTGTGGAATGCGCTCCAGAAACCGTGGGTCAGGTGCATCCACAGAGCCACGAACCATACGATGTACAGGACGGTAACCCACCATGTGCCGAAGGTCTCGAGCAGGAGGCCATAGGGATCGGGCAGATTCTCGTGAGCCACACCCTGGAACTGCAGCAGCTGCATGTCAGCCCAGAAATGGGTCAGGTGGAAAGCCAGCAGACCGAGAACCACGATACCGAGCACGAGCATGTTCTTTGCTGCCCAGTTGTCGGCCTGGCTCTTGTTGGCTACGGCGTAACGGTTGTTGCCGCGGGCCTTGTAGTTGGTCCATGAGAGGTAGATGGCATAAATGATGTGGATAATGAATCCGGCTGCAAGGATAGGCACCATCACCGTGATGATAGGCAGAGCCATGAAGTCGCAACCTGCCCTGAAAGCGTCAGCGCTGATGAGGGACAGACCGTTGATGGTCGCATGCAGGAGAAGGAAGATTATCAGGAATAATCCCGTTACACTCATTATAAGTTTTTTCCCGATGGAAGAAGTAAAAATATTAGCCATTGTGTGTTGTTTTTGTTTTTCGCGGCAAAGATAAAAACTTGCTTGTAATTTTCACAATCTTTAAATACTTTTGTTGAGCCTTATGAGCGATTTTTGTCAAATACAGGATTGGGAGCTATTCTCCGGCAGCGGACGCCCGTATGTCATTGCAGGTCCTTGCAGCGTGGAAAACAGGGAAAGTCTGATTTCAGAGGCGTTCAGTCTCAAAAAAGCAGGAGTCAGAGTTCTCCGTGGAGGCTTATGGAAGCCCCGCACACACCCGGGATGCTTCGAAGGTGTGGGAGAAACCGGAGCACAGTGGCTACGCGAAGCGGGTGCGGCAGCAGACATGCATACAGCCACGGAAGTCGCCAATGCCCGCCACGTAGAAATTGTCCTTAAAAACGGAATAGATGCAGTATGGATAGGAGCCCGCACCACGGGCAATCCGTTCCTCGTTCAGGAAATAGCAGAGGCCCTGCGGGGCACCGGCATTCCGGTATTTGTCAAGAACCCTCTCGTACCCGACCCCGAACTGTGGACAGGAGCGATTGAGAGATTTGCCCGCTGCGGCCTGAACTGCATCTGCGCAGTCCACCGCGGCTTCCACTTCTACGGAGAAAGCCTGTACCGGAACCCTCCTTTCTGGCAGATACCCGTCGAGCTGCGCCGCCGCCTTCCGGGGCTTCCCCTGCTCTGCGACCCGAGCCACATCACCGGACGCAGAGACCTGGTGGAGGATATCGCGCGGCAGGCCCTGATATTGGGCTTCGACGGGCTGATGATTGAGGTACACCCTGACCCCGACCGGGCCCTGAGCGATGCCGCACAGCAGATCACACCGGGAGACCTTGCCGGCATGCTCGGCCGGTTGAAAATACGGAAAACATCGACTCAGGACGCAGAGGCCGCCGCGGCCATCGATGACCTGCGCACAGACATAGACCGCATAGACGCCGCCCTTATTGACCTGCTTGCCCAGAGGATGGACATCTCGGCATCCATCGGTCTCATCAAGGAGAGGAGCGGCATGACGGTCCTGCAGGCGGACCGCTGGAACAATGTTCTGGAGAGAGCCAGATCCATGGCAAAAGAAAAAGACCTCGATGAAGATTTCATCACCGAGATCTTTACGACTATCCACCGCGCCTCAATGGAGCGGCAACTTAACAGAAAGTAGTTCCTATCTCCTGCTATAAGTAAGGATTACAGTAGCAGCGTCATTGTCCGGATTGGCATTTGTCGTCAGAACGATGCCAGTATTCTCCGAACTCATGGTCGCCTCGACACGTACATATCCCATGACCATTCCATAACCGAGATCCGTCTGCTCCTGCTCGTCTAGCGACTCGCCATTTGAATATCTGTTCACCAGATCTACATACTCGCTGTCCGAAGTATTGACTATGGCCTGACGGTCAGCACTCTCAGGATAGACCGTCTCAAGTGACCTGAGCGCGGCATCAAATACAGAGAACACTCTCTGATAAGACCTGTTCATACTGGGTGTAACGCTGAAACTCTCTGTTATCCCTACCAGTACCTCATTCTCGAATGTATACTCCAGATGCACAGTCTTGGTGTAAGCAGTAATTGCGTGAATCGAACTCTCGCCTTGCCCGCTATACACCCCCTCACTGGTAGGTGTGGAAGACAGACCTGGTTCCCTCTGCAGTGTAATGTCTACAGAATCACCCCAGAATGAATTTCTTGCGTCACACTCATACACAGTCAGTTCTGTGGTCTTTGACACAGTCTTCTCAGCCTCACCGCCGGGAGCGTCCACGAAAAACATATGGACGTTCAGTTCCACATTGAGAGTGCCGGTTCTTGAAGGAGTATAATAACATGTGTACTCTCCGATACCGCCTTGATTATGATAGTGGGTGAAATCCTCTACGACTTGATTGCCGTTTATTGTCCAGGTCGTTCTGATCTGATACAGATTGCCTGACATAGGAACATCATCCTTTGCAGAGAGCACGACCTGCTGCCCTACTCCTATCTTTTCCTGACTCACGGAAATCTCACTGATTTCGGGAGGAATGGGAGATGCAGGCTGCTCATCGCATCCTGCAAGAAATAGAGCGGCTGTAAGAATCGCTCCTGTTAAAATGAAAATTTTTCTCATCATCATTACTTTATACTGTCATAATTTCTTTTTCTTTATTCGACAGAATGGTGTCGATCTTCTTGTTGTAGTTGTCGACTTCCTTCTGCACATCGTTTTCAGCGTCCTTTGCCACATCCTCGGGCATGCCGTCCTTCTGGGCCTTCTTCAGCAGGTCATTGGCCTCCTTGCGGGCGTTGCGGACGGATATCTTGGCCGACTCTCCGGCGGCTTTCGACTTCTTTACCAGTTCCTTGCGGCGGTCCTCAGTGAGGGGCGGAACGTTGATGCGGATGTGCTCGCCGTTGTTCTGAGGAGTGAAGCCGAGGTTGGCATCCATGATGGCCTTCTCTATCTTGGGTATCATGTTCTTCTCCCAGGGCTGAATAAGCATGGTGCGGGCATCAGGCACTGTTACGCTGGCCACCTGAGGCACCGGAGTCGGATTGCCGTAATAGTCCACCATGACATTGTTGAAAACAGCCGGATTGGCCTTGCCGGCCCTGTAAGTCTTGAGGTCCTCTTCCAGATAGTTGACGGCCTCGTTCATCTTTTTCACTGCTGAGGCAATGATGTCTTTTGCATTGTCTGCCATAATATTGTGATTTAGTAGTTATTTCCCTTTTTATTTGTGGACCAGCGTGCCGACCTGCTCCCCTGAGAGGAGTCTGCCGAGGTTTCCATCCCGGTTCATGTCGAAGACGATGATGGGCATGCCGTTATCCTTGCACAGGGCGAAAGCGGTGCTGTCCATCACCTTCAGCCCGTCAGAGAGGGCCTTGTCAAATGTCAGCTCATCATACCTGACAGCCTTCGGATCCTTCTCCGGATCTGCAGTGTAGACTCCGTCCACCCTTGTACCCTTGAGCAATGCGTCCGCTCCAATTTCGCAGGCCCTCAGCGCAGCCGCCGAATCCGTAGTGAAGAACGGATTGCCGGTACCTCCGGCAATCAGGGCCACCGCACCGCGCTCCATGGCCGCTACGGCATTGTCCCTGGTATAATACTCCGCAATCGGCTTCATCGGAGTCGAGGTGAACACCTCCGCATCCACCCCGGCACTGCGGATTGCCATCGCCAGCCCGAGACTGTTGATCACCGTCGCAAGCATGCCCATGCGGTCTCCGCCTACACGGTCAAAGCCCTTGCCGGCTCCAGAAAGTCCTCTGAAAATATTGCCGCCACCCACTACGATAGCGACCTGTACTCCGCTCCTGACTGCAGCGGCCACCTCAGCGGCATAACGGGCCAGCATACCCTCATCGATGCCGCGTCCCTCATGTCCTCCGAGGCTCTCCCCGCTGAGTTTGAGCAATATCCTTTTGTACTTCATATTATCCCGAATTTGCATTTATCCTGCAAATTTACTGAAATTTCTCTTTCGACATAGCTTCCATCCCTCTTTTTACCATCAGCCCATCGGATTTCCAAACAATTTTCGCAAAAATTCCATTTTCAGGTCACTGACAATCACTGATTATCTGTCAATGACTTCCCGCAATCCACCCAATGTTCTCCTATGAGCTGACACCTTCTCTGCGACCTATTTTAAGATCCTGTCCTCCAGTGGTTCTGTGCCCAGTCCCAATACTTAGGCTCATGCGAGGCCCATATCTCATACATGCGAACTCATGCGCCATCACTTTAGATGTCCAGCATACCCACCAGATGTATTTTCATCATTATCAAGCACTTCTCAAAATCATCCATGCTGGGCTTCTCCAAAAGACCAATGCACCGGATGTCTAAGGTAAAGAGGCCGCATCACCGGGCGAGGTTGATTTATGCCAGGTCCGGGAGGAAGCAGTGAATTTTCCACATTTCGTCATAGGCACCTGGAAAATGCAAGTCGTTTTGTAAGCATTGCATAATCAGATAGTTATGAAACAGTCTGCAATTTTCGCCACGTCCTGAATGCCCGAAAATTGCACATTGTTTTATACCCGCTTATTAATAAAGAACTTACAAAAGGCCCTGCATTTCTCACACGCACGGACATCATAACGAAACCTGCCTTGGACAAGCAGATCATTTCTCCTCCGCGAGCAGCCCGTCGATGTCGGAACAGATGGCGGTGCCGGAAGCGTAGTCCCAAAGGGTGACGGAGCGGATGTTGTAGTAGTAGTACCAGTAGTAATAGAGCTGCTGGACGTAGTCCTGGCGGGCGAGGTCCTTGGCGTCGCGGGCGTCGTTGAGCTCGAGGACGCTCATGCGGCCGAGCAGGAAGGATTCGACGGAGGCCTGATAACGGGCCGAGGCCACGCGGTCGGACTCCTGGGCGAGGGTGAGCTGGCCGGCCTGGTTGTTGAACTGCTCGGTAAGCAGGAATATATCCTGGTTGAAGTTGAGTTCCTCCTGCTGGAGCTGGGAGCGGACCACGTCGCGGTTGCTCTCGGCCACTTTGACCTGCCCCTTGCGCTTGCCCCAGTCCAGAATCGGAATCGACAGTCCGATAGACACCACTTCCTGGTCCCGGATGTCGTTGTAGGCCATGGCCAGCTCGCGGTTCACTCCGGAGTATCCGACTGTCACGTTCAGGTCCACCTGGTACCGCTGGCCCTTGGCTGTGGCCACATCGTAGTCGGCTTCGAGTTTGCGGCGCAGGATATTCTGGGCAAATGAGCTGTTGGACAATGCCTTGCTGAGTACATCCTCATAGTCGAGCACAGGCTGGGGAATGGCTTCCGGCAGCACTGCCCTGATGGTATCTTTTTCAGAGAGGCCGAGGAAGGCTCTGAGGGAGAACATGGCGGAGTTCAGACTG
>HF990401.1:18797-84768 GCA_000432775.1 Alistipes sp. CAG:831
TCAGACTGCTGCGGCAGGAGGTCACCTCGGCCTTGGCCTGCAGGGCAGAAAGGCTCAGCTGCATAAGCTCGGTCTCGGATATCTGTCCTATGGTCCGCCGCTCCTTGGCGATGGCATAGAGCTTGTCGGCGTTCTCGAGGTTCTGCTCGGCTATCTTGAGGTTCTCCACGGCGAGGATATAATTGAAAAAATAAGTGACCGTATTCATCTTGACTGTCTCCATATCCTCGATGTAGGCGGCCCGTGACTCGGCGTAACGCACAGGTTCAATCTTCTTGTCCCAACGGAAGGTGTTGACGGAAAACAGAGGCTGGTTGAGGGTCAATGCCACAGGCGCGGCCATGAACTCGTTGTATCCGTCCGTTCCGAGCTGCCGCGTCATGTCCAGGCCGGTGGTCAGGGAGACAGTACCTCCGGTAAACGGAATGTTCTGGGTCACGGACAGTTCTCCGGTAAGTCCCAGCCAGTTGCTGCGCACGTAGCCGTAGGTTCCGTCGGCATTCTGGTAGGAATTGTAGTTGTTGTTGAATGTCGGGAGAGTGCCGTTGAAAACCAGTTCCGGCAGTCTCTCCGCCTTGTAGGTCCGGTACTGCCAATATGCGCTCTTCAGCTGGTTAAGAGCCACCGCCGCATCCACCGACTGCCCGCAGGCCAGGTCCATCGCCCCCTCTAGGGTCAGCTCCATCACGCCGCCCTCCTGTGTCCCGTCCGTCCCATCCGGGACATTGTCCATTTCCGGCAGGACGCTCTCACCGGCATCCTGCGCCGCCAGTCGCTGCCCCGGCACCGCTGCCAGCAGCACCGCGATAATCATTGCCGTTTCCCGAAAAACACGTTTCATTTTATTCGCACTTTAACATTTTGATTACTATTCAAATATCTACTCTTCCCTGAGCGCTTCCGAAGGCCGCATCCTCGGTGCCGAAGCATCTGCGTGCCGTAGTGGCGGACAGCACCGCCTCGGGGAGTGCCGGATTCCATTCTCCGGAAGGGGCCCTGCCGGAAATGAACTCGAACTGACAGACTTCCCAGAAGCCGTCATCCACATACAGTTCAGGAACGGTGACAATCCCTCTGCCCGGAACTTCCAGATCCACTCCCTTGGTCAGACCGGAATAGGTAATCACGGCCGTATTCTCCACCCCATCAATACCGGCATCCTCCAACAGGGCTGCGAAACGGGAGCTGACCATAGTATTCAGCTTGGGATTCCCGTCCTCATCACACAGGAGTACGCTGCCTATGAGCATCATTCTGTCACGGTCTCTTTCAGGGTAAATACTTCTGGAAGCCATCAGGACAAACATCAGAAACGCCATGATGAAAGCCATGGACAGAGTGACGCCCACTATGTAAAGCAGGCTGTACTGCCGGTTCTTAAGCATTATCTGCCAGCTCTGGCGGAGGTAAACGGGGAGTTTCATTTTTTCTCTTTTTTATCCGATGATACGGCCGTCGAGCATACGGACGATGCGGTCGGTCTGCTTGGCCTGGGACTCGTTGTGGGTCACCATCAGGATGGTCTTGCCGCGCTGCTTGTTGACCTCGTGCAGGAGCTCCATGACCTCGGCACCCATCTTGGAGTCCAGGTTACCGGTGGGCTCGTCCGCCAGGATGATGGAGGGGTCGCCGACCAGGGCGCGGGCGATGGCCACCCTCTGGCACTGACCGCCGGAGAGCTGCGAGGGGAAATGCTTTACCCTGTGGCTCAGGCCCACGGCCTCGATCATCTTGAGGGCACGCTCCTTGCGCTCGGTCGCACCCATCCTGCGGTACAGCAGGGGCATCTGCACGTTGTCCAGGACATTGAGCGAGGGGATCAGGTGGAAGCTCTGGAAGACAAATCCGAGCTCGGTGTTGCGGAAGCGGGCGGCCTCCCGGGCATTGAGGCCCGAGACGGGCTTGCCGTGCAGCTCCACGGTACCGGAAGAGGGCTCGTCGAGCAGTCCGGCGATGTTGAGCAGGGTGGACTTGCCGCAGCCGGAGGGACCCATGATACTTACAAATTCTCCTTCGCGCACTTCGAGATTGATGTTGTCGAGAGCCATGGTCTCGATCTCGGAGGTTCTGTAGATTTTGGAAATTTCGATAAGCTTGATCATAATTCTTAAATTTTATTTGTTTTTAAATATTTTCAAAAAGTTAAAATTTACTCGTCCTTCAGCACATCGGCGGGCGACTCCTTCAGGGCCCCGGCGACAGGGACAATGGTCGAGAGGGTCACTACCACCAGCAGCAGCCCGGCCACTATGCCGGCCACCGCGAGGAAGTGCAGGGCCGGCTCGAACAGCACCGGCAGGCTCTCCTTGGTCACATTCAGCACATAATAGGAGGAGAGTCCCGGAGCGCAGAAGTCAATTTTGCCGAAGATCAGCACATTCAGCACTATCAGCAGTCCCACTATGAGCGAGGCGGCAAAGAGGATCCACACCTCCGCAAGCTGCGTCAGCATGATGCTGCCGGCAGAGCCGCCCATGGCCCGGCGCACGCCCGTCTCTCCGCGTCTCTCACGGGTCCGCAGCCATGCGAAAGAGGCCACTCCTATTAGGATGCACACCAAAAGGAAGATGAAGAGGGCCCGCCACATAAAGGTGTCAGTAACGGCTGATTCCAGGTTCTCCTCCAGCGGCATGACGGAAGCCACCCTCCAGTTGCCGAAAGCGAGGTCCTCCCTCCAGGTCTTCTTGGCCTGCTGTATGAAGGCTTCCTCGTCCACACCTGGAGCAACACGGAATATCCACACTAAGGACATTCCCTCATCGAGAGCCACGATATCGGAACCGGCATACATCACGAAACTCCGGTACTCCTTGTCCTTTTCCACTTTCACGGGAGCTATTACACCGGATACGCGCCAGCCGTATTCCTGGTAAGTGCTGAACTGTGAAAGCCGGCGGCCTACGGGATTCTCCCCCGGGAAAAGGGCCTGAGCCAGATCCTCCGTGATAATCACGGTGTTCGGAAGGTCCTCTATCGGAGCACCTTGCGGCCATACCTGACGGTATCCCAGAAGTTCCAGGTCACTTGCCCCTGCCTCTCGGATGTGATAGGCGTAGGAATAACCATACCTGTTTACAGTATCTACCATAATTGCCCTGTTATAATTGCTGTAATTCAATCCGGGGAGAGTAGCCCCCACCGGAGCCGCGTCCTGTACCTCGGGCATCTCCCTGAGAGCGTTGCCTATACGGTGGAAATCCACGGACCTCTGCTCCGGAGTGTCCATCTCCGGGCGGTAGCCGTTCTGTCCATCACTCAGGCGGTTCAGCGAGACGGCATACACTCCGTCGGTCTCATAGCCGTCCGGCAGGGAAGTCCTGTAAATACCCGGCCATACGGCATTGACTAAGAACCATGAGGCTGCCGCGATGAGGGTCATCTCCACGAAGAGCCACGCATTGCCGCGGCGGTAGAACCAGAGTTGTTTGAGTATCTGTTTAAACATAATCCAATTACTTTACAGAGTTCAACGAATCCGTGATGGGCCGGCGGATAACCTTGAAGGCAGGTATCAGCGCCGAGACGATATTGAGCACCAGCACTATGGCCAGCAGCAGCACATACAGCTTGAGTTTGAAGAAATCCCTAACGGAGAATACCGCCGCCTCCACCTTCTCCATGGAGAAAGCCATAGCCATGGCCTCTCCGGGCACCATGCCGTTGAACTGCTCCGAGAACACGCCCAGGAGCACGTACGAGAGCACCAGCCCGAGCACTCCCCCGAGCAGGGTCAGCAGCAGGTTCTCGCCCGTAATCTGCTGAAGCACATCTCCGCGCCAGGCCCCGAAAGACTTGCGCACTCCGAACTCGCTCATGCGGGCCTCCATCCGGGAGCCCACCATGCCCGAAAGATTGATCATCGGTATCAGCAGGATGAAGAACATGATGCCTATCCCTATCCATGTGAACGAGGCCGATGTCATGCCCGTCCACCTCAGGGCCATCTCCCTTACCGAGGGAATCCCTGACTGAAAGGACAACTCATACTCCACGTCCGAGCCGTTGTTGTACCTTTCGAGCCTGTCCTCCAACGTCTTCCGTATAGTCCCGAAGTCACTCCTGTCCCGGGCCAGCAGATACACGAAGTACTCTCCCATCATGGTAGGACGGCCTATCCACTGCTCGAGAGAACTTCTGGAATCTCCCTCCAGATCCGGCAGCCACAGCTGGGAGAAGGCCAGCGAAGCCGTCTGCGGCACATCCCGCACCACTCCGCACACCCTGTATTCCTTGCTGTCGATGAAGAGCCTCTCCCCCACTATATCCTCCCTGCCGTACAGAGTCCTGGCTAACGACTCGCAGATGACCGCCTCGGGAGCAGCCTGATTGTAGCTCGTCTCCGAGAGGGCGTGCCCGTAAAGGAAGTCGAAGCCGAAGACCTTCCAGTACTCCATATCCACGTCCGAGGCCACGCTGCCGACCGCCTCACCTAAGTCATTGGCCACTACCGCGTCTCTAAATGCCACGGTTGTCAGAGTCTCCAGCCCCTCCACCGGCTCGTTGCGTATGAAGCGGTCGACGAACGCCTGGCTGACCATCGCATTGGATCCGCCCTGAGAGCCCTTCTGAGACTCCATAAAGGTAGGAATCACCAGCATCCGATCCCTGTTCACCTCCGGATAGGAGTTGTCGAAGTGCATCGACTGCACCGTCAGCCAGGCCATCACCAGCGCCAGCGAGAAGCCCGTACCGATGATGTAAACCGCGCTGTACACCCTGTCCTTGCGCAGGTTGTACCACGATTCTTTCAGATACATTCCAAGTTTCATATATTGTCCTTTTAAATATTATTCGTCCTTTAAAATATCGGCCGTCCGCTCCCTCAGGGCCTTGCCGAGGGGAATGAGGGCCGCGAGAGTCACCGCCGCCAGCAGCACCGCCGTCACTATCCCGGCCACCGCGAGGAAATGCACCGTCGGGTCGTAGAGCAGCGGCAGGCTGTCGCGCACCGACTGCAGGGTCATCGAGGAGCCGCCGGTAATGCTGATTTTAGCGATCAATATGATATTGGCCGTCAGAATCCAGCCAAGGACCGCCGCAGCGGCATAGACTATCCAGGCCTCCCCCAGCTGCTGCAGGGCAATCCTCCAGGCCGTCGAGCCCATGGCCCGCCGCACTCCTATTTCGGGGCGCCGCATCCTCAGCCTGAGCCAGCTGAAGGAAGCCGCGGCGATGAGCACATTGACCACCAGAAACACCCAGAGGGCCTTCCACTTAAAGTTGTCCAGGAAAATGTATTTCTGCATAAACTCCGGCATCGGGGTCACGGAGGACACCCGCCAGTTGCCGTAGGGCATCTCCCGCTCCCAGGTCCGGCCGGCCCGTTCTGTGAAGCTGTCCGCATCCACTCCCGGACGGAGACGGAATATAAAGCAGGGCGGGGCGTAAGGGGCTTGAAGCATATTGGGATAGGCATACAGTACCATCGGGCGGGGCTCCTCGGTAAGGCTGTGCTTGATAGGCTCCACCACCCCGGATATCACCCAGCTGTACTGGCTTACGGCCTTCGGAGAGGTCGAGGCATCTGAAAACCGGCGGCCTACGGGATTCTCTCCGGGGAAAAGCAGCTGCGCCAGATCGGAGGATATCACGCAGGTTCCGGGTGCATCCTCTATCGGGGCTTTCTCCGGCCATACCTGACGGTAGCCCATGAGCTCCATATCCGGTTCTCCGGCCTGACGTGAATGAAGACTAAATTCTATATACGCTCCGGCTGTGTCCATGGGATACTGCATATTGGCGGTATAAGTACTGAGGCCGGGTAAGGACATGCCCGTAACAGCGCATGCACTCACTTCCTGCTTCTGGCGGAGGGCCTGCCCGAAGCGGGCAAGGGCCGCGGCACTGGCCTCGTATGTATCGTTATCGGCTGCGTAGCCGGGCTGGCCGTCACTCAGCGGCTCCATCTCGGCGATATACACCCCTTCATAATCATATCCGTATGGCGTGGAATGCGCACGGTAATGTGCGGTCCATATCTCGTTGACCAGGAACCACGAGGTTATGAATATCACTACGAGCTCGCACAGCAGCCACAGACTGCTGCGGCGGTAGTACCATATCTGTGATAGTATCTGTCTAAGCATAGCGGATTATCTTTGAGAGTTCAACGATTCGGTGATGGGACGGCGGATGACCTTGGATGCGGGCACAAGGGCCGAAAGCAGGTTGACCACCAGCACAAGCGCCAGCAGCAGAAGATACAGGCTGACTTTGAAGAAGCTCCGGAAGGTAAATGCAGGAGCCGGGATAAATTCGAGATATCCGAATTCTACCATGGAGTTCAGCGGCAGCAGGTCGTAGAGCTCATCCTGCAGCAGGTACAGCAGAAGGTAGGACAGCAGCAGGCCGACCGCTCCCCCGATAAGGGTCAGCAGCAGATTTTCCCCGACAATCTGCCGGACTATCGCTCCGCGCCAGGCTCCGAAGGACTTGCGGACTCCGAACTCGGCCATGCGGGCCTCCATTCCGGAGCCGGTCATCCCCGAGAGATTGAACACCGGAACGAGGAGCACCAGCAGCACCACTCCCACTCCTATCCAGGTATAGGCCGCGGCACTGTCATACATGAATATCCTTTCCCACACCGTGGGCATACCGTACGCCAGGGAGAGTTTCCATGAGGAGACACCGGACTGATTGTACCTGTCTATCCGCTCCTGCATCTCCGAGCGGATGGCGGAAAAGTCCCGGCGGCTGCCGGCCAGCAGCTCTATCTCGTAGGGGCCTACCATGACATTATTGTCATTGACCAGAGCCCACTCCCTCAACTGCACATCCATCAGCGTAGGCTCAGTGTCGGGAACCCATATCTGTGCGAATGCGTAGGTGGCCGTCTGGGGAACGTCCCTCACCACTCCGCATATACGGTACTCCTTGTTATTGAAGAAGATGCTCTCTCCCACCACGTCCTTGCGTCCGAGCAGAGCGGCTGCCGCGGACTCCGCCATCAGTACATCGGGCACATTGCGCAGCGCTCCGTCAGCGGTAATCGGCCCGCCGTAAAGCACCTCCAGCGGAAATATATCCGTAAAACTGCTGTCGATGAACTCCACTGCCATCTTCAGGGGCTCACCCGCAGAGTTATAGACCTTGAATTCCTCCGTTTTCACGGCTGTCCACGCCTCCACTCCCGGCAGAGGCTCGGACAGGAACTGAGCGATGAAATCCTTGCTCACAGACTGCTCCATCGAGCTCGTCGTACCGAGTTCCAGATAGATCAGCGGTATCGAGAGCATCCGGTCCCGGTGCGTCTCAGGATAACTGTTCTGAGTGCGCATGGCCACCACAGTGAGGTAGGTCATGACCATTGCCAGCGAGAAGGCCACGGCGATGATGTAGACCAGCGTGTAGAGTTTGTCCGAGCGGAGGTTGTGCCACGACTCCCTGAAATATACTCCGAGTTTCATAACTTATTTCTTTTTAGAGGGTTTGATCTTCAGCTCAGGCTGCTTGGCGTAGTCCTGCATGTCGGAGATGACCACCTGCTCGCCCGGCTCGATGCCGGAGATGACCTCCACATAGTCGTAGTTGGCCTCGCCGAGAGCCACGCGGCGGCGGACCAGACGGTCGCCCTCGCGGACGAAGAGGTCGTAATTGCCCTCACCCTTGTAATATGTGCCCGAGGGCAGACGAAGGACATTCTCGCGGTAGGCGTAGACCACATAGATGTCGCATTTGAGTCCTGAACGGAGAGCCGGGGCCGACTCGTCGTCGAGCTGTACGGTGAAGGATATCAGGCCGTCGGTTGACATCGGGGAGAGTACCGACACCATGCCTGTGAGGGTGTCCCGTCCGGCCAGCACTGTGGTGCGGTAGCCCTCGGCTATCTTCCCGGCCTGCATGTCGCCCAGCTCGCCCTCCACCTTGAAACGGGTCAGGTCGGCCAGCATCGCCAGTTTCTCGCCCTGGCCCACCTGGGCGCCTATCTCGTTGTTGATGTAGGTGAGGGTAGCCGCATACGGAGCCCTGATACCGGCATCGTAGAGCCGGCGGCGGGTCTGCTCCTTGTTCTTGCGGAAGATGGACAGCTCCAGCTCGGCCACGGCTTCATCAGCGGCGGCCAGATCCCGCTGGTTCTGCAGTTTGCGGCGGTTGTCCTCCAGCTTGAGCGACGACACCGTGTAGTCCAGCTCGGCCTCGCGCACCTTGTCCGGAGTACCTGCCCCGAGGGAGTCCAGATACTTCTCGTTGCGCAGGGAAGCCGCCTTGCGGTCCAGCTCCATCTCCTGAATCTCGATATTCATCTCCATCTCCGAGATGCTGTTGCGGTTGGTGATACGCAGCTGTTCCAGTTTCAGTTCCTTCATCCGCTCCTCATCCAGCATATTGTCGTACTCGGTCTGCACCTCCGAGAGTTCCAGGCGCAACAGGGGTTCACCCGCCTGCACCACCTCTCCGGCCCGCTTGTAAACCTCCATCACACGGGAGGTAATCGGGGAGTTGATGATCTCCTCGTAGCCCGGCACCACCTTTCCGGTAGCCGACACCGCGAAATCTATCGAACCGGTGTCCACCGTTGCCAGCCTCAGGCTGCTCTCCTTTACCGAAGGCTGAATCAGCACTGCCAGCAGCACCACCGCCACCACGACAGCTGCGCCGCCCGCACTCCAGCGGATGATGACCTTGCGGCGGTCCTGCCATTTTTCTTTTGTTGTAAGTTCTCTATCCATCTGTACTTTTAATCTTCTTTTAAATCCTCCCCCTCTTCATCAGGAGGAGGATACGTTCACTTGTTTATTAACCTTAAAAAATCTATTCGTCTCTGAGGGCCTCGACGGGCGGCTTGCGGAGCGCTCCGGCTGCGGGAATGAGGATTGCCACGGTCACCGCCAGCAGCATGATTCCCAAGACAATACCCTCCACCGCGAGGAAGTGCGCCACGGGATCGAAGAGCAGAGGGAAGTCAGCGGCATTGAGTGGCAGACTGCCTGTAAAATTCTGCGGGACCGTAATGTCTATCTTGCCGATGAGCAGCACATTGAGCGTTATCAGTATTCCGAGGACAGCTGCCGCAGCGAAGATGATCCAGACCTCGCTCATGTAGTGCAGGAGAATGCCGCGGGGAGAGCCTCCCATTGCCCTGCGGACACCTATCTCACCGCGCCGCTCCTCCATCCGGAGCCAACCGGTCGAGGCTACTGTCAGCAGAGCATTGATTATCAGAAAAATGAAAATGGCATTCCAGATAAAATTGCTGTCCAATACCGTCAGCTGCACATAGCTGTCGATACGCTCCTGATAACTGAACACGTCGCTGACCCGGTAATTTCCGAAGCGGAGGGTCTTTCTCCACTCTAAGCCAGCCTTCCCGATAAATTCCTCAGCATCCACACCGGGCTTGAGGCGGAAAGCGCAGCATATCTCATCCATGGCATAGGCGGCGAAATCGGGAATGTTCATGAAAACTGCCGGGACATTGTCCGAGCAGCCGTTGGACCTGATACTGCGGATTACTCCCACGATCGGAGTTGTCCAGCCGTACTCCATATCCGGCTCGGCACAGGCCGACTCGAGGTTCCTGCCTATAGGATTCTCGCCCGGAAATACGTACTCGGCGAGATCCTCCGTGATAATCATGGACATGGGCTGGGAGTCGTCTATCCTGCCGTTCTCGGGCCATACCACCTCATAGCCGAACACCTCGAAATCATCCGGTCCCATAGCCCTGTCAATTGCCAGAAGAGTGAGGTTTGTCACACTGTCTAGCTGGAGATTTCCTGCGGATACAGGACCTAAGCCCGGGTTGTAATCCGTTATGGGCGCCGCGCACAATACTTCCGGCATACTCTTGATCCGGTCCATTATGCGGCCGAAATCCCGGGACCACGCCTCCTCGCTGTCAGCCTGCGGGTCGTAATCCCTATTGCCGGACTGCAGCAGGTCGAACGATACGACGTACACGCCCTCGTACTTCATCCCGTCCGGCACGGCATTGATGCGGTAGCGGGGAGTCCAGGTCTGATGGACGAGGAACCATGAGACAGCGATTATGATCACCAGCTCGATGAAAAGCCAGGAGTTGCTCCTGCGGTAGAACCACAGCTGTTTGAATATCTGTTTGAGCATATCTGTCATTTTTTATAGTTCAACGATTCGGTGATGGGGCGCCGGATGACCTTGGCGGCAGGTATCAGGGCCGATACAAGGTTGAGCACCAAGATGATTCCCAGCAGAGCCAGGTACAGCCAGAGTTTGAAGAAATCCCTGAAGTCGAAGAATCCCGAATCGGGAATCTCTCCCATCTGCGATATATTGTCCATGAAACTGCCTGGCACCAGTGAGTTGAGCTGACGCGAGAACAGGGCGATGATCAGCCAAGCGGCCAGCAGGCCCACAACTCCGCCGATAATGGTCATCAGCAGGTTCTCCCCCGCTATCTGGGCTATGATGGAGCGGGGTCCGGCCCCGAACGACTTGCGGGTGCCGAACTCGGTCAGACGGGCCTCCATGCGGGAGCCCACCATGCCCGAGAGATTGAGCAGCGGCACTATAAGGATAATCAGCACCACTCCTATGCCCAGCCACGTATATGCCGCCGAGCTCAGCTCGCTCCAGGCGAACAGCGACTTGCGGTAGGAGTCGAACGACTTCAGTTCCATCGTTATACCATTTGCCTCCGCATACCGGCTCACTCTGCCGGTTATCTCCTCCTTGATAATGCCGAAATCCGATCTGTCCTCAGCTAAAATCAGCAGCGTTCCCATTCCAAGAAGTCCGCTCGGAGAGAAGCCGCTGTCCTCGCTCAGGCTCTGAGGCAGCCATACTCCGGCAAAAGCCGTGGCAGCACTCATCGGCACATCCCTTACGACTCCGCATACGGTCATTGTGTGCCCGCCAAAGTAAACCGTCTCGCCTACCGCATCCGTCCGGCCGAACAGACTCCGCGCCGTAGACTCCGATATCACGGTCTCGGCAGTATTGGGCACCATCCCGTTCTGCGATATCGCCCGTCCTTCAATGAAGTCGTAGTCGAACACCTTCCAGAAATCCAGATCCACATATTTCCCGTACACCTTCGTCACCTCCTCTTCCCCGCTCTCCAGCACCACAAAACCTCCTTCAGCCGGACTTGTCAGAGACCAGGCTTCCACTCCCGGCACATCCATCATGAACTGTTCTGCGAACTTTGAGGTCACTCCGCTCTGGTAGTACGACCCATCGTTCATCTCCGCAAGCGACTTCAGCACCATCATCCTGTCCCGGTGCGTCTCCGGAACCGTGTTGACCACCCTCGACGACAACACCGTCAGGAAGGCCATCACCAACGACAGCGACAGAGCCGTCCCTGCAATGAACACGGCACTGTACACCCTGTTCATCCGTAGGTTGTACCATGCCTGCTTGAAATACATCCTTAATTTCATATACTGTTTTTTATCCGTTTCTTCATTATTTCTTCCGTCTCACATCTCCTTTCCCTTCCCTATTTCCTTCCGCATCACATCTTTCTTTTCCCCATATTTTCCCTCATCACAAAGTCCACCCTTAAAGCGGACACTCCTACCCCCGCACAGCACACGGCAACCACCGTGCCACTTTTATACCATACTAATTAACAAATATTTACAAACACTGAGCAGTGTACGGAAACGGACAACTGTCCGATATCGGACACCTCCCGGCGGTCAATCCGGACACCCTATTGCGGACATAAACACAGCATGCGGAGGCACCGCGGCTATTCCACTCCTTCCGAAGGAGTCAAAAAAACGCGGGTATGGCCTACTCCTTCCGAAGGAGTCAGAAGGAGTGACGAGGCAAATCTTTCGCCGATGTCTACTTTGGAAAAAATGTTTAACTGAATTATTTTTTCTGTGTCTACTTTTTCATGCTGGCACAAACTGCAGTCAGAGGGGATGGAAAACGCATGTTTTTCGCGCCTCATTTTATAGGAAAACGCAGTTGTTTCAAGAATAAACCTTATCTTTGGAACTGAAAAACACACAGATATGCTTTACAGGAAAATCGCAGGACTTATCGAGAAACATCTCGCATCCGGCTCCAACAGGCTGCTGGTCATCGACGGAGCCAGACAGGTCGGAAAATCATACATCATACGCTGGGTCGGCAAACGTATGTTTCCCAACTACATAGAGATAAATATGGAGGAGGACAAGCTGGGCGGCCGGATCTTCGCACAGGCAAGGACAGTCCAGGACTTCTATCTGGCACTGAGCGTAGTTGCAGGAGACAGGATGAAGAACAAGGAGTCGACATTGGTATTCATCGATGAGATACAGGCATACGACCACCTGCTGACATTGTCCAAGTTCCTGCTGGCGGACGGCAGATTCACCTACATCGCCAGCGGTTCCCAGCTTGGAGTGACACTGAAAAACACCCAGTCCGTTCCGGTCGGAAGCCTCTCGATCCAGCACATGTATCCGATGGACTTCGAGGAATTCCTGCTCGCGAACGGTGTCGGCACGGAAGCAGTGGCCTCCATGCGGGAGAGCTTCCATAGGAATGAGGCCCTTCCCGAGGCGATGCATGACAAGATACTGGACTTCTTCAGAAAATACCTTTTGGTGGGTGGTCTGCCGGACGCGGTGAACAAGTATCTGGAAAGCAGGAATGTCACGGAATTCAGAAGCGTACAGCAGGAGGTACACGCGCTGTACGGCATAGATGCCTCGAAATACGAGCAGGAGAATAACCGGAGACTGAAAGTGCGCAGGATATTCGACATGGTTCCTTCCAATCTCGAGAACAAAAAGAAACGCATGGTCATCACTGAGATTGAGAACAAGAAGTGGAAGCGGTCGGAGAATTACGCAGATGAGTTCGACTACCTGATATCGGCAGGTATAGTCCTGGAGGTCAAGGCCGTCAGCACCCCGTCTTATCCGCTGGTGGAGAACAGCGGGAAAAACCTTCTGAAACTGTATCTGAACGATGTGGGAATACTTTCCGGCATTTTCTACCACAACAACATCATGGCTGTCATGTCTGACATCCGCAGCATCAACCTCGGCTCCGTCTATGAGACAGTTGTAGCACAGGAGCTGCGGGCACACGGATACGACCTGTACTATTACGACAACAAGAAGAACGGAGAAGTGGATTTCCTGATTGACGATGCGGACAATCTTTCCAATATTCCGATAGAGGTCAAATCCGGGAAAGACTACACAGTTCACAGCGCGCTGAACAAGTTCCTGTCCACCAAGGAATACAATATAAAGCGGGCAGTCGTGCTCTCGAACGGGCGCGAGGTGTTTACAAAAGACGGAATCACATACCTTCCGGTCTACTACGTAATGTTCTTCTAGAACGTATCCCACCATACCGGCACACTATAATGGGCCACACTCCGGAGGGCACTCGCAGCGGACAGAAACGGAGGATGTCGCACTCGGCACACATTATTCCCTATGGCAGCAGCTCCCGGATGATGGAGTCGCTGATAAAAAGGCGGTCGGGTGGAATGCGGAGGCGGCCGTCACGTAAAATGAGGGAGCCGGTGCTCAATAGACGGTCAATAGAGGTCTGCATAAAACGGGGCAGGCGCAAAAGGGGCAGGCCGTCCGCTGTGCGCAGGCCGAGCATGACGGTCTCGGTGAGAATGTCTTCGCCGGTAAGAACCTCCCAGGACGCTACGGACGGCAGGCCAAGGAATCCAAATGAACCGGAAGCACCTGAATCCCCGGAAGAACCGGAGGCAACCGGCGGCAAAGCAGCCGAATCCCCGAACGCAGCGATGTACCGGTCTACATCCGGGACATTCCACGAGCGGCGGCGGTCTCCGTCGAAGGAGTGGGCACCGGGGCCGAGGCCGATGTATGGGCTGCGGTCCCAATAGCCGCTGTTGTGGACAGCGCGGCGGCCGGGGAGGGAGAAATTGGAGACCTCGTACTGCACGTAGCCTGCGGAAGCGAGGCGTCTCTGCAGGAGGGAGTACTGGGCGGCGCACAGTTCGTCAGAGGGCTCCAGGTACCGGCCGGAGGAGGCCATTTCCCCGAGGACGCTGCCCTCGTCCAGTCCCATCTGATAGGCGGAGATATGCTCCGGCCTCAGGCGCATAATGGTCTCGAGGTCATTGTCCCACAGCCGCATCAGGTCCTCGTCCGAAGAACTGTGGGCTCCACCGGCCCGGCTCCCATCCGCAGTGCCGGAGCCGTGGAGCTGCCCGGCCTTACCTCTACCCGAAATATCAGAGCCACAGGGATGCCCCGCCAGCACATTTCCGTCCGCTGAGTCAGCGGCATCCTGCTGCCCTGGATCATAGCCGAAAATCAGGTCGAGGGAGATATTGCCGAAACCGGCGGAACGCAGCACCCGGAACGCCTCCACCGCCTCCACAGCACCGTGCCTCCTGGCCATCCAGCGCAGACTCCTGTCGCAGAAGGACTGCACGCCCATACTGACGCGGTTGACCCCGAGCCGTCGCAGGGCCAGGGCATATTCCTCCGTGACATCATCGGGATTGACCTCCATGGTGAACTCAGCGAACGGGAAGATTCCGGCGGCATCGCCTGAAATGGTACTGCCGGAAGGGCCGCTGAAATTGACATAATCCGAAGCCGTTCCCCCCTGAAGTACCGCAGAAATCGCCCGGACCACCTCCTCGAGTTGCTCTACAGGCCATAGCGAGGGTGTGCCTCCCCCGATGTAGAGGGTTGACGGCCTGGAGCATTGACATAAAAAAGCCTTCCGCAGGTCTATCTCCCGCAGAAGGCTTTCAGTGTATTTTCCTATCTTGTCCCTTTCCCTTACCGAATAGAATCCGCAGTAGGTGCAGAACGATTTGCAGAAGGGAAAGTGAATGTATATCATCTCTGTATGTACCGGAAAGGAAGGCTATCTGAGCAGAATGTCACCGGTGCCCAGCAGACCGGACTCTGTATAGGCTTCCACCGTGTACACTCCCTTGGAGAACTGCTCCGAAGCGAAATAGATGCATACCTCGACCTCGGCTCCCTGGTAATCCACCTCACGCGACTCGGAATATACGAGCTGCTCGCCGTTCATCTCGAAGATACGCTGCTGGTCGGAGGTCATCAGGATTCCGTCCGGTCCCTTGACACGGATATACACCCGCATGGGGCCTTTGGGAGCAATGGAGTTCTCTATGAGCGACAGGCAGGTACGGAGTTTCTTTATACGGCTGCTGCGGTCGGTTTCCTTGTTGGAGGCGTTGATGCCCACGATATTGATGCCGCGGCCCTTGATCTCAGAGCCCTGCTCCACGAGACGGGCGTACTCATCGGTGGTCTTGCTGAGTTCCTGATAGCGCTCGGCTGACTTGGCGGCTTCAGCACGGGCCAGCTCGGCGTCCTTGCGCAACGCGATATTAAGAGTGTTGAGCGAGTCTATCTGGAAGATATAGTGCTTCATGATGGAACGGAGGGTACCGAGCTCCTTCTCGTATTGACGGATCTTGCTGCGGTTGGCGGCATCGGTCTGCTTGATGCGGTCGAGCAGCTGGCTGACCTTCTCACGCTCGCGGTCCAGCTGGACATTGAGGCTGTCGTTGTTCGACGAAAGCTGGGCATACTCGCCCTGCAGCTCAATCAATTCATTGGTCAGGTTCTGCTTGTCTATGGTCAGGTCATCTATCATCTTCTGCCTGTCTATCCATACATACGCAAACACTCCCGCCAGCACAACGGCTACGGCGGCCAGGACTATCACGGTGATTTTAAGTCCTTTGTTACTATTGTCATATCTGCTGTTCTGAGGGTTCCATTCGGGAGCGGAACCGCTGACTACGGGTCTGTTGTTCTCTTCCATGTTCAATTATGTGCTTTTAGTGTAAGGCAAAAATAATACGATTTGCTATATTTGCGGCAAAATTAATCAAAAACAGCGAAAAATCATGAGTCCTAAAGCCCGCAGGGTCGTCAGATCCGTCAAATACTTCTTCGTCTTCATCATACTCGGCTGCCTGGCACTTGCCATTGTCACCCTCATCACTCCCGGCGCGCATATCGCTGACTTGTTCAAGCCATTCGATCAGGGCGGCATGCTCAAGGAAGGTGCATGGTGGCAGATGCTGCTGCTCTTCGGAGCCATAGCCGTCGTATATCCCGGCCTGGTATTTGTGAAGAAGGAAGTGATGATAGAAGGTGATTTTGAAGACCACAGAGACACCATCGTCAACCAGTTCGAGAGCCTCGGCTACGTAAAGACAGCTGAGGACGAAGACAAGCTGACTTTCCGCATACGCAGCAAGTACACCCGCTTCATGAGGGCCTACGAGGATGCCGTGACCATCACCAAAGGCACAGCCCCGTTGATTCTCAGCGGCAATAGAAAAGACATCCTCCGTCTGGAAAGCCACATCACTTACGCCCTTCGCGATGACATCGGAGAGGGCGCGGCGCAAAAGCACGATGACCCCTACGACTTCGGCGGCGGACGCAGCGGACAGAATGCGTCTCTCGGACAGCAGGATGACAATGGTGACGCATCCGGGCCAGACTCCGGAGAACATCAGAAAACTGAGTAAAACAGGCATAACATGAAAGTAGTCCAGAAATTCGACAACGCCATCTCCGCCAACATCTGTAAAGGTGTCCTTGAGGAAAACGGTGTCCCTGCCTTTGTCCTAGGCGAAAACCTCGTCTGGTCCACCGGGGCCGTCAACACTGACCTGGTATCCATAGAGGTAGTGGTCGACGACTCCCTTTACGATGAAGCCATGCGGATTCTCGGCTCCGAGCCCTCCGGACAAGAGATACGGCAGAACTGATTGTAAACGCATTTTACACCGCCAAAACCTATGACTGCATTATGATAAGATTTCCACATAACCGCTGCCTGCTCCTGCTGTTGCCAGTTGTCTTCACTGTCCTGACGTCTGATCCGGCACAGTCTCAGGAACTGGTCACAGACTATAGAATCAACGGCGGACAGGATGTAGAGACTGTTCTGCCTCAGGAGATACAGTATCTGCGTCCACGGTTCGAACAGGCCACTCTCATTGACTGCCACGGGAATAAAATGACCGGCATCATAAACATCCATATCCTGACACAATATCCACGCATGCTGAATACTGCCGGGGATACAACCGGTATCGCCGATATCGGGGAAATTGTAAGAATTATCTTCCCTGACAGCACGACTGTAATACCGGCTGGCGGGAAATGGGTCACCGTTCTGGCTGAAAAAGATGACGTAACCATTTCTGAACTCGCCTCGATTACTCTTGAGAGCCCGGACGGAATACGTCCACCTGATCCGGAAATATCAAAGGGAGGCAACCAGCTCACATGGCTCACCGGAGCCAAGACCACGGTCAATTATTCCCGCTATGGAGCATCCCACCCCAAAAGAGCCATTCCTGGAAACGAATTCACCTTGAGATGTATTTTCAGGACAGAATATGTCCTCACACAAAACGGGAAAATCTACCCCTGTAAGCTAAAATCTTTCCTCAAACTATTCCCCTCAAACAAAAAAGCCATCAGGGAATACGCCCAAAATAACTACATCTATTTCAACGAGAGGGAATCCATTCTTGCCCTTTTCAGGTTCTGCACATCGGACACTGCCGAGCAGAACAGCTTCTCCATCGGTCAGATTAAGTCTCCCGCATGAGTCTTCCCGTATGGGGTGGGTTATATCTGTACTGAAATCAGTGAGTGGATATGGACTGAATGGAAGTCCGGAGACTAATGAAATGTGACTAAAATTTATCGGGGAAGAAACACCTCTGTTAAGTTTCTGATATGCTGCATATTGTCTTTCCAGGCCATTCCCGTAAGCCCTTTGAAATCGCTCACGGCAGGACATCGAAAAATTATATATATGGCTATCAACCGGTTAACAAAAATGTTTCCTCTCCGACAAAATGTCGTTGAGCAGCCTCGGGCGCACCTCGTAGCCGATTCCTCTGAAACTGCGCACGCACACGGGGTACGACCGGCAGGAAGCGGCTGGCGGAGACGATAGTGCAGTTTCAATCCACGCACCCACATGGGGTGCGACCACCTGCATGTTGTCTGTGTATTCCTTGACAATCAGGTTTAGGTTTCAATCCAAGCTCCAACACGGGCGAGACCTGTCGTAATACTTCCTGATGGAATACCATATAATCGTTACGGGTACATAACTGTTTCAGCCGACATCACTAAGCATAATAGTTATGCACAGGTATCTGGATTATAGACATTTACACACAACAATATTTTCTAGTGATTCAAAAAAGTACTTTATGGACGGTTTTTATCACCACATAACATTTTTCTAATTCGCAACATCCTAGTTTTCAGGAGCCCTATTTCAACTAACATTTTTAGTGAAAAGTGCGGAGACAGACAAAGAGAAATACCAGCTGCCCCTGTATCCGCGAGAAGGCAGGACGCAGAAGGACGGCAACGGTCCGAAATGAGGCATTGCGATATGTGTCGACAGAACGCAACTTTCATCGGCACCTTCCGGCATTCGCAGCCGAAAGATTCCCGTCCGTAGGCACTTCTGCCGGCCATGCGTCCGCGTCCCATCCAAGAAGGTGACGACAAAAACGGCACCGAACCGCAGCAATCGCTCAAAAAAAATTTGGAGGAAAGAAAATTTTGTCTACTTTTGCAGTGTACTAGCAAACTAATACACTGCTAAGGTAAGACATTTGTGACAATATTAACGTAAAAGTATAAGCTATGGACACCAAAACAACGGTCGTCAAGATCGACCACCTGAAGTTCAACTACAAGAAACACATCGTGTTCGAGGACCTGAGCCTTGAGCTGGAGCCGGGCCGCATCTACGGCCTGCTCGGTGAGAACGGCGTCGGCAAGACCACCTTGCTGCGTATCATCTGCGGCCTGCTCAGTGCCAGGGAGGGCAGCTGCACCGTCAACGGGATTCCCAGCGGAAAACGCAACCCGGAGATGCTCAAAGACATCTACTACGTACCCGAGATATTCTTCGCTCCGGCCATCAGCGTCAACACCTTCGCCAAGAGCAATTCCCTGCTCTACCCCCGCTGGGACGCTGATCAGTTTCAGAAACTCTGCCTGACCTTCGAAGTTGACCCCTCCTACAGGTTCGACAAACTCTCCCACGGCCAGCAGAAGAAGGCCCTGATAGCATTTTCCCTGGCTTTGAATACCAGGATTCTCCTGATGGACGAACCCTCCAACGGACTTGACATACCCTCGAAGACCACCCTGCGCAGGGTCATCTCCGAGTGCGCGACCGAAGACAAGCTCATCGCCATCTCGACCCATCAGGTACGCGACCTGGAGAACCTCATCGACCCGGTCATCATACTGGACCGCAGCGGCCTGATCATCAACTCATCCATCGAGCAGATAAGCGAGAAACTCTTCTTCACCATGAGCCAGGAACTGGATCCGGAGGCCTACTGGAGCGAAAGCAGCCTCAGCGGTTACTACCAGGTCATTCCCAACCGTGAGGGCATGCCTTCCAGAGTCAATCTCGAAGCCCTCTTCAACGCCGCCCTCAGGAACAAGGAGACTTTCAAGACCATGTTCAGATAACCGCCGGCACATACTGGATCCATATAAACAAACATCACCTTAATCAAACTTACCACAGACATGAACGCAACATTCAACATACGCAGATTCGGACTCAACATCTACAAGGAGCTCCTCGAAAAATACAGGATCATCCTCGGCTTCTGGGCCGTGATAGTACTGGTATACCTGATGTTCTGGGGCATGACGCTCCTTCTTGGAAGCAACGTGGGTGAATACACCCGCGGGACTGTCGCCATCACCATGCTCCAGTTCTACTGCTGCCTGGTTCCCTTCCTGATCTACAAAAACGAGAACCGTCACATCGAGGGTACATTCTACGGCATCGCCCCGGCATCCACACTCGAGAAGACCCTGACCATCTTCGTAATAGTCACCCTCCTCTTCCCCACCCTGACCACCGTCCTGATGCTGTCGCTTGACTCTCTGCTCTCCGTGATGCCCACTCAGAGCGGTTTCAGCGGACACATCTGGAACACTGTTTTCTCATCCGACCGGTTCCTGAGCGGACTGGAGAATTCGATGTCCACAGAAGAGGGCAGAAACATGCTGGACACACTTTTCTTCGAAATTCCCAATATCTTCTTCAACCCCTTCCTGGGCCTGATTCTCAGCCAGTCCTCAGTCATCTTCTTCGCCATGCTCTTCCGCAGCCACAAGATAGGCAAGACCCTCCTGTTATTCTGCGGCATAGGGTTCCTGGTGTCGATAGGCGCCACTTGGTCGATAGTTGCCACCGTAAAACATCTCGAAGCCGAGTCCCTCAGCGCCATGGATGCAGAAATCATGGTGAGATGGATGAAGAATTTCGTCAAGACAGTCATGGTCTTCACCTGCTACATACTTCCCATCGTGTTCTGGGTTCTCACCTACTTCCGAATCCGCAAAATTCAATACTAATCCCTTCTTAAAATCATATAATCATGGAATTCGACCAGCACAAGCCCATCTACCTGCAGATAGCGGACGCGATATGCGAACGGATCCTGACAGGCATCTGGCCCGAAGGCGGACGCATCCCTTCGGTAAGAGAATGCGGCATCTCCCTCGAGGTCAATCCCAACACCGTGGCCCGCTCCTATGATGAGCTCTCCACAGACGGAATCATCCACAACAAGCGCGGCATCGGGTACTTCGTAAGTCCCGGCGCCCGCGACATCATCAGGGAACGGCAGCGCAGCAGCTTCATCACTGAAGAACTCAGTGAAGTATTCAGGAAAATGGACATCCTCGGTATCTCCATCGATGACATATCCTCCCTCTACCACAAATACATTTCCAAAAACTCCAAGGAATAACCCGGAACAATGAAACACTATTCTACAATAAGGGCAGCGGCGGCCGTCACCGCCCTGCTCCTCTGGGCAGTCTGCGCCCCGGCCCGTCCGAAGAACGGCCGCAGCATCTCCGGCACAGTCATCGATGCCGTCACATCACAGCCCATAGAGTTCGTCACGGTGGCCCTCATAGCACCGGACAGTACGGTAGTGAACGGCACCACCACCGACTCCGCCGGCCGGTTCACCATTGACCGCATCCCTTCCTCCGGCAACTACCGGCTGCTGGCTTCATTCATCGGCTACAAAGACCTCGTCACAGCCCTGGACGGCATACCCTCACAGGAAGCCGTGATAGCCCTGGAGCCGGACACCGAAATGCTGGCTGAAGCCGTCGTCACGGCACGGCGCCCGGTAATCGAGCAGAAGCTGGACAAGATCGTGATGAATGTCTCGGATGCCGTCTCCACCGAAGGCAGCAACGGCACAGACCTGCTCCGCAAGGCCCCCGGCGTGACGATAGATTTTGACGGGAACGTCAAGCTCAACGGATCTAACGTAGCCGTATGGCTCGACGGCCGTCCTTCCAACCTTTCCGGGAAGGAACTGGAAGTCCTGCTCCAGTCCACTGACGGCACGAGCATCGACAGGATAGAGATCATGGCCCATCCCTCGGCCAAATACGACGCGGCAGGCGGGGGCGGCATCATCAACATCGTCACCAAGAAGAATTTCATGGAGGGCCTCAACGGCTCGGTCAATCTCAGCTACGGCGGCATGTACTTCGACCGTTACAACCAGAACGCCAACGGTTCGGTCAACCTCAACTACCGCGGACGCAAGACCAGCACGTTCCTCACCTACAGCGCAGGCTACGACGACATGAACGCGAACCTCCTGTCCGAGTCCCTCTACGGCAGCAACTACGAGATGGCCATGTCCAATACATCCAACATGCTCCTGCGCAACTTCAACCAGATGTTCCGAGTCGGCAACGACTGGTACATCTCCGACAAGGACGTCCTGGGAGTCATAGTCAACGGCACGTTCCGCAACGGCAGCACCGGCACCTACGGGGATAATTTCACAGAGCACACCCTCAACGGCAGCCCTGTAGCCAGGCTTCTGAGCGACATCGACAACAACGACCGTTTCGACGGAGTCTCCGCCAACCTCAACTACACCCGCACCTTCGACCAGAGCAAGATGCAGGAACTGACCCTCAACGCCGACTACTCCTGGTACGACATCAGCAACAGGAGCCGGCAGGAAGATATCCCCGACCCGGATTTCACTCCCATGATGATACTGGACTCCACCATCTTCCGTCAGAATGCCGCCCAAAACCTCCAGATATGGTCCGCGAAGGCCGATTACCAGCAGCTGTTCTGGCAGACAGGCCTTCTGGAAGCCGGTCTGAAATGGTCCCGCACCATCACCGACAACAACTCGGTACGCGAGGACTTCTCCCACAATATCTGGAACTACAACGACAGTCTCTCCAACCTCTTCCTCTACGACGAGCAGATAGCCGCAGCCTACATTTCGGCAGCCAAGAGTTTCGGACAGAAGTGGTCGGTCAAGATAGGACTTCGGGGTGAATACACCTATGCCCGCGGCGACTGGCGCAGTGCGGAAAAACACAGCGTCAAGAGCTATTTCAACCTCTTCCCCACCGCATTCGTAAGCTACATGCCCACCCAGAAGTGGCGTCTGGCCGCCTCCTACACCCGCCGTATCAACCGCCCGGGCTACAGCCAGCTCAACCCCTTCCGCACCTACATCTCGGCCAACTCCTACACCGAGGGAGACCCCAATCTGGATCCCCAGTTCTCCGACCAGGTCTCCCTTACCGTCGGCTACGGACAGCACCTCAACCTGAGTCTCCTGTACCAGCACAACTCCAACCTCATCATGCAGCACCCCGAGGTCAATCCGGACAACGGCGAGCAGCGCCTGATCTGGGAAAACTTCGGCACCCAGGAGATAGCCGGAGCCTCCCTGTCCATCTCCGAGCTGCCCATCACCAAGTGGCTCAACCTATCGGCCAACTACTTCGCCGCATACAACGGCAATACCAGCACTGAAGGCAGCTACTCCGACGGCTCGTTCGTCCAGAGCTTCTACGGCAACCTCACCTTCCTCCTGCCCAAGGAATGGAAGATCGAGGCCGGCGGCTTCGGGAGCGGAAACATGACCGTAGGATACATGAACATACGTCCCATGTACATGCTCTTCGCCGGCGTCAAGAAAAATCTCTGGGACGGCAGGGGAACCATCGCTCTCAATGTCCAGGACCTTCTCCGCTCTTTCGCAACCAATGTGGAGTCCTACACCGGAGACATCCGCACCTACCGCATCGACCAGCGCATCAACATGCAGAAGGTCACCCTCTCGTTCAGCTGGCGCTTCGGCACAGCATCGAACGTCCGCAGACGCAATGTGGGCAATGTGGAGGAATCCTCCCGCGTAGGCGGTTCCTCAGGCATCAGCACCGGACAGACCGGTATGGGAGGCAGATAAGACCGGAAACAATGGGCAATCCGTATTTCAGATTCAAGCAATTCACCGTATGGCATGACCGGTGCGCGATGAAAGTGGGAACCGACGGGGTCCTGCTGGGGGCGTGGGCCGGTCAGGGCTGTCCGGAAGCATTTCCCGGGACAATTCTGGACATCGGCACAGGAAGCGGGCTGATCGCCCTGATGCTGGCCCAACGCTTCCCCGCAGCACAGGTGACCGGCATTGATCCCGATGCCGCGGCTGCTGCGCAGGCAGCGGAGAATTTCTCCGCATCGCCATGGCCGCAGCGGCTCCATTCCATACATATTTCCTTACAGGAATTCTGCCGCGGCACCACCATAGCCGGAACAGCCGGAGGACCTATACCCCGCTTCGACCTGATAGTCTCCAACCCTCCGTTCTACGACACCTCCCTTACCAACCCGAATCCGCTCCGGACCACCGCCCGCCATACCGGCAGCCTCACCCACGAAGAACTGCTGCTGCTCTCCGCCGGCCTGCTCACACCTCAGGGGGTCTTCAGTCTGATCGTTCCCTCCGAGTCGGAGAAATCCATCCTGCGGCTGGCGGAAAGAAGCAGGCTCCACCTGTTCCGGCTCACCCGGGTCTACACCAGGGCATCTTCCGGGCCCAGACGCATACTGGCCTCGTTCGGCAGATACCAGATTCCGCATCCGGTAGAAGACACTCTCATGCTGACGGATGCCGAGGGCGCACGCAGCCCGGAGCACAAGGCACTCACACAGGATTTTTACCTGACGTAACCATCTCATCACCGGCATTCACCGGAAGAGACACACTGCTCATAAGCAGCCTCAAGCGCTGAATAGAAATCTTCCCCGAAAGCATCGGTCAGCGGCTTGCGCAGAAAACGGTAAACAGGGATTCCTTCCTTACGGCCCTTGACAAAAGCACTCGCGCAGATATTCCAGCGGTGCAGGTTGAGGGCCGTCATACCATTGGACAGACGCGAGACCCTTATCGGATATAGGCGACAGGATATCGGCTTTACAAAGTCAGAGCCGCCCCGGCACCAGGACCGCTCTATGGTACAGAACCAGTTGCCGTCCTCATCGCACGAAGCATAGGCACATTCCTCCCTGCCCGGAACCAGCGGAGTGACCATATCCCCGTCCTGGTCTATCTCGAAGAATCCCTTGTCCCGCACCGCAGCACGTCCCTCCGGAGACATCAGAGGCGAGAACTTCTCATAATTTGCCTCTATTCTCTCCGGCTCATCCTCCTCCATCGGAGCACCGCTGTCCCCGATGATGCAGCAGGCCCCTCCGCAGACTCCGTAGTCACAGGAGAAACACTCAGTGAATATCTCCGGGGAGATTATCTTGTCGTCTATTATCACCATTGTATCCATATTCTTTATTCTTGTCATTGAGCCGGAACTACTGACAGAAGGGACACCGTACCCTCCTCCAGGAGGTTCATGAGCGCCTCGTTGACCTGTTGGGCAGTCACAGCCTCCAGCGCCGCCTGTCTCCTGGTATGAAAATCCTTGCGGTCGATATAGCGGGTCCTCATCATCCTGGCCCAATAATCGTGGTCCTCGTGCTCCTGAAGCCCGTCCAGCAGAAGCATATTGCGCCGGACCGCCTCCACCTCATTGTCACTCACACCTCTGTGGGCCAATTCCTCCACGATATCCACGAACATCCCGTCCATATCAGGAATGTCCTCGTACGAAGTGAAATGGAAGTCTATCGTCAGCACCTCATCCGGATAGCGGTAGAAGCGCCTGTGGGCATCGGCCAGTATACCCTTCAGGGACAGCTGACGGATGACCTCCCGCTCTATGACCTTGGCCGTAACCTCCGAGAGCACACGGTCCTCCACATTGAGGTGGGAAGGTATGGTTATCTTACAGCTGTTCAGTCTCCTGGGGAACTCCATCGGAACGGGGACCACCTCGTTGTCGTCGTATGAGGCTATGAAGAAGCGGCTGTTCTCCTCCCGGCTTACAGACACACTCCGTCCGGGCAGCTGCGCCAGGGTACTGTAGACGGAAGACAGGAGTTCCTGCTCGTCGAAGTCCCCGACGAAGATAAATGAGAACTCTGCCGCATTGGAGAAAAGTCTGTTGAGGAAATCAACCATATAGTGATAGTCCAGGGAATCAACCAGGGGCTCACCCATGTCCAGGCCGTAACCCGAACGCACGTCCCGGTCATGCAGCATCCCGAAGACCCGTTCGGGAGAACGCATGGAATACGGCTCGCATCCGCTGACCATCCTGCTGTACTTTCCGAAAGTCACGTCATCCGGTTCCGAGCCCTGGAAGTACATCGAGACCAATTCCATGAACTGTTTTTCCGAGCCGGCGGCGAACGACCCCGATATACGCCTCTCGCTTACCGACACGTGCCTTTCCACGCTCAGCTGCAGCGCATCCATGAGCCGTCCCCGCTCGAACATGTTCATGCCGCCGACCAGCGACATGCGGGCCACGTCGTTGATATTCCTGCGCAGCTGCGCCAGACGGTCCTCGGCAAGGGATACACCGCCTCTGGCCACGGCCTCGAAATAAACCCGGCCGGGATCCCGTGTCATCTTGCGGTAGGCCAATGTGGCCCCATTGGGCAGCCTGCGGGAGATGACCCCCGTCGAGGGATTTACAAACTTCTGCCTGAAAGCGTCCTTCTGTTTCTTAGCCGTGGTCAGGCTCTCCTTTATCCGGTACAGCATGGTATCGGCTGCCGGCGGCTCCGGATCCACCGCAAAATATTCCAGGCCGCCTGTCCCGAGCGGAGAAGTGCAGATTACTGTCCGTGACCCGATATCCGAGAGTACAGAAGACAGAAAACGGTTGATGTCGGTGCTGTCCATTTTCTCCATTGCAGTCTCTATGTAGCTCTTTTTCAATTCCACTCCTGCCATCACGTAACCGTCAGTGAAATTGGACAGGCACAGGTTCGAGTAATACTTGTTGTCCAGGACGGAGCGTCTGCGGTAGGTGTCGCTCAGACCCGCAAGATAATCCTTGCTGCTGCGACGGTACTCGTACCCTGAGACACCGTATCGGAGGACACGCTCCACTTCGTTGAGAATGAACTCATAGGCCAGGACATAGTCCTTCGGGGCACATTCCACGGAGAAACGGTAAGAGACGCAGTTGAGAAAAGGCACGGCCTCGGCGCTAAGGGAACGGGCATAGAAAGGCGCATCTTCCAGAGCGTCACGCAGCCGCTGCCGCATGATATCGATACCTATCGAGGACAAGTAGTCGTAAATAAACGGTATGGCGGTACTTCGCAAGGACCGGTCCACCGGTTCCACTATGTAGTCAAATGTCACGCGGGCACAGTCAGCCTCGCGGTCCTGAAAGTAGAACCAGCCTCCTCCTATATCGCTCAGAAGTGAGTCCGGGAACTCAGTGAGAGGTGTCGAGGGACGTGGCACCACTTGGAAAAGAGCGCGTATCTTGGATTCCACCGCAGCCGGGTCTATGTCTCCCGATATTATCACGGCCTGACGGTCGGGCCTGCAGCGGGTCCGGTAGAACCTCCGCACGTCATCCGTCGTGTAGCCGTCTATGCGTCTGAACAGGTCTTCCTGATGAAGGGGGGCCAGGGATGTCCCGGCAAAATAGTACCTGGCGAGAGAATCCCTGACCCGCTGCTCCAAAGTCTCTGTCGCGGAGAATATATTGCGGAAAAAGTTCTTGCCGCGGGTCACCGAGCGGTCGTCCACGATCAGGGCTGAGGACATGTTGTACATGGCCAGCAGCATGGAATCCACCATCGAATCGTTCTTCTTGACAGGTACGTCGCTGAAAGTATAGGTGGTATAATAGTCCCGCGCCTCTATGACCAGACCGTCGGTCCGGTCGAGCCCCATGTTGTCGATAAACGTGAATATCCCCCCGTCAGGGAAGTTGGCGGTCTCCGTCAGGGCCATGCACTCCATCAGCAGCGTCATGCCTCTGGAGGTGCTGTCCTCCATCGCAATTCCGGATTTCTGGACAAAGGTAAAATCCGCATATCCTTCAAGCGATGAATTATTTACCAGATAATATGACAGTCCGTTGGGCATAGTGCCGCGCACTATCCTCTCATCATCACTGAGTTCCCCAATCATCTGAGAGAAAGCAGAGGCGGTATGAAAAAACAGGACCGATATAAATAAAATTTTCAGTTTCATATGACAAAAGTATGAAAATATACTTATATTTGTCTGCCATTTTCCAAGCAACACCAGTAAATAAACAAATATGAAGAAAATCTTAGCAATTCTGACTATCGCAACACTTTCCGCGGTATCCCTCTTCGCTCAGGACATGGAATCCGCGACCAATCTCTACAACGAAGGAGCCACAGCACTCAACGCAGGTGACAAAGAGACAGCACTGGGTTATTTTGAAGAAGCTCTCGCACAGGCCGAGCTCATCGGTCCCGAGGCAGAGGAGCTGGCGTACAACTGCAAGAGAAACATCCCTACCCTGATCAGCGCCATGGGCAAGGAGCTTGCAGCCGCCAACGAGATTGACGCCGCCATCGAGATGCTTGACAAAGCTGTTGAGAAAGCTAATGAATACGGCCAGGACGATATCGCCGCCGATGCCCAGAGCCTCATTCCCCAGCTGTACATGCAGCAGGGCAACATCCTTCTGAACCAGAAGAACTACCCCGCAGCCATGGCAGCATATCAGAAAGTAGTGGAGATCAACCCCAACGATGCAAACGGATACCTCCGTCTCGGACAGGCAGCTTCCCGCGCTGACGACATCGAGACCGCCATCGCCGCCCTCACCAAAGCCTCCGAGCTCGGACAGAGCAAGGCAGCTGACAAGGAGATGTCCACCATCTACCTGAGCAAGGCAGCAGAGGGACTCAAGGCCAAGGATTATCAGGGCGCTTATGACAATGCCAAGAAATCCCTTGACATCCTGCCCAACAACCCTACCGCCATGCAGATTGCCGGCACCGCAGCCCTGCAGCTGAAGAACTATGACGATGCGATTGCCAACTTCGAGGGATTCATCGCCGCTTCCCCCAACGCCAGGAATATCGACCAGATCAAATATCAGCTGGCCACCGCATACGAGGCAAAGGGAGACAAGGAGAACGCCTGCGTGAACTACAAGGCCATCCTCAACAACCCTCAGTTCGCCGAGTACGCAAAACATAAGGTCAACAACGAACTCAAATGCCAGTAAAGCTAGAGCTTCTCGCTCCGGCACGCAATAAGGACATCGGCATCGCGGCCATCGACTGCGGTGCCGATGCCGTGTATATAGCGGGACCTGCTTTCGGAGCACGCGAGGCAGCGGGCAATTCCTTCGAGGATATCGCTGTCCTGACGGACTATGCCCACAGATTCGGAGCCAGGGTCTACCTGACCCTCAACACGATTATCTACGAAGACGAGCTGGAGAAGGCCCGCCGGTGCGTATTCGGCGCCGTGGAGGCCGGATGCGACGCCCTCATCATCCAGGACCTGGGCATCCTGAAAATGAGCATCCCGCCCATTGAACTGCACGCATCCACCCAGTGCAATATCCGCACTCCAGAACAGGCCCGCTGGCTCTCATCCTTAGGATTCCGCAAACTGGTGCTGGCCAGAGAACTCAGCCTGGAGCAGATACGCGGAATAGCCGAAGCCGTGCCGGAATGCGAGCTGGAATGCTTCGTCCACGGAGCCCTCTGCGTGTGCTACAGCGGCCAGTGCTATCTGAGCCAGTATCTGACCGGACGCAGCGCCAACCGCGGAAGCTGCATCCAGGCCTGCCGGTCCTTGTACGACGTGCAGGACGCCTCCGGCAAAGTACTGCTGCCCAACAAGGCCGTCCTCTCCCTCAAGGACCTCTCGCTGCTGGACAGACTGGAGCAGCTGGCCGGAGCCGGAGCCACCTCCTTCAAGATCGAGGGACGCCTGAAGAACATCTCCTACGTACGGAATATAGTCCGGGCCTACAGCGATGCCCTCGACAGCATAGTGAAGAACAGCGGCGGCCGCTACACCCGCAGTTCCTGGGGCACTCCCGAAGGAGGATTCACCCCAAACCCCACAGCCACCTTCAACAGAGGCTATACCGGCTACTTCATAGACGGCAAGAGGGGAAAATGGAACTCGCGGGACTACGCCAAAGGCATCGGGGAGCCGGTCGGCAGGGTTTCGGACATCCTCTCATCGGGCGGCGGCACCACCGTATTCCGGCTGAACCTCTATACTGAACTCAGCACCCCCGTCAGCAACGGGGACGGGCTGTGCTTTATCGGACGAAAGGGGAAAATATACGGTATGCGCGCGAACAGCGTGAAAAACGGCTGCGAGATAAGCTGCCTGATGCCGGAAGAGACATCGGCCAGACTCGTCAAGGGAAGGGATATCTTCCGCAGCTTCAACCAGGAGATGGAAAGCAGCCTCAACCACAACCTTCCGTCAAGACTGATACCGGCGGACCTGACCCTGTCCTGCGCAGAAGAAGGAGGATGGGTTATCCGGGCCTCCACTGTCGAAGGACTGGAGCTGCAAAGACATTTCAACGCAGAGCCGGCCAGGGAAAGAGCCAAGGCCGAAGCCGGGCTCAAAGCCTCCCTGTCGCGGAAGAGCGGACTTTTCACTTTTACCCTGACCGGACTGCCTGAAGACGGTCCCCTGCCCTTCCTGCCCTCGTCTGCAGCCAACGCTCTGAGACGGGAGATGGCCGAGGAACTGGAAGATATGCTTTACGACAGGATAGACACCGCCCGCGAAGAGGCCGACATGACTGAGAGCATCCCCTGGGAAAAGATAGACCACAGCAGACTGGTGCGGCCGGAGCAAGTCACCCAGCTCAACTGCGCCAACAGTCTTGCGAAAGAAGTATACGCTGCCGTAGGGATTGAGGCCGCTCCGGCCTACGAACTGGACGGCTCGGGCCGTGTGGAACTTATGCGCTGCAAATACTGCCTGCGCTACGAGATGGGCATCTGTCCCAAGCAGTCAGGAAACAGGGTCAGGAAAGCGTCTCCGCTTTATCTGGTCAACAACGGCAGACCCGTCATGGCCACCTTCGACTGCTTCCGGTGCGAAATGGTGATCAAATCAGCCAACCCGTAAAATGTCTATCAGCAAAAATACCCCTGGGCAGCAAGAAGCCTCCCCAACCTCACTATACATTTTCATTGCGCCCTGCTTTTAACGAATTTACTTCGTGGTGCACAGGAAAGAAAAACATCATTGTAAACCAGATTGTTACAAAACGCACTGCACATCCGCCCTCTTTTGAGATAGGCCAAATGTGCAGTTTCATTTGCACACCACTGATTTTCAAGCGGTTGAAAAAGCGAGTGCACCCCGAAGTCAATTCGTTAAAATGTCTCTCGGTGCCCACAGCGAGGGTGAGCGCCCCCTACTCCTTCGGAAGGAGTAGGGAAATGCCGGAAAAAACGCAACCGATGCCTGTTAACACGATGGATGGTGGTACCTCCCTTGTTCCTGTGTGATTTTCCCCCAGTCGATGGCGCGGACGGGGCATCGGTTGATGCATGCCGTACACTGCACACACCCCCTTCCCCACACCGGCCGTCCATCCTGCATAGTAACCGTACCCGTAGGACAGCTGCGGGCACACAGACCGCAACCGATGCAGTCATCGCTGACATGAAACTCCGTCCTGCTGCCCGGACCTGCCATGAAACGGCGGAAAAGAGAGCTGATGACACGGCTCTTGAGCCAGGGCATTGAGCCGACGACATAATGGCTGTACTGCCCCTGCCCTTTAATGGCCGCGATTATATCCTGAATTTCCTGAGGAGCAGTACGCAGCTTGGTCTCACGTACCTCATCGGTGTCCACCCCGAACCCCTTCATGAGGATATAGTTGTTCGGCATCCGGAGTGACCAGCAGGCCGTAAGAGGCAGGCCGCGGCGGGCCAGAGCCTCCTTGATCATCCTGTCTGTCCAGCCGCAGGTATCTCCGCAGGTGCACACGGCATAGACAGGCTGACCACCGTAATCCCGGATTCTCATCCGCTCCACAAAACGCAGCATCAGCACGGCCGGTCCCCACGAATGTACCGGGAAGACCAGAATCAGCGGCTCTCCGTCCTTAAGAGAATACTCACACACACCGGTATCCCCGGCCTTGCGCAGTTCATCGGCCACCGCCACGGGCTGCGCCTCCTCCAGCGCGGCTGACAGCTGCCGGGCCGTCCACAGAGAGTTTCCTGTACCTGAAAAATAGAATATCATATATCAGAAATTTTTGGTCGCAAACAGAACATTTGCCAGATGACAGAAGACCATCTTGGCATTGACATTGGACTCTATCATCGTACGGGCCTCTTCCAAAGCCTTGAATGCCTTCTCATAGAAGCCGTCCGGAAAAACAGGGCTGAAACGTTCCACCGCCGGCACCTCCTGCGGAAGTGTATCGGATATCCGGTCCAGACCCCGCCTCCGAAGCATCATCCTGCGCAGCAGGGCCTCCATATACAGACAGAACTCCTTCTGCTGCTCGCGTCCCTGCGACAGCACTGCCTCATTGCCCTCCAAAAGCCTCACCAGATCCCCCGAAGCAGCTGCTTCCAGCATATTCTCCGCAGTCTGAAGCCAGGCCGCAGCGGCAGACCCCTCCCCGACCATATCCAGGGCGAGTCCCAGGCTGCCTCCGGATATTCGGGCATAGACCTCCGCTTCCCCGGAAGACAGGCCGGTCCTGGCCTGAAGCACAGGTACCAGTTCATCTGCCCGGGCCGGATAGAGACGGACAATCTGCGAGCGGGAACGTATAGTGGAGATTATCCTGTCCGGAGCATGGGTGATGAACAGGAAATAAGTATCGGGCATAGGTTCCTCCACTATCTTGAGCAGACGGTTGGCCGCCTCGGCGTTCATCCGCTCGGGCAGCCATATTATCATGTATTTGCCCTTGCCCTCGTAGGACTTGAGGCTCAAGGCGTCGAGAATCTCGCGGGCCTCGGCCACACTTATGACGCCGGCCTTGCCGTCCATTCCCAGACGGGTGTATAGGTCTGTCTCGGTGAAATAAGGGTTGTCCCTGTACAGCTGCCTCCACTCCTGGAGAAAGGATGAGCTCAGAGGCTTTTTGGAACTGCCGGACTTGGAGGATACGTTGACCGGAAAAGCAAAATGCAGGTCGGGATGAACCATTTCCGCTATTTTGCGGCATGTGGGACAGACTCCGCACGAATCCCCGCCCGGACGGCGGTTGCCGCATATCATGTACTGTATCAGAGCCAGGGCCATGGGCAGAGCCCCATAACCGTCCCGCTCCACCAGCATTATGGAATGTCCCGTGCGGCCGCTGTCCACCATCCGGAGCAGCCGTTCCTTCAGTTCGCCGTTACCTAATACTTCTTTGAATTGCATATCGAAATTCAAAGATAATTAATATCTTTGTAGTTTATGGATAAAATGGAAGAAAAACGCATAATATACGACTGCTCCCGCGGATGCACCACCGAGCGCACCGAGAACGGAGAGCTTCTGTGCAACTACCATCCCGGATGCTGCAAGCTGCACGACTTCAACTGGCTCAAGAATATCAACGACCCCAAGTTCAACAACATCTATGAGGTCCGTTTCAAGAACACACGGAAAGGATTCTATGAGAACACCTCCCGTCAGCTGCTCAAGAGAGGCGACCTGGTGGTGGTGGAGGCCGTCACCGGACACGATGTGGGAATAATCACCCTGGAGGGCCCCGTCGTAGGACGTCAGATGCTCAGGAACCATTTCGACACCGAGACCAAGGAACTCAAGAAAATATACCGCAAGGCCCGCCCCCTCGACCTGGAGAAATGGCAGGAAGCCATAGCCCGTGAGAACAGCACCATGATCCGTGCACGCCAGATCGCAGCCGATATGGGACTGGACATGAAGATAGGAGACGTAGAGTTTCAGGGAGACGGGACCAAGGCCATATTCTACTATATCGCCGATGAGAGAGTGGACTTCCGCCAGCTCATCAAGGTATTCGCGGAAGAGTTCCGGATAAGGATAGAGATGAAGCAGATCGGTGCGCGTCAGGAAGCCGGACTCATAGGCGGTATCGGCGTATGCGGAAGGTCCCTGTGCTGCTCCAAGTACATCACCAACTTCCAGTCCATATCCACCCAGTCCGCACGCTGCCAGGACCTGTCCCTCAATCCGCAGAAACTGGCCGGTCAGTGCGGCAAGCTCAAATGCTGCATCAACTACGAGGTGCCCGTCTACATGGACGCACACAACAACACACCCAATGTCAATTCCCCTCTCGAGTTCCAGGACGGGCCGGCCTGGCTGGTCAAGACAGACATCCTGAAGGGCATCATGTGGTTCTCCTACGAGCAGGGCAATATGTCCAAGATGGCCCCCCTGACTGTAGATGAGGTACGCCGAATAATAGCTGCCAACCGCAAGGGAAACAAGCCCGCCACCCTCTTCAAGGACAGCGGCAAGGAAGACCGCCCGATAGACTTCGTGTCATCCATCGGAGACGACAGCATAGACCGTTTCGACAACAAGCGGAGGAAGAAAAAGAAGAAAAAGAAACCCGCCGCCCCAAAAAACGGTCCCGGTCCCGCCAAAGGCAACAACAGTCAGAACAATTCCGACCGGCAATGAGACTGGTTCCGGGACTCCGACTGCTGACTGCGCTGGCATGTACTGCTGTCTCGGCCTGCTCCGCGGGCACGGGCTCTGAGACCGTGTTCCGGACACTGACGGAAGAGGACGGAAACAGAGCCTCCTTCGATATTGAGATGTCAGACTCCACCGGCAGCTATACCATGAGCCTCATCACCCGCATACAGAAAGGCGGCGGCACTCCGGCCGTCCTGACAATGGATATCACCCTCGCTTCTCCCTCCGGAGCCTCCGGCACGGAAACAGTCACCTTTCCATCCGACTACCGGGCAATCAGACAGTACACCAAGGAGCATCCGGAGGATGAGCGCATACGCCTGGCCGGCACGCCGGGGTACTACGACATAAGCTGGGCATACAGAGACAGAATCATACCCCCGGAAACGGGTACGTGGCATATAGACATCTCCCTGCCGGACACTGCCGACGGAAAAGTGCTGGGACTGGGAATAACACTTGAACATCATGGGAAAGGACAAAATACGTAAATTCAAGGAAAACGAGACATTCCGCTGCCTCATCCAGCCCCCTATGGACGAGGTGCTGCATAAGGACCATCCGCTGAAAGGGCACTGGAGCTCAGAGGTATTCGGCAATAACCGGCCGATAATCCTGGAACTGGGCTGCGGCAAGGGAGAGTACACCATCGCCCTTGCGGAGCGTTTCCCGGAAAACAACTACATCGGAGTGGACATCAAGGGCGCCCGTCTCTGGAAAGGGGCGAAATACGCCACCGAGCACGCTCTGCCCAACGTGGCCTTCCTGCGCACACGCATAGATTTCATCGACTCCCTCTTCGGTCCTGACGAGGTGTCGGAGATATGGCTGACCTTCTCCGACCCCCAGCCCAAGAAGCCCAACAAGCGGCTCTCCAGCCCCATCTTCCTGGAGCGTTACTCGCATTTTCTGAAGAAGGACGGCATCATGCACCTGAAGACCGACAGCCAGCTCCTGCACGAGTCCACCCTGGAGGTCATCCGCGAGGGCGGCCACACCCTGCTGGAAGCCGACAACGACATCTACGGCTCCGGTCTCGCAGAGAGGGAACCGCTGCTGTCCATCAAGACCTTCTACGAGTCGATGTTCCTCGCCGAAGGCAAGCCGATCACATACGTCAGATGGAAATTATAGACCTTTCGCACTTTCACTCAACGAATTTACCTCGTGGTGCGCTTTGATTTTTAATCATCTGATAATCAATCGCATGAAAATTGTGTTGCACATTTGCCCCTTTCACAAACGTGGCAAATGTGCACTTTGATTTATAAGGTATTGATTTACAGAGTTGATTTTTCAGCAGCGCACCCCGAAGTAAATTCGTTGACCCGCAGTCTACACTGCTTCCCCACAAAAACGACAGCCTCAACATTTCAGAATTCCCATCATCTACCCTTAATAGAATCGGTCAATTAGTGAATATTCAGATTATTTTTCTATTTTTGTAAAAATTAAACTAGACTGACATACTACATCAAATACACCGATAAACCATGCCACCGACGGCATAGGGTATGCCTGACAAGGATTGCCTCCACCTATGAGAATGCCTCCCACTTCTGCTTCTCCAAATCCTATTTTTTTATTTAAAAAATTTCCATATCATAACAAACATTAAATAAACACTGTCATGAAACATATAAAAACACTGCTGATATGCATGAGCCTGCCGCTGCTGTGGCTTGTTTCCTGCGAGAAAAGTCCCGAAGTCGAGGGATGGACATCAATGTCAAAAAACTTTATCACGCAATACTATATGCCAGGCGATGGCGATACCATAAAGATCATGCCCAGGCCCTCAGATTTAGATAACAAAGAAATTCCGGAAAATTCCTACGGCCTTGGTATCTTATGTCTGAATCCTATAGAGGGCGATAATCCAACTCTGATGGAAAGATACGCGGATACAGCATATTACAGTGGCATCCCGACGCCAAACAATAATGATGCCATAGGTAAAGTCATAGTAGATATAACCATCAAGGCTGTAGACAACTATAACGACAATTATCCCGCCGGTGCCTACCTGGACGATATCAGTTATATTACCTATGCATCATACTATCCTTTTATTCAAAATGGATATAATAAGGTTACAGACCACGACCCGGAATTATCAGGTACAACCTACGACGTACAATATGGATATACTCCATACAAAGAATGTATTGTCGATATGGAGCCTATGATTCTCACAGCCCTGCTGGCGAACACGTATTTCCCCTTACCGAAAGACGAAGAGTCATCGCCGCGCAAATACGGAGTTGAAGCCTGGCTCGGGACAATAAGCATGTCTGAACCGCCCGAATCATCGGAAATGCCGGAAATAGAGGTAACTGTGACTTTTGACGACGGCACTGTATTCATCAGCAGATCCTCATATGAAGAGCCTTCCGAAGAACTGCCGAGAGGATAGGGCATTTATCTTACCTGCCGCACAGACTTGCGGCAATGGATGCGAGGCCGTCTCTGGAAAGGGACGGCTTCAATATTTCCAGGCAGCGCTGTGCCCGGAGGGAGTAGTCCCGGACTACTCCGGTGGCGGATTCTATGCCGCCGTGGGAGAGGACGAAGGCCCTGATCTCTGAGGCCACCTCCCTGTCCTGCTCTTTCTTCGAAGGGTCGCAGGTGATGTCGCCCATCCGGCGGCGGATGTACTCCTCCTGGTCAGGAGCGTTGCGCATGGCGCAGAGGAGCGGCATGGTGATCTTGCGCTCCATGATGTCGCTGTCGCTGTCCTTGCCGGTCTCGGCGCTGGAATGATAGTCGAGGATGTCGTCCCGTATCTGGAAGCCGCAGCCCAGCCAGTAGGCATACTGTTCCATCGCTGCGACCACTTCCCCTGAGGCGCCGGCCACTATGGCAGGGCCCTTGACGGAGGCGATGAAGAGGGAGGCCGTCTTGCGCCTGATGACCTGGATGTAATCGTCCTCAGTGGCACGGAGGCTGTCGGCCAGTTCCATCTGGATGATCTCGCCCTCGGCAAGTTCCTCGAGGGACTTGGAATAGATGCCAAGCACCTCCACGGGACAGCCGTAGGCGATGAGCAGGTGTATGGCCCGGGTCAGCCAGTAGTCCCCCATCAGCAGGGAGGCTCCGGGAGAAAACAGCTTGCGGACCGTCATGCGGCCGCGGCGCTGGTCGCTGTCGTCCACCACGTCGTCATGCAGAAGAGTGGCGGTGTGGATAAGTTCGGAGACAGCCGCGCAGGCTACAGCCTTCTGATTAATAGAACCGCTGCAGGCCTTCGCGGTTACGAGGGCCAGCAGCGGTCTTAGTTTCTTGCCCGAGGCATCGAGGAGATAGGCGTTGATTCTGTTGAGAAGGTCGCTGCGGGAAGCCAGGGCTTCGGTCAGAAGCCTCTCGAAGCCTTCCCACTCCGGGGCTATCGTCCGTCTGATGTCTTCGGTCAGTGTCATTTCTGTCTACTAGAAGAAAAATGCCAGGGAAAGCTCGCCTCCGCTGAATTTGGAGTCTGAGTCAAAATCAACACGTGCTCCACGTATCTCGAACTCATCCTCGAAGACGGGATTGAGATCCCAGTTCCACTTGAAGGATACCTGGAAACGCCATACGTAGATACCTGCACCCACGCCGATACCGTACTGGAAGCGATTCAGGAACTGGTTGACTGTCTCCTTGTCCAGATCTGCTCCGAGGATACTGCCGTTACCGAAGAGTACGGCGCCTACATAGGGAGAAACCACCACGTAGGGCTTAATTACGTTCAGGAAACGGAAGCCCCACTGGATATTGATAGGAACGCGGAGGGAGCCTGATGAGAACTTGGAGGCGGGGATTTCGTAACCTATTCCCAGAATTTCTCCGCTGTAACCGGGGGTAGTGATGCCAGACTGCACGTACTGCAGTTCGGGGTTGATCTCGAAGCCCAGGGGCAGGTTGAAATTGAAGACGAGACCGGCATTGAATCCTGTGTAGGTTTTCAGGAATCCGCTCTCAAAGGCGTCATCCATGTCGGACATGTTGGAAAAGTTCAGTCCGGCCTTGACGCCAAGGTTGAAGAAGTCCTTGCCGGGCTGGGCGTTGGCCGGTACAGCAGCGATCAGGAGGGCAAGGGTAAGGATTGAGAAAATCTTTTTCATGGTAAACGTTTTTACTCGATTGAGTTCATCTTGGCGACGATGGCGGCCTTTGTGGTGGAGCCGACCATCTTCTCTTTCATTACACCGCCCTTGAAGAACAGCAGAGTAGGGATGTTGCGGATGCCGAACTTCATGGGGATGTCTGTGGACTCGTCCACGTTGCACTTCGCGATGAGCCATTTGCCCTCATACTCTTTGGACAGCTCCTCGACGATAGGAGAGATCATGCGGCAGGGGCCGCACCAGGGTGCCCAGAAATCCAGAAGCACGGGAATCTGGGAGTTGATTACCATTTCCTCGAAATTGGAATCATTGATTGCTAACATAACTTTTTACCTTTTTATAAATTATTAAAAGAAAAATACCAGATTGACTTCCAGGCCGCGGTAGTTGCCCATACGGACCGGGCCCTCGGGTTCCACCTCTATGTTGCCGGAACCGGTATGAATGGTGTCGTCCGACAGACCGCGGGTCAGCTGACCGATATTCCAGTTGTACTTGACCTGCAGCTGGAATCTCCAGAAATCCACGCCGCCGCCGATGCCGATACCGTACTGGAAACGGTTGATTCCGGACCAGGGCATCCCCTCCGGACGCTTCAGGACGGCATAACCTATATAGGGAGATACCATCAGGTAGGGGCGCAGGAGGATAAGGTCGAGGCCCACCTGAAGATTGACGGGCAGCTCGATGAAATCGGTACGGAAACGGAAATTCTCCGGACCGCGGTACATCGCACCCTTGGAGATATAGTTGAGCTCGGGCTGAATGGTCATGCCCTGCACAGGAAGGTCGAAACTGAAGGCCACTCCGGCATTGAAACCGGTGTAGTTGCGCACCGACTCGGAGATGTAGCCGAGTTCGAAACGGCTCATTGACGAGAAGTTGATGCCGCCCTTGACACCTACCTTGAAGAATGAGGAGGAATAATCCTGGGCACCGGTCCTCAGAGGGAGGACCAGAAGGACTGCCGCGAGTCCCAGGACTGCTGTTATCTTTCCGAAATACTTCATCCCGCGAATATAGTAAATTTTATTCCTTCTTCTTTACCAGATATGCCAATCCGCCCTCCGAAGTTTCCTTATACAGATTGGGAAGATCGTGTCCGGTGCGCTTCATGGCCTCGATAACTGTATCGAAGGGCACAATGTGACTGCCGTCCGACATCAGGGAGTACTGGGTGCAGTCCATCACCCTGGCAGCAGCAAAGGCGTTGCGCTCGATGCAGGGTATCTGGACCAGGCCGCATACGGGGTCGCAGGTCAGGCCGAGAAAATGCTCCATGCCCATGGCGGCGGCACACTCTATCTGGGGAGGGGTACCGCCGAAAAGACGGGTGGCGGCGGCGCAGGTCATGGCGCAGGCGCTCCCGACCTCTCCCTGGCAGCCTACCTCAGCCCCGGAGATGGAGGCATTGGCCTTGATGACAGAGCCGAAGAGACCGGCGGTGGCCATGGCATTGATAATCTTCTTCTCCGTCACTCCATACTGGGTATGGATCAGATAGAGGACGGCGGGCAGCACTCCGCAGGAACCGCAGGTGGGAGCCGTGACGATAGTGCCTCCGGCCGCATTCTCCTCGGAGACGGCCAGGGCGTATGCGAAGAGCAGGCCCCGGCGCTGCATGGTGTTCTGGTAGCTCATGGCGTGCTGGTAGTAGGAATAGGCCTTGCGGCGCACGTTCAGGCCTCCGGGCAGGACGCCCTCGTGGTCCAGGCCGTCCTCGATGGCCTTCTTCATGACCACCCAGCGGTCGTAAAGGTAATCCCAGATATCGGGGTCCTCGTGCTGGGCCACGTACTCCCAGAAGTAGGAGTTGTACTTGTTGCACCACCCCAGGATGTCCTTCATCTTGCTGTAAGGGTAGATGCTCTTCTCGGGCTGGCGGCGTCCGTCCTCACTGATGTCGCCCCCGCCTATGCTGAACAGTGTCTTCTCGCCCATCTTGTGTCCCTCGGAGTCGAAGGCCTGGAAATTCATGCCGTTGGGATGCTGGGGCAGGAAGACGTCCGGCTTCCAGATGATGTCCACCCGGGGGCTCCGCTCGTCCTTGAGGGCCTCGATGAGGGCCACGTCGGTCATGTGCCCCTTGCCTGTCGCGGCCAGGCTGCCGTACAGGGTAACAGTAAACGAAGATGCCCCGGGATACATTCCCTTGAACATCTCCGCCGCTTTTTTGGGGCCCATCGTATGACTGCTCGACGGGCCCTTACCTATCTTGTAGATTTCCTTTATGCTCTCCATTGCAGAATATATGGTAACTCAAATGAAGGCGCAAAGATAACCAAAATCAAAAATTGTATTCAAAAAATCACACCGTCTGCTCTATATTCCAGACGAAAGCCCGCACGCCTACCTCGCGGTTGCGGTTGTCCAGTTTGCGGACGGTCTGGAGCAGCTCCTCGACGCGGTCGTCCTCGACGACCGTCATCATGGCGGAGTTCATCTCCGGCCAGGTGTGGGTGCCGCGGCGGGGCTCTCCGTCCCGGCTGCCGCGGCCCTGGACCTGCTCGAAGAAGGTGAAGCCCCGGATGCCCAGCTCGTCGAGCATGTACTCCACCCTCTCGGTATTGGCCTGATTATACACTATAAAGACACATTTCATAATAGGTATCCTCCATTTACTTTACTGGTTGAGTTCCTGACTCCTGCGCACCTCGGGGTCATCGCCCTCGGGATTGGGAGACAGCTGCATGAATATGAACTGGGCGCGGTTCTTCTTCTCCTTGTCCCTCTCGCCGTGACGGGAGAGCAGGGCGTAGAAGACGGGCACCACTACGAGGGTCACCACAGTGGCTACCAGAAGTCCGCCGATGACGACGATACCCATGGGCTTCCACATCTCGGCTCCCTCACCCTGGCTCAGAGCCATAGGCAGCATACCGAGGAAGGTGGTGATGGCGGTCATGAGCACGGGACGCAGACGGGAGGCACCGGAAAGGGCGATGGCCTCGTTGAGCTCGTAGCCGCGGTCGCGCATCAGGTTGGTGTAGTCCACCAGCACGATGGCGTTCTTGGTCGCGATACCCACCAGCATGATGAATCCGAGGGAGCCGATCATATCGAGGGTAGTGCCTGTGATCCAGAGGGCGAGCACCACTCCGGAAAGGGCGAACGGCACTGCCGTCATGATCATCACGGGCTTGACGAAGGACTCGAACTGGGAGGCAAGCACGATGTATATCAGCAGCACGATCAGGGCCAGAAGAAGGAGCAGATCCTGGAAAGTATCCTGCTGGTCCTCATAGTTACCGGCCAGTCTGACGGTGATGCCGCTCGGCACTCCCATCCGGTCGATGGTCTGCTGGATACCCGCAGCCAGCTCGCCCATCGAAGTCTCGTAAGGAGTAACGGAGATAGTCACTATCCTCTGACGGCTCTTGCGCTCGATGGTAGGCGGGGCGAAGTACTCCTCTATCTTGCCGAGTTCCTTGATCTTGATCATCGCACCGGTGGCGGTGGGAATGGTCATATCCTCGATATCGGTGATGGAGTTGCGGTCCTCCTCCTGCAGACGCACCACTATGTCGTACTCGTCGCCGTCCTCCTTGAGGAATCCGGAGGCCATGCCGTTGACACGGTTGCGGACATAGGTGGAGACTGTGGAGGAATTGAGCCCGTGGTAGGCCAGTTTCTCCTTGTCGAGGTTGATCTTGATCTCGGGACGGTCCTTCTCGCGGCTGATGTCGATGTCGCGGGCCCCCGGCACATTGTCGCGGATGGCGTTGCGGACCTCCTGGGCGAAGGCGTTCGTCTCATCGAAACTGTAACCGTATATCTCTACATCCACGGTCGAGGATGCTCCTCCCATGAAACTGGAGACATCACACTGGTAGTCGATAATCTCCGGATAGGAGGCCAGTTCCTGACGCAGCACCTCGGCTATCTCGAAGATGGAACGCTCGCGCTCGTTCTTCTTGTTGCAGACCACGGTCATGGACATGGTGTTGTTCATGGTGGTGGAGAACATCGCCGAGACACCGTCGTCGTCGGTGGTTCCGGCCGAGGTGGAGATGAGCTTTATCTCCGGCACCAGCTCGTAGAAACGGCTCTCGATATAGCGGGCCATCTTCGCTGTCTCCTCAATACGGTAGCCGGTGGCCAGTTCGATGGACACGGAAAGACGGCCGTTGTCGGTCTCCTGGATGAAGTCAGTTCCTATCTTGCCCATCAGGAAAGGAGTGATGGAAGCGAAGAAGAAGAGCACGATGGCTCCAAGAGTGATGGCCTTATGGCGCAGGCACCAGCGCAGCAGCCTGGCGTATGCCCGGTCTATGGCATCGAGTACCGGAATCACGAATCTCTGGTAGAAGTTGCGCTTGGGCGGAATGTTCTCGATGACTCCCCTCTCGTTGATACGCACGGGACGGGCCTTCAGCAGCTTGGAACAGAGCATGGGAGTAAGGGTGATGGCCACTACTGTGGAAGTACATACCATGATGGTCACCAGCCAGCCGAGTTCCTTGAACATGATGCCTGCCATGCCTGTAAGCATCGTCAGAGGCACGAACACCACCACTATCACGAGGGTAGTGGCGATGACGGACACCCACACCTCGTTGGTCGCATAGATGGACGCCTCTCTCGGCGACGAGCCTCTCTCAATATGCTTGGTGATGTTCTCGAGCACCACGATGGCATCGTCCACCACCATACCGATGGCCACGGTCAGGGAGCTGAGCGATATGATGTTCAGCGAGCTGTCCGCCAGCATCAGGTAGATGAAGGCCACAATCAGGGATATAGGAATCGTCAGGGAAATAATCAGGGTCGAACGCCACTCCCCGAGGAAGAAGAGCACCACGAGCACCACGAAGAGCAGGGCGTAGAGAATCGACTCCTCCAGAGAACTGATGGAGTTCTGGATATCCTCCGATGAGTCATAGATGGTCTCTATCCTGATGTCCCGCGGCAGGGTCCTCTTTATCTTGGCCAGTTCCTTCTCGAGATCCTGGCAGATCTGTACGGTGTTGGCGCCGGTCTGCTTGGTCACCATGAGGCGGACGCTCTCGCGGCCGTTGGTCTTCTCATCGAGGCTCAGGTCCTTGATCGTGTCGCGCACCGTGGCCAGGTCCCGCACGAAGACCTGCCGGCCCTCGGGAGTGACTGTAACCACGATGTCGTTGATCTCGGAGCTCTCGACGTACTCGCTGCGCACCTCGAGCTGGTACTGCTCCTTGTTCATCTTGACGGTACCGGAGGAAAGGTTGAGGTTGTTGGCGGCTATCGCACTGCCGACGGTTTCCAGGGGAAGGCCGTAGGCATCCAGCTTCTGCTGGTCGATATCCACGTACACATAGCGCTCCGGAGAGCCGGAAAGGGTAAGGTTTCCGATACCGTTGACCATGCTCAGCTGCGGGATGATCTCATCGTTGAGCAGCTTGTCCAGTCCGGGATAGCTCTCATCGGCCGTAATCGAGTACTGGAGGATAGGCATGGAACTTGTGCTGAACTTGAAGATGAACGGGTTGGTACAGCCGTCGGGCAGCTCGTCCGTCACCATGTCGATATAGGACCGGACATCGTTGATAATCTCGTCCAGGTCCGTTCCCCACTCCAGCTCGAGCATCACCACGGAGATATTGTCCTTGGTGGTGGAGGTTATCTCCTTGAGGTAGTCGACGGAGTTGAGGTTGTTCTCTATGATTTTCGTAACGTTGGTCTCTATCTCGGAGGCACTGGCTCCCGGATAGACGGTCAGTACGGAGATGTACGGCGGGTCCATCTCCGGGAACTGGTCGATAGGCAGCCTCAGGAACGAGAAGATGCCTATCACTATCACGGCGACGAACACCAGGAGGGTCGTCACCGGACGGTTGATCGCTGATTTGTAGATACTCATCGCAGGCGGGGATTATTTTACCACATTCAGTTTGACTCCGTCCACGAGCTTGGCCTGGCCGGTGGTGACGATAGGATCGCCCACCTTGAGGCTGTCACTGGATATCTCGATGGTCTGGTCATGACGCTCGCCTATCTCCACGAAGACGCGCTTGGCCACACCGCCGTCATCCACGAATACATAGCGGTTGTTGGAGCCGATGAGCCTGAGCACTGCCTGATAGGGCACCACGAGGGCCTCGGTCCGGCCCAGGTCCAGCACCGTGCTCACGTACATGCCCGGACGGATGAGCTCCGAGGAGTTCGGAATCCGCAGCTTGAGGGTGAATGTATGGGAGGCCGGGTCCACCGTCGGGTAGACAATCTCGATGGTGGACGGGAAGGTCCGGTCGGGGTATATGTCCGAGTAGACATTGACCCTCATGCCTTCCTTGACCAAGGGATAGTAGGTCTCCGGGACATTGACGTATGCCTTGAGTTCTTTGATCTTGGTAAGCTGGAGGATGGGCTGAGCCCCGCTGTAGAGCTCCCCGTCCTCGTAGTTCTTGGCCGAGATGACTCCGTCGAACTGCGCCCTTACGAAGGTATTCTCCTCCAGGAAACGGAGGGTCTCCTGCGTCTGGTCGAAGCTCAGCTTGGTCTGGTCGTAGACCTGCTGGGAGATGGCCTCGCTCTCCAGAAGCATCTGCACGCGGTTCATCTCTATCTGGAGGTTGGCAAATGCTATCCGGGTAGTGTTGAGCTGGTTCTGGTCCATCCTCACCAGTGTGTCACCCTTGCGCACGCGGTCACCCACCTCTACGTATATCTTCTCGATAAGGCCCGTCAGCGAGGGGGATATGTTCATCTGGTCATAACCCTGCAGGGTGGTAGAGAGCTCGATCTGTCTCGACACCTCCTCGTATGCGAGGGGGGAGGTCCTCACCTGCTCCACTCTTTCCTGGGCCATATCGCCGGTGTTGCCGCCACCGCAGCCGGCCAGAAGGGCTGCCGAGGCAAGAATTGATGCTATTGCTTTGAATTTCATGATGATTTATTTTTCTGCTTCTGTTTGTCCGTAAGTATTCTTGTTCAGGAGTTTCTCCAGTTCGATCTGTGCCGTCACGTAGTCCAGCGCCGCCTGCACGTAGGTGCTCTGGGCGGATATGAGGGTGGTCGCCGAGTTGGTCACGTCGAGACTCGACGAGTAGCCGAACTCGTATTTCTTGCTGATATTGTCAAATACGCTCTGCGATACCTCCACGTTCTTCTTCTGGGTCAGGTAGCGCTCGTAGGCGGAAGAGAGGTTGTACTTGAGCTGGCGGTGCTGGATGTTCAGGGCCATCTCCGTGCTTTCCAATGTATTCAGCTGCTTCTGGTATTCGAGCTTCGCCTTCTGGAAGGAGGTGAAGTTCCTGCCCGAGGAGAAAATGGGAATCGAGAGGGTCAGCCCCACCATATTCGGAGGTGTCATGTTCATGGTCATCTCGTCGGAGAAATACTTCCTGCCCGTGTACTGGTAGAATGCGCTGAGGGTAGGTCCGTAGGCCCATCCGGCGAGGTTCTTCTGCTGACGGTAAAGGTCCGTGCTCTTGAGGGCCAGCTGGTATGAGAAATTGTTCTCGAGGATGAAGTCATCGTAGAGCAGGTCCAGCGAGTGCTCCACGTCCATCAGCTCGTCGAGGGTCTGGGTCAGGACTATCTCCTTGTCAAATCCGATGTTCATCTGCAGGCGCATGGAGTTGTAGACCATCTCCAGGCCGCGGCGGGCCTCGTTGATCGAAGTCTCGAGAGTAGCCACCTGCACCATGATCTGGTCTGCATCCACCTGCTCGGCCACTCCGGCCTCCACCGATTTCTGGGAGAAGGCGTGAAGCCTGCGCACGGTCTCCAGGTTATTTTCCAGCAGATCGATGGTCTGCCGGCTCACCAGGGCCGAGAAATACAGGAGCCGTACCTGCTCGGCGACCTCCTGCTGCGACTGGCGGTAGGTCACGTCGGACATCTCTATGGAAAGTTTGCCGATGAGGGCACTGATGATCTGCGCCCCGCTCACGGCCATCGAGGCATTGACCCCTATCGAACCGTAGGGGGGCATTGCGATAGAGAGGCCCGTCTCGCCGAAAGCCATCTCATAACCCATGTAGTTGGAATAGTCGAGCGTCCCGTTGACCTGGGGCAGCATGCCCGCTATGGCCGCCCAGCGGTCCGCCTCTGCCTGACGGACTGACAGGGAGGAGTTCTGCAGGTCCCAGTTGTGCTCCAGAGCGTAGCTCATCGCCTCGTCAAGAGTAAAATGCAGGACTGCGGAATCGGCCGCCTCCTGCTCCTCCTGCGCCGTACCTGCCGCGGAGGCCGGGAAGTCCGGTCCGGGAAATGCAGCAGCGGATACCGACAGAGCCGCACCGCAGCACAGGATAACTGTTGTCTTGAGGATTTGTCTCATTATATTTTATTGTAACAGTGATTTATTATTTTCCAGATATTCATCGATATAGGCCCTGCCCTTTTCCGTAGCGATACCCCGCACGAGGAAAAACATCAGGTAGTCCCCGCAGCGGTCATGCTTTATTTCCAGATAGTTGCGCACTGCCCTGTCCGTCACTGCCACCGAAAGCTCAAACAGCTGGAGTGACAGACTGTGAGCATCCAGAACACCCGTTACGAACAGACCCTCGCCCTGTCCTCTCTCCACAATCCTCTCGAGGAGCTCGCAATGCCGTCGGTTTACACCCTGAACCACATTGACAAACACTTCAGGATAATACCTCTTTACTTCCGTGAAGAAATCGTAAAAATTACTCATGCGCTTCTCCTCCTTATTGACCATATGGTGCATAAACCACTCGAGGACATTGTCCGCTTTTGCCAGTTCCGCTTCCATTTTGGCGACATTGTTCCTGTGCATCAGAAGGATGCATTCCTGCAGCAGCTTCGCCTTGTCATGGAAAAGCTCGTAGAGAGTGCGCTTGGACATACCGTTGGCAGAAGCTACCTCGTCCATAGTCACCGACTTACAGCCACGCTCCAGAAAAAGTGAGGCTGTATTTCTCAGTATTTGTTCCCTGTTTGTCATAATCAGGGCGCAAAACTAAAAAAACTTCCGGAGTTTTCAAATTTTTGTTACAAGTACGGAATTATTTCATGCGGATGACAACTCCACCGCTATTTTATTATTTTTGCATTCAGAAAATTTCTCTAAAAACACAATATTATGTATAAAGATTTTCAAGCCTATCTTCAGAATGAGCTGAACAGCATCAGAGAAGCCGGCCTCTACAAAGAGGAGCGCGTCATCGTAACCCCCCAGGGTCCCGAAATCACTCTCCAGGACGGCACCAAGGCTCTTAACTTCTGCGCCAACAACTACCTCGGACTTGCCGACAGCAAGGAACTGGTAAACGCCGCCAAGGAAGCCCTCGACACACACGGCTACGGAATGGCCAGCGTACGTTTCATCTGCGGTACAGGCGACCTGCAGAAGACCCTCGAGGCCAAGATTGCCGAGTTCTTCGGAACTGAGGACACTATCCTCTATGCAGCCTGCTTCGATGCAAACGGCGGTGTGTTCGAGCCTCTTCTGAACGAGCAGGACGCCATCATCTCCGACTCCCTCAACCACGCCTCCATCATCGACGGCGTGCGTCTGTGCAAGGCCAAGAGATACCGTTACGCCAACGCCGACATGGCAGAGCTGGAGAAATGCCTCCAGGAAGCCCAGGCCCAGCGTCACCGCATCATCGTCACCGACGGTGTGTTCTCCATGGACGGCAACGTATGCCCTCTGGACAAGATCCACGCCCTCGCCGAGAAGTACAACGCCATGGTCATGGTCGATGAGTCGCACTCAGCCGGCGTCGTAGGCAAGACCGGACGCGGTGTTACCGAGCGCTACAACCTCCGCGGCCAGATCGAGATCATCACAGGCACCCTCGGAAAGGCATTCGGCGGCTCCGTCGGCGGATTCACCACCGGTAAGAAGGAGATCATCGCCATGCTGCGCCAGAGGTCGAGACCTTATCTGTTCTCCAACTCGATTCCTCCCATGATCGCAGCCGCAGGTATCCGCATGTTCGACATGATGAAGGAGTCCAACGAGCTCCAGGACCGCCTGCACGAGAACACCGACTACTTCATCAGCAAGATGAAAGCCGCCGGCTTCGACATCAAGCCCACCGAGTCAGCCATCTGCGCCGTCATGCTGTACGACGCCAAGCTGTCCCAGGAGATGGCCGCCCGACTGCAGGACGAAGGCATCTTCGTAACCGGCTTCTACTACCCTGTAGTGCCCAAAGACCAGGCCCGTATCCGCGTACAGGTATCCGCCGGCCACAAGAAGGAGCACCTCGACAGATGCGTCGCAGCCTTCACCAAGATCGGCAAGGAACTCGGCGTGCTGAAGTAACAGCCCGCTCGGCAACCCAGCCCGACCGGAACACTCTTCGGCTTCGATGAACCTTCATCCCCGCCGGAACACTCCGGTTCCGTAGACCCAAAGACCCCGACCGCCACATCTCCGGCAGCCGGGGTTTTTCATGCCCGCCATTCCCATTCCCACCCTTTCCCACCTTCCGAAGGTGAGCAGTATTTCCGCGAAATCGTCCCGCCTTCGGAAGGTGAGTTTTCGCGCCATGACCGCCACAGCATCTGTAGCGGCGTTTCCGTTCCGTCCAGCCCTTTCCCACCTTCGGAAGGTGTGCGGTTTTCCCGCAAAATCGTCCCGCCTTCGGAAGGTGAGTTCCTGCGCCATGCCCGCCACAGCGTCTGTAGCGACGTTTCCGTTCCGTCCAGCCCTTTCCCACCTTCCGAAGGTGCGCTATTTTCCTGCGAAATCGTCCCGCCTTCGGAAGGTGAGTTCAACTATTTCGTACCTTCCAACGGGTCCTGTACCGGATTCCCATACGGAAGGTGCCGACTCAACCGACTTTTCCCCTGCACCTTCTCGATTTCGTTGACTTGTAACCTTGCCCAGAAGCCATTCTCGACGGATCTGTCCTGGATTCCGGTCCGGAAGGTGCCGGGCGAAACGGCATATTGCCACCACCTTCTGAATTTCGTTATATGCCGACCTGCCTCAGAGTCCTTTCTCGTCAGCCCTGCCCTGGATTCCCATCCGGAAGGTGCAGGCGAAAGTGGCTTTTCACCGTCACCTTCCAGAACCAGCCGAACCAGCCGGAACTGTCAGCCTGTCCGTGAACAGGATGCCGTCGAGGTGGTCGACTTCGTGCTGGAAAATGACCGCCGTATAGCCGTCCACGGTATCGCGGACCTCCGACAGAGTCTCCGGGTCGGTGTAGCGGATGACCACCTGCTGCGAGCGCTCAACGTCACCGGCGATATCGGGAATGGAAAGACAGCCTTCCGGGCCGGTCTGCTTCTGGTCGGAAAAATACTCGATATGGATGTTGGGATATACTTCGAACGGATATCCGGGCTTGTCATAGCGCATTACGGCCACTACCCGACGGTTAAGGCCGACCTGGGGAGCAGCCAGTCCGACCCCGTCCTGAGTGGAGTCCGTAACCGTGGCGATCATCCTGCAGGCCAGGTGCTCATAGACTTCCGACTGCAGGTCCTCCTCAGCCACGTCCACGCACGGAGTCCTGAGCACCAGCGAATCCTCCGGCGAAGTCACCAGCAGCACCCGCATCAGCCCGTCCGAAGACATTATCAGATGCGTTTCCTCCGCCGTAAGCCGGGGCGCCCTGTCTCTGCATCCGGCAGTCAGCAGCAGCGCCGACCACATCACGGCCAGCGTCATAAAAACATTCAAGAATCTCCTTTTCATCATTCGTCAAAAGATTTATGCAAATGTAGAAAAAGTTTCCCTGCATCATCACTTTACATTTTAGTTGCATCACAACCGCTTGATTGACAGGATACTGCATATTGCAAAAAATGTTAAGTGATGACAAAAATGTCTGTTTTGGCCTGAATTCGTCCACTTAACATTTCATCAAACACATAAAACACTATTAATCAAGGGCATGCAATTCAACTAAAATGTAAAGTGAAAATTATACTGTGATTGGGACGACATCGATTTTATCCACGACAAAAGAGCACCTGGACAAAACACCGATAACCGGCATCTCAGAGCTGGCCGGAGAGCCTGAGTGTATCGCCTTGGTCAGCAGGGTCTGTCCGCGAGCAGATTGCCTCGAGACAGTCGACATTATTGTTATCAACAAATATTATAGAAAATATGCAATATTTATGAGACATTCTGCAGATATGTTACAATTTTTATTATTTTTGACCCGATAAGTTAATTTTTTCAATCTAAAATCTAATTTTTATGAAAAGACCTTCAGGCCTTGTATTGCTGCTGACAGCAATGTTATCACTTTTTGCTATCTATTCATGCGAGGAGAAACCCGGTCCTACAGAACCGGCAGCTCTGACTCTTAATCCCTCCGAAGAAATCGTCTTCGACGCAAAAGGCGGGACAAAGACCGTTAAAGTCACTTCCAACAGAGAGTGGTCCGTTGAATCCGACCAGCCCGACTATTTCGCAGTTCAGAGAACCACCGACACGACTTTTACAGTAACTGCCGAACCTAATGAGAATGAGGAGGCTGTTCCTGCGGCAATCATCACAGTCACAGCCGGAGAGGGCAATGACTCCGTAACGAAGACTCTTAACGTCAGCCAGAAAGGCAAGGATCCCCTGGTGCTTGCCATCACCCTGGAAAATATCACAGCAACATCCGCAGACATGAAGGTGGTACCGTCATACGACAATGCAAGGTACTACTACGATGTCCTTGCAGTCAGCGTGCTCAATGAGCATCACTCCGGTGACCTCGCCGTCTACATGGAAAACATGATGGCTGAGGCAGTCAACAACTTCGGTGATGTCGAATCGGCACTGGAGGCCATCTGCAGCACAGGAGAGCAGACCTGGCAGTTCACAGGGCAGATTCCTGAGACAGAATACATCGCTTTCGCCGCCGGTCTGGACGACGAGGGAAAAGTCTCGTCCGGGATCGCCTCTGAAAAATACACTACCCTGGCCCTGGAGAATGCCGACTTCGACGTAGTATTCGCCAACATCATTCAGGACGGTTTCGACTATACCGTCATCCCTTCCGACGAGACTATGACCTACTACCACTGCATCCGCCCGGTAGTCGGATACAACGAACTCTCTGACGAAGATCTGCGCCAGACTATCATCAATGAGGATTCCTTCTTTATTGATTTCTACGCTACCAGCGGAGAAACCACATACACCAATGAGAATGTATATCTTGCCAGCACCGGATATATGGTGCTCGTATTCGGATGGTCAGGAGGTGCCCCCACTACTGAAATAGCCAGATTCTACACCAGGACCGAAGCTCCCGCTACCGCTCCGGAAGAATGGACTTTCTCCTTTAAAGTAGACGGAATCACATCCAGAAGTGCCTCTATAACCATCACCCCCTCCGACGAGTATGTCCCTTATCTCTACGACGTCATCGCTGAGAAAGACTATGAGTCCTACAAGGATAACATGAACGGCTATGTAAAGCAGTACATTGAAGAGAATATAACCAATCTGGATTACGAACGCGGTGACGGAGAGCAGGGGTACACCTATTATTCTGTTCTTGAGCCCGGCACAACCTACTACATCTGGGCCGCATGCGTGGACGAATACGGAGATGTCATAAAAGTAGCAGTGAGCGAGCCGTTCACGACCCTTCCCAAGAAGGAGAGCAGCGCTACAGTATCCGCCGAGATCACCGGTTACTTCAACGGTGACGAACTCGCGGAGCTCTACCCTGATGACTACAGCGACGGAAAGGGCATGGCATACGTGCAGGTAGAATTCTCCGCCAACGAGGATGCCAGCACATGGTACGGAGGCATGTTCAAGGAGGATCCCAATGACCACACCTCCAATATAAGCGATGACGAAATAGCCGACATGCTGATAAGCGGAGGTACCTGGTGCCCTACCGGAAAACTCTACTGGGCTGACTGGGACGCAGAATACACCATTCTGGCCGTTGCCATAGGAAAGGACGAGAATTACAGTAAGGTATTCCGCCTCACCACCACCTTCACCAAGGACGGAGCCAGCGACATATCCGAGTTCGTAAAACCCGAGAGCCCCTACGCATACAACGCTTCCGAAAGCAGTCTTGAAATCCCCGCCTACACCCCTAAGGTCGTTATGTACAGGACAAAATCCGAATAAGACATATCTGCCTTGCAGGGCATAAGAAAATGCCGGCGGGACATCATGTTCCTGCCGGCATTCATTTTATCCGATCGGCCAGGCTACAGTTTGGCGACATCGGCCGTTACCGTACTGCGCTTGCCGGACCGGTCAGTGAAGGAAAATTCTACAGAATAGATACCTCCCGGCAGTCCGGAAAGGTCGGCAAAGGCAGGTTCGAAAGGAGAGGACTCCAGACCGTAGCGGGTCAGTACCTCACTGCCGTTAGAGGACTTTACTCTCAACAAAGCTCCGAAGACCGGCTCAGGAGTCCTGAGCCACAATGTATCCAGAACAGGGTTGGGGTAGATGTCAGCAGGCCGTGAGGCATCGCGGACCAGCACGCCGAATGAGAGTGCGCTGGTGTCACCGGCAGCATCAGCTGCCACTATCGTCAGCTGCTCCATACCGTATCCAGCTGCAAGTACGGTGAGTTTGCCTCCTGAGATGCCCGTCTGGACCGTCCCCTCATCCTCCCCGGCACGCACCTCATATCTGAGAGGCTCTCCGTCAGGATCTGTGAAAATAGTATCAAGATCCAATACCACAGAGGTTCCCAGTCCATTGAGCAGGATATCACCGACAGCACCCACTGTCAACGGAGCATTGTTCGGCAGGACAGTGTAGGAAAGGGAAACTTTTGTTTCAGACTTGCCGTCGGAAACAGCAAGCAGGATTTCATGCCTTTCTCCCCTGGACGAGGCCGGCTCCATGAGCCCGTTCACATATACGGTCAGCACGTCATCCTCGATCCTGGCCGTAAGAGCGGGACTGTCGGGACTGAATGAGGCTGTAAGACCGTCTCCCTCAGCATCCGTGACGGAGAACAGGATAGTACCTGTTTCATAAGTCTTGACTGTCAGGTCTGTCTCGCCAACCGGTACAATGGAAGGAGGAGTATTGTCTGTCGTCATATATGAGATCTCCTCCGACAGAGACGAGCGGTTGTGGACATTGTCCAGCGCCTCTATGCGGAACCAGTACTGAGTCAATGGCTGCAGTCCTCTGAACTCTACTCTGATTGTATCCCCGGCATTGATGCCTTCCACGGGAAGCTGCGCCACCATCACTCCCTCTGTAGGGTTATCGGGATCAAAATCTACAAGAGAGGATGTATGGCAATAGATATTGTACTGGGCAGGAGTATTGCCCGGACTATCGGAATCATAAGTGGCCGTCCACTGAAGAACTACACTGCCAGCAGTCGCCGAAAGCGCCTCGAAGTCTGTCACAGGCTCGGGAGGCTCCGGGTTGTATGAACTCAGACACAGGGCGGCATCTATCATCCCGAGTCCGAGACGGCCCTTGTAGGCAGGATTATAATCATATACCTCGCTCTTAGTACCTGCCAGCAAGGTATACCAGCAGTTGTCCTTGGTAAATCCAGGACCGCCATAGGCCGAAACCACCAATGCCGCAATACCTGAGACATGGGGACAGGCCATGGACGTGCCCTGAAGGCCGCCATAATCCCCGCCTGGGAAAGTGCTTATCACATATTGGCCCTTGTAGGCATCTCCACCTGGAGCACAGACATCCACCCATTCACCGTAGTTGGTATAGTACGCCGCCTGATAGTCAGCGCCTATGGCTGCCACTGACAGCACCTTGTCATACATGGCGGGATAGCCGTAGGTTGAAGAGCTGTTACCGGCAGCGAAGACGGCCAGTCCACCCGCCATTGGTCCAGTCTGGTTTCCGTTCTCGTCTATACCGGCATACACGATAAAGTAATCTATGGCCGCCTTGAGAGACGCCGACATCTCTCCGCCGACGCCCCAGCTGCACTGAGCTATGACAGCCCCGTTGTCGGCCGCATAGACAAAAGCCTCCTGGATGAACGCTCCCAGCTCGTCCTGACTGGTCTGGCAGGACATCAGACGGGCTCCTGGCTGACCCGCGGCCTTGTCGCCACCGGCGACGCCAGCAACGCCGACGCCGTTGTTGTTCACAGCAGCCACAGTTCCGGCCACATGGGTTCCGTGCTCCTGAGGCACGATGGCGCCGTTACTGGTCTCTCCATCTGAAGTGGTGAAATTGTAACCGTAGATATCATCCACATAACCATTACCGTCATCATCCACGCCTTCTGCCCCGTAGGCCTCAGACTCGTTGACCCACATATTCTCCGCCAGGTCCTCATGAGCATAGTCAACACCTCCGTCCACGATAGCGACTATAACCTCCGGACTGCCGACAGATGTCTTCCACGCCTCCAGGAGATTGATATCCGACCCGGCCTCCGACATGATGGTAGAGCCGTCATTGCAGTAGTGCCACTGATCCGGAAGCATCGGGTCATCGAACCGGTAGACATCTCCGTCAGACGCAGGCACGTCATCGAGTATCGCCGTAGGCACATACTCCACGGACTCCACAATATCCGATGAGAGGACATCTCCTGCTGCACGGGTGAGCTGTACCTGAGGGTCAAACGACACCACGTACCACAAGTCCAGTCCGGCCTCTCTCTTCCTGGCCTCGAAACGCTCAGGGCCAGTGAACAGCCGTCTTACGGACTTTACTCCCAAGTCAGCACAGGTACTCTGCAGGGAGAATACCCTGTCCTGTCCGCTGCGACTGACTTTGACTACAATCAAGCCTTCCTCCACCTCTCCTACCGGACGCGGAACCTGCTTCTCTGTCTCTGTTTCTCTAAAATGCTGTTCTCCGTCCCTGCTGCAGCCGGTGCAGACAAGGAGGAGAAACAGCACGAACCAATATTGCACACGATTCATATTCAATACATCAACCTGTTATCACATCTTCCCAATATTCAGGACGTCCTGTCCATTCTCCAGTTATCCTGTGTGGGTAGCGCGAGTCATCCACGAAGTCGAACTTAAGGGTGAGAGTGCCGTCACTGTTGTTGGTGACAGTTATCGTTCCGCCCACTATCGGTGTGTCGCAATAACCATATCGGACGTAGTGGGTGAACCATGATCCGGTAACAAATGTGCTTGTCCTGGTACCTGTATAAAATGTTCCGGCCTCCCTACTCGTAGAGCAGACATACTCACCGTCGGGGATACCCTTGTCCACAGTCGTCTCCTCCGAGTACAGAGTAATGTCAAAGATATCTCCAAATCCAACAGGAGGTGCGACATAAATAGACCAGCCCCAGGCTCGGGACATCTTGCCGTAGAAAGTGGCCTGGCAGATCTCATGGTCACTCAGGTCTGCAGCAATATCCCGTTCAAGGGTAGACACAGCCTCGAGATCCTCCAGTCCGCCGTAGGCGTTGCAGCCGACATAATACACCAGACTGTCCTCGCCGGTAAAATACGCTTCATACCTGTAGCCTCCATCCTCAGCGGCTGTAACCTTGATGGAGCCCTCGGTCAGGACAGTAAGGGACGCGAAGTCATCGGAGGTCTCATTGGTGGTAAAATACAGTGCATCGGTGAGAGTTCCGAAAGAGCCGTCAGCACCCAGACTGTACTCGCCCTCAGCCAGTCCTCTGGAACTGGCCTCGCTGTTCTCCAGCGGAACTTTGATCCACAGGGTCGTACTTCCAGGAGAAGAAAGCACGGCATCCGAGAAATACAACTCGGCATATAGAGTATCCTCGGATGAGGAGATTGTATACAGTCCCTGATAATCCACTGCGTCCATCCGCACGTCATATCCTAAACCGCTCTGTTCCACGACAAACTCCGCTGTCAGCATAGTACCGCCATACATATATCTCACAAGCACTTCACTGCTCCTCGGGTCTCTCTCCCCATAAGCGCTTACTACGAAAGACACCGCAGTATCGGAAACCGAAAGTCCGTCTATCCAGTCGGCACCGCACTCCGCATTGGCGGCCCCGCCCTCTACCGGGAAGGCAAGAGTGAAGCCCATACTGAACTTGCCTCCTTCCGCAGGAAGCGTCAGAGCGGTATCCGCAAGAATCAGTTCATTCTCCTGTTCCTCCCCTCCATCGGGTTTCTCAGTACAGGATACCGGCAAAACAAGGGGCAGCAGCAGTGCTGCCCCCCAGAAAAGAATTGATGATAAATGTCTCATTTTACGAACTGGATGTATTTTTAGTCAAGGTCCCCTTCTTTCAATCTAACGGCGTCAGCACCTGAGTTCAAGTCATATACCCACCAGCCCTTGGCAATCAATGATGAAAGATGTGCTGCTGTAAAGTCATTGCCCTCATCTGCGAAAGCAGAAAGACCGCTGTCGATGACATATATACTGGCCGCATCACTCTCCTCATGCTGAGGCAGAGCCTCGATTATGGCATCAAATGTCCCAGAGGTGAGCTGGTTGGAGCAGATTTGTAGAAGGTTCACTTCTGTAAATCCGGATAAGTCAATATCTGTAAATTTGTTTCCCTTAATCTGAAGTGTCAGGACCTTCTCCGGAGCAGGCATGGCCTGCAGGAAAGAGGCGTCACTCATGCCCATATTGTAGGCATAAAGTTCCGTAATATTGCCATTCGCGGAGAGATCCAGACTACCAAGAGTTTCAGTTCCTCCTAAACTAAGTACAGTCAACTCCGGATTATTGGAGACATCCAGCAATGTCAACGGATTCCCGTAAAGATTGAGGAAGTTGAGCAAAGGCAGTCCGGACAGGTCTATCTCGGCAATCTCGTTGTTCCAGATATTGAGTCTCTGCACTTTGGATATTGACCCAAACTCAATGGAGGTGACAGAGGTGCTGATGCAGGAGAGAGAAATAAGCTCTGGATTGCCGGATACATCCAATGAGGTCAGGGCCGTACCGCTGACATCCAGTGTATCGAGAAGAGGAAGGCCGCTAAGGTCAATCTGAGCAAGATCGGGTATGCTGCTGAGATTGAGGTAATGCAGTGAGGAACTGGCGCTGAGGTCAAGTCCTTCGGCAGAAAGTCTGTTGCCCATCAGATTGAGACGCTCGAGATAGTGGTTGCCGGTGATATCGATGTCCGTAATGAACTGGATGGTCATGGACAGATCCGTAACCCTGCCGTAAATGGCCACATCTGGATTAACAGCGGGATCGAAAGGATACTGAGCCAGAGTTCCAAAAGTCTCGACTTTCTCGCCCTCATCCTGCACACTGTTTGCATTCAGGTCAATCCACACTTCATCGCGGAATTCCTCGGGAGCGTTCATGGTAATCCTGAGGTTACCGAAACGGTATGTGCTCGTGAACCGGACTACCGGCACAGCCTCCACTGTCACGGCCACCACAGCCTCCTGACCGGAAACTTCATCTTTCAGTACAACATTGCTCTCACCTTCGGACAGGGCGCTGATATTCAGAACCGAGCCCTCTACCACAGCAGACACCACTTCGGCATTCTCGACTGTTGCAGTATAATCTCCATTGCCTGATAGTATGTCAATACTGACGGTATGCCCTTCCTGAAGGGCCTCCTCATAAGAAGACAGGAGAAGACCGTCATGCACGGTCACTGAGAGGAAGAGATTCTCACCTGTCTGAAGGTCGGTCACAGTCACTACTGCGCTGCCGGCGCTGACACCTTCGACTACCACTGCCGGGGAGCCGTCACTGACTGCGGCCACCGAGACGGAGGCAACCTCCTGCTTGTCGGTGACGGCACCGATCTCTCCGCTGCCGCCTGCGGTCATTACGGTATCCTTCTGACCGGTGGTAATAATAATGGAGTTTGTTTCGAGACTGAGTTCGTCATACTCGGGCCCAGGCTGCTGACAAGAGAAGAGAAGCCCGGCTGCGAGCGGAAGGCTGAACAGGAAATGAACAATTTTTTTCATGGGTCCTTTTGCTTTTAGAGATTAATAATTTTGGTTTCACGATGTAAAATTATCCATGAAACAACTGATACACAAGGATTGCGTATTACCGCTCGATAAATTTTACCCAGCAGGAAAAATTCACTCTTCCCGGCCCTTGCCCTTGATTCTCCGCATCTCCTCCCGATAGCGGGCAGGAGGGACCCCGGTCTCTTTCTGGAAAGACCTGTAGAACACGGAAATGGACGTGAACCCCAAATCCTCGCACAGGGCTTTCAGGGGAGTATTGTTCTCAGTATCCTGAAGCACGCTCACTGCTTCTTCTATCCGGTAGTGGTTGATGTAATTATAGAAGGACATGCCGCTGCAGGTATTGATTTCCTTGGAAACATACGAACGGTTGGAGTCAAGCATGGCGGCAAGCCGGTCCAGGGACAGGTCCTTCTCCCGATAGACCTTCCCGGTCCTCATGAGATGTTCTATCCTGTCATACAGCGAGCCGGTAGAAGCAGGTTCACACCTCTCTGCGCGGACTTCTTTATGAGCCTCCTTCTCATGCTCTATAGCCGCAGACATACGGTAATGGTTCTCAACCAACTGTCTGTACATCCTGTTCTTTTTCTTATAAAGGTAGAAGACCACGGCGAGGATAACTATCAGCACGAAAAGCAGGACGCCTCCGACAAGCAGACGGTGATTGGCCTTCATCAGCTCCAGCTCCCGCTCACTGATCTCCTTCTGGTGCTGAATAGAGGTGAAGCGGACATACAGCCTGTTGAACTCCCGCTCACTCTCAGCCTCCTGCCGCTGCATGACATCGTACTGCCGGTAATACTCATAAGCGGCTACGGAATCTCCTGTCCTGGCACACACATCCGAAAGTCCGAAAAGGAAACCTCCCACCGCTTCGATATTGCGCCGTTCTGAAGCAAGGCGCAGTCCGGTCTCGAACATCGTCCTGGCCTCGTCCAGGTCTCCGGCCTCCCTGAGAAAATCACCATAAGTGAGGTATATGCCTATCCTGGCAGAATAATCGTCTATCCTGTCGTTCATATCAAGAGCCTTGCGGTAACTCCTGCGGGCCTGACCGTAATCACCCTGCGCCTCATATATCGAGCCGGCCAACTGCCATGCTATCTGCTCGTACGATGAATCATGCTTGCTGAGGGCGATGTACATCACCTCATCGGCGTATTTCATGGCAGAATCATACTGCTCCCGCAAGCTGTACATCTCAGACAGCAGGACAGTAGCCGAAGGGAGTGTATAGTTGTCGTGAGATTCCTTGCACAGAACATAGGCATCTCTGGCATAACTGTAGCCGGCTGTGTCCTTCCTCACTCCGTAGAGATGGGCTATATTGCAGAGCAGAAGCCTCTCCTGATAATCCAGCCCGGCTTCGCGGGATATATCCAGCGCCTCCAGGAAAAACTTGAAGGCTTCGGCGTAATTCATCTCTATCTGCACCGCCAGTATGGCCTTTACATTGTTCATAATGATTTTAAGGCCGGCATCATTTCCCGCCGTAATACCAGGCTCGACCTCATCCAGATAATAGTACACCGAGTCGTACTTGCCTGAAGGCATATATGCCTGAGCCAGATGTATGCCGGCGCACTCCTGAGCATATCTGTCATGGGTTGCCATGGATTTGTTGTAAACCTCAAGCGTGGAATGGATAAGTTCCTCATACCGTCCCTCGACAGTCAGACTCCTCCATCGCTCTCTCAACACATCCAGACTGTCCGCAGCCGCATATGGCACGCCTCTGAGCGCTGCCTGAATCAGCACCGCAGCGATGATAATGCAAATCAGATACAAACACCTTCTCATTGCGATTACATTTCACGCAAAGATAAAAACTTATTATAAAAAAGTAACGCCACGACGGCACTCATATAAAGAGGCCGGAAGGATAGATGTGTCCTTCCGGCCTCTTCTATGCTGTCCCTTATGGGATTAGTCTACGAGGGAGATGCGTTTGAAGACGGTCACCTTGGCATCTTTGTCCACGGCTGCGATAGCGGCCTTGACCGAGGTCTTGCCGTCACCCATCTGATACTCCTGCTCCTCGAGGGTGTTCTCCTTGAAGAACTTGTTCAGACGGCCGTTGGCGATGTTGTTGACCATGGCTTCCTGAAGATTGGCGGCCTTCTCGGCTGAGACGGTCCTGATAATCTCGCGGGCCTGGTCAGCCTGCTCGGGAGTGAGCCAGCCTTTGGCGGTGTTGGACTGGATGTGGTCCTCGCTGTCGACGTGTGCGGGATTGATTCCGGCCTTGCTGAGGGCGGCATCAACAGCCTTCTTCACGAGCTCCTCCTTGGTCTTCTCCACAGCCACCTTGAGTTCCTCGTCAATCACATTCTGAGGCACGGCCTCTTTGTTGACAGCGACGGGATTCATGGAAGCCACCTGCATGGCCACGCCCTTGGCGAGATCGACAGGAACTTCCTTGTTGAAGCCGACGATAGCGCCGAGCTTGCCGTTGATGGTGTGGATGTAGGAAATGATGTAGGGAGCCTCAACCTTCTCGTAAGCTACGAGGGAGTGCTTCTCGCCGGTCTTGCCGATCTGCTCGGTGATGGCAGCCTCAACTGTGCGGCCGTCAGCGATAGTGCAGGCCTTGAGGGCCTCCATGTCAGCGGGCAGAGCCTTGATGGCTGCGTCGGCGATGGCATTGGCAAGAGCTTGGAACTCCTCGTTCTTGGCCACGAAATCGGTCTCGCAGCCGAGGCACAGGAGGATACCCTTGCTGCCGTCCACCTTGGCTACGACAGCACCCTCGGAGGTCTCGCGGTCAGCCCTCTTGGCAGCCACGAGCTTGCCTTTCTCACGGATTATCTCCTTGGCTCTCTCATAATCACCGTTAGCCTCGATGAGGGCCTTCTTGCAGTCCATCATTCCGGCTCCGGTCATCTTGCGGAGCTTCTGTACGTCTATTGCTTTAATTTCCATTGTTTTTCCTCCTAAATTTATTCTTTGACTTCAGCGGGCTCTGCGGAGGGAGTCTCCTCTGCTGCAGGTGCAGCCTCTACTGCGGGAGCAGCGGCCTCAGCCTTGGGAGCACCACCCTTGCGGGGACGCATCTTCTTGCCTGATGCGGCATTCTCAGCCTCGCGGGCCTCTTCCTCTTTGTCCTTTTCGAGCTTCCTCTCTTCCAGTCCCTCCTTGATGGCTCCGCACAGAGCATCGAGGATGACCGAAACTGACTTGGCGGCATCGTCATTACCGGGAATCACATAATCAACTGGAGTGGGATCGCAACATGTATCAACAACTGCGATAACCGGGATATTGAGACGGTTGGCCTCCTTTACGGCATTCATCTCTTTCTGTACATCCACTACGAAAAGGGCTGCGGGAAGACGGTTGAGGTCAGCGATGGAACCGAGGTTCTTCTCGAGCTTGGCCCTCTGACGGGTAATCTGGAGACGCTCTCTCTTGGCGAGGGTCTCGAAAGTACCGTTGGTCATCATCTCATCGATGGTGTGCATCTTCTTGACAGCTTTACGGATGGTGGGGAAGTTAGTAAGCATTCCGCCGGGCCATCTTTCAGTCACGTAAGGCATTCCGACACTCTGGGCATACTCTGCCACGATGTCCTTCGCCTGTTTCTTGGTAGCCACGAAAAGGATACGGCGGCCCGCATGGGCGAGCTGCTTCATTACGTTCGCGGCCTCGTCTATCTTTACAACAGTCTTATGCAGGTCTATGATATGGATTCCGTTCTTCTCCATGAAGATGTAAGGAGCCATTTTGGGATTCCATTTTCTCTTCAGGTGACCGAAGTGAACACCTGCATCAAGTAAATCTTGGAAATTTGTTCTGGGCATTGTTTTGTTAATTTTGTCTCTGTGTTATACAAGAGTTCTCTTTGTTAATTTTGAAGTAGCGGTCGCTCTCATGCGGCCGGTCTTCGAAATTTTCCGCAGCAGGACAAACGCGCAGTAACCGGTGAAAGGGTCTGTCCGTTTTGAATCCTGACTGTGCATTCTGATAATCTTACGTAAATACTAACGTTTGCTGAACTGGAAGCGTCTACGTGCACCGGGCTGTCCGGGTTTCTTTCTCTCGACCTCGCGGGCATCGCGGGTGAGGAAACCGTTGGACTTCAGAACCGGACGATAGGCCTCCTTGTTGATCTCGCAGAGTGCGCGGGATATGGCAAGGCGGAGTGCCTCGGCCTGGCCTTTGATTCCACCGCCGTCAAGGTTCACCTTGATGTCGAAGTCGGCCAGAGTTTCGGTAACACTCAGAGGCTGTTTCACGATGTAACGGAGAGTATCCTCCTTGAAGTAGTCCTCAAGGGTACGGCCGTTGATGGTGATGTTGCCTTTGCCTGCAGTCACATAAACGCGAGCGACAGCTGATTTACGTCTTCCAAGGGCGTTGATTACTTCCATGTGCTCTGTTTACTTTTGTTCATTAATGTTGATTAATACTGGAGACTGGGCCTGATGAGGATGCTCGGGACCTGCGTATACATGAAGGTTCCTGTACATCTTGGCACCCAGACGGGTCTTGGGGAGCATCTTGCGGATGGCCTCCCTCACTACGGCTTCCGGCTTGCGGGCGAGAAGTTCCTTGGGAGTAGCGAAACGCTGACCTCCGGGATAGCCGGTGTGACGTACATAGACCTTGTCGGTGAGCTTCTTCCCGGTGAAACGGACCTTCTCGGCGTTGATTATGATGACATAATCGCCGCAGTCCATGTTCGGGGAGTAGTACACCTTGTTCTTTCCGCGCAGCATGATTGCCACTTTGGAAGCAAGGCGGCCCACGATCTGGTCTGTCGCATCAACCACTACCCATTTCTTCTCGATCATGTTCGGGTTAGCCGACACTGTTTTGTAGCTTAATGTGTCCACTGTGTTGATTTTTAAGTTAATACATTAAATTTTGTTGCAATCCCCCTATTATAAGGGGGTGCAAAGATAGAGAAAATTTCCTATGATGCAAAACATTCTGCCGGAAGATTGTCATTCTAAGGCTGTCACAAAGAGGCGGGAAGGACAATAATGGACGTCTGAAACATGTAGACATCAAGGTTAGTTATTAGTTCGTTAAGAAAAAAGGGATTGCCGTGCGGGCAATCCCTTTTTGATTTTACAGAGGGGCATCCGGTTATTCACCCATATTGATTTCCAGATACAGGTGTCCGAAATTGCCGCTGATTATGTAATCGTCCGGAACGCCGGATATCACGACTGGCAGCAGATATCTGTGGCCGGGTTCGAATGCCGATGTCACATTGATGTCAAAGTCCACGGCTGTCTTCTTTGTGCCAGCGGCAATAACAAGCTGCGAGGGGAGCGTATAACTGCCCTCCGGGAAAATCTCGCAAGGCTGCTCGGAAGCGGCAAGGCCGCTGTTGAATTCCTCGACCATATCAGCATTTACCGCAAGTCCTACTGGAATATCCTCAGTCACCTTATCGGCATAGTCTATGGTGTAGTTCACCATCAGCTCAAAGGTCACCACAGTGTCCTGGCTGACATTATTCTTCACCTGGTTGTGGGAGGTATAGGGCAGCTCCACCACTACTCCGAGCTGGGACCAGTCAATCAGGGGCTCGTCGTTGAGACAGGAGGTTGCCCCGAACATCAGAGCCGGCAATGCAAATGCAAGTATTGTTTTATGTATAGATTTCATTTTCTATAGTTTTTGAGTTAATACAATGTTGTTGCCGGAACAGTGGGCTGATCCTTATCCCAGAATACCATGGCATCGTAAATATTCCTGTCGGGGTCAGGAATATTGGCCATATTGAGGTTTCTCTCTGTCTGAGGATAAAGCAGGAGGGTGAAATTCAGACGGGGCTGGAGTCCCTGGTTGGATGCTGGCAGTTCCGGCATGTCTGTTCTTCTGTGCTCAAACCAGGCCTCCATAGGATTGTACCCCATGAACGCCAGCCATCTCTGAGTGCAGATGGCATTGAGTTTTTCCGTCTCTGTACTCATAAGAGTCCAGTTGGTCAGCGTATTATCCTGATCCAGATAGGCGCGGGCAGCCTCCTCGGCGGTACCGGCTATAGGATCCCTCATACCTTCCATGGGACTACCGAGATAGTTTGTGAAATTCTCGCTCGGATCCTGCATGGCGGCCTCATGTCTCTTCATGGCGGAGATCACAGACCTTTCATAGTAATCCCTTGCAGCCGCATCGCCGCCGGGAATAATGCCGCGGAGCGCAGCCTCGGAGAGGAGAAATCCCACCTCTGCACCTGTCATGAATGTTGAAGACCTCAGCATTCCGCCTTCCTTGTCAGAACTGCCGGCCAGCAGACCTGTACCGGTGGTCGAGGTGTACTCGATACCGGCCGGATTGGCCTGACCGTAGGGAATACCTATGTAACGCTCATTGACAAGTTCCGGATAGTTGGAATAATACACTCCCATCTCCTCGTCATCCCCGAGTTGCCTGCGGGGATCCACATAAACCCTCAGACGGGGGTCGTTGTTGTCCCTGAGCATATCCACCAGAATTGACGTAGGGCAATACTGACGGATGTTGACTGTGGGGTTGAGATTCTTGTCCCAGCCATAATACTGGAAGAAAATATTCATCTTGTCATCCTCGGAGACGTAGCCGGGGTTGGCATCCACATTCTCAGTAATCGAGAGACACTTATCATAGATAGCGGAAACCTGCGCGGAGACATCCTGTACATTGGATACACGCATCAGAAGGCGGAGCTCCACTGAGTAGGCTACCCGTGTCCAGAGAGCAAGATCTCCGTGGCAGATGATATCCACGCCGCTCAACTCGGAAGTACTGTAGGAGGCGGGAATGGACTCGAACATCCTGGCAGCCGCGTCAGCCCTTGCAATCAGATCGGTATAGATTGAATCCGCCTTGTCATACCGAGGCTTCTCTATTTCCTCGGGGTTGCAGGCCTCGGAATACGGAATATCTCCCCATATATCCACCATTCTCTGGAAGAGAACTACCTGAAGAATCTCGGAAATAGCCTGATAGGCCGGATCTTCGTTCTCCACCGCCATATCCTGAATAGTCTGGAGATTCCAGATACAATAGTAATAGGTTTCCCACCATGAGTTGAGGTTCTGAGGCATCACCTGTCCGTTGAGGAAGGTGTAGTTGCCCGAATACTCGCCTGACTTGGTAAGATAGTGGGCCAGAGTCCAGGCGTAGGTGGAGTTGGTCATGTTGTTCAGGATGGTGTACTGCTGTGCCGGCAGCATGATGGCCTCCGTCATCTGTTCAGTTGTCGGATTATTGGGGTCCTGGTTGATGTCCAACCAGTTCACACACCCTGACAGTCCGACGGCACTCAGCACAACTGCTGTATATATTAGAATCTTTTTCATTGCTTTCACGTGTTAGAATGATAGGTTGATGTTGAAACCGAATGTTCTGAAACCGGCCATGGCGTTGCGGACTACACCGGGCGCATTGCGGTTGCCTGTGCCGCCCCACATATCCGGGTCGCCCCAGAGGTTGGTGTCGGGTACCCAGTAGAAAAGATTGCGGCCTACGAGAGAAACTGCGGCACTCTGCAGGAACTTGGTTTTTTCCATCCATCTTTGCGGCAGCTTCCAGGTCAGGGAGAGCTCACGGAGTTTCCAGGAGTTGGCGCTTACTACCTGTGCGGCTCGGCACGAGCGGTAGACTCCAGTCCAGAAATCCTTGCCGCCGGAATTGACGGTGATGTTCTTGTTCTCCTCATAGTACACATTTCCGTTCTCGTCAACCCGCTCTATCACGGAGTTCGGGAAAACAAACCTCTCACGACCCGCGATGGCGGATATGTAGGATGCACCGGTAAAGAGCATCTCATACTCGGAATCGAAGCGGGCCACATGACCGCCCCTGTACTCGAAGGTTGCGTTGAGCGATATCCCCTTCCAGGCAAACTCGGTGGACAGTCCCAGACGCACGCTGGGCTCAGTCCGTCCCACGGGCACAAGGTCTCCGAGAGTAGGAAGACCGGTGGTCTCGTCCACGATTACCCTGCCCTCAGGGTCACGCTTGAAGTCGGTGGCCTTGATATAGGGGAAGGGCTCTCCTACGATAGCGTAGATGGGGTCATACACAGTAAGTTCTGTCAGGCCACCGTACAGTTCCGTCACTTCAGAGGTGGCGAACGTAGCGTTGGCAAACACATTCCAATAGAAGTCTCCGAACTCGAGAACGGGGGTCAGACGGAGGTCAAGCTCAACTCCCTGTCCGGTCATGGTTCCGGCATTGAGGAACTTGGATCCGGCTCCTGTAGAATAAGGTATGCTGACATTTACCGTCTGGTCCGTGGTCTTCTGATGATAGTAAGCAGCCTCGAATGTGATACGGT
>HF990402.1:0-1072 GCA_000432775.1 Alistipes sp. CAG:831
GGTATAAATAATGATGCGTCTCTTTTCACACCATCCCGTGAGCAGGCCGAGGAGATTGTCAAGAAGATAGGAAACATTGCCCGGAACAATCTCAATATCCCCATCCGCATAGAACATACATCGGTAGAAATGGACGGCTCCGGCATCTTGCTTGTCCATATTCCAGAGCAAAAAGACAAACCTGTCTATCTTCGTGGCATGACGATATATGACAGTTACTATCGGTCTGCCGGTCAGACACACAAGATGTCTAAATCACAAGTCCATGCAATGCTTGCCGCTGCAGAAGGACAAACATTCGAGGATAGGATCGCCCTGTCCAGACTTCCCGCTGAAAAAGTCATTACATTGCTGGACTTCGCCCAATTCTACAAGCTGATTCACAAGTCTGTCCCATCCGGCATTGACCATATCATTGAGGGAATGGGAGCATACGGATTCTGCCGAAAAGAAGACGGAGCGTGGGCTGTTACCAACCTTGGAGCTGTACTTCTGGCAAGAGACCTCAAAGATTTCCCTTCCCTTGCTTTCAAAAATGTTGTTGTTCGGCAATACAAAGGCGACAACAATCTTCATCTTTCATCCGAAACATTTTTCCATGAAGGATATGCCATATCACTGGACAAGATTGTTTCCCATATAATGAGTCTGTTGGGAAAGACGGAACTGATACGCACTCCATTCCGGGAAAACAAATATCCTTATCCCGAAGTCTCCATCCGTGAATTGGTGGCAAATGCCTTGATTCACCAAGACTTCGACATGCAGGGTATGACACTGTCCGTGGAGATTTTCGGAAACAGACTGACAATCACCAATCCGGGAGTACCTCTCATAGATACAAACCGCTTCATTGATATGCCCCCTAAATCCCGTAATGAGAAGGTTGCCCAGTCAATGTTCCTGTTCAACCTGTGTGAAAAACGAGGCAGCGGTATGGACAGAGCTGTCGCTGGAGTAGAAGAAATGAGACTGCCTGCAATCAAGATTGAAAAAGGCGAATATTTCACTCGCGTTACTATATACGAGGAACGCAACTATCTTGACATGTCCAAAACAGAAAAGATTCAGG
>HF990402.1:1108-10480 GCA_000432775.1 Alistipes sp. CAG:831
ACATGCCTGTCTCCTTTTCGAGGAAGAAATAAAAATGACAAACCAATCACTCAGAGAACGACTGTCAATCGGAAGAAATAATTCTGCTGTAGCATCAAGGATTATTAATGATACGATTGCTGCAGGTCTGATTAAATTAGCAGATGAAAACTCAGGGTCTCGGAGATACTCTGCATATGTACCGTTTTATGCATAGTGCCTTTATTTGCACTGGAAATCCCTTTTTGGTATAATATCTTTGATTATCAATGACTTTTTATTTGCATTGGAAATCCCTCTTTGCTACTTTCCCGCTTTATCGGTGTCAGTTGTGCCTTCCGCCTAAAGGTCTGAAGGCGGACGCCGAGGGCAGAGCAAATCTATTTGCTTTGCCGAGGCGTAAACAGTATAAATGACGAATTCAAATATACGCATTATCCGAACAACGAGTAGGGAAAACGCGCTGAACTCCTAGGCGTAGTGAATCTCCACGACCTTGCCGATGGACTTGAGGCTAGAGGCCAGACGCTCTATCAGCTTCAGCTTCAAGGTGGTGTCGATGGGCAGTCCCTCGTGGGCCTTGTTGACTCCCTGTCCTACGAAAAACGTGATGTGGGTGGCCTCCTCGAGCAGCATCTCCGCCAGAAGGGAGGCTCCGTCCTGTTTGGTGAACATCTTGGGGGTGAGGTCGTTGGGCGATATGTATTTCTCAGTAAGCTCCAGCAGGCGGCGCAGGGTAATCACGCCCTCGGTCGTCAGGTCTATGCCGTCGATGTGACCGATGGGCGGGATATCCTTGTCGGGAAAATCGAGGCTGGTGGTGACCTTCTTGCCCAGATATCGGGCCACTATCTGGGAGCTGGTGCCTCCGCAGACCACCTTCCTGCTGTCGCCCTCCATAAACTTGCCGACATAGTAGTCGTCGTTCTCCTTGTTCACCGGAGGGCCCACCATCAGGTTGACGTGCAGGGCCTCGCGCATCTTCAGCGCGGCCACGGTCGTGTCGTCGCCCGGCTTGTCCATGTACAGGTCGTTGCAGGCGGCCGCCAGCAGCCAGGCCACACAGCGGGCGGACATCTCCGGCCGGATATTGCGGTCCAGATGCTCCATGATCTCGCGACGGTCCCAGCCGAAATTGAGCACCCGTCCGATACCGGCATGGATGGTGCCGTCGGACATGACCATCACCACATCCCCGTCACACAGCGACAGTTCAGAGTGATAGACCTTCTTGCCCAGCACATCCAGGGGCTTGCGGTCGAAGTCGATACAGTGACCGTCGTGATAATATATCGCCTGAGGATTGTCGAACTCGAAGAGGTAGCCGTGACCGGCGGAGTCCACGTGAATCACCGAGAATGTCGAATAGGCCACTCCGCGCACCTTGCACACCGGCAGGGTCTGGATCATGGTCTCGATACAGTCCTCGATGGGGATGTTGTTGGACACCATAGTGCAGAGAATCTTGGACGAGAGGGTGGAGAGAATGTTGGCCTTCACCCCGCTGCCCAGCCCGTCAGCCAGGACGAGGGTGGTATAGCCGTCGACCGTAACCCCCTCCACATTGTCCCCGCAGAGCTCTTCCCCGTACTTGTTCAGGGAAACGTATCCGTATTCTATAAACAGTTCCTTCATAACATATCCATGTGAGTGTCAGGCTTTCCCTTCCGACTTCTCCCTCTCCTCCTCTTCCTGCATGAGGGTCTTCTTGAGCTTGAGCAGGGCCACCTTGGTCTCGGCCGTAGTCTCACCCAGCAGGGAGGCTATCTCCTGGGCCACGCGCATCTGCTTCTTGATGACGTCGTCGGTAGTGGACAGGGTTTCCATACGCATTTTCCCCAGTTTCTCACTGTACTGTACCTCATCGGTTATATCCTTGAGGATGCCGAAGAGAGCGTGGTTGCTCTTTAGAATACTGATGGACAGGTCTATGTGCTTCTTAGTCTCAGACACGTACATCTTCTTGCGCACATACTGCTTCCCGGAGTTCTGGGCTATGAGGAATTCGGTGGGATTGAAGAAGTCCACAGCAGGCAGGCCCTTTACATTGACGGTAGTGATTCCCAGCAGCTCGCGGGCCTTGGCGTTGATATCCACCACATTCATGTCGCTGTCCAGGACGACGATGCCCTCGGGGCTGTTGTGGATGATCTCGTAGGACATGGACTCCGCCCTCTCTCGCATGTAAGGCAGACAGATATCGATGTCCGCATAGCCGTTGAAGACAGCCCAGGCTTTCTCGCGGCAGGTAGGATATCCGCAGGAGCCGCAGTTGAGTTCGTCCTCGGGCTTGAACTTGCCGGTACGGTGCAGTATCTCCTCTATCTGCTCCGGCGTGGGTNTCTATCTGCTCCGGCGTGGGTACCAGACTCCTGTTCTCAATTCTGGGATAAGCGGCCGTAATATCCACAGTGTATTCACGGTCTCCCTCCCTCTCGGACGGCAGTACCTCGCACTCTCGACGCACATACCTTTTCACATCCACTGTGGCCCGCACTCCCTCTCCGTCTCCGACCAGGCTGCACGGCCCGCTCACACAGGCATTCTCGCACATATTCATCTCGAAGAACACTCCGCTGACCTTGTCGATGTGCTCCAGGGTATTGACACAGTTCTGCGGACCGTCCACAGCCACATAGTCATAGCCCTGGGGACGGGCCTCGAAGGAATGGATGATGCCGCGGCGTATCGGATAGGACTTGCTGCGGTTGGCAGGAGCCTCCCCGGAAATGCCGGTACACCCGTATCTCTCTCCCTCCAGGGCCACGGTATCCGGCAGGGGGAAGGTCAGTCCCCTCTCCACCATCAGCCGCCGCAGGTCCTCGAAGGTCAGCACTCCTGAGATAAGGCCGCTCTCCTTCGCCTCCCTCTTCTTGGCTATGCACGGGCCAATGAATATCACCTTGCAACCGGGGAATCTCTGTCTCAGTATCTTGGCATGGGCAATCATCGGAGAGTCTACCGGCGCAAGGTACTTCAGGGCATCCGGATGGTACTCCTGGATGAGGCGGCAGAGAGCAGGACAGGCAGAGGTGATGAAATTCTTATACTGCCCTGTGGCAATGCACTTTGCGTATTCCTTGGTCACAGCATTGGCTCCTACGGCGGTCTCCTCGGCGAAGGCAAAGCCGAGCTTGAGCAGCACGGCCTCCATCTGAGCGAAGCTCTGAAGACGGAAGGACGATATGAACGAAGGCGCAATGCTCGCCACCACATTGTCCCCGGAAAGCAGGAGAGCATCCACCTCGTCTTTCTCACTGTGGACAATCTTTGCATTCTGAGGACAGACCACAGTGCAGCGTCCGCAGAGGATACACCTTTCCTTGATGATCTGGGCCTGATGGTTCTTGACCTCAATGGCCTTTACCGGGCACTCCCTGAGACATTTGTAACAGTCCTTGCACCGGGCTTTCTTAAACTCGAGATATTCTTTCATAAGTCTGGATTGTCAGTAGCGCGGCCCTCATTACGGCTGGGGCAGGCCGAGTCGGGGATATATTTCCGTGAGGAATTTTTCCTCGATATTGTCCTTATTCACACACCGGACGAACACGTCCGCGGAGCCGTCGAGGGCCTCCTCGGTCCTCATGACGACCCCGTCGGCGCACTGTCCGAAACAGAAACTGGCCTGAAGCTCGATGAGATCCTCCACATCGTACTTACGCAGCATCTCCTTCATACCTTCGACCACGTCGTAGGAGCCTTTGAGGTGACAGGAACTTCCTATGCAGATTTTAACTATCATTATCCTGTGTTGTATCGCGGATTACTGTTTCATTGCCTCCACCTCTTCGGCCGTCATGGGCTTGTAGAGCTTGCCGAGCCGGCGTTTCCCGTCCGGAGTGATTAGGTAGTCCTCCTCGTTGCGCAGGCCGCCGAAGCCCTTGAACTTCTCGATCTCGTCGTAGTTGAGGAAGTCCTTGAACTTACCCTGGCTCCGCCACAGGTCGATGAGTTCCGGAATGAAGTAGATACCGGGCTCGATGGTGAGCACGAAGCCCGGCTCCAGAGAACGGGCCAGACGGAGGGACTTGAAACCGAAAGTGGCGCTCTTCGGATGGCCGTCATAGCCTACCCAGACCTCACCCAGATTCTCCATGTCGTGCACGTCCAGACCCATCATATGACCCAGACCGCAGGGGAAGAAAATGGCGTAGGCACCCTCGCGGGCCACCTCGGCGGGATCTCCGGTCACCAGACCGATACTCTTGAGATCAGCGGCGATGGTCTCGGCAGCCTTGAGGTGTATGTCCCTGAATGCCACGCCGGGCCTGAGGGCATCCACGGCAGCCATATGCGCGTGCAGGGCCATGTCATAGATCATCCGCTGCTGATCTGTGAACCGCTTGCCGACAGGAGCGGTGGAAGAGAGGTCTCCGGCATAATGCATGGAATTCTCGGCTCCGGCATCGAGCAGGAAGAGGTCTCCTTCCTGAAGGATATTGCCGTGGTAATGGTTGTGCAGGGTCTGGCCGTTGATCGTGGCGATGACCGGGAACGACAGGCCGGCACCCTTGCGCAGGGCTATCTCCGTTACGGCAGATGCCACCTCGGCCTCGGATATGCCGGGACGCACCATCTGCATCATGGTCCGGTGCATCTCCACGGATATATCCACCGCCTCCTCAATCTGGTCAATCTCGGCCGGACTCTTATGGTTTCTCATATTGACCACGGACTTGACGAACGGTACGGACACGTTCTCGGACTGAGCCTGCTCCGGAAGTCCGGTAAGGTCGAAAATCTTGAGAGTGTGCTCGGGTCTGTAGGCCGGGAGGAAATGCACCATCCTACCCTTGTTCATGGCCCTCTGCACCTGGTCCTTCAGCTTGGCTGCCGGTTCCGTCCTGTCTACGCCGGCTTTGTCGCATTTCTCCCGGAGAGTCGGCTGACTGCCCATCCATACTATGTCGTCTATCGTCAGCTCGTCGCCGAATACTGTGGAGACACCCTCGTCGATATCCACCAGCGCTGCCAGTCCGGGGAAATCCAGACCGAAGAAATAGAGGAAGGTGGAGTCCTGACGGTAGGGATAGGTGTTGTCGGTGTAGTTCATCCCGGACTCGTCATTGCCCAGGAAGAGCAGGAGACCTGTCTCGCCGTGATACTTCATATCGGCTACCAGACGGGCTCTCCTCTCGATATAAGTCTCTCTTGAAAACATGGCAGTATTTTTATAGGTTGTACTGACTTCAAAGATACGAATTATAATTTATTTTACCTACATTTGTGTCATCACTCAATTTAAAATAAAACCGATGAAAAAAAGATTTTTCCTGTCAGCTGTCCCGGTCCTGGCTCTTGCCATCGCGGGATGCGGAAACCGCACCGAAAGCGCGGACACACATCATTCACCTGACCCTCAGAGGGAATACGTCATCGTCGTGCACGGAGGAGCCGGAGAAATGGGCTCCCAGGCCGACAATCCCGAAATAGCCGGGAAATACTACTCCGCCCTCGACACCGCCCTGAACATAGGACGCGAGGTACTTGACGGAGGCGGCAACGGCACCGAGGCCGTAAAGGCAGTCATCCGCTATTTCGAGAGCAATCCTCTGTTCAATGCAGGAGTAGGAGCCACAATATCGGCAGAAGGCTACTTCGAGCTGGACGCCGCCATCATGGAAGGCAAGGACCTCAGTGCAGGTGCGGTAGCCGGAGTGCGCCACGTCAAGCATCCCATTGACGCCGCATACGCCGTAAAGACCGCCTCTCCCCATGTAATGCTCAGCGGGACCGGTGCCGACCGATTCGCCGAGGAGCAGGGTCTCGAGACCGTGGAGGACAATAAGTATTTCGCCACCCCGAAAACCATGAAGTGGGTGAAGGAATTCCAGGCCAAATCTAAGAAGAACGGCACAGTCGGATGTGTCGTGCTCGATTCCGAGGGCAACCTGACAGCCGGCACCAGCACGGGAGGTATGTTCGGCAAGAAATGGGGCCGCATAGGAGACTCCCCTGTGATCGGAGCAGGCACATACGCCGACAATGAAGGGGTTGCGGTCTCCTGCACCGGCCACGGCGAGTACTTTATCCGCCACTCCGTAGCATTCAACCTCAATGCCCGCTACAAATTCCTCGGCGAGAGTCTCGAGGAAGCCGCCAACCACATCATCTTCAATGAGCTGAACCGAGAGGAGGGCAACGGAGGACTTATCGCCGTAGACAAGGACGGGAACTTCACCATGCCTTTCAACTGCAGCGGAATGTACCGCGGATACCTTTATAAGGAAAAGGGTTCCGGAAAGGTGGTCGAGGGTTACGGCATCAGCGACAAGCTGATAGAAAAACAATAACTGTCAATTTCAGATAATCAAGATGAAATATTCCGGATTCCTATCTGCGGCAGCTGCCATACTGATGGCCTCCGCCACTGTCCCGGTACAGGCACAAAACCAGAAGCTGACCCTCGAGGACATATACAAGAACTACGAATACTCAGCCAAAGGCGTAAGCGCCTTCCGCTGGGCCGGGGACGGACACTCATTCCTCACCATAGAGAAGGATGCCGCCACCGGAGGACAGAACATAGTCCTCAACGACATCAGGACAGGTGAGAAGACAGTCACGGTAGCCGCATCCTCGCTCATACCCGAAGGATGGGACCGTCCGCTGACCATCAACGGCTACAGCTGGTCGCCCGACGGCTCGCAGCTGATGATCTACACGGATGCCCAGCGGGTCTGGAGAACAGCCAAGAGAGGCAACTACTGGCTGTACACCCCTGCGACCGGAGAGCTGCGCCAGCTCGGCATGGAGAACTTCGAGCCATGCTGGATGCAGTTCGCCAAATTCTCCCCTGACGGGAGCAAGGCCGCATACGTCTACAAGAACAATCTCTACGTCGAGGACCTCGCCGACGGCTCTGTCCGCCAGCTGACCTCTGACGGCAACGACGAGATCATCAACGGCCAGTTCGACTGGGTATACGAGGAGGAGCTGCACCAGCAGGACGGCTGGCGCTGGAGTCCTGACAGCCGCAGCATAGCCTACTGGCAGTTCGACACCAGGGGCACCGGCACCTTCTACATGATCGACAACATCGACTCGATATACTCCACAGTCATTCCCCTGCCCTACCCCAAGGCCGGCACCACCAACTCGGCAGCCCGCATCGGAGTGGTGGACGTAGACTTTGACGCAGCTGACGGGCCGGAGACCCGCTGGTTCGAGTTCGAAGGCGACCCCAGAGAGCACTACCTGGCCCGCATGGAGTTCGTACCAGGCTCCGACGAAGTGATGATCCAGAGACTCAACCGCGCCCAGAATACGAACTGGGTCTACTACGGCAATATCCGGACAATGGAACTTGTATCCGTGCTCACCGAGACCGACGAGGCTTTCCTGGACGTGCATGACGACATCGTATGGCTCGAGGACGGCAAGTACTTCACCTGGACCAGCGAGAGGGACGGATGGAGACATCTTTACCGCGTATCCCGCGACGGCAGCGAGATATCCTTGATAACCAAGGGGGATTTCGACTATGAGAGCATAGTCCGCATCGACCCCGAAGGCGGCTGGGTCTACTACATCGCCACTCCCGACAGCCCGATTGACCGCTACCTCTACCGCAGCCGCCTGGACGGCAAGGGCGAGGCCGAGAGGCTGACACCGGCTGACGCTCCCGCAGGGCACCACTACTACAACATCTCCCCGGACGCAAAGTACGCCATGCACACCTTCAGCAACAGCGAGACACCTACCGTCTACGAGATAATATCCCTGCCCAGGCACAAAAACGTGCGCCTGCTCGAGGACAACCATGAGCTGGCCGCCAAGTTCGCCGCCCTCGGATGCAGTCCCAAGGAATTTTTCCGCGTGGACATAGGCGACATAGAACTGGACGGATGGATGATCAAGCCGGCCGGATTCGACCCCACACAGAAATATCCCGTAATCTTCTTCGTCTACGGAGAGCCCTGGCAGTCCACTGTCCAGAACTCGTGGAGCGGAGGTGACCTCTGGAGCAGGTTCCTCGCCCAGCAGGGCTATGTGGTCATGAGCGTGGATCCTCGCGGAACAGCGACTCCGAGGGGACACGAATGGCGCAAATGCGTCTACGGCAAGATCGGCATCCTGCCCATTGAGGACCATGCAGCCGCCGTCACCCGACTCATGCAGACCTACAGCTTCATGGACCCTGACCGCATCGGCATCTGGGGATGGAGCGGCGGCGGCTCGTCCACGGCCCACCTCATGTTCAAGCACCCCGACATCTACTCCACCGGCATCGCAGTGGCCGGAGTATACTCCCTCTACCTCTACGACACCATCTACCAGGAAAGGTACTCGGGCATACCATCGCTCAACCCGCAGAGCTACCACGACGGCTCAGCCATCAACTTCGCGGGCGGACTCGAGGGAGACCTGCTGCTGATCCACGGCACGGGCGACGACAACGTACACTACCAGTGCTGCGAGATGCTGGTCAATGAACTGATCAGGCAGAACAAGATGTTCTACCAGCTATCCTACCCCATGCGTACCCACAGCATATCGGAGAGGGACAACACCACGTACCATCTGTATCAGTCCATGTACAAGTTCTGGGAGGAACATCTGTAGCGGCAACTGCAGAAAAGACACTACGTAGATACACTGCCGGTCGGGTTTCCGGCCCACCCCGTCGGGAACTCAACCGGCATACTTTTTCCATCTAATCTTATCCTCCATATCTGATGATGCAGAGAATGATTATCCGCAAACTTACCCCCGACAAATTGAATAACATCGAAGACAGAAAGACAGTCCTTATGTACAATTTGTACAGTCCCTTGGCCTAACTTACCACGATGATTCACCACTATGCATTTTCGTTATATTGCAATCCACTCACTGTCAACAACTTCCCAAATCATAAAAATGTAAGAAGGACGGAAATATCGCTAAAAAGGGGCCTTTTAAGGGCTTCTTACATTTTACGATTTTACAAATATCCTGATTACCAACATTTTTCAACTTAACTAAAATGTATAGTGGTTTTAGAAGAGGCTTCTTGCGGCCCAGGGGCATTTTTACGGATAGCCATTACGCAAAGTTTCCCCCACCTTTGGAGAGTGCTCCTGAAACTGCACAAACGGTACACTCCCCCAGGCCCGGGACCGGCTACGAGGTCACTGCTCACTACCTGCAGGACATGCAGCTGGCCTCATTCGGAAAGTGCTCCTGGAAACGGTACTAACGGTACGCCCCATAGATACAGATGACATATATCCATATCTGATCAACAAGTTAACCAATTAAAAAAGACACCATAAAGACATGAACGATTTTTTCAAATATACCGAGTGCGCAGTTACCGTATGCGATACGGAATGCGTAATCGTATACCAGAACGAGAAATCAGTGGCGGTGAACGGAGACATGCGGGGACGCTGCATGCTCGGCTGC
>HF990402.1:10502-10802 GCA_000432775.1 Alistipes sp. CAG:831
TGCCACAACGAACGCTCCCGCGGCATCATCGCCCGCATCCTTTCCGAGGGCACATCCAACTCTTACACTATCAGCAAGAAAGGCCAGCGCAAACTGATACACCAGACCCCTTGGTACAAGGACGCGGCCGACGGCTCCGGCAAGACTATCGCCGGCATCATCGAGCTGTCCATAGTGATTCCCGAGCAGATGCCACACTACGACCGCGGGTGACAGCCGCCCGGCATAACACAACACAGAGATAGCAATGCCCGGCATAACAGTACCGGGCACAACACCTGCTGCTGTTTTCTAAGTGAG
>HF990403.1:0-21312 GCA_000432775.1 Alistipes sp. CAG:831
TATTAACTTACTGATTTATAGTGTGTTAAAATAATCCCATTTATATAGTTAGAATCAATTACGTATCAAGATATTATATTGTTCAAAACAAACTATTTCAGCAGAACATAAAGGTTTAGTGAATAAAGAGGTGGTATTTTTTGATTATCATATAGTCAAATACTTTTATAGTTTAACAAAAGTAATCAAGAGGTCAAGTAAGTATGAGTTTTTTGATTTCCTCAATATTCCTATTAAGCAGGTCGGAGAAAATATAAAATCATCATCCGCTATTTCTAGTAACACATTTTGCGGGCATATCTTACCTGAAGAAAAAAGTTCTTTTCAGGAAGGATATAAAATAGTCTCATTCTATATTGATGCAGAGTCTTTGTTAAAACGCGCTTACGTCTTTAGGCAAAATGGTTGGCGGGATATAGAGAATGTAGGGCATTATCAACGAATGTTGGTGGCTAGTAAAATAGCTAGCATGAGAAAATACTTAGCAGATAAAAATCGAGTTTTTATTAATAATGTGATAGTTTCGATTGCAACAGATAAAATCAAACTATTTGATACTAATAATATTGAATTTAAGCTAAACAAGAAAGGTCAATTTGAAGGTAATAACTCGACAGATGTGACTCCGGCATTCATTCAAATTAATGATGAATGTAATGTTATTGGCATTATTGACGGACAGCATAGAACGTATGCTTATCACGAAGGGGATGATCTATATGAAGCAAAAATATCTGAACAAAGAAAGATACAAAATCTATTGGTTACAGGTATCTTATTCCCAAGTGATGAGACAATTCAAAAAAGATTAAAATTTGAAGCTAATCTTTTTATGGAGATTAATTCAACACAAACAAATGCAAATTCTCAGCTTAAGCAAGAAATAGAATTAATGCTTAACCCGTTTTCCTCTATCGCTATTGCAAAGAAGATATTATATGAGTTAAATGTAAGTGGGCCTCTTGGTAATTTAATTGAGCACTATTGGTATGAAAAAGGTAAAATTAAAACTGCGTCGATTGTGAGTTATGGATTAAAACCGCTTATAAAAGTTGATGACATTAAAGCAACGGATAGTCTATATTTAATTTGGCCTAATGCAGAAAAATCAAAACTTAAACATAAAGATTGTGAAGATTTTGATCTTCTCAAAGATTATGTTACCTTTTGTGTAACAAAAATTCGAGATATAATGATTGCGTTGAAGAGTGAATTAACGAACGAGCAGTGGACTATTTATAGCCGTACGACACAACATGGGATATTATCAGTAACTTTTATTAATGGTATTTTAAACGTTTTAAGACTTCTTATTCAAAACAATAAGATAGCTTCTGTTGTCGACTATAGAGCAAAGTTGAAGAGCATTAGTAGCTTTAATTTTAGGCAATATAAGTCTAGTCAGTATCGCAAGTTGGGAGAAGATATATACAATGCATATTTTAATAAATAGTATCAGAATTCCGGATATGTGTAATAGTCAAGACTTGTTCTGACATTTTCTATACTATCGGTAGTGTTTCAAACAGTGTGTCTTGGATAGATTTTCGAGGTTATATAAGTATGGTGGATTCAATCATAGCCTCACCGCCCAAAACTGATTTCAGACCATCAATATCTATAGAACCACGATTGAAAGCGAACCATATGAAATCTGCTCCTTCTTGATAGTACATCCGTCCTAAATATTCGGAAAAGTGTCTGTGCACAAATGCAGGAATATCTTTATTGTATGGGGTTACTTTGTAGAAGTCATACTTCTCGTTAAATACCCTTATGAGGTCTTTCCGAAAGCGGTCGCGGATGAGGACACGTATGTTTTCGCTGTCTATGTTATTTACATACGCGGCGAGGACAAAAAGGAAGTTGATATTGTATGCCTGAAGTACGAGAGTGTCCCTGTCAAAAGGGCGATCGGGAAAGTGAGCGTTCATGGGCATGGCCTGTTCGTAGGGAATGAGGCGGTCAGTGCTGTAGTTTGCGTGACCGTCACTTAGGTCTTCTGGATGTATGTAGCCACGGATAAAGAAATTAGGTGTGAGGTTGTATCCCTCTGTGAGATTGTCACGATAGCGAACACCATTGATAATTGCCTTTTCCGTCAGATTACGTTTGTTTTCCGGCTTGTTGAATATGTCTATGTTAAGCTGGATGATGTTTTTGGCGTAGGTGAATTGCTTGTATATTGACTCTGAGCCTATATCGGAGCCATAGAAATAATATTTGCTGTCTCCTATGTAGTAAATCTGACCGTCATCAAGCATCGAGCGGTCTTTATAGATGTGGTCAATCTGTTTGCCGTCCTTATTGTCCTTTAGGCCAGAAAATATATCATCTCCTATCAGGCTATCAACCATCTCTTCGAAAATAAGGTTGAACGATCTGGCAAGGAGGGCTTCATCGCGGGCCTTGCCAGATCGTATGGATTCCGACTTGTCGAAGAAAGCGTATAGCAGCTTCCAGAGCAGCACGAGTTCGTCCTTAAAATATTTGCGACGGATAGAGCGTAATAGCCTTGTGCCTCGTCCGGATTCTATCATGGCTTCTACCTTGGAAGGCTTGATGAGGTCATAGTTGAAGTTTGTCCGGACAGGAAAGAAATACTGTCTGTTTAGGTATTGCAGGACAGAGTAGTAAAGGATTATCAACTGCTCTTCATAATTTATGGTCTTATTTTTACAGCGGAACTCTGCATAATAAGGTTCTCCATTCTGAATAGTGGGCTGGATTTTGCTGATAGTCTTTGCCCAGTGAATCTTGTCTTTACCTGTGGAACTGATTATCGTTATGTAGGTGAACAGATTGGTGTGTTCCCTATTAAAATCTAGGAGTGCGAGGATAGTGTCCAGAAGAGTCGAGTCGTTGTCTCCGCTGTGCGATTTCACTCCCTGCAAGGAGGAGCGACGAATGATATCGCTGTTGGGATGGCGTGCAGAATATTTGTCAATGGCTCTGTATATCCATGCTGAAAGACCAAAAATGACTCTGTCAAGTCCGTCTGCTTTGAGAATGTTGCTTTCTCGGGATATTTCCATCACATCTCCAATACTGTATTTGCCGAATGCTATCTCGAGTATGGAATTATCTTGGTCAATTTCCCCAGAACCTTGAAAAAGGAAGACTTTAGGTAGGATAAAAATGGAGTCATTAATCTTCGAAGAATAGACATAACCTACGTATGGTAGTACGGCACTACTGCCGTCTCTATCTGTGAAAATGAACGGCTCGAGCCCCCATGCTGCCATAATGTCAGGGCTATAAGCCTGGTCTTCAAAGAGGATTCTCATAGCAATGCATCTGAGTGGTATTCACTGTCTTCATAAGACTGTTCTAAGGGCTGATTAGCGGTAACTATCTCAACTTCAAGATATTCCATAAATCCTTGAAGAATAGAATTAGTTTCATTATTAGTAGGAAAGAGGCTGTTGAAAGTAAATTCCGCGTCTCCGTTTCGCTTGTTCTTGAAAAATGAACCCGACTTCTCATATTCCTTACACACTTCGCTCCAGAGATAGAACATCACCTTACTTTTAAATTCTTCCACTCCAACATCGTTCTTTATGAAGAAGTTGCCCATCTGCTTGTCCTCGGAATCGGAAAGGGCGTGGATACGCTCATTTACTTTTTCAAGGAATGACGGCCAACTGTAGACAGTATCGCCTATAGTGATTCTGAACTGTGATTCCGGACATTTCAAGTCAATTGGCACATATTCCCAATCCCAACGCCGTTTGAATGCACTGTCCATAGGGAAAAGGCTCTGGTCTGAAGTATTCATTGTCGCGTAGATGTGCAGGTTTGCAGGAAGCCACAGGCTGCCTCCGGCAATGCCGGGATGGCCGGCACCGAGGGCTTCGTCTGATTCCAGATACTTGCACAGGTCTTTGTCAGCCTTAACAGGATATTCGGACATTCCGTCCGCCCCACGGTCAAGAAGTTGGAAAAGGTCTCCGAATATCTGGGCGCAGTTGCCCCGGTTAATTTCCTCAATGACGAGGAAAACCTCTTTTCCGGACTCCTTCACGTGCTCTTTCCATGCTGTGACATACGTCTCTGTAAAAGCCTGCGGGACAAATTCATATGTCAGACCATCATCTTTCTTGACAGGTTTATATGAGCCCACAAATGTCGCATAATCGCTGTCAGGATGGAAAGTAGTGCGGATCATCTCGCCGTTCCTGTCACTTATGAACTTCTTTACAGTGTATGATTTTCCACTCCCAGGAGTACCGAACCATATTTTCTGAAGAGGCGCATCTGTTTTATTAATGTTACTAGAACCATTTGTTATAATTGGAGGGAATAGATATTTCCCATCCCGAAGATTTTTCCACGCGTTTATACCACCATTAAAATATGCTTCACTACCTGAGTTAAATCCTCCATCAGTTAGTAATTCTCCAGGATTAGAAGGGTAAAATTTTGTTATGGCTTCCCCATGTGTAAATCCAAAGTACATACAAAAATCGTTTTTAGAGATTCTGCCACTTTGGTAATCTTCAAAACCTTTCTTGCATTCTTCAATCAATGCTTGTTTTGTTTTAATTGTCTCTATAAAAGGTACCATATTGTTATTCTATTTAAGCATATGTTTGATAAATAACTTTGTGCATTCTACATTAACAGCGTTACCAAACTGTTTGTATGCTTGCCCCGGCTTAATGTCGGGAATAAAATTATCAGGAAAACATTGTAGTCTAGCACATTCTCTAGGGGTAAGAAATCTTTTTCTAGGGCCAATAACTGAAGTTTGTACAATTGCTACAAGGGCTGGAAAATATGAGTTTACCTTAACTCTGATGCCAGAGGGACGAAATTGGAAGATTTGTTTCCAGATATCAGGATTCTCTGTTTGCCCTGCCTGCCATTCCAATTTGGCTTTTGCCCCAAAAAACAAAGGGTTGTTTTTGGCTCGTCGAAGCCATTTGTCTATAAACTCCCTATTATGCATATATAGTTCGTTATTCTTGCGTATGAAATTTTGTTTCCACAATGGATATTGAGAAATATCTTCGTTCTGGCTATTCTCATGAAGGTATTCTGACCAAATAGGAAACCCTGGCAACTTGTCCGTTTTTATATTTTGGATAAATTCATTCCATAAATTAATGAGACTAACCGTTTCTTCTGATATTTTATAATCACTTATATTGTTTATTTCGCTATCATTCTGAAGAATACTTTCTATTGAACAACTTACAGATGCATTCTTATTGAAAATAAAAGGTTCGACTTTGCCTATATCATTCCTGATACACATAATGTATACTCTTTCTCTATGTTGAGGAATGCCGATATAATGAGGACTAAAAATCACTGGAGATGGAAGCAAGTCATATCCAAGAGAAATTAATTTATCATGTATTACACGCCATGTATTACCATGGTCGTGTGATGCTAAATTCCTAACATTTTCAAGGAGAGCATATTTCGGCTGGTGATACTCAAGTATTCTACATATATCGAAAAATAGTGTTCCTTTTGTTTCATCGTCAAACCCTAATCTTTTTCCAGCCTTTGAAAATGACTGACAAGGAAAACCTGCAAAAAGAATGTCATGAGGAGGAATAGCAGAAGCCTGAATTTGTGTAATATCTCCTGCAGGTTTTATTCCGTAATTTATTTCATAAGTTTTTCTACAATCCTGATCTATATCACAAGCAAATACACATTTACCTCCAAATGACTTCATCGCTTGATGAAAACCACCTATTCCTGCAAATAAATCTACGAATGTATATTCTTTTTTCATTATAATTATCTACTACTTGATCTATGCTAGGCTCGTCAAATTTTGACAAAATTACAAAATATCTCACCACATCTGGTGTTCTGTCTGCAAATCTTTTCAACATTGTATCTAAAGATACTTCCTATGGCTGCAGTTTTTTCACATAGTTAAAGATGATACAATAAAAATTTGATTTATAACTACTTGTACCATACATTATAAATAACCTTTTGTTAATCTCTAATTATTTAGTCTTTGAAATTAAAGACATGAATGATAGTAATTTAGCGAGATTATTCTATTACTTACCTATACAAAACCGCGAAAACACAGTCCCCAGCACCTCCTCCGAAGTAACTTCCCCGCAAATCTCCCCGATATGGTGCAGGGCCTCGCGTATGTCCTGCGTTACGAATTCTGTGGAGACTCCGGCGAGGAGGGCTTCGCGGGCGCGGGTGAGGGCTTCCAGGGCTTTCTGGAGGGCCTGGTAGTGGCGGAGGTTGGTGACGAGGGTTGCGGAGGTGTCGGTTGTGTGGGCTGCGGCGGTGGTGGCGAGGGCTGCGGTGATTTCGGGCAGGCCGAGGCGGTTGCGGGCGCTGATGGCGAGGGTGCGGGTGGGGGAGAGGCCCTTCCGGCGGGCGAGGCTCTCGGCTGAGGTCAGCATCGCGGGGATTTCCGGCTCGCTGAGCAGGTCCGCCTTGTTGAGCAGTATCAGCAGTGTCCGCTCGCTGATTCCGCTATGAGTGGAGGGGACATGGTTAAGCCGCGAGGCGATGGCCTCGAAGGATTCCCCGAATGTCCCGGGTCTGGTGGCGTCGAGCATGAGGAGGATGACGGAGGCGCGCTCGATGGTGCTGTAGGTGCGGTTGATGCCGATGGCCTCGATGGTTTCGGCGGTGTCGCGGATGCCGGCGGTATCGATGAAGCGGAAGGTGGTGCCGGCGATGTTGACGGTGTCCTCGATGGTGTCGCGGGTGGTGCCGGCGATGTCGGAGACGATGGCCCGCTCCTCGCCTAAGAGGGCGTTCAGGAGGGTGCTCTTGCCGGTGTTGACGGCTCCGACGATGGCGGTGGGGATGCCGTTATTGATGGCATTTCCAAGGGCAAATGAGTCCACGAGTCGCGAGATGTGCTCCGATACCCGGTCGAGGAGGGCGAGCACCTGGCTCCGGTCGGCGAATTCCACGTCCTCCTCGCTGAAGTCCAGCTCCAGCTCCATCAGCGACACGATGTCCACCATCTGCGAGCGCATCTCCTGCAGCTCGGAGGAATAGCCGCCGCGCATCTGTTTCAGAGCAATGTCGTGGGCCGCTCTGTTCTCGGAGGCGATCAGATCCGCGACCGCCTCGGCCTGGGCGAGGTCCATCCGTCCGTTGAGAAAGGCCCGTTTGGTAAATTCTCCGGCGGCGGCCATTACCGCTCCTGCGGCGAGGAGCGCCCTCAGAATCTCGGACACAATGTATTGGGAACCATGACAATATATCTCGGCGGAATCCTCTCCGGTGTAGGAGTGGGGGGCACGGAAGATCACTGCCATCACCTCGTCGATGACGGTCTCGGCATTATCGGTGGAATGACCGGGGCTTTCAGGGAAAATAATCCGCCCGTAGTGCATCTCCCTGGGCCGGAACTCGGCAGCCCGCGGCCCTTTGTCATTGAAAGGCCGGAAGACCTTGTCCAGCACCTCCACCGCCTCTGGTCCGCTGACGCGCACTATCGCGACCGCCCCCTGTCCCGGAGCCGTCGCCCGGGCGCATATCGTAGTCTGTCCGTATATTTTCTCGTTTTCCATTTTCATATCTTAAAGTATCTGTAAACAATCCCGGCTATCTCCGCCATCACGCCGGCATTCACTTCATCCGTCTCCTTCGAATCCATAATCAGAACTGATACATAGCATTTCCTGCCGTCCGGCATATAGATCGCCCCGGCATCGGCATCCCCGATCATGGTGCCGTCGGGCAGCCGGTCAGAGTGTCCGGTCTTATGCGCAACAGGCACATCCCCGGGAAGGCCTGCCTTCAGCTTATCCTGGCCGGACGAACATTCCAGCAGAATCCGCTCTAAAAATGCGGAATGTTCCGTGCTCAAAATCTCTCCCGAATATATTTTCTCAAACAGCCGGACAACGGACATCGGCGTGCTCCAGTTGAGATAGCCGTTCCGGATGTCCCCGTGCATGTCCGCCTCGGTCTCAGTCAGGTTCAGGTCCGTTATTCCGAGCGACTTGATGCATGAGTCGACTTTGTCTATACCGCCTGAGAAACCGATCAGCAGGTCGCAGGTGTTGTTGTCGCTGTGCGAAACAGTGTATCCGACAATATTCCGGTAGGAAATCCGGATGTCCTGTCCCGGATACCTGTCTCTCAGCGGGCTGTAGGTATTTTCATGCAGTTGTTCCGAGCGGATAAGCACCGTGCTGTCCAGCGGAATGCCCTCCGCATCCATTTTCCTCAGAGCCGTTACCGCGACATGCAGCTTGAACACACTCATGAGGGGATACTTCCGGCTGTTGTTCACCGTTATGACCGTGTCTCCGCACATTACGGCCACTCCTATTGTAGCCTGCCTGCCAGCGATGACTTTCTCAATGTCTCCGCGCAGGTCTTTTCCGGCAGCGGCGGTCATGCAGCAGATGCACAGGACAGATGTTATTACGAATCTTCTGACATTCATAACATCTTATTATCGGTAATCAGCAGTCCACTTTCTCCAGAAGCGCCACATTCTCCACATGAGTGGTGTGCGGGAACATGTCCACCGGCCTGATCCTGACCAGCCGGTACGCTCCACCGGAGGTGAGCATGGCGAGGTCGCGGGCCTGGGTAGCCGGATTGCAGCTTACGTACACGATCTTCCGCGCCCCGGTTCCGAGCAGCACCTCGATGACCGAAGGGTGTACCCCGGCCCTGGGCGGGTCGAGTATCACCACGTCCGGCGAGGCTCCCTGGGCGGCCACGAACTCCGGAGTGAGGATGTCCTTCATGTCCCCGGCGTAGAAGCGGCAGTTGTCGATGCCGTTGATTTGCGCATTGACCTTGGCGTCGGCGATGGCCTCGGGCATGTATTCCACACCCACCACGGAAGCCACGCTCCGGGCCACGAACAGGGCTATCGTGCCGGTGCCGGTATAGAGGTCGTAGACGTGCTCTCCGCCCTGGAAGTCAGCGAACTCCCGCACTACGGAGTAGAGTCTGTAGGCCTGCAGCGGATTGGTCTGATAGAAGGATTTCGGCCCGATCTTGAACCGCAGCCCCTCCATCTCCTCGTAGATGGCATCCTCGCCACGCGCATTCAGGATATCCTGGTCGTTGATGGCGTCGTTCATCCTCCCGTTGTACAGATAGTTCAGCGACTTGATCTGGGGAAAACGCTCCATCAGCACGTCGAAGAGCTTCTCTGCCTCGGCGTCGCAGTCCTCCGGCCGGAACCCGCAGCGCAGTTTGCCGAGCCTCGGCGGACGGGCCCCGAACATGACGGTCAGCATGACCTCCCCGCGCAGGTTGGTACGGATGATGATATTGCGCAGGAATCCGGTCTGCTCCCGGATGTTGAAGAATGGCAGCCCGTGCACGATGGCGTACTGCCGGATGAAGTTGCGTATCTCGTTGGAAGGCTCCGGCTGCAGCCAGCAGTGCCTGATATCCAGTATTTTGTCAAATGCCTTGGAAATGTGGAATCCGAGGGCGAATCCGGCGGGATTGCCGTTGACGGACGAGTATCCTCCGCGCAGGTGCCGGGGGAATACTCCTCCCTCGAACTCCGATGGGTCGAGAGGGACAGGGGGATCGAACACCGTCGAGGGGTCCTCGCCGCTGAGCAGCCACCTCCGGTCGGAGAAGGTGAATTCCAGCTTGTTGCGGTACTCCGTAGTGCGCTCCGAGGGCAGGATGGGCAGCACTTCCACCTGATCCATGGGCAGATGCCCGATGCGGGAGAACTGGTCCACGACCTGCTGCTGCTTGTACTTGAGCTGCAGGTGATAGGGGAGTTCCTGCCAGGCGCAGCCCCCGCAGTCCTTGTAATGTTCGCAGAATGGCTCCACCCGGTCAGGCGAGGGCTGCTCGATTTCGACCAGCGTACCCTCGAAGTACTTCTCCCGGCGCTTGTCGATCCGCACGGCCACGACATCCCCCGGCACGGCATTGGACACGAACACGACCTTCCCGTCAATATGCGCAATCGCCCTTCCCTCAGCGCCGACGGATTCCACGGTCACACCGCGGACAATCTCTTTTTCTTTCTTTCTGCTCATAAATTGAAAATGGAATGCAAATATACGCAGAAGCCTCGGCATAGCAAATTAATTTACTCTGCCGAGGTGCCACAGTATATGTGCTAGGGAGGGTTAAATCCTGAAAATTTAAAATTTTTGAAAAATTTTTTTTGAAATTGATAACATTTCGCCGTTTTCTTGTATAATTAGCAACATCGTAGCAGATACGCTATTTTGTTCTCGCAGCAGCCCTGCCCGTTTGCGTGGGGTGAGAAATAAGGTATATATTTGTACTTAAATATTGGATGGAACACGGAAGTGTTTGAACCTTATTCCTTTCAGACGAATCTGGTAAATTTTTCTTGGACGGGAATAAGTACCACCTCTCACTATGCTATATGGTGCAGAGGCTGTTGCTTATTTAGTCCAAAGGCTTTACCAGAGCCTGTCTGAAGAAATGGCAATGGCTCTCTGCACTTTCTTATGTTCCAAATCAGCAACAAAGGGGAAGCCGAAAACCTTATCAAAGAGTAGGCAAAACTAATAACATAAGTATTATGGCTTATTTGTTCAGATGCACAACAAAACAAAGCATTGGAGGAGGAAAAGTTCCCAAAGGAGTTACAATTCAAGTAGTAACACAGTACGATCGTCCACCGCAGACCAATGAATTACGCAATGCTATTAAGCAACAACTTGGAATTGAGGTAAAAGAGTCATTTTCGGCAAGTTATTTCAATATAGAAAAAGTAAGGAAGTAATTATGCGGGACCAATGCATTATAATCGAAACAAATATTAAACATAACAATGGAAACAATGCTTTATTATTCTACATTTTTGGATGACAAAGAGATTGCCGGCAGGATTTACGAAATGCTGGCGAATGACATTTTAGGCAAGGAACAATTGGAAAAAATCAAGTTACGTTACCATGATATGTCCCGTAACTTCTTCAAATATTCTAAAGACGAGGCGGAAAAATCAGGACATAAAGATTCAGTTTGGGAGTTCAGTCCGGGATTAGAGCCTTTTAAGCCTGCCGGATGGGAACATTGTTATGAAGACACTACAACAGTGCCCATACCCATAACTCACCCGGATTTTATTGACCTGACATTACGGGAGGTAAAAAGAGGTGCGATAGGTCTTGATTTGCCTACATGGTTTAACTTGAGGAACAATGACAGACGTATCATGATAGTTGCGCAGGATCCTTTACGTAACAACAAGTGGTATTCCGACGTTGATATTCCTGAGGAAGATAGAAAAAATAAACCCGGAAGTAAAGAAGATTATGTATGTATTGATGCATTAGTGTCATCTCCGTTTGGACTGCATGGCAGAAGCTGGAGGGAAAACAAACGTGGAGGCGGCAGAATGGCGTTGCTTGTAGAAAAACTTATCAAGCACGGTTATGGTGTTTATCTTACCGATTGCAGGAAATATTTTGTATACGATGCGTCGGAATCAGCGGAATATTCCAAAGGAAAGAAAGAAATATACAAAGCAATTCTATATAAAGAGATTGACATCGTCAATCCGAAAAGTATAGTGGCGTTGGGCAATCAAGCATACAGCTATTGTCATGAACTGATTGGTGATGATGCAAGATTGCTGTATGTGCCTCATTTCTCAGGAGCGGCAACATGGAAAGCGAAAGATTTTTTCAAAATACCCGGAACACAGAAAGTTTCGATAGAAGAACTTGCTGAAAAATATGCGGAATATATAATCAGAGAATATAAATAACGACAAAAGTCGCTTATAAAATACGATTTTACAAAGATGTGTCATAAAATGGCATATCCGCGCCATACTTTTGTGCTGTAATCATAAAGCATCATATATGAATGAAGTAATGGTTGACAACAGTTGTAGTCCGAAGGATATTCTATGCCTGCAATATGTCGGAATCAAGCCGTCACGGATTATGACTTCCGGGCTTGACATCGTGCATCCGAAGGAAAACGCTCCTCTCCAACAGCGGATTTTGGAAAATGGAGGACTTATCCTGTCCGAGCAACCTTGGGGTGTGAAAGCCAATCCACAAGGCTCATCGCCCGCAACAGATTGCAGGCGGCGTTATCAAGTACTGTTATCTTGGCAGAATGTCCACAGAAAAGCGGCAGTAAGCATACCATGCGCTTTGCACGCAAATATCACAAGAGATGTCTCGCGGTCTCATATCCTGAATACTCCTGCGTTAATGCGGGTAATGAATTATTAATCAATTCTAACCTTGCGAAAAGCATTTAATGAAATGAAGAAAGTCTTGATATTTCCGGCACCTTTCCTTATAAAGAACCCGACCGCAGATCAACAAACTGAGTATATGATCTCCTTGCTGATGGAGGAAATGGCCATGGAAGGCATAGGCGATTTCATAGAGGTCAATACCCTGAACAAATCGGATTATCATGAAGAAATCCGCAAAATCATTGCTGAACGAAAACCGGACTGGGTAATTGCCGCCGGAGAATCGGCTACGGCTTGTATCGGTCTTCATGGGATAAAAAAGATACTTGTCAATCCTATTGTCACTTTCGATGATTTAAACAATGTCCCCGGATATGCCCGTCAGCACACCTACGGTTTCTTTGGCGCATTACCACAGCAGCAGAAAAGCTACGAATTATTTCAATCCGTCTACCCGAATGCGACTTGGTATGTCAATGCTCCTAATCTGAGCTTGATTGATATTAAAGATATCTCCATATTGATTATTAGTGATAAATCAAATGAGTAAAAATATGATAATCAAAGGACAATACACCTCGGCTGAGATATTCACCGAGAACATCGAGGATGCGGCACTTCAGTGGGTGAAGGCGCAATGCGAACATCCGGCATTCGAGGGTATCAGGATAGTGCAGATGCCCGATGTTCATGCAGGAAATTCGTGCAATGTAGGGACGGTGTACCGGATAGGGGCATATCTTAATCCCGACCATGTGGGTGTGGACATCGGATGTACCATTTCCATGCACAGGCTATCTTCCGCAGTCGCTCCGGAAGATTTCGCCCTGCTTGACCACAGAATCCGTGAGGCCATCCCGACCGGCATGGAGATTTGTGCGAAGAACAGCCTGAATGAAAAGGAACTGTTCCGCTTTCTTGACTCGCAATACCGGAAAGCACGGTCATCCGCTCCTGACCTGATTAACGAAGCGCCGCGCATAGATGCCCGTTTCGTTTCAGATTTCTGCCGCAAGATAAAGTTGCAGGAAGCGATATTCTATAAAAGTCTCGGCACTCTCGGCGGAGGCAACCACTTCATTGAATACGGTGAGGACGAGCAAACGCATGAAGGATGGCTGACTATCCATTGCGGCTCCCGGAACGTGGGGGTAAAAGTGGCAAACCATTGGCACAACATCGCGCAGAATCCCAAGCGTGCGCAATTCGTCGGTTATCTGTGGGGAGATGCACTTAACGGCTATCTCTCCGATATGGTCATTGCGCAGGCGTATGCCCTCTACAACCATCATATCATCCGTGACCGTATTTTCGCAATATTGAAAAAACTCTGCAAGGCCAAATGCCCGGAGTCTATCTTCACCACGCACAACTACATTTCCGTATGCGGGGAATATCCCATGCTGCGCAAAGGAGCAGTTGAAGCCGCCGAACGAGAACGCTTCTGCCTGCCTTTCAACATGCGCGACGGTATCGCTGTCTGCGTGGGCAAAGGCAATCCCGAATGGAATTGTTCCGCTCCGCATGGAGCCGGACGCGCCATGTCGAGGAATGCCGCCAGGAAAAATATCGGGATGGAAGAGTTTGAAAAGTCCATGAACGGCATATTCTCCACCTCCGTCTGTTCTGGTACGCTCGACGAGTCGCCACAGGCATACAAGCCGATGGAAGAGATATTGCGCCTGATTGAACCTACCGCAGAAGTCATCACTATGGTCAGACCCCGCTTAAACATTAAAGATATTCCCCAATGAAAAAGTATATACAGCTCACAGCCGGACGGGGCCCCGTGGAATGTGCCCGTGCCGTCACGCTGGTTGCCCGTGAACTGCTCAAGGACTTTCCGGATGCCGAGCTCGTGGAAAGCGAACCTCACAACACGGAGCCGGACTGTTATATGTCGATGCTGTTTCTTGCAGAAGTAGATCCGGCAAAGGAACAAGAGTGGAGCGGAACGGTTCTCTGGCGTGCGGCATCAGACCGTTACCGTCCCGGCCATCCTCGCAGGAACTGGTTTGTCGGTGTGGAATTCATTGAACCCATCTCACTTCCGGATGTGTCGGATAAAGACATTGTGTATGAAACAATGCGCTCGGGAGGACACGGAGGACAGAACGTAAACAAAGTGGAGACGGCTGTCCGTGCCACGCATCTGCCGACCGGAATTTCCGTCAAGTGCAGCAGCCAACGCTCGCAGTCGCAGAACAAAGAAAGGGCACGCAGCCTGCTTCTTCTGAAACTGCAGCAAAGAAAAGACTCCGCTGCGGCATCTTTCCGTGCGTCCAAATGGGGCCGGCATACTGCACTTATGCGCGGGAATCCCGTGAAAACATTCTCGGGAGCATTATAAAATATGCTAAGGGCGGCAACAGCCTAAGGTCATTTACACGAAATCCAGATAATTTTCCCTGCTGACCACATGAAATTCAGCGTGCGGATATGCTTCTTGAAAAGCTTTTGGCACTGATGGAGTCCTGTTGCCCCATTTGAACTCCAATGCGGTCAGATTATCAGCAGACTCCTCGATAAGGTCAATCTCCTGTTTGTCGTAAGTACGCCAGAAGTAGAATTCCTTGTGGAGTAAATCGTTAAAATTCGCTTTGCGCCGTTCTCCGATAATGTAGTTTTCCCATAGAGCACCTACATCCTGCCGGATGGCCAGCGGTGAGAAGGCTCCGATGACGGCATTGCGTATGCCGTTGTCATAGAAGTACCATTTTCCGGCCTTTGTCACCTCCTTTCGCAGGTTGCGGGAATAAGCCCCCATGCGGTAGACGACAAACACCTTTTCCAACAGATCCAGATATTTCTCAACGGTTGTCTTGCTCATACCCAGTTGTTTGCCCAACTCTTCGTATGATACCTCGCTGCCCAGCTGAAAAGCTATCAACCGCAGTAAATCACGCATCTTGCCTGAATTTTTCAACCCGTCGATAGCCAGAATATCCTTCAGGAGATAGGCGCCGACTATGTCACGCAGGTAATCTGTCTTGCGCTCGAAGCTGTCCATCATCACCACTTCCGGGTAAGAGCCGTAAATCAGTCGGGCTTCGAGGTTCCTGCGAGTCTCGATCGGTGTTTCCGTCTGTGCAATCTCTCGCTGCGAGAATGGTGTAAGGAGGAATTGTGTACTCCGGCCGACCAACGGTTCTCCGGCCTTGTTTAAAAGGTCGAATGAAGATGAGCCGCTTGCAAGGACGCTGATTCCAGGCACCTCGTCAACAATCAGTTTAAGAACACTGCCAATTTGCGGAATATTCTGCGCCTCATCGATTGCCAGCAGATCGATACCCTCCAGCAGATGCCGGTAGTTGGCAACAGAGCGGTTCTCCAGCAGGGCCAGCGTATCGTAATCCTCCCCATTAAGCATCATTGTCCGGCCTGGGTAATCTTCCACTATCTTACGCATCATTACCGTTTTCCCGACACGGCGGGCACCAAATATCAGCACGGCTTTGTTAGGGGCAATACGCGCTTTAATTTGATCTTGAAGAATTCGATTTACAGTTTCCATGATTTAATCTTTTTCCTCTGCAAATATAAAAATTATTCTCCTGACTGGCGAATTTTACGTAAAAAACGTACTCTCAACTGGAGATTTTTACAAAAATATCAGCGTCTGCGGAACTCGTAGCAGGTGACGGCAGTGGCGATGGCCACGTTGAGGGATTCGGCGGCTCCGTCGGGGTTGGAGGCGAATGAGGGGATGTGCAGCCTGCGGGTGGCGGCGGCCATGAGGGCGGGGGAGAGGCCGTCCCTCTCGCTGCCCATCAGGATCAATGCCCGGGTGGTGTCCAGGGCGGCGGAGCGGATGTCCTCTCCGTCGAGGGCAGTGGCGTAGACGGGGATTCCGGCGGCGGTGCATCCGCGCACAAGCGCATGAAGGTCGCAGGTGACGGCCCGCTGGCGGAAGATGGAGCCCATGGTGGCCTGGACTGTCTTGGGATTGTACAGATCGACGCAGTCGGGGGAGAGGTAGACGGTGCCGATGCCGAACCAGTCGGCCAGGCGCAGGATGGTGCCGACGTTCCCCGGGTCGCGGACGGAGTCCAGTCCGAGGCAGAGGCCTGAGGGCAACGCGGGGGCCGGGGCATTGTCCTGCATCTCTTCCGGAGGGATGCGCAGCACGGCAAGGGCAGGGGAGGGGGACGACAGATGGCTCATCCGCCCCATGACCTCCTCCCCGATATCGGAGGTACGGTATACCGCTTCAACCTGGTACCGCTTCTGAGTCAGGGCCTCCCCGACCATTTTCTCTCCTTCGACGACGAAAAGCCCGTGCTCCTGCCGGAACTTCTTCTGTCCGAGGGAGCGGATGAGCCGGATGTCGGCCTTCGAGGGTATACGGTCGGTCAGCATTGTCCCGCAGAACTTCCGTTAATATCCCAATATCTTGAGCATCGACTTGTAGGTCTGCTCCTTGCTGAAGAGCTTGGTGGTGTAGTCCCCGTCGGGGGTCTTGTCGATAATGATGTGCTTGGGAGCGGGCTGGAGGCAGTGCTGGATGCCGCCGTAGCCGGCGATGGACTCCTGGTAGGCTCCGGTGTGGAAGAATCCGATGTACAGGGGTTCCGGGTCGTCCGGGGTGACCTTCGGGAGGAAGATGGCGTTGGCGTGCTCCTCGGCGTTGTAGTAGTCCTGGCTGTCGCAGGTGAGACCTCCGAGGAAGACTCTCTCGTAGGGCTTGTCCCATTTGTTGATGGGCAGGAGGATGAACTTCTGCTTGATGCCCCAGATGTCGGGGAGGGTGGTCATGAAGGAGCTGTCTACCATGTACCATTTCTCCCTGTCATTCTGCTGCTTGACTCCGAGGATGGAGAATATGGTGGCTCCGCTCTCGCCGACGGTGTAGGAACCGAACTCGGTGAAGATGTTGGGTTCCTCGACTCCCCGGGAGTTACAGATGCTCTTGATCTGGGCCACGACCTCCTCGATCATGTACTCGTAGTCGTAGTCCATGCCCAGGGAGTTCTTGATCGGCAGGCCGCCGCCGATATTCAGGGAGTCGAGGGTAGGGCAGACAGCCTTGAGGTTGCAGTACACGTTGACGCATTTGCCCAGCTCGTTCCAGTAGTAGGCGTTGTCCTTGATACCGGTGTTGATGAAGAAGTGTAGCATCTTTAGGCTGAATTTCTTGCTATGGCTGAGCTTTTCCTGATAGAAGGGCATGATGTCCTTGTAGCGGATACCCAGACGCGAGGTGTAGAACTCAAACTTGGGCTCCTCCTCGGCCGCGATACGGATACCGATGCGGGTGGGCTCGTTGATCACGGCGTCAAGCTGGTCCAGCTCGGGCATGTTGTCGAGGATGGGTATGGTGTTGTGCCAGCCGTTGTTGATGAACTGGGCGATATTGGCTATGTATGTGTCTTTCTTGTAGCCGTTGCAGATGATATAGAGATCCTTGTCTACTGTCTTGCTGTCGTAGAGGGACTCTATCAGGTTGAAGTCGAAGGCCGATGATGTCTCTATGTGGATGTCGTTCTTCAGGGCCTCTTCCAGTACGAAGGAGAAGTGCGAACTCTTGGTACAGTAGCAGTAATGGTAGTCGCCCTGATAGTCCACCTTGGCCATGGCCACATTGAACATCCTCTTGGCCCGCTGTATCTGCGAGGATATTTTGGGCAGATACGATATCTTCAGCGGCGTGCCGTACTGTTCGATGACATCCATCATCGGAATATCGTGGAAATACAGAGCTCCGTCCTCTACACGGAATTCGTCCTGCGGAAACTCGAAGGACTGCTCAACCAAATCGATGTACTTGTTCTTCATATACTGTAATCCAATTAAGTTACATTTATAGTTTAAAGCGGCATCCGACTAACCCGGATTTTTTGCACGTGCAAATATATCCAAGTATTTTGATTTACATATAAAAATTATAAATTTGCATAAATTAAATTTAATGCGTCCCGACCCAATTCGACATATCCTCCTTGCCTGCTCTTCGGTGTTACTGGTCAGCCTCCTGGCCTCCTGCAGTACTACCAGGATTCTGTCGAAGGACCAGACGAGGCTCAAGAGCAATGTCGTCACCGTGGTCAATCGCAAGGACTACCCTGATTTCCAGGACCCCACTCTTGACAACTATGTCCGTCAGAAAGCCAATACATATTTTATAAAGACGCGCCGCGGAGGGTGGAATCCCTTCCTGTATATCGCCAACTGGACCAACGGCAAGGGCAAGGGATGGGACCGTTTCGTCACCAAACTCGGGCAGGCGCCCGTGGTTTTCGATCCGGCGCTTATGCTGGACAGCCGGGACAATATAGAGACGCACCTAAAATACATAGGCTACTACGGCTCGACCGTAAAGCCTCTGGCCGAGATCCGCAACAAGCAGACAGTAGTGGATTACCGCGTGAGGCTGGGACGCCAGTACCCGATCCGGGAGATATCCTACGAGGTGGAGGATCCGCTTCTGGCCGAGGAAATATACAGGGACACCGTCAATTCTCTTATAAAGGTGGGAGTTCCTCTGTCGGAATCCCTTCTGGAGAGGGAATCGGAAAGGTCGGAGGCATATCTTCGGGATATAGGCTATTACGAGTTCTCCAAGAATTTCTATTTCTTTACCGCCGATACCGTATCGGTTCCCGGCTCGGCCCTGCTGAAAGTATCGGTAAGGAACTATCCCAGGGGAGGCCGCCCGGAAGATGCCGTACGGCACCGACGGTTCTATTTCGGAAAAGTGTCGGTGTATCCGGTCTCGGACAACATCCGCTACAGGGCCTCGATATCCAAGAAGATACCCCAGATACTGGACACCGTGCAGTATGAGGACATTACTATTCTCTACGACAGGAAGCGCAAGATCAGGCCGTCGATTCTCTACAAGATGAACCGCATAGAACCCGGCGATGTCTACAGTTCGAGCATAGTCAACAGTACCTACCAGAGGATGTCCAATCTGCGTATCTACAGCAGTGTGAGCGTAGAACTTACCAAGACAGACACCAATATCGTAGACTGCAGCATCCGTCTTATTCCGTCCAAGGCCCACGGCTACAAGGTGAACCTCGAGGCGTCCACCAACTCCACCGGCCTGATAGGTATCTCTCCAACAGTCTCGTATTACAACCGCAACATATTCAAGGGAGGGGAGTGGCTGTCCCTCTCGGTCTCCGGCAATTTCCAGTTTTCCGTCCGCGACGATACCAGGGCCACTGAATTCGGTGCGAATGCCGGCCTCAGTTTCCCGACCTTCGTCTTCCTGCCGGACCGGATGTTCAAGAACATCATTCCCCGTACCGACGTTGAGTTGTCCTACAACTACCAGCGCCGTCCGGAGTACACCCGCAATATGATAGGTGCCAACTTCGGCTGGAGCTGGAGCAGCCAGTCCAACAAGTACTACTTCAAAGTGGTGCCGCTGCAGATAAACATAGTCAATCTTCCTGTATACAGCGACGCTTTCCTGGAATCACTTACCAATCCGTTTGTCCGTGAGGCCTACAAGAACCACTTCGAGTTCGGTTTAGGATTCGACATACAGTACAGCAGCGACCCCAATGTCAATCCCGCCAACTCCTTTTTCAAGGCAGACCTGCAGTTCGACCTTGCCGGCAACCTGCTGTCGGCCTTCAACCGCTTCATGCCGGTGGACAGCTCAGGTTTCCGGACTATCTGGAATTCTCCATATTCACAGTTCGTAAGGACAGAACTTTCCCTCGCCTACACATGGAAGTTCGGCAGGGACAATAAGCAGGCTCTCGCGGTCCGGGCGCTGGGCGGCATCGGCTATGCTTACGGCAACTCTGCCAAGATGCCTTTCGAGCGTCTGTTCTGGGCGGGAGGCTCAAACAGCCTCAGGGGCTGGACTGCCCGCAGCGTGGGACCTGGCTCATCTCAGATGGACGAGACATTCTCGATTCCAAACCAGACGGGCGATATGCGCCTGGAGGCCAATATTGAGTACAGATTTCCCCTCTTCTCCATATTCAGGGGAGCGGTATTCGCGGACTGGGGCAATGTCTGGAACCTCGCCCGCACCGGCGACCATGAGTCCATGGATGGCGGCAGCACGGAAGACCAGACGGCTGAGGAATTGTCCTATTTTTCCTGGAAAAATATGCTGCGGACCTCCGCTCTCAGTGCCGGTGCCGGTCTGCGCCTGGACCTGAATTTCGTAGTAATAAGGTTCGACGTCGGCATCAAGCTGTACGACCCTTCGGAGCAAAGATGGCCCAATATCAGGACATGGTTCCGCAGGGGAGGGTATGCCTTCCAGTTCGGTATCGGCTATCCCTTCTAGGCGTTTCCTATTTCTTGTCGTTGTACTTGGGCCAAAGGCGTTCCATGCGGGCGCGTATGTCCTTTTCGCGGGGATTGTCGCCGGGATTGTAGAAACGTGTGCCGCTCAGCCCCTCGGGCAGGAATTCCTGGTCGGTGAAGTTGCCCTCGTAGTCATGGGCGTAACGGTAGCCCTCGTGGTAACCCAGGTCCTTCATGAGTTTGGTTGGGGCATTCCGCAGGTGCAGGGGTACGGGAGAGTTGTCTCCGCTGCCTACCAACCCGAGGGCTGCGTCTATAGCCATGTAGGCCGAGTTGCTCTTGGAGCAGGTAGCCAGATAGATTGCGCACTCCGAAAGGATGATGCGGGCCTCGGGCATGCCTATCTTATGCACGGCGTCGAAGGTGGCCTGGGCGAGGAGCAGGGCGTTGGGATTGGCCAGGCCTATGTCCTCTGAGGCAAGTATTACCATCCTGCGGGCAATGAACAGAGGGTCCTCGCCTCCGGCCAGCATCCTGGCCATCCAGTAAACGGCTCCGTTGGGGTCTGAGCCGCGTATGCTCTTGATAAAGGCCGAGATGATGTCGTAGTGCATCTCTCCGTTCTTGTCGTAGACGGTGATGTTCTCCTGAAGGCGGTCCGCAACTGTAGCGTCGTCGATGATTACCGGCGCGTCCGGAGGGAAGGAGTTTACGACTATTTCTAAGATATTGAGCAACTTACGCGCATCCCCTCCGGAGAAACGGAAGAGGGCCGTCCGCTCGCGGACCTCGATATTGCGGGAGCGCAGGTAGGCGTCCTGAGTCAGGGCCCTGTCCAGCAGCAGCTCCAGGTCCTTGACATCCAGGGATTTCATTACGAATACCTGGCAACGGGACAGGAGCGGGGTTATGACCTCGAACGAGGGATTCTCCGTAGTAGCTCCGATGAG
>HF990403.1:21376-41028 GCA_000432775.1 Alistipes sp. CAG:831
CCTGCTGGGACTTGGAAAAGCGGTGAATCTCGTCGATGAAGAGTATCGGGGAGCCCTTGGCGAAGATTGAGTTGTCCTTGGCACGGGCAAATACGTCGCGCAGGTCCTTGACTCCGGAGCTTATCGCCGACAGCGTATAGAAGTTCCGGTGCAGTTCCTTGGAAACGATGTTCGCCAAAGTAGTCTTGCCGACGCCCGGAGGTCCCCATAGGATGAAGGAGGATATGTTGCCGGACTCTATCATCTTACGGAGTACCGCACCGGGACCCACAAGATGCTCCTGACCGACGAATTCTGCCAGGGACCCAGGACGCATCCGCTCCGGCAACGGTATTGTCGGAGCGGATTGAAGAGGGACTGACTGAGCGAAGATGGATGTGTCGGGCATGAAGGTATCGGGCTAAACCCTATTTAACATAATATAAATTGTGTTAGAACAGTTGCTGTTCTATAGACTGGAGCAGCCTGAGCTGGGCCCGCGTACGTACCAGATTGTGCTCCGGGTACTTAACCTTATAATAATGGTCTCCGTCGATATAGTCCATCAGGAAACGCAGCACCTGCTCGTAAGTGATGTATCTGGCAGAGAACGGCAGATATTTCCGCTCGGTGTCCGTGAGGAAACTTCCGGCTTCGGACAGATAGCCCCGCTCGAATGCATCGTACATCTCCCGGCTCATGGACACGCGGTCCAGGTCCGGATCGTCCTCGGCGCCGGTGTTGGTGTACGAGCGGATCGAGTCTCCGAAGTCGTACAGGCACGGAGCCTTGAGCACAGTGTCCAGATCCAGGACGCAAAGCACGTTGCCGTCATGATCGAACAGCATGTTGGCGATCTTGGTATCGTTGTGCGTAACTCTCAGCGGTATCTGCCCGGTCTCTATCAGCCTGTAGAAGTCCAGCATCTCACTGCGGCGCGACTCTATCTCCGCTATGAGGTCCCTGACGCCCGCTGCACGGCCTGCCGGGTCTTCAGCGAGGGTCTTGTCCCACTGCCCGTAGCGGAATCTGATGTTGTGGAATCCCGGCAGCGTATCCACCAGCGGCTGGTCGAAATCCGACAGCATGGCCTGGAATCTGCCTATGCCCTTACCGCCGCACTCAGCGAGAGAAGGCGTGTCCGCCTTATCGTAACTTACTGAGTTTTCGATAAATACCGTTACACACCAATATTCCCCGTCCTGCACGTGATAGAGTTTTCCGTCAATGGCCGGCACCACTGTGAGGGACTCCCGCATGGGATCTCCTCCGGCCGCCGCTATTTTCCTCTTAAGATGCGAGGTGATAGCCTGGATATTACTCATCATTCCAGGTATATCCTTGAAAATATTGGTGTTCTTCCTTTGAAGAATATACCTCGGCGCGTCACCCTCCGTCTCGATGGTGAATGTATCATTGATAAATCCGTCTCCGAGGGTCTTTACCTGCGTAGGAACGCCTTCAAGCTGGAAGTGCCGGGCTATTTCCAGCAGCTGCTCACCTGTTTTTGCCATGGTCGTATATGTCTTGGTTAATTCTGCAATCTCAGTAAAGTTCCTGCATCGGGGGCTATGGCCACCTCTACGGGAGTCGTGGAATTGAGGTATTCGGTCTCGTCGATTCCGAAGTATTCAAATGCATGCTTGGGGATATTGACCCTTATAACAGTCTTCTCATCCGAGAAGTTGGCGGCGCACAGGAAAATCTTGCGGCCGTATCGTCTCAGAAATACAAAATGACGGTCTGGGTTAAAATATTCGGACCTGGGATTGGCATACTCCAGATCGAAGGTGTCGCCCCTGCGGATGGCAGGCTCCGATGTCTTGCTCATGAACTCCATATAGATGTCCCTCAGGGCCGATGCCTCATGGTCAAGGAACTTGCCGGCATCTCCGGCACGGAGTCCGCGCAGCCAGGACCTCATCCTGGGCAGCGAGCAGAAATCGAAGATGGAGGTCTTCCCGGGCCCCTCACCCAGTTCCTGCCCGAAATAGAGCATGAACGGTGCAGTATTGAAATACAGCGATACGAACAGCGCTGCGAGACCTCTGAAAGGATTGCCGGCGAAATCAGGAGAACTTATCCGGTCCTCGTCGTGGTTTTCGAGGAATTTGAGCATGCGGTCCTGATACTTGCCCTGCTTCTGCCATTCGGCCGTCAGGCTGGATGCGGGAGCCTCTCCCCTCACTATCCTTTTAAGAGTATCGTAGAATCCGGTCTTGTCATAGAGGTAGTCGAATCCGCCCACGTCGAACAGAGCCGGATAGTTCTCGGGCTGATATGCCTCGCCTATGAATATGAGTTTGGGATATTTCCTCTTGACGGACGCGATGCACCACTGCCAGAACTCCACCGGCACCAGCTCCACCATGTCGCAGCGGAATCCCCCTACTCCCTTGCCTGCCCAGAACAGCAGGATATCCCTCATCTTCTCCCAGGTGTCACGGCAGCCGTAGTTCAACTTGACCGTATCGCTCCAGTCCCAGTCGTGGATTCTTCCAGGGCAGTAGTTCTGCTCATTGAAATCCGCTACGGCACTGTGGTAATCAGGAGAAACGTGGTTGGGCACGAAGTCGATTATGGGCGTCAGGCCGGAATCCAGTGTACGGGCGATCATCGCCTCGAACTCCTTCATGCGGCAGTTTTCCCTCGATGCCAGATACGGATTGACATCATAGTAATCCGTTATGGCAAAGGGAGATCCGGCACCGCCCTTGACTCCGGTACCCCCTGCTGTGGCGTGACGGATGACTCCCGTGTACCACACATGAGTGACGTTGAGCCTGCGGAGCTCCTCCAGGACCGATACCGTAATGTCCTTGAACTTCCCGGTACCGTTTTCCTGGAGGCTGCCTCCCGGCCTGTTGACGCTGTGGGCATTGGCGAATACCCTGAGCAGCATCTGATATACTATGAACTTTCCCTTCATTATTATTTCTCAGGACGTTCCCAGTTCAGAATCTTGTAGAAGTCGTAATTCTCGGGATCGGCCACATATTTCCTGGCGGCCTCGTAGTCTTCGGGTCCTATGTAGTGAAGCATGTACTTCACGATATTCTGAACCTGCTCGCGCGATATATCCACGCGACGGGGAGGAATCTTGCCTGTTGCGGGATCCTGAAGGTCCTTGAGATACAGAGGTGTGATGTCTCCTGCGCGGTCCACATACACCATGCATCCGGTCTCGCCTGACTCAAAGAGTTTCCATACTCCGTAAGCCATCTGGGAGCAGTAGGTGATGTCGTAGGATACAGGGCCGTTGCAGCGTACGTCGTAGCCGATCTCGATGGGACGTATCTTGGCCTTGAGCCCGAGTTCTTCGAGTTTCTTCTCGAGGACAGTGCAGAAAATCTGTGCCTTGGATACCTTGCCGAGTTCAGGATGACCGTGCTCGTCATAGGAGAAAGTCACTCCGGTGGCCTTGAGGTCCTCGGCACTGAGCTCGTAGAAGATACCCTCGGAAACGATTACGCCGCCGTAGCTGATGCCCATGATCTTGCGCTTGATGATGGCGGATACCGCCAGACGGACGATCTTGTCGATCGTGGCGTTGGTCCTGTTGAACATCTCGGGGATAACCAGCATGGGGTAATGGCATGAGGAGGCGATACCGAGGGCCAGATGGCCGGCGGAGCGTCCCATGGCCGATACGAGGAACCAGGTGCCGCTGGTGCGGGCGTCCTCATAGACGATGGTGGCCACGCGGGTACCCTCGGACTTGGCCGACTCGTAGCCGAAAGTGGGCTGGTTGTCGGGCAGCGGAAGGTCGTTGTCGATGGTCTTGGGTACGTGGATGTTCTGGATGTGGATATCGTGGGAGAGCAGATACTTGGTCAGTCTGTTTGCGGTGGAGGCGGTGTCATCTCCGCCGATGGTGACCAGAAGCTTGATGTTGTTGTCAGTGAAGAACTTGAGGTTGAAATGATGCTCGAGGTCGTCATCAGTAGGCTTGAAACGGCTCATCATCAGATAGGAACCGCCGCGGTTGTAGATGTTGTCGGCCAGGAAGAAGTCGATGTCGATATGGTTGGGGTTCTCGCTGAAAAGGCCCTTGTAGCCCTCATGCAGACCGATGACCCTGTACCCCTTGGCCAGGAAAGTCTTGGCGATAGTTCCTATTACTGTGTTGATTCCGGGAGCAGGACCACCTCCTGCTAAAATTACTATTGACGCTTTCATATCAGTATGAATTGATTTTTATATATCCGTGCAAATTTACAATTTATTATTGAAACAGGCCAACATTTTAGTATATTTGTCCCTATTAATATCCGGATCTATGGGAAATAAAGAGATAACGAAAAAACAGGCCCAGGAAAGAGCCGAATTCCTCCGCCAGGAACTCAACCGGCACAACTACAGGTATTACGTGCTCAACGATCCCGAGATATCGGATTTCGAATACGACGTCATGATGATGGAGCTGGCCTCCATCGAGAAGATGTATCCGGAGCTGACTACGCCCGACTCTCCCACCATGAGAGTGGGCAGCGATATTGCAGGAAGGGCTCCGGGTGCCAGGGAGTTCCGCCAGTACCGCCACCGATGGCCCATGCTTTCGCTGGGCAATACCTATAATATAGAAGAGCTGCAGGATTTCGACCGGAGGGTCAGGGAAGCCGCCGGGGAGAAATTCGCCTACAACTGCGAGCTGAAGTTCGACGGCACTGCCATCTGCCTCAGTTATTCCAGGGGGCAGCTCGTGAGGGCCCTCACGCGGGGGGACGGAACCGTAGGGGACGATGTTACCGAGAATGTCCGGACCATCCCCTCCATTCCGACCGATATCGGGGACGTGCCCTGGGACTTCGAGATAAGGGGCGAGATATACATGCCCTTCGCATCCTTCAACTCCCTGAACGAGGAACGCGCGGATATCGGGGACACTCCATTTGCCAACCCCCGCAACGCCGCCGCCGGCTCCCTCAAGACCCTCGACCCGGAGGAGGTGCGCCGCCGCGGCCTGGAGTGCGTCCTTTATCATATTATAGGAGACAATCTTCCCTTCAAATACCATTCGGAGGCCCTGCAGTGGGCTGCCGCTCACCATTTTCCCATATCGGAGTATTCCAGGCTCTGCCTGGACATGGACCAGGTGCGGGAGTATATCCGGGAGTGGGACACCCGCCGCAAGGACCTGCCGTTCGCAACGGACGGCATCGTCATAAAGGTGGACGACCTGGCCCTGCAGGCCCGTCTGGGCTATACGGCCAAGTCCCCCCGCTGGGCCACGGCCTATAAGTTCAAGCCCGAGCAGGCCCTCACCCCCCTCCTTTCCATTGACTATCAGGTCGGACGTACCGGAGCCATAACCCCGGTGGCCAATCTGGAGCCGGTCGCCCTCTCCGGCACCACCGTCAAGCGGGCATCCCTCCACAACGCCGACCAGCTGGAGCAGCTGGACATCCATATCGGAGACTGGGTCTATGTGGAGAAAGGCGGGGAGATCATCCCCAAGATTACCGGAGTGGAGCTTTCGAAGCGGCCAGAGGGCGCTCCCCTGCCCCATTTCCCCACCCATTGTCCCGACTGCGGCTCGCTTCTGGTCAAGGACGAGAGCGAAGCCCGGCACTACTGTCTCAACGAGGCATGCCCGACGAGGGTCAAGGGGGCCTTCCTGCATTTTATCTCCCGTAAGGCCATGAATATCAATGCCGGAGAGGCTACCATCGACCAGCTCTACGACAAGGGGTATATCCGGGAACTGCCGGACCTCTACCGGCTGGACATGGAAAGGCTCCTGACCCTGGACGGCTGGAAGGAAAAATCCGCCGGCAACTTCCTGGACAGCATAGAGGCTTCCAAGCGGGTGCCCTTCGGTCGGGTGCTGTTCGCTCTGGGCATCAGGCATATAGGCGAGACCACCGCCAAGACCCTGGCGGCCCGTTTCAGGGATATCGGAGCTATGGAGAAAGCCTCGCGGGAGGAGTTCCTGGAGGTGGAGGACATCGGGGATGTGATTGCGGACTCCCTGGTGGAATATTTTGGAAATGAGGGTCATAGAAGAATTATACAGAAGCTCCGGGATTTCGGCCTGCAATTTGCAGACAACTCCGCTGCCTCCCGCCTGTCGGACCGTCTCGCCGGCAGTACGGTCGTGGTTTCGGGCAATTTCTCCCGTCCCAGGGACGAGATGAAGGCCCTGATAGCCGCCCACGGAGGCAAGAACACCGGCTCGGTAAGCGGCAAGACCACTTATCTGCTGGCCGGAGAAAAAGCCGGACCCGAGAAACTGGCAAAGGCAGAGAAGCTGGGAGTAAAAGTTATAAGTGAAGAAGAATTTTACAGTATTATAAACTCATAAACCTATTTATCAAGTATGATTCAGATCAGCAACAAAGTGTTCTACATCGGAACCAATGACAGAAAGAAACACCTGTTCGAGAACAACTGGCCCCTGCCCAACGGAGTGGCCTACAACTCATACATCATCGCCGACGAGCATCCCGCACTGGTGGATACGCTCGAGTACGGTTCGGATCCCGACTACCTCTCCAATATCGACACGGCCCTCGGCGGACGCGACTTAGAGTATTTAGTGGTCAATCACATGGAGCCCGACCATTCCAGCATGATCGGAGAGATTCTCCGCCGCTACCCCAGGGTGAAGGTGGTGGCGAACTGCAAGACCTTCAAGATACTCGAGTCCTACTATCCCCTGCCCGCGGAGAACGTCTATGAGATCAAGGAGGGCGATATCCTCGAGCTGGGCTACCACAAGCTCACTTTCGTGATGGTGCCCTGGGTGCACTGGCCTGAGACTATGGTTACATACGACACTGTGGACCAGATTCTCTTCTCCTGCGACGCCTTCGGTTCGTTCGGAACTCTGGACGGAGGCATCTTCGACGATACGGCCAACTTCGATTTCTACGAGGAAGACATGCTCCGCTACTATTCCAACATCGTGGGCAAGTGGAGCGGCATGGTGCAGAAGGCATTCAAGAAGCTGGAGGGAGTGCCTGTCAGGATTATCTGCCCCTCTCACGGCCTTATATGGCGCAAGGACCCGGGCAAGGTGCTGGCTCTCTACGACAAGTGGAGCAAGTATGAGGCTGAGGAGGGTTTCGTAATCGCCTATGCCTCGATGTACGGCAACACGGAGAAGTTCGCAGACGAGATAGCCCGTCAGATATCGGCCCTCGGCGTCAGGGATATCCGCGTATATGACGTCTCCAAGACCCATGTCTCCTATCTGCTGACCGCCATCTGGAAATACAGGGGCCTCGTACTCGGAAGCTGCGCCTACAATACCGACATGCACCCGATGATGGCCCTGCTGACCCACGAGATCAGTGTATCGGCGCCTCAGAACAAGATCCTCGGTCTCTTCGGAGGCTCGAGCTGGAACGGTGCCGGAGTGAAGGCCCTGAAGGAGTTCGCGGAGAAGGCCAAGATGCCTGTGACAGGCGATCCCGCCGAGTTCCTCGGACGTCCGTACGCATCTGACTTAGAGAAGACCGCCGCCTTCGCCAAGACCCTCGTGGATGCGATGCGCGGATAACATAAGACGGATCCGGGATTTTTTCCGGGACGGGATATGGAACATCAATACCTCCGACCTTGGCCGGGTAAAGGCCAAGGTCGTCAGGTATATCAGGATAGTCATACTCACCGCCAAGAATTTCAGCCGCCAGAATGTAGGACAGCAGGCAGTGGCCCTGAGTTTCTTCACGACCATGGCCTTTGTTCCGTTTCTGGCCGTAGCCTTCGCCATATCCAACTACGCAGGACTGGGGAATTATCTCAGAGAACTGATATACGAGAATTTCGGACATGATGTGGTAGTGGACCAGATACTCACTTTTGCGGACAACATCATAGCCGCTTCCCAGCAGGACATCTACGGGATAATTTCCTCGCTGATCTTCCTCTGGATGGTCATATGGCTGCTGTCCCGGGTGGAATGGTCCTTCAACCGGATATGGAAAGTGGACCGCAACAGAATACTGTGGAAGAGGAGCCTCGCATATATCCTTACGATAGCGGCCTCCCCTTTCATCATCATGGTATTCCTGTCCGTGGCCCTTTCCATCTCGGACAGCATCACTGCCATGGGACTGGAAATACCCTTTCTCAGCTCATTCAGCACATTCCTCATCTGGCTCGCGTTCTTTGCCTTCATGCTGCTGGTACTTACCGTGACGTACATTCTGATACCCAATGCCAAGGTCAGGTTCCTCCCTGCCCTTTCCGCAGCGGTCATATCCTCCATTGCGTTCACTGCCGTGCAGTACCTCTATCTGGAAACACAGATGTTCGTATCCAGGATGAATGCCGTTTACGGCGTATTTGCGGCCATACCCCTTTTCATGGTATGGCTCAACATAGGGTGGTTCATCGTCCTTCTGGGATCAGAGCTGTCCTATGTATTCCAGAATGTAGACAACTACCCGCTGGAAGACATGAGTTGATAACTTTTAAAAGATTGAAATACAATGAATACAGAACTGACTAAAGGCTTTGTCGACTTTATAGACGACAATAGGCTGCAGTCCCTGATACGCGATACCAAGGAAGATCCTGCAGTCTATCGGGAGATCCTGAAGAAATCCCTCTCAAAACAACCCCTGACCGTAGAGGAGACAGCGGCCCTGATAGCCGTAGAGTCACCCGAGGGCCTGCATGAGATATTCGAGACTGCCCGGGAGCTCAAACGCTCGGTGTACGGCAACCGCATCGTACTGTTTGCCCCGCTGTACATAGGCAATTACTGCACCAATGACTGCCAGTACTGCGGATTCCGCCGCTCTCTGCGCACAACGGTACGCCACACCCTCTCCGACGAGGAACTGGTCCGCGAAGTGAAATCCCTGGAGGACGAAGGACACAAAAGACTGATTCTGGTCTATGGCGAGCACGCCAAATACACTCCGGAATTCATAGCCCACACCGTCAGGCTGACATACGGCACCAAATCCGGCAACGGGGAGATCCGCAGGGTCAATATCAACGCGGCACCCCTGGACATCGAGGGCTATAAGGTGGTAAAGGCCGCCGGTATCGGCACCTTCCAGGTATTCCAGGAGACCTACCACAAGGAGACCTACGCCAAGTATCACCCGTACAATACCCAGAAAAGCAACTACCTGTGGAGGCTCAACGCCATGGACCGCGCATTTGAGGGAGGCATCGACGATATGGGCATCGGAGCCCTGTTCGGACTCTATGACTGGCGTTTCGAAGTGCTGGGACTGGTATCGCACGCCATTCATCTCCAGGAGACCTACGGAGTCGGCCCCCACACTATCAGTTTCCCGAGGATACAGCCGGCCAACGGACTGGAGCTGGACCTGCCTTACAGAGTCTCGGACAAGGACTTCAAGAAACTGGTGGCCATCCTCAGACTGGCTGTGCCCTACACCGGCCTTATCATGACCGCCCGCGAATCGAAGGCTGTCCGCGACGAGGTCATGGAGTTCGGAGTGTCCCAGATCGACGCCGGCACCAAGCTGGAGATAGGAGGCTACAACAAGGACCGCAAGGGCGACGAGCAGGCTCTGGACGAGGAGCAGTTCCAGGTGGGAGACACCCGTAACCTGGACGAGGTCATCCGCTGGCTGCTGACCCAGGACTACATCCCCAGCTTCTGCACTGCATGCTACCGCGTGGGACGTACTGGGGAGCATTTCATGGAATTCGCCATTCCGGGCTTCATCAAGCGCTTCTGCACCCGCAATGCCCTTCTGACCCTTGCGGAGTATCTGGAGGACTACTCTTCCGACCTTACCAAGGAAGAGGGCTACAAGCTCATTGACAGGGAACTGTCCAGGATGCCGGAGGGCGACGAGAAGAATTCGCTGATGGAGCGTATCCAAAAAATCCGCAAAGACGGTACACGCGACATCTTGTATTAGTTTTTTGATTAATTTTGCAGAATGGATTTTACAAAAAGCGACTACGACCTGATTAATAAGGAATTCGAGGAGCTCCGCCTGGCTGCTCTCAAGCGGTGTGCCTCGCAGGAGGAATATGACGGCGTCCTCAAGGCATTTGAGTTTGCAAACGAGGCTCATAAGGGCGTCCGGCGCCGCTCCGGAGAGCCCTACATCCTCCATCCTATAGCCGTGGCCAAGATCGTTGTGAACGAGATAGGCCTGGGCTACAAATCAATCGTAGCCGCCCTTCTGCATGATGTGGTGGAGGACACTGACTATACAGTGGACGACATCAAGCGGCTTTTCGGCGAGAAGATAGCCTCCCTGGTAGACGGCCTTACCAAGATAAAGGCGGCAATGGATACCGACGGCGGAGGAAATCTCCAGGCTGAGAACTTCAAGCGCATCATACTGACACTCAATGACGATGTCCGTGTAGTGCTCATCAAGCTGGCGGACAGGCTCCACAATATCCGCACCATCGACTCCATGCCCGACTACAAAAAGGACAAGATCCTGAGCGAGACCATGTACATCTTCGTACCGCTGGCGCACCGCCTGGGACTGTACAATATCAAGTCGGAGATGGAGAACATCTGGCTCCGGACACGCGATCCCAAACTCTACAACGATATAGTTACCCGCATAGACGGAGTCATCAAGGAGAAAGGCGAGGCGATGGACAAGTTCATCAAGCCTGTGGCCGATGCCCTTGAGAATGCCGGTTATCAGTTCGAGATTACAAAAAGAACCAAGACCCCCTACTCCGTCTGGCACAAGATGCAGCAGAAACACGTGGAGTTCGAGGACATCTACGATATCTACGGCATCCGTATCATATTTACCCCCAAGCCTGACGAGGACGAGCGTACCCAGTGCTGGTATATCTACTCTCTGGTGTCGGGTATCTACGCATCGAAGACAGACCGGATAAGGGACTGGGTGACCAGGCCCAAGAGCAATGGTTATGAAGCCCTGCACTGCACCGTTATGAGCAACGGCGGAGGATGGGTGGAGGTCCAGATCCGCAGCGAAAGGATGAACGAGATAGCCGAGAAGGGTATCGCGGCGCACTGGAGCTACAAGCAGAAGGGCGAGGAGACCAGTTCCGAGAAGGAGATGGACCGCTGGCTGGACATGGTGCGCGACGTGCTGGAGAACCCGGATGTCAACGCCCTCGAGTTTCTGGACAAGTTCCACGACTCCCTGCTGGACCAGGAGATATACGTGTTCACTCCCAAGGGCGAGTCCAAGGCGCTGCCCAACGGATCCACTGCCCTGGATTTTGCCTACAGCATCCATTCCAAGATAGGCAACAAGGCCATTGCCGCCAAAATCAACTTCAAGCTCTCCCCCCTCTCCAGCATTCTCCGCAACGGAGACCAGGTGGAGATTATCACCGCGGAGTCTCAGAAGCCTCAGCCGGAATGGCTGGACTTCCTTCGTACCGGGAAGGCCCGCAACTACGTCTATGAGGCCCTGAAGGATGATATCGACGACAGCATCAAGAGCGGAAGGGAGATGCTCGAGAAAGAGCTGGCTTCCTACGGAGTGAAGCTCCAGGGCAATGTCCTCAAGAAACTTCTCCGCGAATACGGGCTGAATACCAAGGAGGAACTGTACAACAAGATTTCCACCGGCATCATATCCCTCAAGGACCTGGAGAAGATACTGCGCAAGAATACTGAGAACAAGAACGTGATATACTGGACACTGCGCCTGTTCCGCAGCGGTAAGAAAGGAAACGGAGGAGAGGACGAGGGAGAGGAAGACAGCGATTCCGGGGACGAGATGACCAATGCCGAGATACGCGACCGTCTCATCAAGAACAAACTGGACAAGAACAGGGACCTGATTCTGGCCGGCAAGGAGGCACAGGGCAAGGATCCCGACAGTCCCATCACGTACCGCATAGCAGACTGCTGCTACCCTATCCCTGGTGACACGATAGTAGGTTTCATCAATGACAACGGCGAGGTAGTCGTGCACAAGAAGACCTGCCCCGAGGCTGTGAACCTGGCATCGATTCACGGAGACAGGATAGTCAACGCCAAGTGGAGCAAGAACACAGTGGCCTCGTTCCTGGCACGTATCAAAATCTTCGGTACGGACCGCATGGGCATACTCAACGAGCTGACAAAGGTTACCACCCTGGTGCTCAACATCAACATACGCAAGGTCTATATTGCTACCCACGACAGTATATTCGAAGGGTACATCGACTGCTACGTAAGGAGCACGGAGGACCTGGACACACTGATGGACCATATCAAGAAAATCAAGGGAGTGGAGAACGTCAGCCGCATAGATATCAAAGAGGACAAATAGTGAAGATGAAATTCAAGAACCTGCTGAACACCGCAATAGTAACGGGAATTGCCGCAATCCTGATATTCCCGCCTTCCTGCGCCAATACATCCACCCCTCCTGAGGGAGGTCCCAAGGATACCCTTGCCCCCATTCTCGTCGAGGTGGTTCCCCCTATTAATTCGCTGCATCATCCTGTCGATATCAAGCACAGTACCGTATCGTTCGAATTCGACGAGTATGTAGTGCTCAACAATCCAAACTCCTATATTTTCCTGTCTCCTCCCCAGTCCAAGCCCCCTACAGCCAAGATAAAGGGCAAAAAGGTGGTGGTATCCTTCACCGAGCCCCTGGATTCCAGCCAGACCTATTCCCTGTCCCTGGGAGAGGCTGTCAAGGACAATAACGAGGGCAATCCATTTCCTCCTTATACCCACAGTTTCTCTACCGGAAGTTATGTGGATTCCCTATTCGTGTCCGGCAATATCGTAGAAGCGTCCACCATGCTGCCGATGTCCAACATGACGGTACTGTTCCACACGGACCTTTCGGATTCGGCTATCTATAAAGTAAGACCGAGGGCAGCTGCCAAAAGCGACCTCTGGGGATACTTCACTGTCCGCAACCTGCCCGTAGACTCGGTCTACAGGGTCTATGCCATCCAGGACCTGAACAACAACTGCATATATGATCCTGACCAGGAGATGGTGGCCTTTCTGGATACCCTCGTAAGACCTACCGGAGTGATGCGTCCCGGACTGCCCGAGCTGGTACCCGTAATGATGACCGACACGGCGGCCTGTCAGGCCCGTCCGACACAGATATCTCTGTCTATGTTCATGGAAGTGTCACAGCGTCAGCTGCTCCGCTCCCGTGAGAGGGTATCACGCAGGCAGATGTACCTTAAGTTTGCGGCTCCATACCCTCAGATAGACTCGATGATACTGGACGGCATATCTCCGGACAAGCTGATACTGGAGCACAACTTCTACCAGGACAGTATCACGATATGGATCAATGACCAGGGGCCCATACCCGACACTCTGCAGATGAGGCTTTCATACATGCGTACCGACGACACCCTGAATATCCTCATGCCGGTGACAGATACCATAAAGATGATCCGGCCCAAAGGCAAGATGGTCGAGAACCGCTGGGGCGAGATGGTTGAGGAAGCCGATACTCTGGCGGCATACGAGGTGGATGCCAGCCCAGAGAAGATAGACCAGGACGGAATCATTATCGAGTTTGAGTCGCCGATGATATGCACTCCGTTTGATTCCATCACGATAACCTCCAAGAATACAAGGGAACAGATAGCTCCTGCACCTTTCACCGTAGAGAAGGACACTGCCAATATACGGCGTTTTATTCTTAGGATGCAGGACAAGATGGTGGCCGGATATGAATACACCCTGCGTATCCCCGACAGTCTGTTCATGGATATTGACGGAATATACTGCGACAGTCTGGTCAAGACTTTCAGCCTGCCCCAGGACGAGAACCTGAGTGCGCTTATAGTGGAGACTTCAAACGTCAATGAGAAATATATGGTGGAACTGGTGGACGAGAAGCGCACCAATGTATACCGTACCTACCATATCGACTCCGCAGCCGTTCTGAACTTCCCTTATCTCAAGGCCGGACGCTACTCGCTGCGCATCACGGAGGACAAGAACGGCAACGGACAGATTGACACCGGCGACCTGCTGGAGCACCGGCAGCCGGAGAAGGTGATGATGTTCCGTTTCAATGATGTACTGGGCGACAAGGCCTATATCCTGGAAATACCGGAGCGGACCGAGCTCATTCAGACCATAGATATCGGAGAGATGTTCAAATGAGACCATTACTAAGGATAATAGCAGTTACTGCCCTGATATTTACGGCATTGTCGCTGTATGGTCAGGAGGATACGACCAAGATAAAACCTGGCGTGCAGTGGGATACCGCCATAGTCGTAAAGCCCATACGATATCCCGAGCACCTGATCGGAGTCCGGTACGACTACTCTTTTACCGGCGTGACCATGACTCCGGACATGGGCATCAAGCCCGTCAACTCTCCGGTCAACGTGGCCATACTGTATACCTATTACCATCCTCTATGGAGCGTGATAGACGTTTTCGGACTGCAGACCGGCCTGCGCTACAGCCGCTACGGCTTCGTCAACGACGAGTATGTATTCGAGCATTTCGAGCAGACGGTATCGATTATCGAGCTGCCCTTTCTTTCCGCCTTCCACATAGACCTTGGAGAGCATTTCAGAATATTGCTCAGCATAGGTCCCTTTCTGGGATACAGGTTCGCCACTACCAAGGACAACGGCTTCGACTGTTTCGACAACCGGATTGACTACGGTATCCAGGGAGGCGCCGGCCTGGCATACATCATAGGAAAAAGGTTCGAGCTGCATCTGGAAGGTACATTCCACTACTCTCTGTCCATGCTCTACCATCCGGAGAAGATGAGCAGCCTGTCGTGGTTGTATTCCTACCCGTGGCAGGCCAGCATAAGTCTCGGATTTCATGTAAAACTCAACTAAATATGCGCTATATCACTGCAAATGTAGGAGATAACCTGCTCATAGGACACGATGCCGGCAGGACTGTCGTTCAGAGTATGTGCAACTGTGACACCAACGACATAGAGGCCGCAGTCGCTCAGTGCCGGGAACTTTACGAGGCCGGCTCTCAGCTGGTCCGGCTCACCACCCAGGGTCTGCGCGAGGTGGAGTCACTCGGTAGAATAAAGGCCCGCCTGCGGGCCGAGGGCATCCCGGTTCCTCTGGTGGCCGACGTCCACTTCTCATCGGAAGTGGCCATAGCAGCAGCGGCGACGGCCGACAAGGTGAGGATCAATCCAGGCAATTTCGCCAAGGACCACGAGGTGGCGTGCACCCAGTTCCGGAAGTTCCTGGAAGAATGCCGCAGGCACGGGACAGCAGTCCGGATAGGTATCAATCACGGTTCCTTAGGTCCCCGTATCACAGAACTCTACGGCAATACACCTAAAGGAATGCAGGAAGCCATGTCGGAGTGGGTACAGATGTGCATCGACGAGGATTTCTACAATGTGGTGCTCTCGCTCAAGGCCAGCAACGTCCCGGTCATGACCCAGGCCTATATCCTCCTTCAGCAGTGGATGGAGGAGCGCGGCATCATCTTCCCCCTGCATCTCGGAGTCACCGAGGCCGGCAACGGGGACATGGGCCGCATCAAGTCGGCGGCCGGTCTGGCGACCCTGCTCTCCCGCGGCATCGGGGACACCATCCGGGTATCCCTCACCGAGCCCCCGGTCAATGAGATTGTCCCGGCAAGGCTCATAGCGGAGTTCTTCGACACGGCTCAGAAGCCCTCGGACTATCAGACCGGTGTCAGGGACGGCGCCCCCTCCTTCGAGCTCCGCTGCGCCTCCCACGAGGAGTTCATCGTCAAGGCCTCATGCATACTCGGCCCCATGCTGGTAAATAAGGAAATAGACGATTTCGACATCTGCTGCATTTATGGAGATAAGAAGGCCGACAAGTCTGAGATAGAGCAGTTTAAGAGTGATATAATGCAGGCCACCCGCCGCCGTATCACCCAGTGTGAATACATCGCTTGCCCCAGCTGCGGCCGTACTCTTTACGACATAGAGTCCACATTCAACGAGGTCAAGCGGCGCACCTCCCATCTCCGCGGCCTGACCATAGCTGTCATGGGCTGCATCGTCAACGGTCCAGGCGAGATGGCCGATGCCGACTACGGATACATCGGCGAGGGGCGCGGCAAAGTGTCTATTTACAAGGGACGCGAGGCCGTAATCCGCTCAGTGCCCCAGGAAAAGGCAATCGACGTGCTGCTGGAGCTTATTGAGAAAGACGGACGCAGTACAGACGGCCGCCCTCTGCGCGGATAACCTTCAGCCGGTCTCCGGTGCTTGCCGAACCGTATTCCATGACGGCCTCATACTGCCTGCCGCCGTATTCTACCTTACCTGAAGGACACATTTCGGTGGCAGCCGTAACTTCTTGTCCCACACATCCTGCGATGGAGCCGGTCTCCACTCCTACCCAGCCTTCGTCTCCCTTGAGCTCGGTCTTCTGAGCGATATAGGAGAATGACTTTTTAGGGAAGAGCTTGGATGCGCCCCAGATGGACAGAATCAGGGCCAGGACGGTGGATACCAGGACTATGGCGCAGGGGGTGAGGATGACCTGAAGGTTGAGGTGTCCTTCGAAATACAGGAGGTCATTGTCCACCATTGCGAATATGAGGGCCCCGAGGGAGAGGATGGCTCCGATGATGCCCGCCACTCCGAATCCCGGCGTGACGAATATCTCCACCCCGAGCAGGATCAGTCCTATTACGAACATCACTATCTCCCAGTTCATGGCCAGGCCGTGGATGTACAGGGGCGAGAAATAGAGCACTGCCCCGAGAATTGCTATGATGGACGGCAGCCCGAGTCCGGGGGACTGCACCTCGAAGTAGATGCCTCCGATGATCATCATCAGGAAAATTCCCTGCAGGACCGGGGACATCATGAAGAGGATGAACCTCTCGAGAGGAGACAGTTCCTGATGGATTATCTCACATTCTTCCAGTCCGATATGCTCCACTACCTCATCTATTGATTCGGCCTTGCCCTCGCAGTAGCGGGCCTCTATCGCCTCGTCCGGGGTGAAGCTGAGGACCCCCGCCGTATCCACCATTTTCTCCGCTATGGCAGGGTCCCTGAACCAGGTGCCGTCTGCCCTCCTCCCGTGGGCCTCGGCGGTGGAGCGCATCATCCCGCGCATGAAGGACTGGTATTTGTCCGGCATCACCTCCCCGTTCTGATTGACTACCGTAGCGGCCCCCATCGATGCCCCGGGCCTCATGTATATCGAGTCACAGGCTATGGATATCAGGGCTCCTGCGGAGGCGGCCTGCAGGTCCACGAAGGCCACTACCGGGACAGGCGCATGAAGGATGGCCTTGCGCATGCTGTCGGCGGCATCGACTGCCCCGCCGTAAGTATCCAGATGCAGGATGATGTAGTCCGCTCCCTTGGCCTGCGCGTCCTCCAGTCCGAGACTGAGCTTGCGCATGGAGGAGTTGTCGATATTCTGCCTGATCTCTATTACGTAGACAGTATCTTTGCCGTGTTTTTCCTGGGGATATGCCGAAACGGCTGAAAAATAACTGATAAATGCCCCTATGGCGACTAGTGTGACAAGTATTTTTTTCATCTGCGGACTTTTTGTACCACAAAGATAAGGCAGAAACGGCAAATTTTTCTAATTTTGCATTCTTAGATATGAAAGAAGCAGTATTACATCTCGGAAAAGACTTTGCAGTCAAAGGATTTTCCTTCGGTTATGAGGACCGTGCCGACGGAGAGGTGGTATTCAACACCGCTATGGTCGGCTATCCCGAGTCCCTCACCGACCCCTCCTATTCGGGTCAGATATTATGTGTAACCTACCCTCTTGTAGGCAACTACGGAGTTCCTGAAGAGAAGACGGCCGACGGTATTTCCGTCAACTTCGAGTCCGACCGGATTCACGTCCGGGGCCTGATCATCTCCGACTATTCCTTCAAGTACAGCCACTGGAGCGCGGTCAAGAGCCTGGACGAATGGCTCAAGGAGTACCGCATCCCGGGCATCTTCGGAGTGGATACGAGGGAGATCACCAAGATTCTCCGTGAACAGGGCTCCATGCCCGGCTGCATCGTGCCGGAAGGTTTCGAGGTACCGGAGACACTTTACGACCCGGGCTCGGAAAACCAGGTGGCCATAGTCAGCTGCAAGGAGGTGATCCGTTACGGCAACCCTGAGGGGAAGAAAGTAGTGCTGCTCGACTGCGGAGTCAAGAACAACATCCTCCGCTGCCTCCTCCGCTCCGGCGACATCGAGGTCATCCGCGTACCCTGGGACTATGATTTCAATACCATGGACTACGACGGCCTGTTCATCTCCAACGGTCCCGGTAACCCCGAGTACTGCGGCGAGGCCGTCCGTCACATTCAGGCCGCCATGGCCGCCGGGAAGCCGATTTTCGGCATCTGCATGGGCAACCAGCTGCTGGCCAAGGCCGGAGGCGCATCTACCTTCAAGCTCAAATACGGCCACCGCAGCCACAACCAGCCCGTGCGCCTCGTAGGCACCGACCGTTGCTACGTCACCTCCCAGAACCACGGCTATGCGGTGGACGGGGATACTCTCGGCGCTGACTGGGAACCCCTCTTCATCAACATGAACGACGGCACCAACGAGGGCCTGCGGCACAAGAGCGGCCGTTTCTTCTCGGTACAGTTCCACCCCGAGGCCTCCAGCGGTCCTACCGATACCGAATTCCTCTTTGACAAATTCATTAAAATGCTGTAGACATCATGATCGACACCAGTATAAAGAAAGTCCTGCTCCTGGGTTCCGGAGCCCTTAAAATCGGTGAGGCCGGCGAATTTGACTATTCCGGCTCCCAGGCCCTCAAGGCCATGCGCGAGGAAGGCATAGAGACTATCCTGATCAATCCCAATATCGCTACTGTCCAGACATCGGAGGGTATTGCCGACAAGATATATTTTCTCCCGGTAACCCCCTTCTTTGTGGAGGCAGTTATCAAGAAGGAGCAGCCTCAGGGCATTCTCCTGGCATTCGGAGGACAGACCGCGCTGAACTGCGGAGTGGCCCTTTACCGTGACGGCATCCTGGAAAAATACGGACTGAAGGTACTCGGTACCCCCGTCCAGGCGATTATGGACACCGAGGACCGCGAGCTCTTCGTCAAGAAGCTCGACGAGATTCACGTCAAGTCGATCAAGAGTCATGCCGTGAACAACATCGAGGACGCCCTCGCGGCAGCCTCCGAGCTCGGATATCCGGTGATTCTCCGCGCCGCCTATGCTCTCGGCGGTCTCGGCAGCGGATTCTGCGACAATCCCGATGAACTTATCAAGCTGGGAGAGAAAGCCTTCTCCTACTCACCTCAAGTACTGGTCGAGAAGTCGCTCAAGGGCTGGAAGGAGATAGAGTACGAGGTGGTGCGCGACCGTTTCGACAACTGCATCACGGTCTGCAACATGGAGAACTTCGACCCGCTCGGAATCCATACCGGCGAGAGTATCGTGGTCGCTCCCTCCCAGACCCTCACCAACCATGAGTACAACCTGCTCCGCGAGCTCTCGATAAGGATCGTCCGCCACGTGGGCATCGTCGGTGAGTGCAACGTGCAGTTCGCCTTCGACCCCAATTCCGAGGACTACCGCGTCATCGAGGTCAACGCCCGTCTGAGCCGTTCCTCGGCACTGGCATCTAAAGCGACCGGCTATCCCCTCGCCTTCGTGGCCGCCAAGCTCGGCTTAGGCTACGGCCTGTTCGAGCTGAAGAACTCCATCACCAAGACCACTCCTGCATTCTTCGAGCCCGCCCTGGACTACGTGGTCTGCAAGATTCCCCGCTGGGACCTCTCCAAGTTCCACGGAGTCTCCCGCGAGATCGGCAGCAGCATGAAGAGCGTCG
>HF990403.1:41045-76493 GCA_000432775.1 Alistipes sp. CAG:831
AGAGCGTCGGCGAGGTCATGGCCATCGGACGCACCTTCGAGGAGGCCCTGCAGAAGGGTCTGAGAATGATCGGCCAGGGAGCGCACGGCTTCACAGGCAATAAGGAAATACCGATAGAGAACATCGACAAGGCCCTGCGGGAGCCTACCGACAACCGCATCTTCGTCATTTCCAAGGCCCTTATCCACGGTTATACCCCTGAGAAGATACACGAGCTCACCAAGATAGACCGCTGGTTCATCGACAAGCTGATGAACATCATCAACACGGCTGCGGAGCTCAAGGCCCTGAACTCCCTCGAGGAGCTGGACAAGGCTCTGCTGCGCAAGGCCAAATGCCAGGGTTTCTCCGATTTCCAGATCGGACGCCACATACTGAAAGACCGCATCGACTCAGAGGAGATGGTAATCAAGGTCCGCGAATACCGCAAGAAACTCGGGGTGCTGCCTGTCGTAAAGCAGATCGACACACTTGCAGCCGAATTCCCGGCCCAGACCAACTACCTCTATCTCACCTACAACGGTACTGCATCTGACATAGCCTATGAGCATGACGGCAAGTCGATTGTCGTGCTCGGTTCAGGGGCCTACCGCATCGGCAGCTCCGTGGAGTTCGACTGGTGCAGCGTCAATGCCCTGCAGACCATCCGCAAGAGCGGCTGGCGCGGAATCATGATCAACTACAACCCGGAGACCGTATCCACTGACTACGATATGTGCGACCGCCTCTACTTCGACGAGCTGACCTACGAGAGGGTGCTCGATATCTGCGACCTGGAGGAACCGCACGGAGTGATCATCTCCATGGGAGGCCAGATTCCCAACAACCTGGCTACCCGCCTGGATGCCGCCAAGGTCCCCATCCTCGGCACCACCGCCGACAGCATCGACAACGCCGAGGACCGCAACCGCTTCTCGGCCATGCTCGACCGCCTCGGCATTGACCAGCCCAGATGGAGGGAGCTGACCTCGATGAACGACATTCACAGCTTCATCCGCGATGTGGGATTCCCCGTTCTGGTGCGTCCCTCATACGTGCTTTCCGGTGCGGCCATGAACGTCTGCTCCAACGACACTGAGCTCGAGCAGTTCCTTAAATTAGCCGCGGAAGTATCGAAGAAACACCCTGTTGTGGTCTCAGAATTCATCCAGCATGCCAAGGAGATAGAGTTCGATGCAGTGGCCGACCACGGTACCGTCATCGCCTATGCCATCTCGGAGCACATAGAGTTTGCAGGAGTGCACTCGGGCGATGCGACGATACAGTTCCCTCCTCAGAAGTTGTACGTGGAGACCGCCCGCAGGATCAAGAAGATAGCCCGCAAGATCGCCGAGGCCCTGAAGATTTCCGGCCCGTTCAACATACAGTTCCTGGCCAAGGAGAACGATATCAAGGTCATCGAATGCAACCTCAGGGCTTCGAGGAGTTTCCCCTTCGTGTCAAAAGTGCTTAAGATCAACCTTATCGAGCTGGCTACCAAGGTCATGACCGGAGAAAAGGTCACTCCTCCCGAGAAGAGTGCCTTCGACCTGGACTACGTGGGCGTGAAAGCCTCGCAGTTCTCCTTCTCCCGCCTGCAGAAGGCCGACCCCGTCCTCGGCGTGGACATGGCCTCCACCGGAGAGGTGGGCTGCATAGGTGACGACACCAACGAGGCCGTGCTCAAGGCCATGCTCTCAGTCGGCTACACCGTGCCGGGCAGGAACATCCTGATCTCGTCCGGAGACGCCAAGCAGAAGGTCGAGCTCTTGGGCGCATGCAAGTTGCTGGCCAAAAACAACTATTCGATATACGCAACGGGCGGCAGCTACAAGTTCCTGGTGGACAACGGAGTGCCGGCCAATCTTGTCTACTGGCCCTCACAGCCGGACCAGCATCCCCAGGCTCTGGAGATGCTCCACGAACGCAAGATAGACCTGGTGATAAACATTCCCAAGAACCTGACCCAGGAGGAGCTGGACAACGGCTACCGCATCCGCCGCGCCGCAGTGGACTTCAACATACCTATCATAACCAATACCCGGCTTGCATCGGCCTTCATCACGGCATTCTGCAACATGCCGCTCGAGAACATACAGATCAAGTCCTGGGACGAGTACAAATAGTATGGGTAAGATATACGAACGGCTGATGAGCGACGTCCGGCTTCAGGAAGGGCTGAAGGCCTGCATCAACTGCGGTACCTGTACCGCGGTATGCCCTGCTGCCGAATTCTACCGCTACAACCCCAAGAACATCGTCAACACAGTCCAGACCCAGGACGACGAGGAGATCATCAAGCTGCTCAAGAGCGATACGATATGGTACTGCGGCGAGTGCATGTCCTGCGTGACACGCTGTCCGAGGACCAATGCTCCGGGGCAGGTAATCATTGCCCTGCGCACCCTATCCGTAGAGCTCGGATATTTCGTCGAGTCGGAGAAGGGACGGCAGCAGTATGCCCTCGCCAAGGTGCTCTGCGGCAATATCCTCAATTACGGCTACTGCGTCCATCCCGAGACTTTCAAATACGCAGCTCACCCTGAGTACGGGACCGTGGGCAAATGGATTGAGGACCATCTGCAGGACGTGTACGACCGCGTAGGCGCAAATTATGGAAAGAGCGGCCCGGGCCCTCTGCGGAAGATCGCCCCTGAGTCTCTCGAAGACCTTCAGAAGATATTCGACGTGACCGGCGGCTCAGCCAGGGTAGAAAAGATCAAGGACCTCTCGCGCAAGAAGGCTCAGGAGATGGGACTGAGTGAGGAAGAGTATTTCAACGAAGTGTTCAACGAGACTCACGGTGAGCACCTTAACCCACAGAATCAGTAGTATTGCATGAATTACGAAGGAAAGAAAAGAATATGGTCCGAATTCCAGAAGGAGATACCTGACGACAGGTATTTCTACGCCCGCAGCTGCATCCGCCAGAACTTCAATCCGGGTGCGGAGCAGGCCTTTCTGGACATTGTGCGCAACCGTTTCGGAAAGGATTTCTACGAGGATCCGCTCCACACTACCTGCGGAGGCATAGCCTACCACAGCGACACCACGCCTGAAGAGACGTCGATGACTATCATAGCCCGCCAGTTCTCGCTGATGAACCAGGCAGGCTACAGGAATTTCGTAGTATCCTGCGTCACCTCCTTCGGTCTGCATACCGAGATTCTCCAGACATGGGAGGAGCATCCGGAGATTGAGGAGAAGATACATGAGCTGCTGTGGAAGGCCTGCAAGCGAGAATTCGTCAAGCCGGACTTCCTGATGCACTCCAGCGACATGATGTACCACTACCGCTTCCTGATATCGGAACAGGCCCGGTATCCGCTGATAAACGTGCATACCGGGGAGCCTCTGAAAGTGGTCGAGCACATAGGCTGCCACTATTCCAAGATCTTCCCCTCCAAATCTGTGGGCGGTGCCGAATACCCGCGTGTCCTGGCCGGGCTTGTAGAGGCCCTGGGAGGCAGCGTGGTGGATTATCCGGAACGCAGACACTGCTGCGGCTTCGGTTTCCGGCAGTATCTGGTCAAGGCCAACAGAGGCTATTCCCTGACCAATACCTACAAGAAGTTCGAGTCCATGGAACCGTTCCACCCCGACCTGATCATCACCAACTGCCCGGGCTGCAACTACTTCCTGGACCGCTGGCAGTATGTCATCGCAGAGACCACCGGAAAGACCTACGGAGACATGCCCGGCTACGGCATACCGGTACTCTCGTCCGAAGAAGTGGCCGCACTGGTCATGGGCTACGACCCCTGGGACATCGGCCTGCAGATGCATCAGGTGGCCGTGGAGCCGCTGCTGGACAAGATGGGAGTGCAGTACGACAAATCCCGTAAATACAAAGGTGTGGGCGGCAAGGACCTCGGAATCCCGGCCAGCCCTGCCAACATCAGAATATTCTAAGCCTCATACACCGACAATATATGGAACTGACCAATCAACAGAGAAATGTAGTGATAATCGGCGGAGGACCGGCCGGAATAGAGGCTTCCAAAGCCCTGGATGCCCTCGGATATACGGTTTTCCTTATCGAGAGAGATAACCGTCTGGGCGGACATCTCGGCCGCTGGGACCGGCTCTTTCCATACGGAACTCCGGCGGAAGACGTCCTGGGACAGATGACAGCCTCTATGGGCAGGGTCAAGTGGTTTACCTCCACCGAAGTAACTCAGGTCAATAAGCTCGAGCGCGGCTACAACATCATCCTCTCCAACGGACTTTCAGTCCTGGCAGACGCCCTGTTGCTGACCACCGGCTTTTCCCTGTTCAACGCATCGAAGAAGGAAGAATACGGCTACGGCATATACGACAAGGTGATAACAAACGCCGACCTGGAAGATTATTTCTCAGGAATTCCCGTCCCGGCTGTAGACAATCCGCGCCGCATAGGATTCGTACACTGCGTGGGCTCCCGTGACGAGAAGGTGGGCAACCGCTACTGCTCCAAGGTATGCTGCGCCACGGCCGTCAAGCAGGCCTGCGAGATCAAGCAGCAGTTCCCGGATGCTGTAGTATACTGTTTCTATATGGACCTCCGTATGTTCGGACGCGGATACGAGGACATGTATCTCGAAGCGCAGAAGAAATACGGCGTGATCTTCGTCAGGGGCCGTGTCTCGGAAGTCTCCGAGGACAAGGACGGGAACCTCTTCATCAAGGCGGAGGACACGCTCTCCGGCAAGCCGCTCAGAGTGACCCTGGACCTGCTGGTCCTCATGGCCGGGATGTCCCACAACAGGGCTGTGGATCCGATAGCGCGCACCCTCGCGCTCTCCACCATGGAGGACGGTTTCCTCAAGCCGAAGGACTCTCTCACAGCCGCACAGGCGTCCTACTGCACGGGGGTATTCTACGCCGGGGCATGCACCGGTCCCAAGACACTGCCTGAGACCATGGCCGAGGCCAGGGCCGCCGCTACCAGTATTCACGAATACCTGCAGGAACAATGATAGACTTCGGATACGGCATATCACCCAGCTCCGCCATCAATCTGGACAAGTTCGACAGGACCAGGTTCGAGGAGCTTGCCCGCGAGGAGCCGGACGTGCTCAAATGCATGGCCTGCGGCTCATGTGCGGCCTCATGCCCTACCGCCGGACACAGCGACATGAATCTGAGGAAGGTGATCCTGCTGCTCGGACGCGGGCGCGAGGACGAGGCCCTCAGGATGGTCTCCCACTGTATGCTCTGCGGCAAATGCCTGATAGTCTGCCCCCGCGGCATCAACACCAGGCATCTGATACTAAGTGTAACTAAAATCTACCAAAAGAAGTGAAAGACAGGTTCATATCAGGATACAACGATTTCGTCCTCCCTTTCGTGATAGGCATGAGTTTCATACTCATCTATCTGGTGATAGGGATAATACGGGTCATAATACAGCTTCCCGCAGCGGACAGAAAGAAGTTCTTCCTCTCCCTGATCAACCCCAAATTATGGGTAATAAACCTCAAGGACATCATCTGCGATGTCCTCCTGCACACCAAGATATGGAAACGCAAGCCGCTGTTGGGCTACATGCACTCCAGCATCGCCTTCGGATGGTTCATGCTGATAGTGCTGGGTCATATCGAGACCTGGCTCTTCGTGCCTGACCGTCTCTCTACATTCTACTACCCCGTGTTCTTCAGGTTCTTCGTGATGGAGACGGACCATACCCTCAAAGGATCGTTCTTCTTCTTCCTGATGGACTTTTTCCTGCTGGTGGTGCTCAGCGGCGTGTTCCTGGCCATGTTCAAGCGCATCCGCTCGATGATTTTCGGAATGCGAAGGACCACCCGCAACCAGTTGCCGGACCGCCTGGCCATGTACTGCCTGTGGGCCATTTTCCCAGTCAGGCTGCTGGCCGAGAGCTTCACCGCCGGTATAGCCGGAGGAAGTTTCCTCACCCGCCCTATGTATTGGCTCTTCAGCAACTTCCTGACCAATACCTACCACATCCTGCCGACCTGGTGGGCCTACTCTACCCTCCTCGGCACCTTCTTCGTGCTGCTGCCTTTCACCCGGTACATGCACATCCCTACGGAGGCCTTCCTGATAGTCCTGCGCAATGCCGGCATCAAAGTCTCCCATCCCCGCAAAGGCTACTCCATCGCCCAGATATACTCATGCTCCAACTGCGGAATGTGCATTGACGCATGTCCTATGATGGGACAGAAAAAGAACCTGCGCTACGCCACGGTGTACTTCAACCGCCTGCTGCGCCGCCGCAACTGGGCCCGCTGCGAGGAGAGCGCGGACAAATGCCTGATGTGCGGCAAGTGCGTGGCGGTATGCCCCGTCGGAGTCGATTCCTGCAACATCAAGCGCAGCCTTCGGGGTCTGAGAGCAGCCCCCGCTCCCGCGGATTACGGCTATTTCTCCACCTACAGTCTGCCCGAAAGCGCCGCCACATCCTCATCGTCAGCAGAACCGGCTGCAGTACAGGAGAAAGTCCTGTATTATGCCGGCTGCATGACCCAGCTGACACCCGTTATCTCCAAAGCTGTCGGAACGGTACTCGACCGGGCAGGCGTGAACTGGGAGTTCATGGACCGGGACGGCGGCATCTGCTGCGGACGGCCGCTGATACTGGCCGGAAGGGATGAGCGTGCCGGGGAGATGATCCGGAGCAATACCGAACTGATACGGCAGAGCGGAGCCACAGTACTGCTTCTCTCCTGCCCCATCTGCTACAAGGTGTTCCGGGAGAATTACGACCTGAAAGGCATTCGGATCGTGCATTATACCGAATATTTCGACGAGCTCGTGCGGCTTGGCAGGATAACACTCAGGAATTCAGGTGAAAAACTCGTTTACCATGATCCCTGCGAGCTGGGACGCGGCTGCAAGGTGTACCGTCAGCCCCGGAGGGTGCTGAGCGCTGCCGGAGAGCTGGTGGAGGCGGAGAAGCACCACGACGAGAGCATCTGCTGCGGAGGGTCGCTGGGTTCCCTGACATTGTCCTATGACGACCGCAAGGACATCACCATGAAGGCCCTGGACAACCTGATGTACGCCTCGCCGGAGAGAATTGTCACCGCCTGCCCCCTGTGCCTGAAGACATTCTCCCCCTATTCGCCCAGGAAGGTGAGCGACTTCGCCGAGGTGGTGGCTCAGAATATGAATTAATAACAACTTAACGATATACACGCCATGAAGAATTTTACTCCTACAGTGTACTCACTGATGAATGTGGCTACCGGACGGATATTTCCGGACAGCGGCTGGATGCTGGCTGACCCCGAATCGCCTAAGCCCTCGCTGGTGCGCACGGTCTATCAGAAGAAGCAGATAGACGTCAAGGGCAGCGACTGGGGATTCTACCGCTTCGCCGACTGGCTGCCGGTACACCGTCTGCTGCAGGACTCAGCAACTACCGTGACATACAGGAGCGAGGGACTGGCCCGTCACCTCGGTCTGGGCAACCTTTATATTGCATTTTCCGGCTACTGGCCTGAGCGCGGGGCACTGATGAAGACCTGCTCGTTCAAGGAGACCGAGGCCTATTCCGTATGCGGCCGTCTGCCCAAGGACTGCAGGCAGATACTGACGGTGGCTTCCGCCGGAAATACGGCCAGGGCCTTTGCCAAGGTCTGCTCGGAGAACGACATCCCCCTGCTGCTCTGCGTGCCGGAGGACAATATCGACGCTCTCTGGTTCGAGAAGCCCATCAAGGACTGCGTCAGGCTCGTCTGCGCTCCCAAAGGCAGCGACTATTTCGACGCCATCGCCCTGTCGCAGGCTGCCTGCAGCTCGGGAATGTTCATCGATGAGGGAGGCGCGAAGAATGTGGCCCGCCGCGACGGCATGGGTACGACCGTACTCTCGGCCACTGTGGAGATCGGCCGGATACCCGACGCATACTTCCAGGCCATAGGCAGCGGCACAGGAGCCATTGCGGCCCGTGAGGCCAATCTTCGTCTGCTGGAGGACGGCCGCTTCGGTACGGCTCAGATGAAGCTGCATACGGTGCAGAACGTGCCTTTCCTGCCGATGTACGACGCATGGAAGGCCGGTCAGAGGGACCTGCTGCCCTTCGATGACGACGAGGCCCGTCAGAAGGCCGCGATGATTGATGCCAAGGTGCTCTCCAACAGACGCCCGCCCTATTCGCTCGCCGGAGGAGTGTACGACTGCCTGTGCGATACTCATGGAGATGTGTACGCCGTGACCAACGCCGAGATACGCCATTGCGCCGCCATGTTCAAGGAACTGGAGGGAGTGGACATCTACTCCGCTTCGGGTGCCGCGCTGGCCGGTCTGGAGCAGGCCGTGAAGGCCGGTGCCGTGGGCCGCGACGACGTGATAATGCTCAATATCACAGGCGGTGGCGAGCAGCACTTCAAGAAGGACTGCAAGGTACACTGGCTCAAGCCCTCGCTGGTCATCTCGCCCTCGGAGGACAAGGATCGGATCGTGCGGGAGATAGAGAAACTGTTTGCTTAGTGTTTAATTTTAAGTATAAACCGGTTATGAAACTTTTTAGAATATCTGCCGCGGCCCTGGTATGCGCCGTGGCCCTGACATCATGCGGGAATGGTTCAGGGACCGGGAGCACTGCTTCCGAAAAGAGTGTCTCCGACATTGTGATTGAGAATATTATGACCCGCCGTAGTGTGCGTCAGTATCAGCCCGTGGCTGTGGGACGCGACACCATGAAGACGATTCTCGAGTGCGGTATCAACGCGCCCAACGGAATGAACCGCCAGTCCTGGGAGATCCGAGTGGTGGACTCCCCCGAGTTCATCGACGGAGTGACTGAGCTCTTTGTCAAGGCCAATCCCCGCGCAGCGGAGGACCCTTCGTTCAAGAATATGTTCCGCAATGCGCCCACCGTGGTATTCATCGCCCATGACCCCTCTTACGACATGTCACCGATCGACTGCGGCCTGCTCGGAGAGAACATGATCCTCTCGGCCTGGTCCATGGGTATCGGCTCCTGCTGCTTGGGCGGACCTGTAAGGTTCATGAAATCGCCCGAGGCTGCTGATTATCTGAAACGTCTGGGCTTCTCCGAGGGCTATGAGCTGCTTTACTGCATCGGATTCGGCTATCCCGCCGAGAGTCCTGCTGCAAAGGACCGCGATGCCTCGAAGATTCAGTTCGTGGACTAACTTCCTTTTGATTCAGTTTCCGATATGACTGGATTCTATACTGTACTGCTGCTGATGGTGTCCAACGTATTCATGACTTTCGCATGGTACGGACACCTCAAGCTGCAGGAGATGAAGCTCATCGACAACTGGCCCCTGATCGGGGTCATCCTTTTCTCGTGGGGCATCGCCCTCTTCGAGTACTCCTTCCAGGTCCCCGCCAACCGCATAGGTTTCGTGGACAACGGCGGCCCTTTCAACCTCGTCCAGCTCAAGGTAATCCAGGAAGTCGTCTCCCTGACCATATTCTCACTCTTCACGATACTGGTATTCAAGGGCCAGACCTTCCACTGGAACCATATCGCCGCCTTCGTCTGCCTTATCCTGGCGGTGTACTTCGTATTCATGAAGTAATGATTATGGCAAAGCAATATTCGGATAAAACCAACGCAATAATTTACGCAGTGATAGGATGCGGACTCTTGATATGGGCCCTGCTCGGATACCGTGGATCGGCAGTTTTCACTTCTGCACCTTTTATCATAGCCGTAATCGACTTCATAATGGCAGGGTTCTATGCCCTCCGACATGTACGCCTTAAGAAGGCAACCCGCGATGAAGCCGACGGCAGCGGCGGGGACTGCTGATGCGCCGATACTTACCTCACCGGACTGACATAGCGTGAATGTCTGTTCAGCCCCCGGATGCCACTATGCCTTTTCGTTACACAGCAATTACCTGAACTATAGCATTTTAAAGTATAACTAAAATTTAACGTGATAAGCATCTCTTCGAAAACCTGCCTCAGAGAGGCCTGTGAGCGGCTTGCACTTTCAACCATGCGCCACTATACATTTTAGTAATATTGTAACTATTTATGCATCTGTATTTTACGACATAACTAAAAAGCAACGTGAGGATATGAACAAGAAAATAGCTGCTGACGTATATACACAGACTGCCAGCGACGGATATATCCTGCGGCCGGCGACGATGGAAGAGGTTCCGGCCATCTGGGAGATCATCCTGCAGGCCAAGGCACAGATGTACCGCGAGGGCAAGCACCAGTGGGACGAGAACTACCCTACCGTGCCGATATTGGAGAACGATGTGCGGCGCGGCTGGGGGTACGTGCTCGTACCGGATAACTGCAGTACACAGCCGGAGCCGGACATCATAGCCTACGGGGCAGTAGTCTTTGACGGAGAACCTGCATATGACGGTCTGCGGGACGGGAAATGGCTGAGCGGACAGCCCTACGTGGTACTGCACCGGCTGGCGGTCGCCGACTCCTGGAAACGTCAGGGCATGGCCGTCCGCTACATGCAGGCAGTCTGCGACTTAGCCATCTCCCGCGGCATCCGCAACTTCAAAGTCGACACCAACTACGACAACTTCTACATGCAGCGCGTCTTCTCCCGCCTCGGCTTCACCTACTGCGGCCGTATCCGGTATGAGGCCGGCGAGCGCATGGCGTATGAGAAAATGCTGTAGCTGACGGCTGGGCTGAAGTCCATCCGGGACATACCTTTGAACGAGCCGCACGGGTGAAGTTTGTAAGTGCTTGAATATCTTTCCCTTGCCAGACACCCGTGTGCTTTGGTCCATTTCTGAATCAGGATGAAAGCACATGGCAACTTCGTAAAGTAATGATACTCAACACTATGCTTATTTGCCCCATGCCGCTAAGTCAATATGAAGAACAACTCTTTTAATCTGTCAATACTTTCATCAGGCAATTTCCCTTCGGGCTGGCTGGAAGTGCTTTCAAAGCCGTTCAGAAAGTCCAGTTCCTGCGAGTCTACTAAAACAGGGCCTTTCACCAACGTGAGCACATAAGGTGCGCAATCGTCTACCTTGCCCATTTCCTCTTCCGGGTCTTCCAGAAAAGGCGGTCTTTGACCTCTGGTGTTACGGGCAGAGCGCATATGTTCCGTCGGTGGCACAGATGCGTCTGCTATATACTATCCGGGAAACGGTAAATCCTGTCATCGAACAGTGCGGGGGCGATCCGTTGCCCCTGACCGACGGTGACTGCTGGTACTGGACATCCACAGAAGTGGCCGAACAGGAAACGGCAAAAGCCTGGCTTTACTCGATGGGCAGCGGAGCCATACAGGAAACACCGAAGACACAGGCGCACAAGGTACGCCCGATTATAACCATAAACCGGTAAACCAGAGATATACGATTGCGTTCTTTGACATTGGTGGACAACATACGATTACAAACCAGAGCCGAATTCACGCAGTAATGCCATCAAGCGACGTATGCTTTCCTCGAGATCCGAGGGGGCCGGAATGGCACGATATGCCAAATCCGGGAGTTCACCCATGTAAACTGTCTGCAAGTTGCCCCAAACCTGCGGCAGATCTGTCATCAACGGGGACTCCTCCAGTCGCCGGTCACGCCAGCCTTCGGGCTTGTCAAAGCTCTGCCGGTCGTGTTCGAGCAGTGACCTGAAATCTTCGGGGAAAGCATCGCTATGAAGATACGTGAGGCACTCTTCATCTTTCAGCAGATGATGCAGATCGTAGAAATGACGGATTTTGGCCGTCAACTGCGGCATATACAGATTGGCCAGCGAGCATCGGATGAGTGACACCAATTTCTCGGTCAGCGTGCGGCGACGGTCAAGCACATTGACCTCGAACGGCTGCATCCCGTATTCCTCTATCATACGGTTGTTGCCGGTAGCCTGCAGGAACTCTGTCAGGAAACTGCAGAGAGAACGCCGCTCGAAAGGATATGGATTGGCAAAACTGTTGATTTCTACCAGGAGTTGCCCAGCCCGGATTGCTCCGACCTGTTCCGTATCTATGGCCCGTGGATAGGTGTAAAACGCCTTGTGGTAATGCGATCCCTTGCTTGTCATGCCGGGGATGACCAGTTCCTCCAGTCCGGCTGTCATATTCTTCGATGTACGGCGTATGAGGTTCTTTAGCTGGTTTCCGCTCAGTGTCCATGCTTCGGCGATGGCCACGTCAATGTCCTCGGAGAAACGTGCCCCGATGCCGTAGGCCTTGGTCAGGGAAGTTCCGCCCTTGAAAATGGCACGATTATCCTTGTCTCCGGCAGCCATAAGCGACAGCGAACGACAGATCCAATAGTCTTTCTCGATAAAGATACTCTTGATGCCGAGTCCGCCGTCCTGTACCGGACGTGCAGCCGCTTCTATGGCATCGGCAAACAGTTGCTGATTCTCGTGTAGTCTCATACGATGTTCCATTTTAATTTGGTGGGTAAAGCCTGTGCGGTGACAGGAAGTTTGTAGGTCGTGACCCCATTGAGTGTCGCACGCAATTGTCGGGTGTCAGCTCCAAGACTGTCCAGAATGGCACCCAGCAATGCCCGGACATACGGCTGGTAATTTTCGGCCAGGTCCGCCAGTTTCTCCAGATCGCCTTCGGACAGAGCGGCTATCAGCCGAGCAACGCCCCGCACACAATCGTCAGGTGATGTTGCCGGAATCTCACGGAGCAATTTGAGCGCGTCAAGGATCAGCAGCAGAGGAATGTTCTCCCGTGTGATTGCATTAGGCTGTACAAGGAAGGACACGCTGTATTCGCCCCGTTTCATAGGCCGGCGGTATTTGTTCGTGCCTATCGTAATGGCCGATGTGATCTGTGTCGTCAACCCCAACTGCGCAAATGCTGCCGTACCGGTCATATAGCCGATTGGCTTGCCGTTACGTTCCAGAAGGTCCTTGACCACCTCTGCCACCGGAGGCTTCAATGTGCCGAACACCGTCTGTTTAGGCTTGTAGTACCGTCCTTTGGCAATCTTGTAGATAGAGCCTTCTGCCACCAGACGGCTGAGTGCCTTGACCAACGCAGGCTGGTACTCCGGCAGCACATTGAAATCAGCAATGGTAAGCACCTTGCCCGGAGGCGTGGCGTCCAGTATTTCCTGTACCTGTTTAGTAATCACCATAATCGAATCGTTTTGTTCCGGATGCAAATATAAGAAAAGTCTTGTTTTTTACTGCAAAAACATGACATTTATTTTCGTCTGAATCAAAATAATCAAGTCCAACAATATCCGAGGCGATCAGAACCACAACCCAATAAAAAAGCTATAAAAAAATGGAAGAAAGCAAAGAGTTACAAGGATTCTACAAGATATTCCGTGCGGTCGTCTATGTATCGGTACTGCTGGAGTTTTTCGAGTATGCCATTGACCCGGCAGTATTCGACCAGTGGGGCGGCATACTGACTGACATCCACGGACGTATCAAGCGATGGACGATCTATCAGGACGGCCATCTCGTGTACAGCAAGATAGCCACGATACTGCTGATCTGCATCACCTGTATCGGTACGAGGAACAAGAAGCATCTGGAGTTCAACGCCCGCAAGCAGGTGATTTTTCCCCTGACCGGCGGACTGCTTCTGCTTGTCCTGTCCGTGTGGCTGTTCGGACATCCGATGGAAATGCGGCTCTATACGCTGCCGCTGAACCGTATCCTATACATGGCGGCTTCGCTCGTGGGAGTGATACTGGTACATATAGCCCTGGACAATATCTCCAAGTTCATCAAGGAGGGCCTGATGAAGGACCGCTTCAACTTCGAGAACGAGAGTTTCGAGCAGAGCGAAGAGATTCAGGAGAACAAATACAGCGTGAATATCCCGATGCGCTACTATTACAAGGGGAAGTTCCGCAAGGGATGGGTCAGCATCAGCAACCCTTTCCGCGGGACGTGGGTCGTGGGAACTCCCGGATCGGGTAAAACATTCAGTATCATTGAGCCGTTCATCCGTCAACACAGTGCCAAGGGGTTTGCCATGGTTGTATATGACTACAAATTCCCGACACTCGCCACGAAACTTTACTACCATTACAAGCTGAATGAGAAGCTGGGAAGAGTTCCCAAGGGGTGCAAGTTCAACATGATCAACTTCGTGGACGTGGAATACAGCCGTCGTGTCAATCCTATTCAGGCAAAATACATCAACAACCTGGCGGCAGTCAGTGAGACAGCGGAAACCCTGCTCGAGTCCTTGCAGAAGGGCAAGAAGGAAGGCGGCGGCGGAAGCGACCAGTTTTTCCAGACATCCGCGGTGAACTTCCTGGCCGCCTGCATCTATTTCTTTGTCAATTACGAACGGGAGCCGTATGACAAGGACGGAAACATGCTGTACGCGGAGAAACGTCAGGACCCGGAAACCAAATTCTGGAAGCCGACCGGAATCGTGCGTGACAAAGAGGGCGGCAACATCGTGGAGCCGGCCTACTGGCTGGGTAAGTATTCGGACATGCCGCACATATTATCGTTCCTGAACGAAAGTTATCAGACCATCTTCGAGGTACTGGAGACCGACAACGAGGTGGCACCGCGCTCGGGCCGTTCCAGACTGCCTTCAGGAACAAGGCCATGGAGCAGTTGGAAGGTATGATCGGTACGCTGCGTGTCTATACGTCCCGTCTGGCGACCAAAGAATCGTACTGGATATTCCACCGTGACGGTGATGACTTTGACCTGAAGGTGAGCGATCCGAAGAACCCGAGCTACCTGCTCATCGCCAACGACCCGGAGATGGAGAGCATTATCGGTGCGCTGAACGCTCTTATCCTGAACCGCCTTGTCACCCGAGTAAATACGGGCCAAGGGAAGAACATCCCGGTGAGCATCATCGTGGACGAGTTGCCGACGCTGTATTTCCACAAGATAGACCGACTGATAGGAACTGCCCGAAGCAACAAGGTGAGCGTGACCTTGGGATTCCAGGAGCTGCCGCAGCTGGAGGCCTACTACGGCAAGGTAGGTATGCAGAAGATCATCACGACCGTGGGTAACGTGGTCAGCGGTTCGGCCCGCTCAAAAGAGACACTGGAATGGCTGTCGAATGACATTTTCGGAAAGGTCGTGCAAGTGAAGAAGGGCGTCACCATTGACCGTGACAAGACCAGCATCAACCTGAACGAGAACATGGACAGCCTGGTACCGGCATCGAAGATCTCCGATATGGCAACGGGATGGATATGCGGGCAGACAGCAAGGGACTTCGTGAAAACCAAGACCGGCGTAGGCGGTTCGATGAACATTCAGGAGTCGGAAGAGTTCAAGACCACAAAGTTCTTCTGCAAGACTGACTTCGATATGGGAGAGATAAAGAAAGAGGAAGCCGCGTATGTGCCGCTGCCGAGATTCTACACCTTCAAGTCGAGGGAGGAACGGGAACGCATCCTGTACAAGAACTTCGTGCAGGTGGGTCAGGACGTGAAGGAGATGATCAAGGATGTGTTGAACAGGCGTAATGCCAAGTAAAAAGAGGGGGGTGTCATAATGCCCAAATATAAAAATTTACCCTGCCAAAGAAAGCTGTAGCAAGTTAAGTCTTTCAAAAAGGGAGTTTTGACACCCTCAATCTTTTCCACACGCTGTCACTTGCATGTCAGACCCGAATATTTGACAAAGCAATTCAGGATTTTCTATTTTCATCAATCCCATGACAACCAGCATTTCTCTGTGAATATCTTTAACTCTGTCAATATTCCAAGAGACAGATTCGCTATGGAACATATGAAACTTGGTTCTTAGTTATGAATACTTTCGAATATTTTTCAATACAGCCAATGTATCTGTATTCATTGCAATGCTTATTTATATTCGCTATCTTTGATTGATAAATACGAGTCGCGATAGTCCATTTTACCAAAACCGTGTCGTAATATCTTTCATATGCACTCCATTGGAACCAACAGATACATGGTACAACCGTTGATTTGTCGTCCTACTGCGTAATCCTCCGTCCCGCTCCAGATACGGTCCAAGTTTCAGATAGTCAAATAGTCTTACATCCATTTCTTCTGGTATTTTTGTTCGGCCAGAATACCAGGCTGTTTTCAATTGCGGATAGTGTTCCCGAAGCCAGTTGGCCAGCAAAGCTACATCCTCAGGAGATCCATCCCCTCCCATAAAACAAAAACAAGTAATCGCCCCTTCGTACTCCCTCAGCAGTAAATCGAGTGCTTCGGAAGTCAGTGGGTGTCCGATATCCTGCTGTAAATGTGGACTGTGACAGCCAAGACAACCATTTGGACAACCTGAAATATTAACAGCAAGTGTCACCTCGTCTGGAATCTCCTGAAAAACAATATCGTAACTTACAAACTTCAGCATATCATTCTTTTACTCCATGAGCATAATAACGTCGAGCCGCCTCTTTTTGACGCGCCTGAGAGAAATTACTTATACGCTTCAGATAACCTATCACTCGTGTTAAATAATCTATGTTTCTACTATGGCACACGGGACATTCTTGCAGATAACGCTTATCGATGTGTCCACAATCGTTGCATACCGTATTGGGTATGTTGAATGTGAAATAGTTCGTACCCTCGCGAGCTGCAACTCTCAACAGTTGGCGATACTGCGGAGCACTCAAATGCTCATCCAAATTCATGTGAAGAGCTGAACCTCCAGTAAGATGCTCTATATAGGGAGTACCATGCATCTTAAATTTATCGATGATGGTTAGAGATTCGTCTTCGACTATGTAAAAATAGCTGTTGTAGCAATCTCGAGGCACAAAATATCCATCTTCACGATCCCACTTAGCATGTTTCACGCCTACATTTTCGGCAGGTATCATCTCACAATTAAATAATATGTCTTTTGTCCGGTATTGCCGATTGTATTTTTCTATTAGCCCCAAGATTGCCTGAACAAATTTCAGATATCCCGGGTTATTGGTTATCTGCATCCCCATGAATTCAGCCGCTTCTACTAAACCATTGATGCCAATCGTGAGATATTGACGGCCGATATTGATGTAGCCAGCATCAAACAGTGGCAACATACCATGCTCTTGTAGCTCTTTCAAATTCTCATTATAGGCTAATTGTACCTTATGACAGGTGTCAATAACATCGCTTAAGTATTCCAGATAGTCTATCTCGTGGTTTACGGCATATTGCACACAACGATTCAGGTTGATCGTAAGAACACTTTTTGAACCGGTAGAAATGCCTCCTGCCCCCAATGTATAGCTGAAGCCATTATCCTGTATCTGGTTTCTCAATCGGCAACATGAGCTAAGCGAATCGGCATTATCACTCATGTAGGTAAAGAAAGAATGTCCTTCGGCATACATTTCTGCAGTAAAATCGCCCCATTCTTCATCCATTACATCCCCATCATGGGACAACAAGGCCATAGTCTCTACAGGGAACGTGAGGACCGTCTTGGTCCGTTCTTTGTTAAACCACTTCATAAATCTTTTTTGCAGCCAGTTCAGCCCGTCCCAATCCGGACAACTGCCGTCCGGGAAACGGAACTCCCTAAAAAGACTATCAAAGTAAGGCTTGTCATAATAGGATATGTTCCAAAATACGGCCTGATAGTTACGAGCACCTGTCGGCTGATTGATAGAATAGACTATTTGCTCAAAACAATCTGTTATGACCTTATCTATAGTTCTCTGTCTGACAGACAAATCGACCACTTTTTCAGTCTCCCTCCAATAATCTTTACCATATTCCATGCCGATAAAGTAATTCAGGTACATGAGAAACTCTGGTGTGGCACACGCACCGCTCAACATACTTGATACCATGAAAACCATGTTGACAAATCCTCCACAGAATGACTTCAGGTTGGTTGGTGCGGTGGAGTTCCCGCCAATCGAGATTGTCCCGCCTATAAGCCATGGATACATGGTAATAGAGGCACAATAGTTGGCCAGACTTGTTTCGTCATTCTTGTATATAAAATGACAGTTGAGCAAATCAAGATATTTGTCAGCAAGTTCCTTCCCATACATTTTTCTGATGCGTTCAGTCAACAATCGACGATTAAGACGTATGAAATTTGATTTTGGCAACTCTCCGATCAATGTAGCTATATTTTTGTGTTCCACGTTGGCATTGGCATCGTATTTTGAACCCGTGGCGGCATTGGCGGCAGCACAATAATCGGCTAAGAATTTCATCTTTTCCATCGTTTCCCGATCTTCGGCATGACGCTGACGGTAAAGCATGAATGACTTGGCTACACGGTAGTGACCTTCGCGCATCAGCGCTTCTTCCACCTGATTTTGCACATCCTCCACCTTAATGCCATCGTGTAAATCAAGATGTCCTAATATCTTTGACATCCCTTCCAAGTCTATGGTTTCATCCACGGAATTGAATGCCTTAATAATAGCATTAATGATTTTATCGAGCGAGAACAGCTCTATGGATCCATCCCGCTTGGTAATAGTAAAGTTCTTAAAACCAGTAGATTCCATAATAATTAACTTATATTGTAATATTTATTTCTGTCTTGTTTCTATCATTAATGTTCCTCCTTTGATGTCTATATAATTCTTGAAGAAAATGTCCGTCATTACTTTATCTTGACGAACCCTGTTGTCGGATCAAAAGATATACGGTCATTTTGGAAAAGTCGTTCTATGGTGCCACTTCTACGCATTTCCCCAGTCGACATACACAGGAGTTCCGGCGTGTCGATAAGAGCAATCGAATCAGCCAAAGTCAGGGCAATGTCAAGTTCGTGCGTGGAAAACAGAATGCACTTTTTTTCTTCGTGTGCGAGTCTGGACAATAGCGTACATAGCTCGTAACGGTTAGGCATATCAAGAAATGATGTAGGTTCATCAAGCAATATCACAGGGGTTGACTGTGCTAAAGCCCGTGCTATCATTATACGCTGGCATTCACCGTCACTCATTTTATCCATCGTCCGGTCTGCAAAGGTTTCCATACCCACCAAAGCAAGAGATCGCATCACAATGGCCTTGTCTGTATCCTGCATCTTGCCTATCCAATTCGTGTATGGCGCACGTCCGACAGCTACGACATCACAACACCTCAAATTAGCTATACGTGTTCGTCCTGTCGTGACAAAGGCCATTTTTTTTGCCATCTCTCCGGCTCGCATGTCAGCTATATTTTGTCCGTTCAGATTTATATCACCTGAATAGCATCGATTCAGTCCGGCAATGGCTCGCAACAAGGTGGACTTGCCCGTCCCATTGCGCCCGATAAGGGCAGTCAGTTTGCCCTCTTTTATCGATGCATCGACCTCACGAAGCAGTAAATTCTCCCCGTAACCTATGGAAAAATGGTGTAACTCTATCATGCTGCAATGGATTTGTTGCGTAAAACGACCCATACTACAATCGGTATTCCCAGTAGTGCGGTAATGGCGTTTATCGGCAAGGTGAATACTTTAGCTACAATATCGCAAAAGAGCAATACGGATGCTCCCGACAGGATGGTTCCCGGAACAAGGACGCGATGATCGCTGTTTTGAAACAACATTCGTGTTACATGAGGCATGGCAAGGCCGATGAACCCTATCGGACCGCAAAAAGCAGTTACGGTTCCGGCAAGCAGTGTCGTCGAGAGAAACAGCAGACCACGAGAACGCCGAAGATTCAACCCCATCGTAATGGCGTACTCTTCGCCAAACAACAGGAGATTGAGAGGCTTGATTGTTATCACTGCCAGCAACAGCCCGACCAATACAGACGGCATGAGGATGATAAGCTGCGGCACTGTCACATCACCCAATGAGCCCATCGTCCAAATCACAAACATTTTCAGAGACTCGTCATTAGCGGTATATTGCAGTATCTGAACGATAGCACTTATTCCAGACGAAAACATCATGCCGAGAATCAATATTACCAAAATATCCTTAATACGATGTCCCACTGCGGTTATAACCAGCAATACGGCAGCAGCGCCTGCCCATGCCGCTCCGGCTATTCCCAACGATGAACCAACTCCCGTGAGAACCACGAGTGCCACCCCGAGGCTTGCACCAGAGCTGATGCCGAGCACGTAAGGACCGGCAAGCGGATTACGGAAAAGCGTCTGCATCTGTAACCCGCTGACCGATAAGGCGGCTCCGGCCAACAGTGCCACTACAGCCTTTATAAGGCGTATGTTGAGCACAATCTTTTCTATGGCACGAGGACACTCGCCTCCGGTCAGTGCCGCCCATACATCGCGGACTGGAATGTTGACCGCTCCTATGGCCAAGTCCAGAAAAAAGAGGACGGCCGTTAAAACAATCAGTATGGAGAACTGTATGGTCGAACGGGAACGCATTTATTTCAGTTTCTTGTAGTACACAAAATCCTCTTCCACCAATTCCGGGTGAAAAATCTTCACGAGGTCACGCAGAACCAACTCTGGGTGTACCACAGCCGACTCGAAATAATCATTACCACCTGACGAATTGACGCGAGCGTTATTATTATAGACGTTTCCAGTTTTGAAACACCGTGTATCGACAAATTTGGGACAGGAGGCCTTCAGCTCGTCCAGCGTGTTGAGCATCCCCACGTTAAGCCACATGTCCGCGTCGGAAGCCAACAGGTATGCTTCCTCCAAGTCTATGGGTTTTGAGGCATTCCCCGTATTCTTTTTATAGATGTAATCGCCCCCGGCATCTGAAATCAACCTGATGGCATAACTTTCGGTCGAGGGCATAAACCATGAATCTCCGTAAGGAATGTTGAGCATTACCGTGGGAGAGTTTTTGGCATTTTCCGCGACTTTCTTTTTCAAAGCGTTATATCGGACCGGTATTGTGGCAAATGTCTTTTTGCCATTTTCCCGTTTGTCAACGACTTCCGAAAGCGCAACCATCCATTCGGCCTTGCCGAGCGGAGACTCTTCAAGATAATCGCCTACATACATAAACGGTATGCCGAGTTCCTTGAGTTTGCTCTCCATTGAGTTTGCACCGTTCACACCATAAAGCAGGACAAGATCGGGATCGAGTGAGAGCATTAACTCATAGTTGATGTTTCCTTCATATCCGACATCGCCAATGCTATCGCGACGAGCCTGAATATCAGAATTCGAAATGTAATCGAGGCCCGATACGCCAGTTATTCGTCCTACTTCGCCAATGGCGTCGAGCATGGCGATATGGGTCGAAGACATCGCCACAATGTGTTTGGCTTCTCCTTCAAGTACTTGCCCGGTATATCCTTCGGGCACCTCTTCACCGTTGCGGGCAATATACAGCCATGTGGTCACACTATCCGCTCCCTGCCAGGGATTAGTGACGGTTATCAACACACTCTCTTTACCGTCCGCCCCCTTGATGTCGAAGCCCTTGGCATACTCGGGAACGTACACCGACTGGTTGAAATCATTGAGTTTTGAACTTTTGTTGTGACAGCCCGTAAATGCCAAAGAAAGCAATAATACAAGGCTTAGATTTTTCAATGCGTTCATATTGTTATAAATTATCAGTTCCTATTTTTTGTTTTTCCCAAATTTAGGCGTTATTCCGATGACGAGTACATGGCTCCTTCCGAATGTTCTACCGTGGGAGAGATTGTTAAGGTATGGCCTATCTTTAGTGTGTAAATACCAGTCTCGCTGTCCAGTGAGATAACGGGTTTTTGCGTGATATCTTCTTCTATGACGTTGTCCTTGTTACATGACAAAAAGAGGCACAACCCTATAAGGAGCAAGCCCGGAAAAAAGAATTTGTGGTTGGTGTAGAATTTTTTCATATTCGCAGCATTACATATATTCTAAATATCTGCGAAATGAAGGAGAAAAAGACAGAAAAGGTAATAACGACCTTTTTTAACTTCAACCCGTGATCCCGCAGGTGTAAATCTCATTTCGGACATGGCAGGTCTTCTGACTTATCCCGGTCATCGTGCCTTCCCAGTATCACACCAGTGGCATATGTTCGATGACTTTTTGGGGGACTTACAGCAGCGGGTACTGTTCCGGATTCTCACCGGATTCCCTTTTCATTCAGGGGAGATCTACTCCCTCCGAAACCATTTCCAATTGCAAAGGTAAACAAATTCATCGAATGTTGATATGTAATATCACAAAATTTTTCCGAGAGGCGCTTCTCGAATAAAAAACGAAATAATGTATATATCCCCTTGTAGACGGTTTAGCGCCTGTGTTGTTATGTGAAACTTTTATTTCAATACAGTTTTTTATCGCTCTTTCAGATTGGCAAACCAGTAGGAGTACGTCTCCACCGTCCCGTCGTCGAGTCGGATGTCGTAGCTTTGTGAAAAGGGTTCTCCCTGCCGAAACGGGATAGGATATCGAAAAATCGGGCCGTCGTAACAAAAGGTATGGTATTCGCCGTTTTCGCCGTTGGGGTCGATGCCGTCCGGCAGTAAGCCGATAAAATCCCGGTCGATCTCTCGACCAATGGCTTCGGCCCCAAGGCCGTCGGCCATGGTGGTTACGACGACCGTCCGGAGTCCCGAGACGAGAAAATCCGCCATTACTTCCTCCGAGGTCTTGCCCCAAAGCGGTTCGACGACCTCGATGCCGTGCAGGGCAAGTTGTTGTTCCCGATATTTGCGCACGTCGTGCAGGAAGATATCGCCGAAAATGAAATGTGTCACGTCCAGAGCCTTGAAATGCGCTACCGCCCGAGACATGGCGGCCCCGTAATCCTCCATGTTGCCTTTCGGCGTCAGGTCCACAACATGAAGCGGGATGCCGATGCTGTCGGCCTGTACCTGCAACAGCGGAAGCGGAATACCGTGCATGGTCGAACGTCGGGTCTCGCGGTTTACGGTGGTCAGCAAGGAGACGATTTCGTATTTGTCCGATTGTTGAGCCCGCAACAAAGCATGGGCGGAATCTTTTCCCCCGCTCCAGTTGAAAACCGCCTTTATCCGTTCCATACCACCTTCCCGTTATGATGAAAAAAACCGCAGACAAGAACCAGATACTCGGGCATGTGCCCGTCGGTTCCCCATTTCAATTCGAGGCCGAATAACTCGGAAGTCGTGCGTGCGATGTCGAATCCACATGCTTCAAGCGAGGGCCGGACCCATTCCGGATGACGGCACGGTTTCCCGTCGGGGCGTGTACATGTACCTGCCGGACAATACAAGCAGGTTCCGACATAGGCGAACGATCGTCCGTTGTGAAGGCGCTCCATTTCAAGCAGTCGCCTTTCGAGCCGGATACGCTCGGGGCGAATCAATGCCGTTGCGTCCGTAATCGGGAGGTCGCGGGTTTGTGGAGTGATCTTTGTGGCGACAAGCAACACGGAGTCATAGCCTGCGAGATACTCCTCCACGCGGAATTCGAATGGCGGACAGCCCCAACTGCGGCCATAATTGGGACAGGAACGGCAATATTCCGCGATGCGTTCGGCATCACGGAAGCGAGCGATGTAGTCATCGGCAGGTAGTGTCGCCGTAAAATCCTCGGCTGTATATCGATGCGGTAAATCCATATGACAAAGATAATCCTTTTTTCCGGTTTCGTCGAAGTCGGTCGCAAATATATTGCGATGTGGAGCCCTTTTACAAAAAATACCGCTATCTTTATGCAGTCGATACCTTACCACGCTATCTGCTGGTCGTCTATAAAGCCATGATGAACATGAGTATGACGTGGATGTCGATATTATATATATGCAGAGTGGAATCCTGCGAGGTCGCCAGTATGGTGCAGTATTGTAGTCCGCAGAGGAAATTCTATAGTTTAAGTGAGGAACGGGACAGAGTGAGGGCAGAATTTTGTGCCCTTCTTGATTCTTTGTTCGCTATAAGGAAACCGAATAAAATTTTATAAAGATGGAAAACATGGGATATATTCATGTATATACCGGAAACGGAAAAGGGAAGACAACAGCGGCCTTTGGCTTGGCGGTGCGTGCCTTATGTGCAGGAAAAAATGTCTATGTCGGACAATTTGTCAAATCGATGAGATACAACGAAACGAAAATAGAACAATTGTTCAACGGTTCTGTCCCGTCATTCGGCCGTATCCACATCGAACAACTGGGCCGTGGATGCTTTATCGGAAAAGTCCCCGAGCCTGCTGATGCGGAAACTGCGCGCCAAGGATGGGAGCGATGTGCGGCTCTGCTCCACAGCGGGGAATACGATGTTGTAATTCTCGATGAGCTGACCATTGCCCTATATTTCGGACTGCTTCCGGCATCTCTTGTCCTGAAGGATCTGCACTCCCGATGTCCGTCCATTGAGGTGATCATTACAGGACGGTATGCACCCGGGGAATTGCTCGATGCAGCGGATTTGGTCACCGAGATGGCAGAAGTGAAGCATTATTACACCCAAGGCGTCCTTTCGCGTGACGGAATTGACAAATGAATTTCCGTTGACTTGTTGGGTAACTCCAAATCAGAAGGTATCGGTTATGCTGACGAGACAGGCAAGACCGTCATCCGACCACGCTTTGCCTTCGGCTATCCATTCGAGGACGGCAAGGCGAAAGTCTCCGATTCTGAGGAACGGAAAGAGGTGGCAGGCTCTGGCGGCGAGCACTGGTATTGGGAAAGTGATGACTGGTACTACATTGACAAACAAGGAAACCGATGTGAAAATCAAGATACAGACAAGGACAAAACACATCCATAACACAGCAATAACCCCGGAGGTTCAGACGCGAGCCTTCGGGGTTAGCCAATACGAACAGCACTTCATCAATTGCCGAATCCGAATGACATGGCTGCCTGTTCACAGAAGCGTGCATATTCCTCTTTGTCAGTTCCGCTTTCAATATGGCGGTCTATCAGTTCTCCCAGTTCTCCATCATCGGACTGAAGATGGTATCCTGAGCTTCCGGCTTTGAGAATCCGCGTTCCCCTCGGATATGAAACCTCGTCCATCTCCCCTGCAAGAAGATCCAGGGATGCTTCCGGCATGCCTCACATCGGATAGATGCCCGTGACATAATGAGTGAGACCGCTGATTTTTCTGACAAGCTGCGGCGGATCCACGCTGCAGTCATAGACCAGAATATGGGATTGGGGAACGACTCCCTCCATGTTCTCCTGGGATACAGCGACATAGAGAAGCCCTGAGTCCGGGTCGCCTGTCACATTGCAGTCCAGGATATTGGCATCCGGCTCGTCGGCCCTGAAATCCACTATGTCCTTCTCCGTCCTCCCGGTTCCGATGGAAAAACGGCTGAGGGTGGTCTTCAGACTGGAGGCGAACTCCGATTCATCTGCCCCTGTAAAATAGATATAATCACCGATACGGGTAATACCGGAGTTGGAATGGGTGCCGGGAGATATACTGGCAGTGACGGTCTTCTGGTCGACTATGCTCCAACTCTCCACATCGATAAAATACAGGAAGCCTGAATTAGGACGGCTACGGTAGTAGGTGGCAGCAACGAGAGTGCCGTCCTCTGTCCGGCACATGCCGCTGACCAGGTCGCCCTTTCCCAGCTCCAGACGGCGGCTGACAGCATCCTCACCCTTTGAAAACTCCAGCAGGGCCGTAGAAGACCAGAACCCTCCTGTCAGGGCATACATACGTCCGTCGACTATAGTCGCACCTCTGGGCGAGACTGTAGATTCCACCGTATTGGCTGTCCCCATATTGCCTATCTCATAAGAGCCTTCGACGAGACTCAGCCCGCCGGTGGAACAGTCGAAGCGCAGCACACCCTGCGCAAATATGAAGACATTGCGGCTGTCCAGCACAGCGATACCGCCCAGACTCTCGTCCACTTCCTCCATAGTGCCGTTGACGGGATGCCGGAATGTCATTTGTGCCCTGGAGAAAGACTGTTCCTTCCGGAGGGTCTGCGCATCCGCCACGATTAGAAGACCGTTGTTCTCCTTTCCTTCAGCCTTGCGCCAGTCATTGCACAGGATATACTGCTTCCCTTCGCTCATGGACATTCCTACCCCGTCGTTGCCCAGTTCCGAAGCGTTTGCAGACGCATACACCCGGTTTTCCAGTGTTCCGTCGGGTGCAATGAAAGTGAGAAAGGCATTCTCCATAGTGTATTCACCGCCGCTCAGCAGGAGGACTCCTTCGGGATCGGCATAGCCGGTAAGTCCGGAGACGGGGGGAACGTCGGGATCTTCCCCCTCCGGGGTGTCCGGAGAGGGATTGTCAGTGCAGGCCGCAATCAGCATGGCGGCGGTCATGAGGATATAAGGTAAATTTCTGCTGTTCATGATTATTCATTAAAATAAAATCCTGCTGGAAAATGAGTAAGGTTGTCTATCCTGCGCACCGGTATGTCCGGGCTGCTGCTGAAGTCGAACTCCCAGATGGAGTTGGTGGTGAAGAAATTGCCGAAACCCTTTATCGTGTTGATGAAGACGTGGCCGGTAATGGGATTGACACCAAGGCCGTTGTACAGCTGCACCGCATTGTCGTCAAGGTTGAAAAGGTCTGTCAGGACTTCGTCAGTCACATCTCCTTCTCCGGCTTCCGGATCAAATACAGCACGGTACACCATGGTCCCGGAAGCATAGTAGACGGTGTTGCCGCTGGCAGCCATGCAGCAGCTGTAGACAGCGTCAGGCCGGGCACTGAGCAGGTTCTGGGTAACGGTGGAGGCCGCCGGATCAACCTTGTTCAGGGTAATCTGCCCTCCTTCTCCATCCATTGCGGAAGTGCATATTGCCCAGAGACATCCGTCATCCGCCGGAGCTATGCCGAGGAAATAATTAACCATGTACGGGGTGGCCCAGAAGGCGTACTCCGCTACTGAGGACACCTGGTCTGTGGCCGGATCTATCTTCTTCAGTGCGCACAACAGGCCGTTCTGAGGAAAATATACCTCGCCGCCGGTTACTGCAAACCTGGACTTCGGTGCCCCTTCCGTACCCGATATGAAAGTCAGCGAGACATCGTCCATATTCAGGCGCCACACCCCTTTGTTGTCCCTGATGTACACATGCTGCTCGTCTATCACGGCTATGTGCGTCGGCCAGTCCAGACCCGGAAGCTGCTCTTTGGTAAGACTCCTCACTTTCTTCAGAGTCACGGCGTCAGCCACTACCAGCATTCCGTCATTCTCGAATGAAGTTCCCTCGGGGTTGGTATCCCCGTTCTGTGAGATTATGTATATTTTCCCGTCGTGGAAACACATGTCCTGCGCTACATTGCCCAGGTCAGTGCCATTGACGCGGCGGTAGGCGGTATCCACGACGTAACCCTCGGGAGTGATGTAGATGAGCGAGCCGTTTTCAGTGGTCATGTTTCCCTCATTGAGGACAAATGTTCCCCCTGCCCCGTCGAATGTGACCCGGTGGAAACTGACGCCACCGACCGTGGTGCTCTCACCGTCGTTCCCAGTAACAGTCAGTTTCAGGTTATAATCGGCAGTACCGGCAGTGGCGGAAGGGGCTGTGACATAGATGCGGCCGGCCTCCCCGTCCACTGATGCCTGCCAACCCTCCGGCACATCTTCCAATGTTACGGTGCTTATCCCCTCCGCATGATAGGTCAGGACATACGTTTCTTCAGATACAAGCAGCACCGGATTGTCGGCAGAGGTACCCAGTTCGAATACAGGATCCTCATAGACAGGGCCGTTTTTACCAGTGCATGAAGTCAGGCCGGCAATACAGCCTGCTGCGGCGAGAGCCAGGACCAGGCTCTTCAAATAAATTCCTTTGTTCATGTTCTTTAATGTTAAAATGTTACGATATGTGTGTTTAATCAGTTGTTATCTCTTCTCCAAGCAGATGGAGGTCCTCCACTCCCATTATCTCAGTGGAGCACTCGCCTATCCAGCCGTTTACCTGATTGACCCCGGTATAGATCCGGATAAAATCCACTCCCGGCAGGTCCACGCTTTGGCCCCTGCTGTCCACGGCCCAGGATATGTCGACGGCCGATCCGGCACCGGAATTGGTGTCATTGTCCGCATAGCCGTAGCGGAACTTGTAGAGGACGTAGTATGTCCCCTCTCCGCTCTCGTCGATACCGTTCTGAGGCAGGCAGGTGCCACTGAAAGAGAGCCTGTCCTCCCCGTACCACTGCGGGAAATAGGGCTGGGTATGATACTTGTTTTTCGGAATGCTGCCCCGACGGCCCAGGATATCCTCCCAAAGGATGTATTCCTCTTCTTCGGAGGCTGCCGGTTCCTGTTCCGGACGCAGGTACGTCATACTGTAGTCCGGGTGAAGGGCCACGTCATTGCCGTTGTCCCTTGCAGCCTGATACCAGATTTCCTGCGCAGGGTCGATATGGGCACTTCCGGCTATCTCATACCATAGGTCGTCGGGCAGCCCGTTGCCGTTGGCATCGACGGAGACCATGATAATACCCGGCTCGCTGCTTCCCCCCTCGTCCCCGAATGCATTGCCCAGCACCCGGAAGTCGCACAGCCCCTCCCGGTTCTCGATCGTATGGTCGAATCCCACCACCACATATCCGCCCCAGCCGCCGAGGGAGATCAGCCCGCGGTTGTTGTTTCCGATGGCCTCCAGGACTTTCCGGTTCATTGTCTCCTGTGTGTCGCCTTCCTCATAGAGGGGCATAGTATTGACAAACTGACCGGGAGCCGGCATATATTCGAATACTTCGGTGATGTAGGGAGTTGCGTCCTTTCCGGCCTTTTCCTTACTGCAGGCTGTCAGGACTATGGCCGCAAGCCCCGCCGCATAAATTACAGAATGTCTCATGGTGTCGTATAAAGCAATGGTTTACGTGTGAATACAATGTGTGCCGGGATATCCCCGGTGGTTACTGACCACTTGCGCCTGCCGTCAGAAGAGAAGCAGTGCAGGGTACCCGGACTGACATAGTCTCCGGCATCCGTTATCAGGATCTCGCCGGTCACGGGATGGACAGCTATGCTGTAAGGGGTACTGATCCTCACGTCGTCTGTGATAAAGCTGCGGGTGACTGTCTGCCGCGTCACTGTGTTGAATATTGCGTATGAGACACTCCAATCCTGAGTCCCGTAGTTGAATCCGCTGCTGCATACGTAGAGAGAGTCTCCGCGGAGGGTCATGCTGCTGTTGGGCAGGTCCAGGGTATCTGTGCAGATGTCCGTCCTGGTATCGATGATAAAGGTCCTGGAAGGTACGCTGTAGTAGTCACCTCTGGAGGAGACATACAGGTTGCCGTGGAGGTCAGGCTCCAGACGGTGCAGGTTGATGCCCACGGGTATCCTGTACAGTTCCTTAAAACTTGCCAGGTCGATGACAGACACAGTGCTGTCATAGTCCGGCACCCTGTAGCCGCCGGAGTTGGCCACATACAGCTTGTCGCCGACTACAGCCATCTCCTCCGGCTGGTAGCCCACGATGCATGAGTCCACTATCTGAAGGCTGGAAGTGTCAATCTTCACCACCATGCCTATGCGGGCATCCGGGTCAATCTTCACAGGACCGGCGTAGGCACTTACATACGCATACCTGCCCTTGAAGGCCAGATAGCGGCAGTTGGGCACGGCTATCTTGGTGATATGCCTGATGCTCTGCACATCCATAACCTCCACGTAATTGGAGCAGTTGATCACCGCCCACAACTTTCCGCCGTATATCCCGATGTCGTTGCCGACATCTCCCAGATCCTTCACCTCGTCGGGATTGCGCTCTCCGTAGATGTTGCGCGTGTACACTCCCGAGGAGTAGTCGTAGTAGTCCAACGAAGCCTTGTTACTGCCCATATTGCCCTCATTGAGCAGGAAGAAACCGCGGATATCGCCGGAAACGGAATCCCCGGGATTGACTTCCACCGGCTCGGAGGACAGTACTGGCCAGTCGCCGCGGCAACTGCAGAGTACCGCGNNNNCGCGGCAACTGCAGAGTACCGCGGCTGCCGTAATTGTTACAAACCATTTTTTCATATTGCAAGACTTAATGTTATTCTGAAATTAGTGCCCGGCATGGGATACCACTTCACCACCTCGTACTGCTGGTTGAAGATGTTGTTCACCTCCGCAGTCACCCCTATGTCCATCTTCTTTATGTGGAATACTTTTGAGACTGAGAGGTCGCTCGTGTACCAGGGCTGGATGTAGTTGACCGGCACATTGCCGCCCAGCATGTATCTCTCACCGGTGTAGACGAAGCTGTAGTGGAAGTCCCACGTCCGGTAACTGACGCTCACCACAGCCGATCCGCTGTGCAGCGGCACGTATGGTATCTGGTCGCCGTATGTGCTGATGACTCCCTCATATCCTTCCTCTTTTCTACTGTCAGTGAAGTCCTGGGCCTTCTGGCAGGTGTAGTTCAGCCTGGCCGATACATTGACCGGTCCGAAGCGCAACGAAGGAGTCACGGAGACATCCACACCGCGGATCTCCACGTATCCCAGGTTGACCATAGTCCACACAAGCTGATTCGAGGTCGGGGTGGCTATAATCTTGTCTTTTACGGTGTTGTAATACACATCCACACTGGCCTGCAGTCCGGTGAACCAGTCGTGGCGCCAGGTCTTTTTATAAGCCGCGCCCAAGTTGTACTGGGTGGTATATTCGGGCTTGAGGTTGCGGTTGCCCAGCTGGACGTAGTACAGGTCGTTGAAAGTAGGCATGCGGAAGATTTTCTTGTAGAAAGCCCTCAGGCTCAGGCCTGCCCTCTTCCACGGAGTATAGGAGACTATCACCGTGGGAGTCCACTCGTTCTTATCCCCGGCCGTCTCCATGCCACGCTTGCTGACATCATGGACGCAGGTGTAGAGCAGGCTGGCCTGGGCGCTGAGACCGAATCCGAAATTGACCGAGGTGGCCGCTGCCGAGAGGATGGTCAGCCTGCGCGGCCGGATGAAATTGGCATTGAACATCTCCGTACCGTCTGCTTCCAGGCTGTTCCACTGAAGGTCGCAGGAGAGATTGGCGCTCCAGATCCGGCCGGCCGAGAAAAGGTGCGAGGTGGTCAGGTAAAGCTCCTGCTGCCAGTAATGATTGTCCATCGGCTGGAGGGTACTGTGCAGAGGCATTGTGTAGTTCATGTAATCATTGGCATATTTGGCCTGTAGCTTGAAACTGTAGAAATCCGCCGCCCGGTGCGTAACCGCCGACTGCACGAAGATATTGCGGTCCTTCTGCCGGTCCTCGTTCAGAAGCGATATGCCGTAGTCCTCCTTGACCGCCGCCCCGGGGTAGCCCCTCTCCGACCAGTAGAAATAGCCTTTGAGCATGAAGTCCGTCCCCGGCATCTTCCCGAACAGGCCCGCTTCCGCCCTGACATACATCACGTCCCCGTTGCGGCGCACCTCGGTCGTGTCGTAGCCTCCGTCCCTCTGGTACCGGAACTTGTAGCGCCCTGACGTACTGAGAAATTCCGCATTGACCGAGGTGCTGAGATACCGGCCCAAGCGGTGCTCCCACAGGCCCGAGAAGTCGATGAGGTCGAATGAGCCGCTGCGCAGCTTGAAATTCAGATTGTTCCGTCTGTCTCCGCTGAATTTAGGCTTCCGCGAGACCATATACAGCGCTGCCGCTGAGGCATAGTCCCTGGCAGATTGGAATATATCGCTCTTCTGCCCGTTGTATACCGACAGGACCTCCATATTGTCCATGGAGAACTTGCCCAGATCCACCGTCCCGTTCTGGGCATTGGATATCTGTATACCGTCGTAGAATACCCCTACGTGCTGGCTGCCGAGACTGCGGACATTGACCGTCTTCAGGCCCCCTATGCCGCCATAGTCCTTGATCTGCACGCCTGAGAAATAGCGGAGGGCATCGGCTATCGAATTGGAACTAAGCCTTTGGAGCTGTTGTCCGGACAGTCTCTGTGCCGGCACGATCTCTCTTATCCGCTCAGCTGTGACCACCACCTCGCCGAGGGTATCGACGGGTGTCTCCGGGATTCCGTCCTGGGCCCGGAGCGCGGCTGTCAGAGACAGCATGAGCATGATGATAGGTAAAACTGTACCTGCTTTCTTATAATTCATTGCCAAATAATTTTCCAACTCCCGGGATTTCCCCATACCATACCGGCACAAGGGCAGACTGTCTGTTCCTGAAGAAGAAAACCATTCAGCATTGCCGCACCCGTACTCCCGCAGGGCAGACAGTCCAAGTTGAAAGCAGGTCTTCTGACTTATTCCTCATCGCGGCAGCCTTCCCACCTCATAAGGCAGTGGCTAAAGAGATTACCGCGTGACTTCCGTCCCGAAGGACGTGGAAATTACAGCAGCGGGAACTGTCCGGGATTCTCACCCGGTTCCCTTTTAATTCCTCCACCGCAGAGCGGCGGACAGGAAACTTTCAGCGGCGCAAATATAGGCAGAAGCCGAGAGAAATGCAAATGAACTTGTTCAATTCGCATTCCCGAGGCACCACAATAGTCGGTGCCGGCTGCGCCCGGAATTCAGTTATACGTATTACTGAAAGAAATACCGCAAGTACTTTTTTATGCCTGCCCGCCTTCAGGCATTCGTAGAAAAGTGTATTTTTGCACAGAAACATAAATGATCAGGAAACATGGATATTATAAAAGCAGACACAATAGAGCAATACAACCGGTTTTTCGGATTCCATACCCAGCACCCTCTGGTCAGCGTCGTGCATTTCGATGGTTCGGAGAACCAGCCTGACGCACATAAGATGACATTCGGATTCTACGCCCTCTTTCTGAAAAAGACCGTGGGATGCACCATCAATTATGGCAAGACTATGTACGATTACGATGATGAGACTGTGGTATGCTTTGCTCCCGGCCAGACCATAGCCGTTCACCGTATCGAGGACGGTCCGGCGCCGGAAGCCGATGCACTGCTGTTCCATCCGGATTTCCTGCACCGCACGCCATTGGCCCAGAAGATAAGACAATATACATTCTTCTCGTACGCCTCCAATGAGGCTCTGCATCTGTCCGTTGATGAGCGCATTATAATACAGGACTACATCGGCAAGATCGCCCATGAGCTGGAGCATCCGATTGACAAGTTCTCCAAGCCCTTGATTATCTCAAACATCGAGGTGCTGCTCAATTACTGTATGCGTTTTTACGAGCGTCAGTTCATCACCCGCGAGGAACTGAACAACGATGTTCTTGTACGTTTCGAACGGCTGCTGGATGAATATTGGGATTCCGGCATGGCCGAACGGTACGGACTGCCTACCGTGAAGTATTTTGCCGATAAGATATGCCTGTCCCCCAACTATTTCGGAGACTTGGTGAAGGCTGAGACCGGTAAGACCGCCCGGGAGCACATACATCTGAAAATCGTCGAAAAGGCCAAGAACGCCCTGTTCGAGCCGGATGCGAGCATTAAGCAGATTGCCGACATGCTCGGCTTTCAGTACCCTCAGCATTTCCAGCGCTTCTTCAAAAAGGAAGTCGGGTGCACGCCCAAGGAATACCGCATAAACAGCTGACGGGCTTACTCCATCCGCCCGTACTTCATCTCCTCCCCTTCCCTGTCGTACTGCTTGCGCTTGCCCGTGGGCGGTGCGGTAAGGGTAATGCGGACCACGGCAGTGCGGTGCAGGCTGCGGCGGACCGACTCGTCGAATGCGTCCATGTGCCGGGGCAGGAAACGTTCGCAGATGAGGCGGAGAGCATGGATTTTCTCGGCTTCGTCCTTTACTGTTTCCGCCCTTCCGAAAGCGACTGCCGAATGGTACTGGAGGGTGAATGAGCCGTCCTTGGGCCCGACCGTCGGAGAGCATTTGCTTACGGCCGAAAGGCATACCTGAGGATGCGCTGCGATAGCCTCGAGTTTCTCCCCTTCCTGGGCGCAGTGAAAATACCAAACCCGCCCGTCCTCCGCCGAGGCCAGCGACAGCGGCAGACCGTAGGCGGAACCGTCCTTCCGGATGAAACTTACCGTGATATACGGGGCCTTGCGCATGACCTCCAGAGCCCATTCGGCGGGCATTTCTCTGCTGGCTTTTCTCATTGTACTCAATTGATTTCCTGCTGCAAAAATAACAAATAAAGTGATTATCCGTAAAACCTTCACCTTCCTCAGTAAAACAGGTATCCGCTATCAGTCATATAACACTATTTTTGCAGTATGAAAAAGATACTGGTAATATCATCAAGCCTGCGTCACGACAGTAATTCTGACGCGCTGGCCGAAGCCTTTGCCAAAGGTGCGGCAGAGGCCGGCAATGAAGTGGAATCCATCACATTGAAAGGAAAGAACCTGCATTTCTGCACCGGCTGCCTGGCCTGCCAGAAAACTCAGAAATGCGTTATCGCTGACGATGCGCCTGCCATCGTGAACAAAATGTATGCGGCGGATGTCATCGCTTTTGCAACCCCCATTTACTATTACGGGATGAGCGGTCAGTTGAAGACCCTTCTCGACCGTGCCAATCCGCTGTTTACCACGGATTATCATTTCAGGGACATATATTTCCTCAGCTCTGCGGCCGAAGAGGACCCTCAGACTCCGGAACGCGCAGTTACCGGACTCGGAGGATGGATCGAGTGCTTTGAGAACGCGCGGTTGGCAGGGTCCGTTTTCGCCGGGGGCGTAAATGCTCCAGGAGACATAAAGGGGCATGCGGAAGTGGAAGCGGCATATCAGATGGGAAAGGCTGTCTGACAGTCCAGCTACAGGCAAATTTTTTCAATCTCCAACCGCCTCATTTCCAGCAAAAGTTACGACGTAAGATACTTGCCATCTTGTAACCTCTTGATAGCTACTAGACAATGACTTGTATTTGCCTTATAAAAATAGTACCGGGCTATTTCTAACCGATTGCTGATAATTGCTTTCATTCAAGAAACTGGAAGTTAATGCTGTTTAACAATGGCACACAATTCTTTTACATAGAGATTGGCATGGTTGATGGAAAACTCTCCATGATACAAAGCTGGAAGGACATTTAATCTGCTTTTTTCCAGCGTTTCATGCAGCTTTCTTGCAGAAAGCAAGATGCGTTTGTTTTCCCGCTCTCCGACAAACAAATGGATTTCTGCCACACACTCTCCAAGAGACTTCTTAATGAAATACATAGAACTTTCTTGTAAGAACGCAATCATGTTTTGCTTCGTAATGCCGCAAGTATCTTGATAATAGTCATTGAAGAGTTCCGGCTTCATTCGGAGTGAACGAAATTGCAGTTTAGAAAACCATTTTTGCCGAATCAATTCATAACAGCTTCCAAATACCGGCTTAATCAACGAATAAGTTAGTTTGGATGGAATAGCCGCTGCGCTCTCTACCATTGCAAAACGGCAAAGGTCTTTTCGTCGAGATAACATTTCAAGTAATATTTGACCGCCGAGAGATAACCCGCCAATCAGCAATACCGAACCTCCAAAGTTCTTATCAATAAAAGAAATGATTTCAGCGGCATTGTCTTCGATTGTTGTGAAATTTTCATCGCTTCCTGCGTGACCATCCAATATCGGGATAATTATCCGAAATTCATTTTGAAGTCGTTCAGACACTTCTCGGTAATTCCACCATGACAAGCCGCCGCCATGAAGAAGAATAATCACATCTCGATTCTGTTTACCGTATTCTTTGTATTGCATCTTGCCTCGATGATTTGTTCTTGTCCGGCAGTGTCCATGCCGATGGACCGGAATGCCTGCCTATTGTTTATCTATGATTTTCCAGTGACCTCCTTTATCGCCTCCAATGCGAACAATCCTGCCTTGTTTCTTTAGTTTACGGATGTTGTAGTCCACTCCGTCAATAGTTATCCCCAGCTCTTCTGCAAGTTGACCTGCCGTTATCGAAGGCTGTTCAGCCAAAAGCCTCATAATTTT
>HF990403.1:76516-78990 GCA_000432775.1 Alistipes sp. CAG:831
TAATTTTCTCCGTAGTTTTCTCCGTAGTTTTCTCCGTAGTGCTGTTCGCTGCAGGTTTGCTATCTTGCGCTACCTTACCATTATGCAGAACAACTATTACATTTGCAGCAGTCTCTACAATCCTGGGTTCTGGTAGCCCGGCATCTTTCATTTCCTTGAATATGCGTGGAACACCCTCATTCAGTTCGCGCACGAGTTCCATCTCAGTCAACACGCGGGAAATAATAGGATTGCGGGCGAAGCGCGTTGTAAAGATATTGTCAACTGTGACAATGTTCGGAAGGCGTCCGGGACTCTTTATTTCCAGGCGGTCATCGTACTTTGACACAAGAATATAGTCTCCTCTTAGCCCCCATTGCCTGTGACAACATGCGTTCGTAATGCTCTCGACCCAAGCAAATTCCGGATATTCCGGATATGTATGGAAACGGCCATCGCTCTCAAGTGTTGTCCTTTCCTCCAATTGTTCCGATACAAATCTCCTCACCTCCGGAATCAGACGCAGCAGGGGCAAATCAAAGTTTCTGTCTTTCACCACATTGAAATTGGTGCCTGTGCGCATAGCAGTCCCATCAACTTTTATGTACCGGATACGGCAGTGGGGAAAGAAGCCCAGGACATTCTTGCCGAAAAGAAGTATAGCGGCATTGGTAAGGGCATCCTCTCCGTGGCGTTTCACGATGAACTGTCGGGCAACGCCCTTTTCATATTCAAGTTGGCGAATCTCCTCTACAGTGAGTTTCCGGCTCTTATCACCGATGCGGAGAAAAACCTCATCCTTAGTGGTTCGGATGACTTTGTCTATGGACGGTCTGATATGCAGCAGAATGAGCCTGTCAGCCTTCCCCGCATCATTGACAACATCAACGAACTCGTGCTTGTATTCAGGCATAGGAAGGCAGCAGTCTTTCGGGAGATTTAGAAAATTATTAATCTTCTCGTCCCCTTGAGCATTGACCCCCTCCACCTTGTGGGTCTTGTCGCTAATTCCGATGACAACAGTACCTCCCTCCGCATTTGCGTAGGCACTCACAATATCCGCCAAATCATAAGGCCTTATCCGAGCGGATTTCACATCATAGTATTGGCCTTCCTGACGGGAGACCATAGTCTCTAATGTAAGAGCCGGAGATATTTTGGAAGCCGGTGTCATATCTGCGCAAATATTTCCGTAAAGGTAGTGAAAATAGTTAATTTCCTTTTACAAAGTTCTACAACTGAAAAATATCCTAATATAATGGATAACACTTATCTGAACAGTTCACAAGAAATACCCAAGAAATCGGTTCTACAGATACTTCTAAGGGCGAAAGTACCCAAGAAAATACGAAGAAAGAACCATTCAACAAAACTGCCAGAGCCATTCTCAACTCTATTATTGTCCAGCCTACCCTTACCCGGGAAATGCTCGCAGAACAGTTGGGCCTATCCGACTCTACAATAAAGAAATACCTTAAGATTTTCAAGGATCTCGGTCTTATTGACAGGATTGGACCGAACAAAGGCGGCTATTGGGAGGTGAAATAGTAACATACAAATGATTGACGACAGCTGTTTCGATACAATAAAAATGGGCATCGGGGCGACCACCATAGCGACCCCAATCTTATAAATAATCAGTTATCAGAATAGCATGCAATCCGGTTGGGATTAATCCGCTCTAAAACTGTCAACCTAAATCAGGGAAAGTCAATCTCCCGGCGAGGAAGTCCGGTTGTCGCCACCGCTCGGGGATGTGCGGCCTACAGGGAGTAAATCCCTAGGTGAGCCCCGCCCCAAGGTCCCCCTGCCCGAACCCGTCATTCCCCGGAGGCCTGAATGTCAACAGGAAATGCCCGCACACCCCATTCTTGCAAATCTCTGTACATCAAGTATTTGCAAACAGCGCCCGTGGATACCTCAATTATAAAACAGCCAGCTTCCACAGCGCAACTTTCTAACAGGCTGATTATCCGCCAGTTTCCGATTCGCTCCGTGCCAACGATTCTTTTTCGTTTATTTCCGCAAGCGCATCGGGAGGGCAGCGTGGAGCCTCAAGAAGCTTATGAGAGAGCTTGCCGACAAGCCCAGCAGGGCTTTATTGTGCCTTTGGAAACTGGGCCTCGCAAATGCTTCGGACAACTGCCTCACTACTACAGGCTTGATAAAATACGCTTCGTAAGAAGCGACTAAATAGAGATTATCAACTATTTCAATCTCGATAATCCGGTTGGGATTAAGCCTAAAGGCTTTTTCCCTTGCCCTGCGCCACGGGCGATCTTACATAGCAGAACATGATGTGCAGGGCTCCGCCCTTCTTTCTGTTCCGTAACTTCCATTCCGTGAGCAAGCTCACGTACTGTCAGTCCCGGAACAGAAACGCCTGACCGGACGGTCAGGCGCATCTTAATTCCTTTGTGATCCGCTTGGGTTATGAACCCAGCGAAATACAAATCTTAAAATCAATATTTTAGCATACCACTACCTTTAAGGGG
>HF990404.1 GCA_000432775.1 Alistipes sp. CAG:831
AACGCGACTCCTTCGGAAGGAGTGCAGAAAAGATTTACGGTGAACATGGGTTTAGGAGAGGTTCTTGCGACCTGGTTTTTTTTTGCTGATAGTTATATATAGAAAATTTCGATAACGATATAAAAATTATCGATTTGATTTATGAAAACCGCTGCCGTATCTTTGCACCGTAAAACAAAAACAAACGGAATATTAATCATTAAAAATCAATAATTATGGACAACAGTAACAACATCCAGACCCAGAACCAGCAGCAGTTTTATCCGATGCCCCGTATAGGCGACCAGGCCCCCGCTTTCGAGGCCGTTACCACCCAGGGCAAGATCCGTTTCCCCGAGGATTTCAAGGGTAAATGGAAGATTCTCTTCAGCCATCCCGCTGATTTCACCCCTGTCTGCACTTCCGAGTTCATGACCTTCGCCTCCCGCGCCGCCGAGTTCGAGGCTCTCAACACACAGCTCATCGGTCTCTCCGTTGACGGTCTCTACAGCCACATTGCCTGGCTGCGCACCATTCAGGAGAAGATAGAGTACAAGGGCATGAAGAACGTCGAGGTACGCTTCCCCCTCATCGAGGACATCACCATGGACATTGCCCGCAAGTACGGCATGATCCAGCCCGGCGAGAGCGCTACACAAGCCGTAAGAGCCGTATTCTTCATCGACCCGAAGAACGTCATCCGAACCATTATCTACTATCCCCTCTCGCTTGGCAGGAATTTTGATGAGCTCAAGAGAGTGCTTGTAGGCCTGCAGACCGCAGATGAGTTCGGAGTGGCCCTGCCCGCCGACTGGCAGCCCGGAGACGAGGTGATCGTGCCTACGGCAGGTTCCTGCGGAGTGGCCAAGAGCCGTATGGACGGAGAGGAAGGTGACATGAAGTGCTACGACTGGTTCTTCTGCACCCGCCAGCTCCCCAAGGACAGGATAGAGGATAAAATTTACAGGAAATAATGAAACGCATAACAACACTACTATTAACAGCCGGAATCCTGCTTCTGTCCGCTGTCCCGAACGGGGCGGCCGGGCAGGAGAGGGGAGCCGGGAAAAATGACGAAGGTATGGGAAAAGTACAGCATATAACGAAAGCGGAATTTCTGCAGAAAGTGTATAATTACGAATCCAATCCCCAGGAATGGAAATACGAGGGCGAGGGTCCCGCCATTGTGGATTTCTTTGCGACCTGGTGCGGACCGTGCAAGGCTCTCGGTCCTGTCCTGGACGAACTTGCGGCCGAGTACGGAGACAAGCTGACGATTTACAAGGTGGACGTGGATCAGGAACGCGAGCTGGCCGGAGCCTTCGGTATCCGCTCGGTGCCTACGCTGCTCTTCATCCCCACCAACGGGGAGCCGTCGATGAGTCCCGGTGCGCCTTCCAAGTCCCAGCTCAAACAGATTATCGACGAGCACTTGCTGAAATAGCCTTTCCAAAGTAATTTTGTGAGAGAAGATTTAGAGAGGACGGCCCGGAAAATCCGGATGGGCCGCCCTTTTTGTTTGCAACGGTAAGCAGTGCAGCGGGGTCGTTTTGTAAACACTCGCTGGTCAGTAAGTTACGGAAAGGGTGCGATCCTCGGAGGGGCTCAGAAAGCGGCGAAAAGGACTCGTTATTTCTGAGATGTGTTGAAAATCAGGTAATTGTAAAAATAACCGCTCCCCTGCTTGCCGTTGTCCGCCCGATTGCCCGCCCGATTGCCCATCCGACGTTCCCCGACAGCCGTTCCCG
>HF990405.1 GCA_000432775.1 Alistipes sp. CAG:831
ACTACACGGATTGCGGCTTTGTGCTTTGTCCATTTTTCAGCCAAAGGACCTTCGGGTACTTTGGAAATTAACTTATCCTCCATAATGTATCAATAGAATTAAAATTTGGTGCAATTTTACTCACTTTTCAGCACTTTTGCAAAACTTTCAACGTTTACTGCTGAACAAGCCGGTATAAATTGAATACATCAGTTCCAAATTACTGTTCCAGTCATACATTTTTTTTACTCTCCGAATTCCTGCAGCACCCATTTTATCCCTTAAATCAGGAACATCTATAAACTTCTGAAGAGCATCCGCCGCAGCTTCTGGATTTCCCCTTGGAACAATAAATCCGGTTGCTCCGTCCTCGACAACCTCAGTAAATCCATCGGCATCCGAAACCACTACGGGACAACCGCAGGACATGGCCTCAACTGCCACTACTCCAAAACTTTCACTATGTGATAGGGATACAGATACGGAAAATGAATTATAGTATGAAGGCAACTGCTCATTAGGCACCTTACCCATGAAATGAACCTTATCCATGATACCCAGACTGGACACAAGAGACTCATACTCGCCTCTTGAAGGACCTTCGCCCACTATTACCAGTAAAGTATCAAGATCCGGATTGCGGTCCACCAAAACCTTAAAGGCTCTTATCAGGACATCTATACCGTACTTAGGAGACAATGTCTTGACATTACCTACAATAAATCTACCATTTCTTTCATCTTTTTCATAGCGTCTGAAAAGTTCCGTATCGACTCCGAAAGGTGTCACGTATATAGGCTTACTGGTGTAGGTTGCTGTCCTTTTAGCCATGACATGGCTGGTGGACAAGACTCTATCAGCCCGCCTGAAAATGAACTGAACAGACTTCTTGTTGAAAAATGAAAGGTCAGGGAACTCGTAGACATCACTGCCCCAGACAGAAATTATAAAGGGATGGAAACCGGTTAGAGCAGCTATGAACCCGAAACTCGTAGCGTAATGGGCATGAAGTATATCCGGAGATTCAGAACGGATAACCCGTTTAAGGTACGAAACGGCCTTCCGGTGCATCATTACAGCTCCGACAGCTGCTCTGAGCCCCTTGCTTGACTTATAGGTAAAAAGATTGAACTCGTATAAAGGGATTCCATGCAATGCAAAAAAATCATCTGGAGACGGATACAAGGAAAATAAAACAATATCTACTCCCCTGGCCTTTAGCGCCACAGCCCACCTGCGGGTATGAATGCTCCGGGCATCCGCAACCATCAAGACTTTCATAACTGCTGAAATAATGTATCAGGAGCATATTTATCCACTCCCAAATGACTGTACGCCAAATCTGTAGCCTCGCGACCACGCGGAGTACGATGTATAAAGCCCTCCTTTATAAGATACGGCTCATACACTTCCTCGACAGTACCCGGATCCTCTCCCACTGCTGTTGCTATGGTACCCAGACCGACAGGACCTCCCTTGAACTTATAAATAATGGTGTTGAGTATCTTATTGTCTATAGCGTCGAGGCCCCGCTTGTCGATATTGAGCGCATCGAGAGCATAGGAAGCTATCTCGAGATCTATGAAACCCGAACCTTTCACCTGGGCGAAATCCCGGACCCTACGCAATAGGGAGTTCGCTATACGCGGTGTTCCCCGGCTCCTCATGGCTATCTCCATTGCAGCACGGTCTTCTATTTCTATATTAAGTATCCTGGCGCTGCGTATGATGATATTTTTGAGTACGGATGCGTCGTAGTATTCCAAATGTGCCGTAATTCCGAATCTGGCCCGGAGAGGAGACGTGATGAGTCCGCTCCTTGTAGTGGCTCCGATGAGTGTAAAGCGGTTAAGACCTATCTGGACTGATCTCGCACCAGGTCCCTTATCTATCATGATGTCGATAGTAAAGTCCTCCATTGCAGAATAGAGGTACTCCTCCACAACGTGAGAAAGCCTGTGTATCTCGTCTATGAAAAGTACATCTCCTTCCTCAAGCCCTGTAAGCAGACCGGCCAGGTCTCCGGGTTTGTCCAGAATGGGTCCGGAGGTAATTTTCATATTGACACCCAATTCATTGGCTACTATATGGGCCAGCGTGGTCTTGCCAAGTCCCGGAGGTCCGTGAAGCAGGATGTGATCCAGTGCCTCCCCCCGGAGCAGGGCTGCCTTTACGAAAATCTTGAGATTTTCGATAATTTTGTCCTGACCGGAAAATTCTCCGAAATCCTGCGGGCGTATTTTTCCCTCAAAATCGCTATCTTTGGCCGAACTTTGTGCCCTGGCATCAAAATCTTCGTTCTTCATACCGTTTGCAAACAAGATTACAAATATAATACTTTACATTTTTTAAGAGAAATTAATATTATATATGTCTGTCGATATGTTGATAAATGAGGTTATGTCCGGAGTATTAGCGGTTTTAGGGCTGGAGTGGAATGATGATAAGATGTTGAAAACTTTCTGATAAATTTTAGAAAACTTTTGGGGCGATAATTTTGAAATTAAGATTTGTCATTCCGTATACAGAATTTTTAAAAAAAGAAAAAAAGTTATCATAAGATATAAACAAGGTTATCGAAAAGATATGAACCGGAAAATAGAAGGATTGTTGAAAAGTGACAGTGTCGGGAAACTGCGCGAGGCTATAAGGAACAATGAAGTTAAAACTATAGAAATAAACGGATTGTATTCTTCAGCCAAGGCTTTTGCCATATCTGATGCTGTTGAGCGCGGAGTTCATCTGGTGATACTTGCCGGTAAGGATGATGCAGCCGGATGTGTCAACGATCTGTACAATATAATAGGAGACGATAATGTTTATTTCTTTCCTCCCTCAGACGTAAGGACAGTAAAGGGCACTATGAAGGATATGTCCGCTAAGGTGCAGAGGACAGCGGCGATAAGTGCGTTGGAGGATTTCAAGTCCGGCAGTTACAAAGGGGACTATCTGATAATAGTCGGATACAGGGAGGCTGTCGAGGAGAATATTCCTGACCAAGGCCAGATAGGTCAGTCTGTTCTGAAGGTGTCGAAGGGAGAGACCGTTTCGTTTGACAAGTTTCAGGATGATCTGTACGGAATGGGATTCACCAGAGTGGACTTTGTATCCAGACCCGGAGAGTATGCTGTAAGGGGAGGTATAATAGATCTTTTCTCATTTAATAATGACAAGCCGTACCGTATTGATTTTTTCGGGGACGAGATAGATTCTATCCGTATGTTCGATGTCAATACCCAGCATACGGTGGGAGAAGTACTGGATGCGCTCAGCATATATCCCAGTATAACGGATCAGGATATTCCCATATATTCGGCTATTCCCGATGATTCGGTAATCTGGATTTCAGGACTGGAAAACTTCAGTGAGGACGCTGCAGGAGTAAATCGTCACAAGCAGGTCTGGCTCTCCCCTCTTCACAGTATAGGTAGAGCGGATACTGTAATTGAGTTCAATACCTCACCGCAGCCGGCTTTTAACAAGAATTTTGAACTTCTGGCGGCTGATATCAGGTCCAGGCGTGCGGACGGATATGATGTATGCATCATGAGCGAGAACCGGAGCCAGATAGAAAGGTTACGCAATATCTTCTCATCGTATGACCTGGTTCTCAATTATATGGAGTTTACTATCCAGGAAGGTTTCATCGATCATGACGGGAAGAAATGTCTGTATACTGATCATCAGATATTCGACAGATACCGCCGTATCCGCCTTAAAAGAACGGTTGAGAGAAGCGAGAGGCTGACGATGAATGATATCAATTCTTTCAAGGAGGGAGACTATATCGTACATATTGACCATGGAATCGGAAGATTCGGCGGACTGGTAAAGAACCGTATCAACGGCAAGGTACAGGAGGCTATAAAACTTATATATAGGGACAACGATGTTCTCTTCGTCTCAGTTCACGGTCTGCACCGTATATCGAAGTACCGTTCAGGGGATTCAACAAAGCCTCCCAAAATCAATAAACTCGGTACCGGCAACTGGGAAAGACTGAAGAGCAGCGCAAAATCCAAGGTCAAGGATATTGCCGAGGATCTGATCAGGCTTTATTCACAGAGGAGGGTGGCAAAAGGTTTTGCGTTCAGTCCTGACTCTTTCCTCCAGCAGGAATTTGAGTCTTCTTTTCAGTACGAGGAGACTCCTGATCAGATAAAAGCTGTGGAGGCTGTCAAGAAGGATATGGAGAGCAGCTGGCCTATGGACCGGCTGGTGTGCGGAGACGTAGGTTTCGGAAAGACTGAGGTGGCAATGAGAGCTGCTTTCAAGGCAGTGGCCGACAGTAAGCAGGTGGCGGTTCTCGTTCCGACCACCATACTGGCACTTCAGCACTATAATACGTTCAAGGACAGGCTTCGGAATTTTCCATGCAACATAGATTACATCAGCCGCCTGAGAACCCCGAAGGAGGTGGCTGATATAACGGAAAGACTCAAAAATGGCAAGATAGATATTATAATAGGTACTCACCGTCTTCTGGGTAAAAGTATAACATTCAAGGATCTGGGACTGCTTATCATAGATGAGGAGCAGAAATTCGGTGTGGCGGCCAAGGAGGCGCTCAGGCATCTGAAGCTTTCGGTCGACACTCTTACCCTTACGGCCACTCCCATTCCCCGTACCCTCCAGTTCTCGTTGTTGGGTGCCAGGGACCTGTCCATTATCAATACTCCCCCACCCAACCGCCTTCCTATTCAGACAGAAATTATAGATTTCAACGAGGATACTATCAGGGATATTATCAATGAGGAAATTGGCCGTGGAGGTCAGGTGTTCTTCGTACACAACCGTATACAGGACATATATGAGGTTGAGGATATAATACGCAGGATAGTTCCAGGGGTCAAGACGTGCGTGGCACATGGTCAGATGGATCCCAAGGTACTGGAGAATAAAATAATCGAATATATGTCGGGAGACTACGATATACTCATAGCCACCACTATCATTGAGAACGGAATAGATATTCCCAATACCAATACGATAATAATAAATCAGGCCCAGAACTATGGCCTCAGCGATCTTCACCAGTTGCGCGGAAGGGTAGGGCGGTCGAGCCGTAAGGCATACTGCTACCTCATAGTTCCACCTATGACCTCCCTGTCGGATGACGCAAGGCGAAGGCTGGATGCCATAGAGGCTTTCTCGGATCTGGGAAGTGGCTTCAACATAGCCATGAGGGACCTGGATATCCGCGGTATGGGCAATATGCTGGGTGCAGAGCAGAGCGGATATATTGCCGAGATGGGTTTTGAGACGTACCAGCGTATTCTGGCCGAGGCATTCGAGGAGATTAAGGGCACTGTTACTGACCTGCCCGGACAAAAGGAGGAGGAAGATGTGTATGTTACCGACTGTGTAGTGGACACGGATCTGGAGATACTCATACCGGATACCTATATAAATATTACAGCGGAGAAAATACGGCTCTACAAGGAACTCGACTCCATATCCGACGAGGGGTCACTGCAGCGTTTCATAGCAGATATAGAGGACCGTTTCGGACCTATTCCGGAAGAATTCAAGCAACTGATTTTCGTAGTACGTCTCAGAATGGCCGCCAGGGAGAGAGGTTTCGAGAAGATAGTGCTGAAGAACGGAACACTTGTCATGTATTTTATATCCAATTCCATGTCTCCATTCTACCGCAGCAGCCGTTTTTCCGATATTATCAAGACTATTCAGCATAAGGATGCGGGGCGGTATATGCTCAAGGAAAACAATGACAAGCTGTACATTACTGTCAAAAATGTGAAAACAATCGAGGGTGCATATAACTTGATACGGAAATTGTAATTATATTTGCCGCCCTATCCCTTAGGAAATGAAGAATATACTGATAGATATAGGGAATTCTTCCCACTGCAAGGCCGCTCTCTCAGACGGGAATGGGCTTCTGGCAGTCCGGAGGCTGCCGCGTTCCGGACTCCGCAGGTCGCTGGACGAGGATGCAGCCTTGAGCGGTCCTGCCGATGTGGTATGCGTCTCTTCGGTAGCTGCCGGAGACAGAGAGACGGAGCTGTGGCTGGAGGACAGATGCCGTAAGCTTATTGTGGTGGATGCCTCTACTCCCATGCCCCTGCGGCTGGACTACAGTACTCCGGAGACTCTCGGTTCCGACCGTATAGCCGCGGCAGTGGGAGCAATGTCCATTTTTCCTGGTGAGGACTGCACTATTTTTGATTTCGGAACAGCTATTACAGTGGACTTTGTCTCCGCTACCGGGATTTTCAGAGGAGGTAACATTTCCCCCGGACTAAGCATGAGATTGCGTGCCCTTCACCAGTTTACCGGAAGACTGCCTCTGGTGGACGCTTCCGTACCTTCAGGACTGGTCGGAAAAAATACATACGATGCCGTCAACAACGGAGTGGTATTAGGCATAATCTTTGAAGTGGAGCGGTACATTAACTGCAATCCCGGAAGCAGGATTATTTTTACAGGCGGCGATGCACTTTTTTTTGCAAAGATGCTAAAAAGCCCGATATTTGTAGTTTGTAACCTTGTTTTGACGGGGTTGTCCAAAATTGCGCAAGTGAATGTATAAAGGGAAAGAAATCCTGGCGAAGGTGATGTCCGCGGCTTTTATCCTGTTCTGTCCGCTCTCATGGCTTCATGGACAGTCGATAGACGCTCTGGGTTCATATTCGCCGTATTCGATGTTCGGTGTAGGCAAGATTGCCGCAGAGGGCACCGCGTACAATTATTCCATGGGAGGCGTAGGTGTCGGTATGAGAGACAACCGCGTTATCAACTTCATCAATCCTGCAGCCATTACGGCCAGGGATACTCTTTCGTTTATGTTCGATTTCGGAGTTAACGAGAAGAATTCCTATTTCAACGACGACATCACCAAATCGGCGTACAATGTATTCAACATGCAGAACGTGGCATTTACATTTCCTATCTACAAGTCCTCGGCCTTCGTAATAGGAATAGCTCCGTTCAGCGATGTAGGATACAAGTTCCTGTCCACGGAGACATCGACCGACATTGAGGCGGATATGGGCGACGTGAAGTATCAGCAGTACGGAACCGGCAGCATATATCAGCTGTTTCTCGGAGCGTCCGTGATGTTCTTCGACCGCATATCGCTGGGTGCCCAGGGCATATACTATTTCGGATATATGAACAAGCACAATGATGTTCTGTTCAATTCATCCTCGGCCTACAATACCATCTACACCGGGTGGAATTATAAAGTGCATGCGTTCAGCGGCAAGTTCGGCCTGCAGTATATCCAGCCTTTCAAGAAGAACAACTCGCAGCTGGTGATAGGCGGCACATACCGTCTGGGAACATCCATGAGCGGTGAGGTGACCCGTTATGCATTCTCGGGTGCCGATACTGTACTCAATGTCAATGTTCCATCCTCGGATCTGCGCATAGCCGACGAGTTCGGAGTGGGGCTCTCGTACAGAGTCAACGGAAAATGGGCAGTGGGAGCGGATTACATCCAGCAGAACTGGCGCGGGGACATGTTTCCGGATGCCGCTACATGGACCAACTTCGATGCCACTACCTCCAGGCAGTACAAGGCCGGGTTTGAGATTACACCGAACATGTACGACATCCGTTATTATATGAAGAGGGTGACTTATCGTGCCGGAGCCTATTACGAGCAGTCGTATGTGAAGTTGAACGGCCATCAGGTCAATGCCTTCGGTATAACTTTCGGAGCGTCTTTTCCCATATTCAGATGGTACAATGCCGTCAGCGTGGCGGTTGACATAGGACAGCGGGGTTCATTGAGACACAACCTGGTGAGGGAGAGATATGTAAATTTTATTGTCAATATTAATCTTCATGACATCTGGTTTGTCAAATACAGATATGACTAACATTATTAATTCTAAACATATGAAACGTATTCTATTAGCAACGATTGCATTATTTGTGTCCATTCTTGTCTTCGGGCAGGGAAAATATGGCGCGGACAGCGCGGAATGTATCAAGTATCTTTCCTTCTACATGCAGTACATGAAGCAGGATAATATGGAAGACGCCGCTCCCAACTGGCGTAACGCCATCAAGTACTGCCCTCCTACAGCCAGCCAGAACATGCTTCTCGACGGTATGAAGATTCTGAGAAATGATATTAACAAATACCGCAACAATCCCATCAGGAAGAAGGAGCTTGTGGACAGCCTTATGATGCTCCACCAGATGAGAATAGACACATATCCCAAATATGCCGTTACAGCTACCAACAACAAGGCAGTGGACATGATGAACTATGCCGACCCCGGCAGTGAGATGGAGGTGTACGAGACACTCGGCCAGGCCCTGGACGTAGCTAAGGAGAAGGCTTCTACAACAGTGGCTGTAAGATATGTTGACTATGCTATCCAGCTCTATAAGTCAGGAAGACTCATGGACTCCGATGTATTCTCCGCATTCGAGAAGAGTATCGAAACCCTTGAGGCCGTTAGAGCCGCCAAGCCCTCCAAGATGGTGGACAATGCCATCGCCGACGTGGAGAGCCTCTTCGCAGGCAGCGGTGTGGCAAGTTGCGAGAACCTCGTTGCAGTATTCCAGCCCCGCTATGACGCCGCTCCCGAGGATGAGACAGTGCTTTCCAATATCGTTACCCTCTTCTCTTCTACCGGATGTACTGAGGAGGATCTCTTCCTCAAGGCGGTGGAGGGTCTGTATAAGGTTGATCCCTCGTCCAACTCAGCACATCTCCTCTTCCAGCTCTATTCCTCGCTTCCTGACGGCGCTGACCAGGCTGTCAAGTATATGAACGAGGCCATCGCTTTCGAGGACTCGGATGCAGAGAAAGACGCCGAGTACTATTTCGAGCTTGCAACATATCTTTTCTCGAAACTGGACCGTAAGGCTGAAGCAGTAGCCGCCGCCAAGAAAGCTGCTGCGTCCGCAACATGGGAGGCAAGGGCTTATTATCTTATCGGAACCATCTGGAGCGTTACCAAGTGCGACGGCAACCCTATCGAGACCCGTGCTCCTTTCTGGGCCGCCACAGACTACATGATCAAGGCCAAGAACGCCGATCCTTCAATGGCAGAGGATGTTGACAAGCAGATTGCAACCTACCGCCAGTACTATCCCCTGCAGTCCGACGCATTCATGTATGACATCGTGGACGGTGACCGTTATCAGATTAACTGCAACGGTATGACTGAATCCACAACCGTAAGGACCCAGAAATAGTAATGAGTTTTAAAATACCGCATTACACGGCTATCAGAATGGTAGCGGCCCTATGGACCGCTACCATTGTCGTATCATGCGGCAACAAGCTCAGGAACATAGATTCGGACCAGTTGTCCGAGGCTCCGACCCAGGTAGTCCTGAACATGGATGCGGCTCAGACGGAGAACGGCCTTATGCAGATGAGGCTCGTGGCTTCCAGGATGGAGAGATACGAAAAGGGAGAGGACGAGTCGGTAGAACTTTTCCCTGACGGGTTCAATGTCTTGGCGTACAATGAGGAAGGGCTATTGGAGACCCAGATATTGTCTGACAGGGCAGAACATTCGGTGCAGGGAAAGACAGAAACCTGGTCTGCTTATGGTAATGTTGTGATAATCAACTATCTTGAAGGCCAGAAGATAATGACTGACACCTTGTACTGGGACCGGGAGAGGCAGAGGATTTTCACAGACTGTCATGTGCGTCTGTACTCGCCTCAGGGCTTCATGCAGGGATACGGGCTGGAATCGGACGAGAGGGCGAGGAACGCCCGTCTTCTCAAAGTTTTCGACAGCTATGGAATAGTCTCCGAAGACACAACTGGAACCGGGTACGTGGATACAGTGAATTTTATTGGGCCCAGATACCGGAGATAAAAATAAAATTACTATCTTCGCACCCTATTTTCAGAACGTTGTAAATTGAAATAAAATGGCAGTTTTAGAGAAAATTCGAGTAAAGCTCGGTATTCTTATCACAGTGCTCATCGCGGTGGCGCTGTTATCTTTTATCATTGACCCCACTACTCTGGAGACCACTCTCGGCTACTTCTCCTCCAAGTATGATGTGGGCAAGATAGACGGCAAGAAGGTCCGTTACAATGAGTTCCAGCAGCAGGTGGACTATTATACCAACATCTACACCCTCACTTCCGGAAGCCAGTCGGTGTCGGAGGAGGCCATGCAGACCATCAACGAGACAGCATGGCAGAACCTCATCTCGCAGTGGTACATTATTCCCGAGATGCAGAAGGCCGGCATTATGGTGGGTGAGGACGAGCTGGTGGACCTCAGTCAGGGCAAGGAGATATCTCCCATATTGGCCAACGATCCGGTTTTCCTCGATGCCTCCGGCAGTTTCAGCAGGGAGAAGCTCATGGAATTCATCCACGCTATCCCCGGTGATGCCTCAGGTAATCTCGCCCAGTACTGGAGTTTCCTTCAGCAGAACATGACATCCCAGCAGTATTTTATCAAATACACATCCCTTCTCACCGGCAGCGATATCCTCACTCCTGTGGAGCTCCGCAGACAGATCGAGGAGAACAACACATCATCGAATGTAGAGTTCGTACTGGTGCCTTTCGGTTTCGATGTGGATTCCACGATACAGGTAAGCACCAAGGAGATTCAGGATTACTACAACGCCCATAAGGAGAATTACCGTCAGCGAGCCTCCCGCGACATCGAGTTCGTGGCTTACGAGGTGGTTCCCTCCGAGTCCGATATTCAGGCTGCCAAGGACGAGATAGACGGTCTGTTCGAGGAGTTCTCGACAACTACCAATCTGAAGAGTTTCCTGTCCCTCAACTCAGATACCCCCCTGCAGGACTACTACTACAAGGAGGGCGAGCTTTCGGCCCAGTTCCCCGAGGTGGACGAGTTCGCATTCAGCCGCAGGCCCGGTGTCATGCCTGTGTTCCAGAAAGACAATACTTTCTATGCAGTGCGCGTCAATGACGAGAAGAATATGTCCGATTCGGCTTTTGTCCGCCACATCCTTCTCTCATTCGATGCAGGTGAGCTGGCCGACAGCCTTATCAACGTGCTCAACCACGGCGGTGATTTCTCCGCCCTGGCAGCCCAGTATTCCCTCGACCAGAATCCCAACGTGGCCAACCCCGGAGACATCGGCTGGATGACGCAGACATCCATGATACCCGGTATGCAGGGTGTCCTCAGCATGAGACCCGGAACCATCGCAAAGATGGAGACAGACTACGGCCTGCATATCGTCAGCGTTACAGACCGTACGGCTCCGATGAAGAAAGTACAGCTCGCCATTCTCTCCAAGGAGGCCATGGCAAGCAAGGAGACCTTCCAGAACTATTATGCACAGGCCAACGACCTGGCTTCGCGCTGCGAGGGCAAGATAGAGAACTTCGATAAGATAACCCTCGATGAGGAGCTTCCCGTAGTGCCCGCCAACAATGTGCTCGAGAGTGCCCGCCAGCTCTCCAGATATGACGATGTAAGGGAAGTGATCCGCTGGATATATGATGACAAGACCAAAGTGGGCGATGTATCACCCATCATCACCGTCAACAACGATATATTCTTCGTAGTGGCGCTCAAGGCCATCCGTGAGGACGGATACGCACCCGTCAACAATGTGGCTGCATCCATCCGCTACATCCTCACCAACCAGAAGAGGGCTGAGAAAGTCAAGGGAGAGGTAGCCTCCAAGATACAGGGCCTGACCGACATGAACTCCATAGCCGAGGCTCTTGGCCAGACAGTCAGCACCCGTGACGGAATCACATTCGGCAGCATGACCTCTACTGCAACGGAGCCCGCATTTATAGGTGCAGTGGCAGGAGCCGAGCCCGGTGTCATAAGCGGTCCCGTTGCCGGCAATATCGGAGTATATGTCTTCAATGTTCTCGACCGTGAGACCGGAGCTTTCTATACCGAGGATGACGCCAAGATCCGTGCCGCCCAGATAGAGGCTTATCAGATCAACAGTCTGCCCGCCATCTTCAACGAGAGAGGCGAGATTGTGGACAACCGCGCCCGTTTCTTCTAGAAATACACCAATACGTTTCAATATATGCCAGCCGGTATCCTTTGTGGGATGCCGGCTGTTTTTTTGACGTAAATTTGTTAACTTAGCGGAAAATCTTTTGGCTTATGAGGAGAGAGTGTGCAGTAGCGGCCGTAATCCTGTTGTGCCAGTTGTGTGGCCTGTGGACCCTGGAAGGGCAGGAGAGGGGAAGCCGGTATGTGGTTTTCTGGAATCTGGAGAATTATTTCGACCCTTTTGACGATTCGCTGACGGTGGATGAGGAGTTCACTCCGGCGGGGGAGAAGCACTGGACCTGGAAGAAGTTCCTGGTCAAGCGCAATCTCATCGCCAAGGTCCTGCTGTCGATGTACGACAGGTACGGGGACTGGCCGCTGGCCGTGGGCTTTGCGGAGGTGGAGAACCGGATGGTGCTGCGGCAGCTGACTGAGCAGACTCCGCTGGCAAAGCTCGGTTATGGTGTGGTACACCGGGAGTCTCCGGACAGCAGAGGAATTGACGTGGGATTCATCTATCGGGAAGAATATCTCACCGTGCATGACGTGGAGGCGTTGGAGGTGCTGACCGGAAGGGAGAGGCCCACGCGGGATATCCTTCATATCCTGGCGGTGCTGCATCTGCCGGACGAGTCTCCGGAGAGCGTGCATTTTTACATCAATCACTGGCCGTCGAAATTCGGAGGGGAGGAGTACTCCCGGCCTTTCCGCCAGTCGGCGGCCGATACCCTGAGCCGGGTGTTAGGAGCCTTGGCGGATTCCGCAGCGGGAGAACTGCCGCCGGTCATTGTCACCGGGGATTTCAACGATACTCCTGACTCGGAGCCGGTGATGTCGGTGCAGCGGAGGACTGGCCTGCTCAATCCTGCGCTTGACCTGCACCAGAGAGGGGAGGGGACCTTGAAGTACAATGGCCGCTGGGAACTGATCGACCTTTTCATGATGAGTCCTGCCTTGCGCGGTGCACGTATGGAGATATACCGACATCCGCTGCTGCTGGAGGAGGACGAGAAGTTTTTAGGACAGAAGCCGTTCCGCACCTACTACGGCCCTCAGTGGCACGGCGGGGCCAGCGACCATCTGCCCATCGTCCTGCTGCTGCCCTGATGCGCTCAGACTTTCAGACAGCCTATCGGTACGACCAGTATGCCGTCCTGAGGACGTTTGTATGCGTAGTCTCCGGTGCCGGTGAGAATCATCGAGAACGAGGGTGCGGGCATCTTGTCAGTGTCTATCTTCGAGGCCAGGGCCGTAAGAGTGGCTGCACCTTCCTCTATAAGGTCATGGCCGCCCAGTTTGATTTCTATAAGACCGTATCTGCCGTTTCGCAGATGGATGACGGCATCGCATTCGAGATGGTTCTTATCCCTGTAGTGATAGACGTTTCCCCCGAGGGCTTCGGCGTATACACGGAGATCCCGGATGCATAAGGTCTCGAAGAACAGTCCGAATGTCCTCAAGTCGTTCAGAAGGTCCTCCGGGCCTAAGCCGAGAGAAGCTGCAGCAATCGAGGGGTCGGAAAAATAGTGTGTATCCGATGTTCTGACGGCTGTCCTGCTGCGGAGATTGGGATTCCATGCCAACGAATCCTCGATTACGAAAATTTTCTTGAGAGCCTTTATGTAAGAGTAGAGTGTATTTTCATTTACCGAATCCCCCTCATGTGTTTTCAGGTCAGCCAGAATAGTACCAGCACTGGCCTGGCTGCCCTGATTTCTGGCGTATGACCGCATTAGTCTTTTCGCTATTTCGCTGTCGCGCTCTATATCGTCCACTCTCGATATATCGGACCGCGTGACTGCCTCGAAATACTCCTGTGCCTGGATAAGAGCTGATTTCCGGCTCTTTTTGAGAACAGCCTTGGGCCAGCCTCCGCGGCAGATTATAAATGCCAGTTCTTCGATGTCGAGGCTGGAGGCTCCGTCTATGGATGAATCTGATTTGAACAGATTGGCCAGACTTACATCTCCGGATGATTCAGAGGACTCCCAAAGAGTCATCGTACGGAGTCTAAGCCAGGAAATCCTGCCTGTACCCGTATGGAAAATCTCATTTGTCCTTATAGGTACTGCCGAGCCTGTCAATATGAACTGGCCGTCCTCGTCGCGTTTGTCCACCTCATTTCTCACTGCGTCCCAGATTCTGGGAGCAACCTGCCACTCATCTATGAGCCTTGGTGTGAGCCCTTGCAGCAGCCTGCTTATATTGGTCTGTGCCATAGTAAGATTCTGGTCTTTAGTGTCCGGGTCGGCCATATAGATTATGCTTCCGGCATGTTGCGCGGCAAGCGTGGTCTTACCGCAGTATTTCGGACCTTCTATCAGAACTGCTCCCATTGCATCCAGGAGGTCGTCCAGAATTGCATCGGCAATGCGTGGCTTGTAAGTTTTCATTTCAATAATTTTAGAAAACAAAAATAAAGTTAATATTTTAAAATTCAAAATATTAACTCATTTTGATATGGCATTTGGCTGAATTTTGGTGTGGCATTTGGCCGTATTTTGGTGATTTTTTCCGTACCGATGGAGAAATTGAGTACCTTTGACGGACAAAAAAGCGCATACACTATGAAGCAGTATCTGGAGCTCCTGCAGCATATCATGGACCATGGGACGGTCAAGTCGGACCGGACCGGAACGGGAACGAAATCGGTTTTCGGCTATCAGATGAGGTTTGACCTATCGGAGGGATTTCCCCTGCTTACGACCAAGAAACTGCATCTGCGTTCGATTATCTACGAACTGCTGTGGTTCATCAAGGGCGATACCAACATCAAGTACCTGCACGACCACAAGGTATCCATCTGGGACGAATGGGCCGACGAGAACGGGGACCTCGGTCCGGTCTACGGCCATCAGTGGCGTTCCTGGCCGGCTCCGGACGGACATACCATCGACCAGCTCTCGCAGGTGCTGGACTCGCTCAAGCGCAATCCGGACTCGCGGCGGCACATTGTCTCGGCCTGGAATCCGGCGGAGGTGGACCGTATGGCCCTGCCCCCCTGCCACACCCTCTTCCAGTTCTACGTGGCCGACGGGCGGCTCTCCTGCCAGCTCTACCAGCGCAGTGCCGATGTCTTCCTCGGAGTGCCTTTCAACATCGCCTCGTACGCCCTGCTGACCATGATGGTGGCCCAGGAGTGCGGCTACACTCCCGGAGACTTCGTGCACACTTTCGGAGACGTACACATCTATCTCAACCACTTCGACCAGGTGCGCGAGCAGCTCTCCCGCACCCCGCGCCCCCTGCCCCGGATGGTTCTCAATCCCGAAGTGCGCTCGGTCTTCGACTTCGACTACGGGGACTTTACCCTCGAAGGATACGACCCCTGGCCGGCGATAAAGGCTCCCGTGGCGGTGTGACAGCACAGGCTGGGGATGTCAGGAACACGGCCTGTATCCCAAAGCCGGCTACCATCAACATTTGTCCTCAGCCAGTGCGGAATCTCGCTGTTTTTACCTAAATTTGCTACATGAAAGCCCTCTGTGCATACCGTCCTGCCCCGTTCCTGCTGGCAGCAGTGCTGTTTCTGGCATCGGGCTGCCGTCAGATTGACGGCCCTCATGAGGCAGTGCCGCATGAGGCAACTGAGATTCCGATGTATACGCAGCTGCTGCTGAAAGGGGATGTTCGGAATATCCGGGATTCCATAGTCGTGCAGGGGCATCCGGAGCTTACGGACATCATTGACATGACTTTCGATGAGAACAGTAACCTGGAGTCCTATACGGTGAACGGAGATATGCGCGCAGCAGACCCTGAGCCGGTGCACCTCCAGTATGAGCATACAAAGACCCACTATGCCTTTTTCGTATATCCGGATATCTGGCATGAGACGGACAGCATGTCCGATTACGGAATAAGCGTGAGGGATGGGATTGAGACAACGGACACCCTGAGGATAGACACCTCGTGGGACCGGGACGGCCGGTTCACCAGGGTCAGATGCCGGTACAACGGGGAGTTGAAGGGTATAAGCTCGATTATGGGGGAAGACGGGGATATGGTTCCGGTTGAGGGTAACGATGTCGCGATAGAGAACTACCTGTACGACGTGAATGGCTATCCCCGGTACCGTTTCTACTTCGAGTATGACGGAGCAGTGAGACTGGCCGGGCTGTTCCGCTTCGAGAATCCCGATAGCCAGGGCAATCCGCAGGTCATACATGCGACGGTTTCTCCCGACTGGGAATTCACCATTTTCAGGGAGATTGTTTATCGCATTGGCAGGAGACCTTTGCCAACGCATGGCGGGCAGTCCAAGCAGCTGTCCTCAAGCCTCGCTCGCTCAGAAGGCGCTGTTAATGCGGTGGACGGCGTGCATACTTGAACGAATTTACTTCGTGGTGCACTCGCTTTTTCAACCGCTTGAAAATCAGTGGTCTGCAAGTACTGCTGCACATTTGGTCTGTCTTAAAGGAGGGCGGATGTGCAGTTAGTTTTGTAACAATCTGATTTACAGCGGTGTTTTTCTCTCATGTGCACCACGAAGTAAATTCGTTAAAATTGAAAATGGCTCTCTGGTGCTTGTAGCGAAGGTGAGCGTCTCCTACTCCTTCCGAAGGAGCGGGAAACGGAACAGTTGTGGACTAACAGACGTGGACTCAGTTGTTGATTTTTCGCAATGACGATGTACTCCTGTACCATCAGTTCCTCGTTGGTCTGGACAAATGACGGAGTGCATGCATCCATGAACAGGGCTGCAGCGGCGGCGATGATTTTAAATGGTTTGGAAAAACAGTTCGAACCTCGTAATCCCGTCCTCTCCGGTGCCGAGACTGAAGCGGATGCCGGAGCGGGTCAGCACTTCGTGGATGACGATCAGGCCGATGCCCTTGCCGTCTGGCTTGGTGGAGAAGAAGGGGGTGAAGAGGTGGCCGGCGACAGCACAGTCTTGTTGAGGCCATCGGCAGTAGAAATTGTCGAATAGGTTTGTAGATTGTGTGGAATTTTGTATCTTAGCGAAAATT
>HF990406.1:0-4690 GCA_000432775.1 Alistipes sp. CAG:831
ACTGAATCACCGGAAATGCTGCCGTTGCGGCAAAGTTATAGTGTATGGTAAAAGGTCATCGTAAATATGTCTTCACCGCCATGTGGCTAAAAATATCCGAAAGCATCCTGTTGTATATGCAAGACGCTGTTTGTGAATGTGCTGTCGAAGTCAGGCGTGTGCGTACCTGCCGTTGAGGCATGTGAAGGCGGTCCGGTTCCTGAGTGCTGCATCGGATATTCAGCAGCGGCCGGTAGTGCGGATGCCGATGTCGTACTCTCGCCGGTCTGTTAATTCTTTGTACATTTGCCGGATAATATCCAAATACGACAGGAAAATGAGTTATTGCAGGAGGTTGCTTAAAGGAGTTGTTGCAGCGGTGCTGGTGTCACTCGTATCGCTGTTTTTTTGTAGCACGGCGGTTGCGGCTGGCGACAGGCAGGATGATTTTGCGGTGTGGAGCTCGATTACGGTGCGCAAGCATATCGTAAGCGGTCTTTCCCTTTCTCTAAATGGGGAACTGAGGACTGCCAGGACGGCAACTGATGTCAATCTTTGGTGGGTCAATCCGGAGCTGCGTTTCCGTTTCAACGAACTGTTTTCTCTGGAAGCAGGTTACCGTTATGCAAGGGTCAACCGTATCGACTATTGGGAGCCTGCGCACCGCTGGTATGCAGGAGGTACGATAGGAATCAGTATCGGACCGGTATATTTTTACCTGCGGGAACTTATAGAGCAGATTTACTATACGGACAGAGACCCGAATGCCTCAGGTAGTGTCATTTCATATCTGCGTAGCCGTCTTAGAGTGGAACTGAAGATGGATGCCCTGCCAATCACACCGTTCATCGGAGTGGAGAATTTTCTGTACCTGTTCGACTACCGCAAGGGAGAGACCGGCATCATGCGCTATACGGCCGGGGTGAGGGTGCCGGTAGGGAAGATGCACTCTTTCAGCGGATATTACCGTTTTCAGCAGACGTTCAGTTCCTCGGGACTGGATGAACACATACTCGGCCTGGGATATACCCTCAGTTTTTAGAAGAAAAACAGTCTATGTAAATTTGTTCATTTATTTGAAAAGATTTGAAAAAACTGTATATTCGTGGGCAATTGACAAAAAACAAAACACCCATAGAGTATGAAAAATGCAGTTTTTACATTCCCTGTACCGGCAAATGAGCCGGTGAAATCATACCTCAAAGGCTCCCCTGAGAGAGTAGCCCTCGAGGCCGAACTTAAAAGACAGAGCGGCATAGAGCTGGACATTCCGCTGATTATCGGCGGCAAGGAGGTCCGCACCGGCAACACCGGTAAGGTGGTTATGCCGCATGACCACTCTCACGTGCTCGCCACATATCACAAGGCAGGTCCCGAGGAGGTTAAAATGGCCATCAAGGCCGCTCTCGACGCTCATGACGAGTGGGCGGAGCTGGACTGGACTGTAAGAGCATCCATCATCCTGAAGATAGCCGACCTGCTCGCAGGCAAGTACCGCGCTGTCATCAACGCCGCATGCATGCTCGGCCAGAGCAAGAACTTCTATCAGGCGGAGATTGACTCGGCCTGCGAGACCATCGATTTCCTGCGCTACAATGCCGCATTTGCCTCCAAGATCTACGGCATCCAGCCTAAGAGCGGCCCGAACCAGATCAACAGCGTGGAGTACCGTCCTCTCGAGGGATTCATCTTCGCCCTGACCCCGTTCAACTTTACATCCATTGCTTCCAACCTCTCGATGTCTCCCGTGCTGATGGGCAACACCGTGGTATGGAAGCCCTCTACCACCGCCATCCTCTCGAACTACTATCTGATGAAGATCTACGAGGAGGCCGGAGTGCCCGCAGGTGTGGTGAACTTCATTCCCGGCAGCGGCGCTGTCATCGGCAAGGAGATCTTCGCTTCGAAGGACCTCGCAGGAGTGCATTTTACCGGCTCCAGCGCCACCTTCAATACCCTCTGGAAACAGGTGGGCGAGAATATCGCCAACTACCGCTCCTATCCCCGCTTAGTGGGCGAGACCGGCGGCAAGGACTTCATCTTCGTGCATCCCTCGGCTGTGGCTGAGGAGGTCGGCAATGCGGCTTACTGCGGTGCTTTCGAGTACCAGGGCCAGAAGTGCTCTGCCGCTTCCCGCATGTACGTGCCCAAGTCCCTGTGGCCCGCTATCCTCGAGAAGATCAAGGATACAGCCGCAAAGGTGAAAATGGGTGATGTTTGCGATCCCTCGAACTTCATCAACGCCGTCATCGATGAGGCTTCCTTCGACAACATCGCATCCTACATCGAATACGCCAAGGCATCGAAAGACGCTGAGATCGTGCTGGGCGGCGGATATGACAAGTCCAAGGGCTATTTCGTGGAGCCTACTGTCATCGTCACCACAGATCCCCATTTCAAGAGCATGGAGGAGGAGATCTTCGGCCCCGTCCTCACAGTCTACGTTTATGACGACGCCGATGTGGACAAGGCTGTCGAGCTTTGCGACACCACCTCTCCTTACGGCCTGACCGGTGCCATCTGGGGCCGCGACCGTCTTGCTCTCGAGAAGATTTCCCGCAGGCTGAAATATGCTGCCGGCAACTTCTACATCAACGACAAGCCCACCGGAGCCGTTGTCGGCATGCAGCCTTTCGGCGGCGCCCGCGCATCCGGTACCAACGACAAGGCCGGCGGCGAGTTCAACCTCATCCGCTGGGTACTGCCCCGCGCTGTCAAGGAGACTCTCGTGCCTCCCACAGACCACCGCTATACCTACATGAAGGAGGAGTAGGGCATACGCCTTTCAAGTAAAATTATTCCCCGCCACGGCATTGTGTCTGTGGCGGGGATTTTTTATGTCATGTCTGAGGTGGAAGGCGTAGATTATTTTGAGATAATCCAGTCGCTGATGTTGTGTGCCTCCCTGTCGAAATTGACTGCAACCTTGACAACGGGGAGTCCGCAGAGGGCGAAGCGCTCCGGGTACTGCTTCAGGTCTATCTGCTGCATGGCGGTTTCCGCGCTTTTGTCGAGCTTGACTTCCACTACATAAAGCGTTGTGGCCGTGCGCAGGACCATGTCCACCCGCCCTTTCGGGGTGCGCACCTCCACGTCCACGTAGTAACCGAGCAGGGAGAAGATGATGTAGAGCATCTGCTGGTAGTGTCCCTCGTAGTCGGTGTTGTCGGTATAGGGGACGGTGCCGAGGAAGGTCTGCAAGGCTCTGAGGATTCCGTCCATGTCGTCGTCATAGAGGCATTCCGCCATGGATATGAGGGCGGAGGAGGCAGAGACGGTATCCGTTGTCACGTAGTAAGGGAGCAGGGAACGGAACAGTCCGATTCTCACTTCCTGGTTGGGTATGCCCAGGGTGTAGGATTCGGTTATGGGGTTTCCTTTTTTTATGGTATAGTATCCGCTTTGGTACAGCAGGGGGATGATGCTGTCGAGCCGCTCGGTAGGGGTATCGAATGCCTCCTTGCCTGCCTTGCATGTCTCTCCCAGCTGAATGGGGGTCATGCGGAACTTGCGCAGCATCTCTATCAGGTATGTCGGAGTGCCGCTCCCGAACCAGTATGAGTCCAACTTGGCGTTGGCGAAGGCCCTGATGAGACTGAACGGGTTGTATATGTCCTGGGAAGGCCATGTGAAGTGGTATCCGTCGTATTTGGCTTTCAACTTGGCGAATGCGTCCTCTCTGCTCAGGCCCAGTCTCTGCGCCAGGATGTCCAGATCGGGGCTCATCTGGGTGAGCATCTCCTCTTCCGTGATGCCGCAGACTGCTGCGTAGGGCTCCAGCATGCTGATGTTCTCCAAATTATTGAATTCGCTGAATATGCTGAGCTGGGAAAATTTGGTGATACCGGTCATGAAAACGAACCGGAGGTAAGGATCGCAGGCCTTGAGCGGGCTGTAGAAGTTGCGCATGACGTTCCGCAGCACGGGCAGGGTCTTTTCTTCGTGTACGACATCCAGTAGGGGGGCGTCGTACTCGTCGATAAGCACGACTACCTTCTGACCGGTCTGCTCAAAAGCTGCTTGAATCAGGGTTCTCAATCTTAGGTTGGGGAATCTCTCTTCTGTGATTACTCCGTATTGTTTTTCGTAGACAGCGAGCTGATTGCATAGAGCCGCTTCCAGTTGTTCTTTGTCCGCATATTTGGCCATGCTCATATCGAAGTGCAGCACCGGGTAAACATTCCATTCTTTCTCCAGTGCATCTATGGCCAGTCCTTTGAAGAGAGCCTTCTTCCCCTCGAAATAACTGTGGAGGGTGGATACCAGCAGCGACTTGCCGAACCTCCTTGGGCGGCTGAGGAAGATGTATCTGGCCCCTGAATGAGTCATACGATATACGTACCCGGTCTTATCGATGTACAGATAATGTTCATTCCGGATATCAGCGAATGTCTGTATGCCTATCGGGTAGAGTCTTTGCTGTGTGCTCATGGTCTGTGTATTTATGAGTTTGCCGTCCCAAAGTTACGAAATATATCGAGACGCAGCAGTGGCTGGGATTATTTCACTGAGGTAGTGATGTCCTGACGGTGGCGGCGGTCATGCCAGAGGCCGGCGAAGGCGAGGGTGAAGACTGCGAGGACAATGCCGAGCAGCGGGCTGGAGGGGGTGGTGATGACCTTGCGCATGATGTCGGAGACGCTGGAGATGAAGCCGGAGACCGCTCCGGGGATGTCAAGTCGAGGAAGGTCTATGGTCAAGGAGTTCAGAC
>HF990406.1:4709-10083 GCA_000432775.1 Alistipes sp. CAG:831
GTTCAGACTGATGTTGAAATAGTCGAGAACGGCGACGGCGGCCGCTATGACAAACACCGCTCCGAGTATGCTGCCGCATACCGTTATTATGCGCGTTCTGCGGGCAGCGGCCCTCTCCCTCTGCTCTATTTTCTGCATCACCCTGTCGGTGAAGTCCTCGGGTAGTCTTATTTTCTCCATGGTCATCCTCCGTTTATTTTTCCAGATCCTTGTTTTCCTTCAATATTCTTGCCAGCCGGTTACGGCAGCGGAACAGCCGTACCTTGACATTGGACAGGGACATGCCCGTAATCTGCGTCAGCTCGGCCAGGCTGCGGTCCTGCTCGTAGAACGCCGTTATCAGGAACCGGTCCTGCGGCTCCAATTCAGCCACTGCCTTCTCCAGGGCTCCGTACTGCCTCTCGCGCAACTCCTTGAGTTCTGTATCCTCCCCGCTTTCGAGCCACGTAGAGCTCTGCTGCAGTTCCTTGTCCGTGAATTTCTCCCTGCTTACCGTCAGCCTTTTCTTCCTCATGGACGAGACTGCCAGATGGTAGGCTATGCTGTAGAGCCAGGTGGAGATGGAGCTCTCGCCCCGGTATTTGCCCAAGGAGAAATACGCCTTGACAAATGTCTCCTGAGCCATGTCCTCCGCGTCCTCCCTGCTGCCCGTCATCCGGTAGAGCATTGCGAGAATCATGCCGCCGTGAGCGTCCACAATCTGCCGGAAGAGGTCCTTGTCCCCGTCCAGTATCTTGAATATGAGTGCGCTCTCCTCGGCTCTTGTCATAGGTGCTGTTCTTTCTGTATATAAGACGCGGGTAAAAATAAAAGGTTACATCGAAATTTAAAAATTGAATTTTTTCAAAATTTTCTGTCAACCGGTGTAACCTTTTCCATCTCGTGCGTCAAAGATGCAAACGGAACATTAAAAACCTTTAAAATCAAAAATCATGTCTGACGCAATTATTGTTGCGATAATTTTCTACTTTGTTTATCGCATCCTCGAAAACCTTATTCACCGCAAAGAGAGGCTCATCGTGGCCCAGAAAATCGAGAATCTCGACCCTCAGAAGAACGGGCAGATAGATCTGAACAAATGGTTCGGGGCCGTGACTACGAACAAGTACGCACCTCTGCGCTGGGGCCTTCTGCTCGCCGGTGCGGCACTTGGTCTGCTGGTGGGTTTCTTTATTAGGGGTGGAATGTTGCCTGACAAGAACTGGTACAATGAAGATGTGCAGGTTATCTATTTCGGATCGGCGTTTCTCTTCGCCGGCATAGGCCTGCTGATCTCATTCGTCCTTGAAAGGAAATACGCCGCAGAGGACCGGAAAAAAGAGTAGGGTTATTCTTTCAGTCTCTGCCTGATATCCATCTTCTCATGCAGTATGCGCACTATGGTTGCGCAGTGACTGTAGGATATCGTGTAGAAGATGATGTGCCTGCCGGCCCTGACGCCTGACAAGCCCGCCATTACCTCGTCGTAACGGCGGCTTGTCGTTATTTTGGACTCGGATATCATCCTGCAGCAGTCAATCAGCAGATTGTAGTAACGCTCAGCCTGACTTACGGACCATGTCCTGACTGTGTATTCCCAGATGGAGGACAGGTCATCGACGGCCTTGTTGGTAAATATCAGCTTATTCATCGGGAAGGCCGGCTTTGAGTTCCGCAAGATGTCTGACCGGATCGAACCCTCTGGCGATACCGCTGTCCAGTCCGCTTTTAATTGCTGTTTTAAGGGCATCCAGACGGCATTCGTCTTCTTCCAGAAGTCTTAGCCCTGCCCTTACCATTTCGCTGGCGTTGCTGTAGCGTCCCTCTTCGATGGAAGTCCGGATAAAGTTGTCGAAATGCTGGCCTAAGGCTACAGATGTCGTTTTCATGGAGTATAAAAATTTTGCGCAAGTTACCAATATTTAGTAACCGCGCAAAATTTTTATGTATGTATGCGGAAATTATTTCCTGACAATGGTGCCGACGGCTTCGAGGAGCGGGTCCACGCTGACTTCGGAGCCGACGGCCTGCTGCATCCATATCTGGGGAGTCAGACGGCCGAGGGTGTAGATGCGGCGGAGCTCCGAGGCGAAATCCAGCCGGTTGCGGCACTGGGCCAGATGGCTTTCAAGCTGGTACTCGATGATGTGCCCGAATGGGTAGTTGGGCAGATACATCGGGGAGTTGACCATGTGGGAGTAGACGGCCAGCAAGGGGCAGTCGGGAGTGCCGAGGACGGGGGCGTAGTACTTGTTCCATACGTCCTTGGCGATGGATACTACTGCGTCGCGCAGCTCTGAGGCCGTGGCTTCCGGGTGGGCGTAGAGCCACTGCCAGGTGTACATGTCGGTCAGGGCCACGCCCATAATCTCGTAGGCGCCCCAGAAGATGTCCAACGTGGTGTTGTCGTCCAGCTTGTAGTCAAAGCCCAAAAGCTCCAGGTCGCGTTTCTGGAAGATGAAGGCCAGGGCCTCGGTGAAGGCGGTATTGGGCACCCCGTTGAGCATGTAGTAGTCGATGTCGTAGAGGTCGAGGGTCTGCTCCACATTGTGCCCGAACTCGTGTACCGCGATGTTGTAGCCCTTGTAGTCCATGCCCTTGTCCCCGATGCGGGTACGCAGGCGGGCGGGCTCCCAGCGGCCTGAGGCTCCCCAGGCGTGTCCAGAACCGCGTGCCGGCTCGACGACAATGCGCTCGGCTATGTACTTCGCGTCATGGGCAGGGAAGCCGAGGTACCGCAGCATTCTCGGCATATCCTTGGCAAATGCCTGTGCGTCGGGGTATTTCTTCTGGGTCATCTTTGTCAGTTCGTCCTCGGACATGGCGGCGCGGCTCTTGAACCCGTCATACCAGATGTCGTAGGGCCTGAGGTCGCGGCCCAGACGCTCCTTGATGAGCGCGGCTACTTCCTTTACTTCGTCCGAGGAAATCAGCCGGATGAAAAGCTGCTCTATGTCAGCGGCGGAGACCTCCATTCCCTCCTCGAAGTTGCGGGCAATGCCGGTCGGGAGCTGCGGGCTGTAGCGGTCGATCTGCTCCTCTACGCGGAAGGTGTTGAGGATATGGGAGTAGCGCACGTCGGTCTCGGGCTGGAGCTGCACCTCCTTGCCGTCCTTCCAGGTCTTGTTGGAGTACGGGGCCCAGTCGTATCCCGGATTATTCACCACGTCTTTCGGAATGCTTTGGTCTACAATGCGCAGCATCACCTGGTAGATCATTTCCTGCTTTTCGTTGGCATTGGGGATGTCGGCGTAGTTGCTCTTGATTTCGTCGCGAAGGTTCCAGTGCGAGAGCAGCACCATGTCCTCGGGGAAGAGACGGCGGCCGTCCTCAGTGAGCAGGTGTCCCATCATGATGTTGTAGGAGGCGATGTAGTTCTCCGATGCGCTGAGCACCTGGGAGTACTCCGACTTCACCTTGGCCGGTACGCGGGTGGTGAAGGCGTCCCCCATGCGGGCGTAGGCCCATTCGAGGCGGCTCCAGTCCTTGCCGAGGGTATTCTTCTCCTCGAGGGTGTAGAAGGGGAAATTGAGAATGGTGACAAATGCCGTCTTGTTGGCGAACAGGTCGTCCGAAAGGTGGGAGTAGGGGTCAAACGCCCCGAGGATGTAGTCTATCTCCGTAGGCTCCGGCCCGGTCAGATGGAGGGGCTTCTGAAGCCTGACAGCCACCTGGTTGGATGTTCCGTAAAGGGTCTCGAATGCCTCCGACAGCTTGTCGAACAGCACTTTGCGTTCCTCGGGAGTCGCAGCGTAGCTCTCCGTTGCGAACTGCCCGAACTCCGCTTCGGTACCGTCCTCGGCCCTCCACAGGGCAGCTGCCTGTGTCACTCCTTTCTGAACCAATGCCTTGTCCGCCTCCGGACATTTCTCCGTGATAGCCTGCACCGTCCTGACGACAGTGCTCTCTGTGATATTGCTCATAGCTGTGTCTTTGTCTGGATTCCCATTGCTGCAGCCGCTCACGGTCATCGCCGCCGCGGCCAGCATGATTGCCGGTAGTCTTTTCATATTGCTGATATTTTTACAAAATTATTGATTTTTTGTTTCAGTAAATCTTTCCCGCTGCCTCAGGCTGAACTCGCAGCCGCAGTACTGCTGGTTGTAGAACTGCCTGGCGAGGATGTTGCGCCGCTCGTAGAGCCCGCCCTTGCGCCAGTTGCGGTCCCAGAAGCGGGTCAGGCCCCGCCCGCATTGTTCCTGAGCGTAGAGGCCCGCCTCGTTGATCTGCCGGATATCCTTCCATCGGGAGGAGGCGAGGGTAGTGGTGAACAGGGGGAATCCGTGCGAGGCTGCGTAGTCCGCCGCGACGCAGAGACGGTGTTTGAAGCAGGCCAGGCATCGCCTCCCGCGCTCCGGCTCGCCCTCCAGCCCCTCGGCGCATTTCAGCCATCCGGCGTGCTGCTGCTCCCAGTCCCCCATGGTGACGGCCTGTTGTCCTTCCGCATTGTCCGTGATTCTCCGGGCTGCTGCTTCCTGTCCGGCGCCGTCTCCAGCATTACCCCCGTCCAGGTCCACGATCGCCACCCCTGTCTCATGCGCGTACCGCACGATCTCGTTTTTCCGCCTGAGGTATTCCTCCTCCGGGAAGATGTTCGGGTTGTAGAACAGGATGACAGGCTTGTAGCCGTTCTGACCCATCCATTCGAGGATGGCGGCGGAGCAGGGGGCGCAGCAGGAGTGAAGGAGTACTTTTTCCATGGCGTAATTCTTCGGATTGGTGCGGGAATTTTATATTTTTGTAAAAATATTGAAAATTATGGAAAGTAAGAAAGAACTTCGCAAATTGATATCGATGCGCAAGAAACAGGTGCCCGTTGAGGAGCGTCGCCGCAGGTCGGTGCCGGTGATGGAGAGGCTGATGGGGCTGCCGCGCTTCCGTCGGGCGCAGAATATTCTGTTCTACTGGGCAATGCAGGATGAGGTGTCCACTCAGGATGCGGTGATTTCCTGTGCCGCCGCCGGGAAAAATGTGTTTCTGCCGGTGGTGGACGGAGAGATGCTGAGGATCAGACGGTTCTCAGGGCGGGCTGCATTGGTGCCGGGCGAGTCGTATTCGATTCCGGAGCCGGTGGAGGGCTCGGAGGAGGTGCGTATCTCCGATATCGATCTGGTCGTGGTGCCCGGAGTGGCCTTCGATATGGAAGGCGGCCGGATGGGACGCGGCAAAGGCTTTTACGACAGGCTGCTCGGGGAGGTACGTGGAGATGGTGCCGGGCCGTACAAGGTCGGAGTCTGCTTCGATTTCCAGGTCGTCGATGCCGTGCCGCGCGAACCTCACGATATGCTGATGGATGCGGTGGTATGCGAGACCCGCACTGAGATCATCCGCAATGACAACCGGGTCTGCTCCGTGTTCGGCATCCGCTATCCGATAGTGGCGGGGGGGGGGGGGG
>HF990406.1:10112-12533 GCA_000432775.1 Alistipes sp. CAG:831
CGGCGGCTGGCGGCTGGCTTCGGCGGTGAGTGCTGCCGGCGGTCTGGGTCTGCTCGGGGCCGGTTCGATGAAGCCGGAGCTGCTGCGGGAGCATATCGCCAAGTGCCGTGCGGCTGTTGACAGACCTTTCGGAGTCAATGTGCCCCTGATGTCGCCCTATGCCACGGAACTGATGGAGACGGTACTGGCGGAGAAGGTGCCTGTCGTCTTCACTTCGGCGGGCAATCCCAAGACCTGGACGGCGCGGCTCAAGGATGCGGGTGTCAAGGTGGCGCATGTAGTTTCCAGCTCCAAGTTTGCGGTCAAATGCGCTGAGGCCGGTGTAGATGCCGTGGTGGCAGAGGGCTTCGAGGCCGGCGGGCACAATGGCCGGGAAGAGACGGCTACGATGGTGCTCGTGCCTCAGGTCCGTGAGGCTATATCCCTGCCTCTGCTGGCTGCCGGCGGCATAGTCTCGGGTGCGGGCATGGCTGCTGCCTTTGCTCTCGGAGCAGAGGGAGTGCAGGTCGGTACACGCTTTGCCCTCTGCCGTGAGAGCAGTGCCAGCGAGGAGTTCAAGCGTCTGTGTCTCGGGCTCAAGGAGGGCGATACGATGCTGTCCCTCAAGAAGCTGAGTCCTACCCGCATGATCAAGAACGATTTCTACGCTCAGGTGCAGGAGGCGGAGGACCGTGGGGCTTCGAAGGAAGAGCTCACGGAGCTGCTCGGACGCGGCCGTGCCAGGCTGGGTATTTTCGACGGGGACCTTTCCGCAGGCGAACTGGAGATAGGACAGGGAGTTTCGCTCATCGAAGACCTTCCGTCAGCCGCGGACATAGTACGTTCCATGATGGACGGCTACCGTCGGGCAGTGGCCGGAATGCAGGTGCTGTAAGCTGCAGGCCGGCATGTAGCACGATATTTGCAAAACCTACAATCTTTTTTTAAGAAGATTACGATATGAAGCATGAAACCGGCATTGTGGGAAGCAGTTTTCCCGGCCAGATTACTATCCGCGAAGGGTATTCGGAGTTTTTCAACGGTCTTATGGACATAGTGCGGGATGCCTCGGCAGGCAGGAACGGAGTGGACGGACAGACAGGGGAAAGTCTCCGTAGCTACGTCATGGACTGGCTTGGAAAGCATCCCCTGCAGGATTTCAATGAATATTCTGACACAAAGTATATACGCAGTTACATAGGCAGATGTCCGGAAACGCACTGGGAGGCCATAGTCATGTCATGGAAACGGGGCAATACCACCACCATCCACGGCCATCCGCAGTTTGCCGCCTACAACTTCGCGGACGGAGTTTTCAGGCTCGAGATCTTCGAGAAAGTCTCGGAGACCGGTGCACGGAAAATCAAGACGGTGGAAATAGACCGTCCCGGAGGATTCTTCGCACTCGGGGATTCCGAAGACTTCGACAACCACATCCACCGCATCACCTGCCTCAGCGACACCGGCCACAGCCTCCACGTCTATTCGGATGACGCACTCAAAGGTAGGGTGTACGAGGAAGTATAGCAATTGATTATATGAGGCAGTTTGTAGTAGACGCATTCGCCGACCGTCTGTTTACAGGCAATCCGGCAGCGGTATGTCTTCCGGAGCGGGAACTCCCTGCCGATGTGATGCAGATGATAGCAAAGGAAAACAATCTCTCGGAGACGGCTTTCGTCCTGCCGTCAGAGAACGGGCAGAACTGGAGCCTCAGGTGGTTTACTCCTGGTGGGGAAATAGATCTGTGCGGACATGCGACCCTTGCCACTGCCTTTGTTCTGATGAGCGCGACCGGTCTTGCGGGAAATTCGTCTTCTGTGGCATTCGATACTCTCGGCGGCAGGCTTGAGGTATGTCGCGACGGGGATTTGTACATGATGGATTTTCCGATCTATCATCTTAGCCGTGTTGAGGTTACATCAGAGATGGCTGAAGCGCTCGGGGCAATGCCGAATGAGGCATATCTTGCCAGAGATCTGGTTTGTGTATTCGAGGACGGGGCAGTGGTCAGGAACGTGAAGCCTGATATGGACAGATTGTGCGGTCTTGACGGGCTGCTGGTCAATGTTACCGCCCCGGGAGAAGGCCACGCAGACTGCGTCTCCCGCAGTTTCGCTCCCAAGCTCAATGTCCCGGAGGACCCGGTCTGCGGCTCCGGTCATTGTCACATAGTCCCTTACTGGTCGGAAAGGCTGGGGAAAAATAACATCGTAGCCTATCAGGCATCAGCCCGCGGCGGTACCCTTTACTGCCATATGCACGGAGACAGAATTGCTATCGGAGGAAAAGCAGTGTTGTTCTCAGTCGGCGAAATTTATATTTAACATGATTGTTTCTGATTCCTGTCTGCCAAAATATCCCTAGGCCGCCAGCCAGGAACCTTTCCAAAGCTATTTTCTCCGTAGATCTGCCCTGCACTCCTTTGGAAGGAGTCGCGTT
>HF990407.1 GCA_000432775.1 Alistipes sp. CAG:831
TCCGGTGTCTGTCGCGAGGGTGAGCACCCCCTACTCCTTCGGAAGGAGTAGAGAAATGCCGGAAAACGCGACACCTTCGGAAGGAATGCAGGGCAGATTTTCAGCGAAAGTGGCTCTCCGGTGCCTGTAGCGAGGGGGAGCACCACCTACTCCTTCGGAAGGAGTACGGAAAATGCGGGGTAACGCGACTCCTTCGGAAGGAGTGCGAGGTAATTTTTGTTACGATTGCGATCAGCCGGCTGCTACGGACGCTATTATCTCCCCTTTCTCGCAACAACAGGCGACAGCAGTGTCGTAGCCAGGACAAGCAGCCACAGATTACCGGTCAACGGATTGTACGCCGCCAGCAGGTCCCTAACCCCAAGACCGCCGGCCAGTCCTGCAACCACCTCGAAAACCACTGACAGAACAGCCCAGCATATTCCAGTCAGCCAGCGATCACGGGAAGTACTCTCCTTCACTATGCGTGGCAGCAGCAACCAGGTAATCAGGAAAATGCACGCACTCAGCACAATCCCGCTGACAGGCAATGCCAATTTCTCACCGATTGCCCTGACCAATATATATTCCCGCAATCCACCGTTCAGGATTGCCACAGGGATAAAGCAAAGCCACACTATGAAAGATTTCAGTATATTGCTCATTGTCATTCATTTATTCATTTCTCAAAATGCCTGTTTTGGTAATCAGCGCCGCACCATTTCGGACGATTTCGGACGGCTGCCTGCTGCATTTGTCCCATGTCATATGCTCTTCTACCATTTCCGGATAAAGATACGACAAATCCCCGAAGCTGCAACGAGCATCAACACCTCTCAGTACAAAACCCGAAATTCCTCGCACCTTCCCCACACCTTGTACAGGTGCACCAATTTGTGCCATTTTCGGTTCACCTTTGATGGCCTTCCGAGGGGAGACAGGCCATACAGGACCTACGGAAGGGAACACAACCGCTCCCCTATGCAAAGGTGTACCAATTCGTGCCGTTTTCGGTTCACCTTTGATGGCCATCCGAGGGGAGACAGGCCATACAGGACCTACGGAAGGGAACACAACCGCTCCCCTATGCACAATCAGAAAATGCGGGGAGCTATTGACCTTTGCATCATGCTGTATATGGAAGTCGATATATGAATCACATACGGCCGGCAGTGGTAAAGACGAAAAACCGACAGCAAGAGACTTGCACTGCCACCTTGTGGTGCGGGATTATTGTCGATTATCGAACTTTATTACTTGATATAAAGAAGTTTACAGATTTTGTTGCTTGGTATAAAGAACATTATTCTTGTTGTATATCAGAGGTTTTGTGAAATATTATTGTTGGCGCGGTAAAATATTCGTATATTTGCAGTTGCCTAGCGCTAGGTAGACATATTAGCGAAAGTGTTTTCGTTTTCCTTCTATGGAAATGTGGAAGTTTTCAAGACTCAGGGATTTCGGATACACCTTGCTCGTGCATTGCTTATGTTGTATGCCATTCTTGGGCTCATACTCCATACGTGCCGAGTGTGGAGTATATCGTTTATGAGTCAGGTCTTTCCACAACCTCCATAGAATAAGCGAAATAGGCTCCACACTTTTGTTTTTATTAAACGGCATTAGGAGCCTATGCGCAAATTATTTATGATGAGGCATACTTTTATTGCACTTTCGGTATTATTAGTCACAATGCTCTCTGTTTCCTGTTCCAAGGAAAACGGTACAGAGGAAGAAGAACAAGAGGTGTCGTTAATAGGCAAGTGGATTTCTTATTGTTACGATGAATTTGGCGAAGTTGGAGAGTTTCTTGAACGCGAGCCCACAAGTAGGTTTTCTGTTGAATTTAACGAAACGGAAGCCATTATTGTAATTGGCGATATGCCAAATGGCATGTCTTCGATAACAACGGCTTATGAGTTCAATGATGTTGACAGTACCCTGACGTTCCCAAATGTTTACGAAGAATGTCAAATGTCTTTGTTTGGCCAATTCAAGAATGCTGAGGTTGTTATTCAGCAAAATGCGCCTTATTGGGATTATAGCTTCGTTTATCATTTCGTAAAAGAGTAAATAATTAATGCCACAAACATATTCTTATGAAAAAGATTCTTTTTATAGTACTGTCCTTAGTACTTAATGCAAGTTATGTACTTGCTGCACCTATGCAGGATTCTACGGATGTTAAAGTACAGAAAACGTTAGCGGCTAAACAGCAACGGGAACTGTACAAGGCTGAATTGGAAACGGCTATGCATGGGTTGCGCATGGGCGCAGAGTATTCATACAGACCTATGGGAACCATTGGAACACAAGGAGCGACCAAGCATGGAGTCAGATACCTTATTGGTTATAGATTTACGAGATGCTGGTACGTTGGAGGTATTGTCGGTGTTGATTTGACAACGCCATTTACCATTTCACGCGATGGATATTACGACCAATCCCTCAACTATTCTATTAGTCGAAAGGATAAGGTTTATATTCCTGTAATGGCAGATATACGATTGTACTTTAATGTGGCGAGAGTGAGCACCTACTTATATACCAACGTGGGAGCAGAATTTTCAAGTACAATAGCCGCTATTGGGTTGCTTGGTTTGGGCTTTGACATACATACGGTGAAAGACCAATGTGTGAATCTAAGTTTGGGTGTAGGACTTGGAAGTTGGGAAAGTGCAGAAGGCAATGGTATCGGTGGGGTAGGTATCTCCTCAGACCCCAATTATATGAAAATGGATGGATTTGCTTTTAACTTGAAAATAGGATACTCATTCTAATTCAGAACATTCCTACGTATGGGATAAAATTAAATGGCCGGGGTGTTTATGCCCCGGCTTTTTTATAGTTTGTTGAATTTATCTAAATCTCATATAGTTGAATGTGTTTACTGATTTTTTACCATTTAAATTATTGCTACATAGGTGGTTGACCGTTATAATCATGCTTTGGCGGGGTGTTTGTTATACCCCTGCCGCACCATGTTAGCGATAGTTGTAAGCGTCAAGGATATCCACCTTCTCGTCTGTTTCCTTGTCCTTGAAGTACAGAAGTCTACTGCTGCACCATTGCCACAGGCCATAACGAAACTTACTATCGGTCGTAAGTCGATAGAGTGCTTCCTCCCGCGGTATGCACTGCATCCGGCAGTAATCTACGATGTCTTGATTGCGGACGGTTACTTCTACACGATAAATGGTCTGATTCTCAGGTATATCATCCCATGCAGGTATGTACTCTTTTTTGTTTGGACAGGCTTCGTCCATTTCTTTAGACTTATTATAAATCTTCAGGCGCAAACCATCCTCTTTCTTCTGCTTTATGCATATAGTAGGAGGGTATATTAGCCGTTCTCTGCTGCACGAGTGTATTTCGCAGTAGTCGCTTATCTTGCGTGTCGGATATGTAACTCTTTTGCCGTTGACGAACATGTTGAGTTGTGCGACATTTCTGACGGCCTTGCGTACGCTGTTGAGGATGTTGATATTGGTGTCAAAGGCTAATTCCGCTATCGTTATATTGTTGTATTTCAGGCCTATAACTGCCGCTATATCTTCAACCATCCCGGCAATTGAGCTTTTCCCGCCCATATATTCCATGAATGGGGTGTATAACGCCTTATTCTCGAAATAGAAGAACACGTAGCCGCGATACATTCCATTTAGCGGAAACTTGAAGTGCCCGAACCTGTGCGCCTTGTCCTCCATGTCCATGTCGACAGCAATTGTCAAGTTGTCATTATCTTTATCGTCTACTTTGATTAGTCGGAAGTCGACGTAATCTAAAGTGTTGCCGCTTGCAGCAAATTCCTCTTGAAGCCTATTCAAAGTGTAGTCGTTGGAAATGAAGCATACTTTGAGTCTGTCGATGTTTAGGCTGTTTCTTTCTTTAATCATTCTTGTTGGTGTTAATATCGTTATTATTTCCCGTCACAGGCTTCATGGGCAATGAGGCCCAATAATCCTGCATAGACTTACTGATTTTCCGCTTGGTATCATTCGACAACTTGCGTCCGCTCAGTTTTTGAGAGATTTTTTCACGTTGACTGTCCGGCATATCGTTACGATATTGCCTTTTCTTTGGCTTCTGTATCATAATGTTATTGTTTAAAATGATTATATACTATAAATAGTGCCTATGGAGGAAAAAGTAAATACTATTGGTATAGTTTGTTTTTTTAGTTGTGTGCTTACAAGGAAAATTAACATAGCCAACAGTCATGTACCTATTTTGACTGCTTGTCCATAAACGTAAAATAGTAGGTGTGATTGGCTGTAAATATGCCATAGATTTCGGCTACGAGAGAAAAGTCTCAAAATAAAATCGTCTCAAATAAATCTGTATTTACTTTGAATTTATCGTAGAAAATAGTACCAAATATATCAAAGAATTATTTGGTATTTTGATGCAAAGTGATTATCTTTGTGTCGTAATCAAAAAGAGTAAAGACTATGGCACAGAGAGCAATAATTTATGCGCGTGTATCCTCAACGGGGGCTGTTGAGGGCAGACAGAGTACAGATAGGCAAGTCGCAGACTTAAGCAGGTATGCGCAATCTAATGACATGGAAGTGATACGGGTGTTTGAGGAGCATATAAGCGGAGCGAAGAGAACAGAGGAGAGGCCTGTGCTTCTTGAAGCATTGGAGTTTGCAAAATCCGAGTCCATTGATATGATACTGCTCTCTGAGTTATCCCGCCTTGGCAGGTCGGTGTATGAGATACAAGCCATAGTTAAAGAGTTGGTTGACAATAAGATAAATGCCTATTTCCAAAAGGAGAATATTTGTCTTTTCAATTCTGATGGCTCGCAGAGTATAGTGACCCCAATCCTTATTACCGTTCTTGGAGCCTGCGCTCAACTTGAAAGGGAGAATATTGCTTATAGGTTAAGTTCAGGGCGTAAAAATGCCATAGATAGAGGGGTACGGATGGGCAGAAAGGAGGGTAGCAAGAAAAGTGTTGAGGTAAAGGAAAAGGAGTATTCGGAAATAATAAAGCGGCTCCGCAGAGGGGATAAAATGACTGATATTGCCGCATGGGCAAAGGGTAAGGGCATAAAATGCTCACTGTCAACGGTTAAGAGATTGAAAAAAGAGTTTATAGATAACAAATAGAGCACATGGCGATTTGGGTTTTCAAGTTAAAATCTGTATATTTGCATTAGACAGGTGGGTGATACCTGTTGCCCCTTTTAGGGCGTGAATAAGCGGGTTGGTAATCATAAAGACCTGCATTATAATCTTATAATACAATGCCAATAAGTCATGGGTATGAATGTTTACTCTCTGAAATCGGTGTTGAGGACAGTACGAGCCAAGAAATAGTTCTTGACTACATATTCAATCTTGCGAAGTTGGGGATAGAGTATGTGAATAATAAACTAAAACAGTTGAAGGACAATGGATAAGCAGCAGCAAAGAAGCGGTAATGGATGCGTGATATGGACACGGGTGAGTACGAAGTACCAAGAAGAAAATGGAGGGAGTCTGGACTATCAAAAATCGCTTTGTGAGGAATACGCCAAATCAAATGCATTGAATATCAAAGGGTATTATGGAGGTAGGCATGAAAGTGCGAAGACTCCTGGAAGTATGGTAAAGGAAATGATAAATTGTGTGAAGAAGGATAAAGGCATCAGATATATCATTGTCAGCGAATATGATAGGTTTTCGAGAAATTCCGCACAGGCTATCAGTATCCTCAACGACTTGACGGCATGCGGAGTAATAGTCGTTGCTGCCAAAACCGGACAGGATACACGGGACAAAAACGTTTTTTTGATGGCAAGCATTGCTCTATCACTGTCGCAATGGGATAACACCAATCGTGTTGACAAGTTTATCAGCGGTAGGCGTAACTGCCTACTTAAGGGAGTGTGGGTTGAGAAAGCCCCTTTGGGATATTACAAAGAGGGTAAGAGCAAGAATACAGTTTGTCGCCTCAACGATATTGGAATGCTTATAAGACAGGCATTTATATGGAAATTGGATGGTTGCGCCAACAGTGATATTTTAGATAGACTTCGCACAAGAGGTTTGGAATTGTCAAAACAGACACTGCATAAAGTACTGACCAATCCATTCTATGCGGGAAAGGTGCAGCATAAACTAATTGATAATCAAATGGTAGATGGGGTTCATGAGTCAGCCATTACTTATGCGCAGTTCTTGGAAGTTCAAGAGATTATGTCCGGTAGGACAGGTAAGTATAAGCATAAGCATGATATTCCGGAAGGGCCTCTTAAAAGGCATGTGCTCTGTGACTGTGATGGGACGCCACTGACATTTTACCTTAAGAAGAAAAATGGCAAGGAGTACGGCTACTACAAGTGTAATCAGCATGGCTGTCATACAAATGTATCTGCCTTAACCATGCACGATAAGTATGCATCGATGCTGTCAGGGTATGACTTGCCGCCTGTAATGAAAGATGTCGTTGAAAAGGTAGTCAGACAGCTTTTGCAAGAAGGAAACAAGGATGTTGAGGATTCGCAGACACTGCTTAAACGTCATTTATCGGAAGTAGAGAGGCAAATTAGGGAAGCCAAGGTGAAAGTTGCAACCGGGCAGATAGACAGCGAAATCTTCTCAGTGGCGATACAGGAGTTGGAGGAAAGGCGCGGTAAAATTCTGCTTGAACTTGAAAAGTGCAAAAATAATTTATCGAACTCCGGCAGTGAGGTTGATGAGATAGTTGCAATCTGCTGTAAATTAAGCAATTTATGGCAAGGGGCAGACCTTGAAACGAGGGTTAAATTACAAAATCTACTCTTTCCGAATGGTATTTTTTGGAATCACGAAAAACGCGATTATCGAACTCCGGAAAAGAATGCCGTATTTGATATAATTGGCAAAATATCAGATAGTTATAAAATGAAAACAGAGGCTGAAAATCCGGCCTCTGTCCCCTTGTGCGGGCAGGGGGACTCGAACCCCCACGCCTTGCGGCACCAGATCCTAAGTCTGGCTTGGCTACCAATTACAACACGCCCGCAATCCTAATGGGCCGCAAAGATAGTATTTTTTTGTTAAAAGGGAAAAAACAGCGGCAGGACAAACACCATGACCACACCCATGATTATCTGAAGGGGCAGACCGACCTTGATATAGTCCATGAACGTGTACTGGCCCGCAGGCATCACCAGGGCGTTGGGCGGAGTGGAGAACGGCGAGGCGAAGCACATGCTGGCGGCTACGGTCACTCCGAAAAGCAGGGGTACCGGACTGATTCCCACCTGCATCGCACAGGTAAGGGCTATCGGAGCCATGAGCACGGCGGTCACTGTATTGCTTATGAACATGGTCATCAGGGAGGTAGTAAAATATATTCCGGCCATCAGGACATAGGGATTGGATCCCAGCCCTCCGACGAGGGCACCGGATATCATCGCAGAGACCCCGGTCTTCTCCAATGCCAGGGACATGGGCATCATGCCGGCAAAGAGCACCACCGTCTCCCAGTTGATAGTCTTGTAAGCCGCCTCCACACTACGGAAACAGCCGGTAAGTATCATCAGTACGGCTGCTATCAGCACTGCCGTCACCGGTTCCACCTTGATGAAATCGAAGACCATCATCGCTATCATCAGCAGCATTATCAGAGCTGCCACCGGAGCCTTGTAGTCCAGGGTAACCTTCGCGGCCTGCTCCATCGGCTGCCCGAGCACCACCCAGTCCGCATCCTCCCGGCTCAGACGGCCTATGTCCTGCCATGCGCCCTGCACCAGCAGCACATCTCCGCCGTGCAGCTTTTCCTTTCCGAGATCATGCAGGATGTATTCCTTCTTACGTCTGATTCCCAACACATTGACATTGAACTTATCCCTGAAGCCGGCATCCTTGACCGTCCGTCCCACGATTGAGGATGTAGGCATCAGCACTATTTCCGCTATGCCGATATCATAGAAATCCATCGTCCCCGCACTGCCCGAACCGGGAGCGGTCTCGGCCGAATGGTCATCCATAATCTCCAGGACATAGTCCGCGGCAAAGCGTGTGACATCCTCCACCCTGCCCGACACATAGAGCACATCCCCGTACTGGAAGACAGTATCGGAAGATGCCAGCTTCTGAGTCACCGTCTTCAGGAAACGGTGCTGGGAGCCTTCCCCGCGGCGCACCTCCATCAGATTGAGGCCGTATCGGTTACGCAGGTCCAGATTCACCACAGTCTTGCCTTCCACCTGTGAAAGGGCCGTAGCCTTGAGACGGAAGAGATTCTCCGCCAGACTGTACTCCTTAACCAGCTGGTTCAGGGACTTGCCGGAGGCAGCCTTGTCGTCCTTTTTGCCTTTGTCCGACAGGAAAATCTTCGTAAGAGGCATCAGCACCAGCACTCCCACAACCACACACACAAGTCCGACCGGCAGGAAGGAAAAGAAACCCAACGGCTCATACCCTGCCCCGACAAGAGTATCCGAGATGATAAGGTTGGGCGGGGTTCCGATCAATGTCATCATGCCGCCCATGCTGCTGGCGAAGGCAAGGGGCATCAGCAGACGTCCGGAATTGACTCCGGCACCTGCGGCAAGGCTCACGACTATCGGCAGCATCAGGGCAACGGTGCCCGTATTGCTCACGAATGCCCCTATGGCCGATGTCACGATCATGACCAGCAGGAAAAGCCGCGTCTCGCTCTTCCCCGCCAGCTTCAGTATCCTGGAGCTTATCATCTTGGCCAGTCCGGTCTGGAAAATGGCACCTCCTACGATGAAGAGTCCGGCCATCATGATTACTACCGAATTGGAGAAACCGGAAAGTGCCTCGGAGGGAGTAAGGATATGAAACACAAGAAGAGCGATAAGGGCGCACAGGGCCACGATGTCCGAGCGGACCTTTCCCCAGACGAAAAAAACGACCGAGAGCCCCAGTATGATGAGAGTTGCCAGCATGCGGAATGTATATTTGGGATTTCCCTACAAAGATAAGAAAACTTGTCCAACTACGGAATTGAAAAAGCCGCGACCGGTCAGACAGGTCACGGCTTTCTATTCAAAACCCTGTCGGGGACAATGCTCCGACGGCAGCGGACGAAGTCCGGACTATTTTGCCATCAGTTTCCTGATAGCGTTGGCCAGTCTCTTCACGCCCTCGAGCATGTCCTCGTCGCTGACATAGGAGAAGTTCAGACGCAGTGTGTTCTGGCCCTTGCCGTCGCAGAAGAATACCTCGCCGATGACGAAGGCCACATTCTCCTTGATGGCGATGTCGAACAGGTCGCGTGCGTCCAGCCCCTCGGGCATGGTCAGCAGCAGGAAGAGACCTCCGTCAGGACGGGTCCAGGTAACTCTCTCGGGCATGTACTCCGTAAGATACTGGTGCATCAGGTCTCTCTTATGGCGGTAGAGCTCGATGGTGTTCTTCAGGTTCTTATCGTAGTAGCCTTTCTCCATGTAGCGGGCGGCCACCTCCTGGTTGAAGATAGGGGTGCAGAGGTCGGCGGACTGCTTGGCCACGATCAGGCGGTCGATGATCTCCTTGGGAGCAAGTACCCATCCCAGACGGAATCCGGGCACGAAGGTCTTCGAGAACGTACCGAGAAGCACCACTCTCTCGGGAGCCATGGAGTACATGGTCGGGTAGGACTCACCCTCGTAGCGGAGCTCCTTGTAGGGACTGTCCTCGATGATGATCAGGTCATGCTTGCGGGCCACGTCGATAATCTCCTGACGCCTCTTGACATCCATGGTCACTCCGGTAGGGTTCTGGAAGTCGGGGATGGCGTAGATGAACTTGGGTTTCTGGCCCACGGCGCAGAGGGCGGACACTACGGCCTCGGCCTCCTCGTCATTGCGGATACCCACGGGACGTCCCTGATAGGACCAGATGGCCTGAAGGGCGCCCAGGTAAGAGGGCAGACCGCAGAGAACGGTGTCGCCGGGGTTGATGAAAATCCTGGAAATCAGGTCAAGTGCCTGCTGGGAAGCGGTGGTGATGAGGATATTCTCTATATCCACCTTCACACCTTCCTTCTCGTACTTCTTGGCTATCTGCTTTCTCAGGGCCACGCTGCCCTCTGTAGAACCGTACTGGAGAATCTGTGCGGGCTTCTCGTTCATCAGCTCGTTCATGATCTCCTTGAGGTCGTCCACGGGGAAAGTGACTGCGTTGGGGAAACCACCGCCGAAAGAAATGATTTCAGGCCTGTTGGCCACGTTCAGGAGGTCGCGGATAGCGGACCTTCTCATGCTCTTGGCATTGTCGGAAAGGTAATTGATAATATCAAGTGCCATAGTTAGTGTTTTTATTGCATTTGTTAAATTCCAAATTTCTGGCCTACAAATTTACGAAAATTGTTATTAAAAACAAAGCATGACTTCAAATTTTTAAGAACAGCTGCATTTCCAAAATTATTATTAACTTTGGAAGTTTATCTTACACGTTACAGATACTATGCCAACACTGAGACTGACCAAAGAATTCCGCTTCGAGGGAGCACATGCCCTCACCGGCTACGACGGAAAATGCAGGCACATCCACGGCCACTCCTATATATTATATGTGACCGTCAAGGGTACCCCGTCCAATCCCGACGGAACGCCCAAGTCCGGCATGCTGATTGATTTCACCGACCTCAAGCGGATTGTAAACGACCATATTATCGATATCTACGACCACGCCCTCATCCTGCGGGACTCCGCCCCTCTGGCGACTGAGATTACCGAGGCGTATCAGAGAGTGATTACCGTCCCCTTCCAGCCCACCTGCGAGAATCTCATCCTGCATTTTGCCGACATCATTCGCGGCCAGCTGCCGGCCGGAGTACACCTGCACTCCCTCCGCCTGCACGAGACAGCGACCTCCTACGTGGAGTGGTTCGAGTCCGACAACGAATAACCCCAACCAGAAAGACACGCCATGAACAGACTCTTCCTCATCGACGGCCATGCCCTGATGTTCAGGATGTACTACGCATTCATCCGACGCCCGATGGTCAATTCCAAAGGAACGGACACCTCGGTCATCTTCGGTTTTTCCCGCTATCTGCTCGACCTGATAGCCCGGGAACGGCCGACACACCTGGCCGTAGCCTTCGATCCCCCGTGCAAGACATTCCGGCACGAGGCATACCCCGAATACAAGGCCACCAGAAGCGCGGCCCCGGAGGTGATAAAGGAGTCCCTGGAGCCTCTGACAGAGATAGTGAGATCCCTCGGCATACCGGTGCTGATGGTGCCCGGCTACGAGGCCGACGACGTGATAGGCAGCATGGCCAGGCAATGGGGCTCGGAGAGCTGCGACGTCTACATGGTCTCCCCCGACAAGGACCTGGGCCAGCTCATCTCCGACCACGTATTCCAGGTCAAGCCCGGCAAGAACGGAGCGGAGGACGAGGTCGTGGACAGGGAGCAGCTCTGCGCCAGATTCGGCATCAGCGACCCGCAGCAGATCGTCGACATCCTCGCCATCTGGGGGGATACTGCCGACAATGTCCCGGGAGTCAGGGGTATAGGAGAAGTAGGTGCCAGGAAATTAGTAGGAAAATACGGTTCGGTCGACGGCATCCTGCAGCATCTGGACGAACTCCCGCCCAAGCAGGCCGCCGCCATGAAAGAGGCGTCGGACCATCTCGGCATGAGCCGTTTCCTGGTGACAATCAAGACCGACGTGGACGTCTCGTCATGCTCCGAGGAAGACCTGCGGCTGGACATCCCGGACGGCACCGCAGCAGCCGCATTGTTCAACAAATACGAATGTCCGTCCCTGCTGCCCCTCCTCCCATCCGCGGCCGCCGTCTCCCCGGGCTCCACGTTCAGGAAGGAGCAGCCGCGGCTCAGGATCGAACCGGCATCCGGTCCAGAGCAGTTCGCCGCATCGGCACAGGCTGCAGGAGCGGTAGGAATTGTCCTGAGGGACAATGGCAAAGGGCCCTCCTCCCGACAGCGCCTCTTCCTCTCCGTCCCGGGCAATGGAAAGGATGCCCCCGCACTGACTTTCAGTACTGCGGACCCTGCCGCCGCCCGCAGCATCCTGGAGTCCGGGAGCATCGTCAAGGCGGGTTACGGGCTCAAGCACTGCATACAGGTGCTGAGGCGGGAAGGCATTGAACTGAACGGTCCTCTGGCAGATTTGGAACTGATGCACTACCTCGTCAATCCGGAGACTTCGCACCGACTTGACATCCTGGTCCAGTCGTATCTGGGGATGGATCTGGAACTCTGCCATTCGCAGACCGAAGACCCTTCCGCAGCGGAAGCACAGTCCGGCAATGAGAGCACCGACATTCAGGCCCCGGAGCCCGACCTGTTCTCACAGCCTTCTGACAATGAAGATGATGCTGCCGCAGACTACAGCGATGCCGTGGATGCCTCGCTGATGCTGCCGCTGAGGGACGCCCTGCTGGAGGAATTTGTCCGGGACCCTTCCATTGAGAAGATTTACAATGAGATAGAGATGCCGCTCATACGGGTGCTCGCCGACATGGAGTACTGCGGAGTGCGGATCGACACGGACATGCTGGCCGCATACGGACAGGAACTGGGAAAGGAACTGGCTGTAATAGAAGCACGTATACGCGAAGAAACCGGTGAGCCGGGGCTGAACGTATCCTCCCCTGTCCAGCTCGGGGCCGTACTCTTCGACAAGATGAAGCTGGACCCGAAGGCCCGCAAGAACAAGAAAGGCAACTATTCCACAGATGAAGAGACCCTTACAGCTCTGAAGGACCGTCATCCGGTCATCGGGGACATCCTCCGTTTCCGGGCTGTCAAAAAGATTATCTCCACCTACATCGAGCCGTTCCCGTCCCTTATCGACCCTCGGGACGGAAGGGTACATACCACATTCAACCAGGCCCTGACCGCCACCGGACGCCTCAGCTCCACTCACCCCAACCTGCAGAACATCCCGATACGCACCGAGATGGGACGCGAGATCCGCAAGGCATTCGTGCCGTCGGAGCCGGGACGGGTCATAATTTCGGCCGACTACTCCCAGATAGAGCTGCGCCTGATGGCCGCCATCAGCGGTGACGCCGACATGATCGACGCATTCCGCCACGGACGCGACATACATACGGCCACTGCGGCCAAGGTATTCAAGGTCAGCGAGGAAGAAGTCACACCGGAACAGCGCCGCAGAGCCAAGACAGCCAACTTCGGCATCATCTACGGCATATCGGCCTTCGGCCTGTCGCAGAGGCTGGACATCCCGCGCAAGGAAGCCTCCGAACTGATTGAGGAATACTTCCGGCACTATCCGGCCATCGCTGAATATATGGAGAAAACGCGCGCCGAGGCCCGGGAGAAGGGATACGTATCCACCATCTTCGGACGACGGAGATACATCAAGGACATCAATTCCCGCAACGCCACCGTCCGCGGCTTCGCCGAGCGCAACGCCATCAACGCCCCCATTCAGGGCAGCGCGGCCGACATCATCAAGATGGCCATGAACCGGGTGGCCGCAGCCCTGCATGAGGGAGGCTTCCGGACCAGGATGATACTCCAGGTACACGACGAGCTGGTCTTCGATGCCCCTGCCGATGAGACCGCAGCCGTCATGGAGCTGGTACACCGCGAGATGGAGGGAGTAGTGGACCTGACCGTACCGCTGACCGTCGAGTGCGGAAGCGGAGCCAACTGGCTGGAAGCCCATTGACCGACTTGAACATCAACGACATCACCACCAACCTGAATTTTACGATATGGCAGAAGATATTCAGAACCCCGGACTGGAAACTGCGGCAGAACTGACCGCAAACGGTAGCGGAGCCAATACCGGAGCAGAGACCTGGGCCGAGACTGAGGCCAAAACTGAGGCCGGGAGCGGTCCCGACACCAAGACCGACACAAGGGCCGCGGCCGAAGCTGTCACAACGGCACCTGAGAGCGAGGCCAGGACTGATTCCCGGACTGACACAGATGACAACGGGCTGGCCCTGAAAGCCATGTCCGGAGACACACGGGCATTCTCATCCCTGGCCGCCCGCTACACCAGCCAGCTGCGCCTCTACATCCAGACCATCTGCCCCAACCCCACCGATGCCGAGGACATCTGCCAGGAAAGCCTCCGGAAAGCCTACCAGAACATCGGTACATTCAACCCGGAGTACCTGTTCAGGAGCTGGATATTCTCCATTGCCCGCAACACCACGATTGACCACATCCGCCGCCGCAACAACTTCACCACCGTCAAACTGACCGAAACCGACGAACCAGTCACAGATGGCCACGAAACAGAAAGTTCCCCCGAGGAACACATGATTGACGACCAGTCCTACGACCTCTTCATCCGCACCATCGCCGCCCTCCCCGACCGCTACCGCCGGATAGCCGAACTGCGCCTGCTCCACGACCTCTCCTACCAGGACATCGCCGACGAGACCGGCCTCCCCCTCAACACTGTCCGCACCCGTATCCGCCGCGCCAAGCACCTCATCGAGCAGATGATGAACCGGTAATCTCCCGGCCAGCATCTCAACGGTAGATTAACAGGCAGCCTCCCAAGCCGACATTCCGACCACAGCCTCATTGCCGTCATTTCCGGATACCCTCCACCTTCTGCATCACTTTCCACCTTCCAATAAACAACTATTCGCAAACTTACCTCCTATATCATCTTCTCCCGACGCCAGAGTTGCTTCATCCTTCAACCTTATCGCATTGACAAGAGCCCCTTTGACCAACTGCATGGTGGCAGTCCGTATTAGACCGTATCGAACATTTACAGAAATGGCTATCCGCAAAAATACCCCTTGCCACAAGAAATGACCATATTTTGCACTTTCTGTATGTTGTTGCAATTAAGTCAGTGTATTACAATCAAAGAACTGCTGCATAATGAAAATCTCTTGATTTTGGGCAAGTGATGGACAGAATATTGTACCCTGCTTTTAACGAATTTACTTCGGGGTGCACTCAATTTTTCAAACAGGTGAAAATCAACAACCTGCAAAACCTGCTGCACATTTGACCTGCCTCAAAAAAGGGCTGATGTGCAGCACGTTTTGCGACAGTCTGATTTACAAGGGCATTTTTCTTCCTTGTGCACCCCGAAGTAAATTCGTTGAAAGCAGGGTGCAATATTCTGCTCACCACTTGCCCAAATAATTGATTGCGATGATAAACTCCTTCGGAAGGAGTCGACATTCTGCCCATTTACCTACTCCTTCGGAAGGAGTTGTTAAAGACAGTCAAGGCATTTGAACCTTTGCATATTTTACATAATTTTGCGGCATGAACGAAGAAATTGTTTTCAAATACTTTCCGGAGCTGGACGCACGTCAGCGGGAGCAGATGGCCGCCCTCGGACAGCTGTATGTGGAGTGGAATGCCAGGATCAATGTAATCTCGCGCAAGGACATGGACTCGCTGTACCTTCACCACGTCCTGCACTCGCTGGCACTGGTTCGGTACATCAGGGATAAAGGACTTATTCACACTGGTAATGCAGCCGTCCCTCCAGACAACTCCACCCCAGAAAGCCCAGCCCTAGACAGTCCCAGCCCAGACAGTCCCAGTCCAGACAGTTCCAGCCCAGACAGTTCCAGCCCAGACAGTCCCGCCACACCTTCCTTCAGTCCACACCCCCGCGCTGCCTCTGCCGCACATTTCCTGGACGCCGGCTGTGGAGGAGGTTTCCCAGGGATTCCGATGGCCATAGCCATGCCGGAGTGCCGTTTCACACTTTGCGACTCCATTGCCAAAAAGATACGGGTCGTGACAGAGATATCCAATACTCTGGGACTGAACAATGTAAGGCCGGCCTGGAGCAGAACCGAGGACTTGGGTGCCGAATACCGCTGTGACTGGGTGGTATCCAGGGCGGTGACAGAACTGCGCCGGTTCATTCCCCTTGTACGGCATCTGTATTCCAAGGGCATACTGTACCTCAAGGGCGGAGACCTCTCCGAAGAGATTGCCGCCTGCGTAAAGGAATGCCGCATCGACCCTGCTACGGTCTCCGTCACAGATATTTCCGGATATTTTAGCGAAGAATTTTTCGAAAGTAAAAAGATTATTTGCATTTTCCCGCAAAAGCACTAACTTTGCGCTCCATTTTACTGACAAATAATAGATTTTAGAATATGAAACGTACTTTCCAACCGTCACAGCGCAAGCGCCGTAACAAACACGGCTTCCGCGAGCGCATGTCCACCCCCAACGGACGCCGCGTCCTCGCTGCACGCCGTCGTCACGGCCGTAAGAAACTGACCGTTTCTTCCGAGGATCTGTACTAACAGAGACTCACGTCAGCTTACAGCATAGACAGGCCGGTAGATTTTCTACCGGCCT
>HF990408.1 GCA_000432775.1 Alistipes sp. CAG:831
TTCGGACTGGGATTCTCCCTGCCCTTCGTGGTGCTCTCCTTCTTCCCCGGAGTCATGAAGAAACTGCCCAAGTCAGGCGGCTGGCTCAACATGGTCAAGGTCGTCTTCGCCTACATCATGCTGGCCTTCGCCATGAAGTTCCTCTACAACATCGACGCCTACTTCGGATGGGGCATCATAACCCGTCTGGGCTTCATCGCCGTATGGGTAGTCCTCGCCCTGCTGCTCGGCCTCTACTTCCTCGGAGTGTTCCGCACCAGCCACGACTCGCCCTCTGAGGGCATCGGCTGGGGCAGGCACATCGCCGCGATAGTCTGCATCACGTTCGCATTCTATCTTATCCCCGGTCTCTTCGGCGCACCGCTGCAGAGCATCTCCGGTCTGATTCCGCCGATGGACGGATCCACGCTGACACTCTCACAGGGCAATGCCCAGACTGCCTCCGGCAATGAGACGACAGCCTCCGGTTATGCCACCCTCGAGAGCTATACGAACCTCGACGAGGCCCTTGCCATAGGCAAAGCTGAAGGCAAGCCGGTGTTCATCGCCTTCAAGTCGCATACATGCAGCGTGTGCAAGCAGATGGAGGC
>HF990409.1:0-5861 GCA_000432775.1 Alistipes sp. CAG:831
CCGCTGAAAAGGCAGAGGCAGAGAAAGCCGCTCAACAAAATACACTTGCCGACACGCCGTCGGAAACCAAAATCACAAATGATTATCATCTCTCCCTGCGTGCCAACCTGCTGCGCTGGGCTACCCTGACACCCGATTTAGGACTTGAATGGCGCATCTGCCCGTCGTGGAGCATTGCCGTGAACGGCTCGTGGACTTCGTGGACGTGGAGCGACAAGGACCGCCGCTACGCCCTCTGGGAAGTGATGCCGGAAGTGCGTTACTACATGGGCGAGGAAGTGCGTTACTATATGGGTGAGAAGAAAGCCTGGTATCTGGGCGCGATGTTCAAGGCCGGACAGTTCAACTACAAGCTCTCCGACACGGGCAAGCAGGGCGACCTGATGGGTGGCGGCATCACTGCCGGCTACCAGCTGCGGCTGAACAAGGCATTAGATCTTGATTTCAACCTCGGTCTGGGCTACCTGAATGCCGACTATGAGAAATATGAAGTCATTGACGGTGTGCGAGTACGCCGCGGCAACGGGACAAAGGACTGGTGGGGCCCCATAAATGCCGGTGTGACATTGGTATGGAAGTTATTCTAAACGGAGGAATAGAGTATGAAAGCAAGACAATATATCAATATGATGGGAATGGCAGCCGCCGTGCTGCTCTCTTCCTGCGTGAAGGACACGCTCTATGATACGCCGCATCCCGACACAGGGAAGGTCACCGTCACCGCCGACTGGACTGACCGGGGAGAAGGAGTGGACATCCCCGTCTCGTGGCATATTGCCATGGGGGATTACAGCGGCACGGAGACCGGTGCGACCCACTCGCCGGACTATCTTTTCAGTCCGGGCAACTATACCCTTGCGGCCTACAACATACCCGAAGGTATTACGGTAAGCGGCACGACGGCTGCTGTGGCCGCAGCGGACGGCGGCTTCATCGTGAATACTCCCGGCTGGCTCTTCACTTCCGTGCAGGAGGTAGAGATAGAAGCCGACACCGACTACTCGCTGACCGCCGTCATGCAGCAGCAGGTGCGTGAGCTTACCCTCATGATTGAACCTGCGGGCGACGCTGCAGACAGGATAGAGAGCATCGGGGGCACGCTGAGCGGAGCGGCAGGGACGCTGGACTTCGCCACGGGTACCCACGGTACGCCCTCGGAGGTGGAACTGCATTTTACGAAGATAACTGAGGGCGACGATGCGGGCAAGTGGATGGCAACCGTCCGGTTGCTCGGCATTGCGGGCGACGCGCAGCGGCTCACCGCCACGCTGACCTACACTGACGGCAACCCGCAGCCTACATCTCTCAATAGCGACCTCACGTCTGCTCTCAACGGCTTCAACGACGGCAAGACTGCGCCTTTGACCCTCGGCGGCACAATAGCCGAGACCCCGGGCGAGGCGGGCTTCACCGGTGAAATCACAGACTGGGAAACAGTGGACGGCGGCGGAGTGGATGCCGAAATGTAAAAGTAAAAAGAATCATAAGAAATACAGAAACGATGAAGACAAGATTATTCACCTTCGCAGCACTGGCACTCGCGCTTTCCGCCTGCACCAACGATGATGAGAACCTGAATAATGGCTCCGTGGCCGCAGTGATTAATGCCGAAATCTCCGATGCCGTATCCACCCGCGCCAGCGGAACCGCCTGGGCGGAACGTGACGAGATAGGCATCTCCGAAAGCCGCTTCGGCTACACCAACGTGCCATACCGGTGGGAAAGCGGGAAGTTCACACCGACAGGAACCATTATCTTCTTCCAAGATGATGACCCGACCACCTTCTCCGCCTACTATCCTTACGATGCGGACGGTGGGACACTGACCGCCACCACCGATGCCACGGCGCAGCAGAACCAGCCCGCCATGGACTTCCTCTATGCCACCGGTGCCACTGCCAGTACGCACAATCCTGAAGTGAATTTTACCGACGACACTGATGCAGGCGGCACGGACTGTTCCTTCCACCACTGCATGAGCCAGATTACGCTCACCTTCAAGGAGGGTAGCGGTGTGGACTTCTCTACCATCCAACCCACCGGCTACACACTCTCCGGACTGGTGCTGGAGGGCAGCTTCGACACCACCACCGGCACGGCAGAAACGGATGCGAACGCACAGACAGCCGACCTTACAATGGAACTGGACGGCGCACTCACCTCGTCGGTCATCCTCTTCCCGCAGTCAACGACAAGTATCGGACTGAGCGTGTACTACAGCAGCCAGACCTACACCGCCACGCTCACCGTTCCCGACGGCGCACTGAAGGCAGGCAACAACTACACCTACACCGTCATCGTCCGCAACAAGGACCTGAGCATCAGCTCTGCCACTATCAGCGACTGGAACCCGGTGAACGGCGGCAATGTGAACGCAGACCTTTAAGTATATCATTCCTAAAAGACTAAGAATATGAACAACAGACTTCCATTGCATATACTGTCCGCAGCAACCGTCCTGCTTTTTGCAGCGACTGCCTGCACGCAGGACGACCTCGGCGGCGGCACGTTGCCCGAAGGCGAGTATCCATTGGTAATCCGCGCCACCGGCCTGCAAGTCGTGGCAACCCCTGCCTCCACCCGCGCCACCGTGGACGGCGACTGGCAGGGCGTACAGACCGTAGCAGTCGAAATGGGCGGCACGGTGAAGCAATACAATGTAACGGCATCCGATGCAGACGGCTACCGCTCCGCCACCCTGAGCAGCGACACCGACCCGTTCTGGTGGACAAGCCGTGAGGACATCACCGTTTCGGCATGGTGGCCATACGGCACCACGATGCCCGATGTGGTAGTAAAGGCCGACCAAAGCACGAAGGAAGGCTTCAAGGGCAGCGACTTCATCTCCGCCGAAGCCCAGACCGTGCAGTTCGACCACCCGACGCTTGAGTTCAGCCACCGCACGGCGCGCATAACGGTTCTTCTTAAACCGGGAGACGGCATCCCGAGCGTGACGGGAGCCGATGTCTATGTCACCGGCTTGGGTACGGATAACAGTAATCCCGCCACTATCGAAACCTACGCGCCGGGCACCGACACTTACGAGGCACTTGCCGCACCGCAGACCGTGAAGGCAAAGACCCCGTTCATACAGGTGGATTTAGGCAGAGGCACCTACTATTTCCGTCCGCAGAGCGATGTGGTATTAGAGGCTGGCAGCCGCTACACCTACACCGTCCGTGTCACCGCCAAGGGGCTGGAACTGGCAGGCTGCACCATCGGTGACTGGACTGACGGCGACGGCGAGAGCGGCACGGCAGAGGATTTGGGTTATTTCATACAGGACGACGGCAGCTACACAGTCTACACCGCTAACGGCCTGCTGGCATGGAACGAGGCTGCGCAAAGCGACTACACGCTGAACTGCACCCTGACTGCCGACATCAATATGACGGGCAAGGAGTGGACACCGGTAGGTATGTCCATAAACTACTCCGGCACTTTCGACGGGCAGGGGCATACCATCACGGGATTGAATATCTCATCTTCAAGTGAGGCGGTAGCATTATTCGGTGATATTGGCGCTGCTGGAAAGGTCATGAACCTGCAACTGAAAGATGTCACTTACAATGGCAGTACGGCTATGGGCGGAATAGCCCATGGTAACTACGGCACCATCACCGCCTGCTCCGTAACGGGGACACTGACGAATACGACTAATAATGGTGCTGTCGGTGGTATCGCGGCAATCAATTATGGCACCATCACCGCCTGCTGGTTCAACGGTACGATAACCGGAGGAAGCAATGTAGGTGGTATAGCAGTATTCAATTTGAATGCTGGTTCTTATTCTGGAAAAATCGCTGCTTGCTACTGGAGCGGTGAGGGAATTAGCGGTGGCGTTTGGGGTGGACATGACATCAACGGAACCACGAAGGTGGACAACTCGACCGTTACTTGGCAGACCGCTGTTGGTGGCATGAACGCTGCCCTTACCGGCAACGACTATCAATGGAAACTTGGCACGGACGGCCTGCCCGTATTGCAGAGTAACCAGTAAAAACAGGACGATATGAAACGATATACCCTATATACATTCCCGGCACTCGCCCTGCTCCTTGCGGCCGCAGCCTGCACGCAGGACGATGCGGGCTTCCTGCCGGAAGGGGCGGAAGGCACACCCATCGTCTTCACCGCCACGGGGCTGAACCCCGACGCAACAGCCACCGCCGGTACCCGTGCCCCGGTGGACGGCGACTGGGAGGGCGTGCAGAGCGTGGCAGTCAGGATGGACGGCACGGTGAAGGCATACAATGTGACGCCCTCCACCTCCGACCACACCGGCGCCACGCTGACCTCCACCGACCCGCACTACTGGACCAACCACGATAACATCACCGTCACGGCGTGGTGGCCCTACACCGAGGGCGAGACAACCCCGCCTGCCGTGGTGGTAAAAGCCGACCAAAGTGCCCGGAAGGACTTCGAGGGCAGCGACCTCATCGTAGCCGAGGAACAGACGGTGAGCTACGGCAACCCCACACTCCGCTTCACCCACCGCACGGCACGGGTGACCGTCGTCCTGACGGACTACACCGAGGGGCTGGAGTCCGTGTCGCTGACTGGCCTCTCCACCGAGAACGGAAACCCGGCTGTAATCGCCCCGTATGACAAGGGCGGTGACACCTACACCGCGCTCGTCGCCCCGCAGACGGTGGCGGCGGGCACGGCCTTCATCACCTGCGCCTTCAACAACGGCAAGACCTTCGCCTACCGGATGCAGGGGGCTGCCGAATGGAAAGCGGGCGAGGAATATACCTACACCGTCTCCCTCGCCGCGGCAAAAGACCCGGGATACACCGTATCTGAGGACGGCAAGACCTACGAGGTCTACAACGCCGAGGGCCTGAAGAACATCGCCGAACTGGTGAACGAAGAATGGAAGTTAGGCATCAATATCACCCTGACGGCCGACATCGACCTCTCGGGCATCGACTGGACGCCGATAGGCATAGACTGGACGCCGATAGGCATAGACTATAACCACCTATACACCGGCACCTTCAACGGAGGCGGCCATACCATCACGGGGCTGACCATGACGGGAAGTGACGAATATGCGGGTCTGTTCGGCTACATCGGCTCTGGCGGCACGGTGAAGAACGTAAAGCTGGAGGACGTGCAGATAGAAAGCGATAACCAGTATGCCAATGTCGGCGGCGTGGCAGGTAAAACTAATAGTGCCACGCTGACCGCCTGCTATGCCACGGGCAGCGTGACCGGCACAGGCACTGGAACCGGCTCTATCTATGTAGGCGGTGTAACGGGTGACAATTTTGCGAGCACCCTGACCGCCTGCTACCATGCTGCGGAAACTGTCAGCAGCCCTGACGGAACCACAGGCGGCGTGGCGGGACGGAACTATAAATCTACCGATGACTCTGTCATCACCGCCTGCTACTGGGGAGGCAACGGCCAGGAACAAGGCATCGGTTACAATCAGGCAGGCACCGGCGGCGGAACCGAGAAGGTGACGGACGGTAACTGGACGGAAGCTATGAAAGTCATGAACGAGAAGCTGTCCGGCACGGGTTGGCTGTATGTACCAGGCCCAGACGGTCTGCCCGTATTGGAGAAAAAACAGTAAGAAGGAACTCCCATTCCGGGCGGGAGTATTGTGCCCGGTAACATCATACAGACACCGCAGCCCGCTACCGTAAGGTCAGTGGGCTGCATTTTCTTACACCTGCGCACCAAGATAGCGGCAGGATATGTGCTGATACTATTCGTCATTTTCGGCATCGTCTATATTTGGCTCAATGAACAGAACAGACAACAGGAATTGGAAGCTACTACCTACAAAATAAGAAGTCTCCGCAAGGATGTACACGAGGTATATATGAAGGTAGTGGATTTATCCA
>HF990409.1:5897-6761 GCA_000432775.1 Alistipes sp. CAG:831
ACCGTGCTGGACTGGAATGAGGAAGACATCGCGGCGTACCATGAGAAGCGACTGGAAGTGGACAGCCTGCTCAGCCGCTTCAAGTCCAGAACCTGCCGCAGCGAGCGTATAGACAGCATATGCCAGCTGCTGGCTGAAAAAGAAAAACTGTTGCATGGAATCATGCAGGTACTCAATGAACAAGAAGAGATAGAGGAAAAGATAGCAAAGCAAGTGCCGGTCATAGCTCGGAAAAGTACGCGCGAAAAACCGCAGAAAAGGAAACGTACCGGTTTTCTGGGACTTTTCGGAAAGAAAGAAGAAGCCAAACCGACAGCTACGACCACAATCTTTCGTTTTTTTTCAAAGGTATATGGAGAAACAAACCGGAATATCTCTACTGGTAAAAATTGAATCAAGTTATCTTAATTGTCGTTCATCGGCAGTACGACCCCATTTGGGTGCAAGGATAGATGCAAGTTTTACAAAAAGCTATGAATAAAGGAAATGCCTGTATATAAAAGAATGCATACTATCAGGATTTTCATAATGACGCTTGGATTGGCAGATATGACTTTTACAAACCTCATATCCTGTCCAACACCAGTTTCTCAATGAAAAACATTCCACCTTATAGCGGAGAAGGACGTCAAGGCTACAGTTACAACTCCAGTGACGGATCAATGGGTCCGGGAGCAAATACCGGCTACACCTGCGGAGTCAAGGATGTCAGATGATGTTCCGGCAGCGCAGCAGGACTCTCTGTCCGGTCTATGGCAGAGGCTTGCGGCCCCGACCGTGGCCACAGCGGCTGTAGCGGCAGTTCCGTTGTTTCCCTGTTGCAAAGGTGAACCGAATCCCGCCTTTTGGGTACACCTTTGCAGC